>DATKMK010000024.1:0-18231 GCA_035541895.1 Binatia bacterium | reverse complement strand
CTGCGAGCGCGGTTGCCGCGATCGCCCAAACGGACAGCGCGTGAGTGCCGACAACCCACGCTGCCACTCCTAGGGTCACGAAGTACATCGGAATGGTGGCCCACGCGAGGTAGCGGTAGTAGCTGTCCTGCTCGAGCTGCGGCACCAGTTCCTCAGGCGGATTGTTCTCATCGTTGCCGAAGATCACGTCGGCGAGCGGCACCACGCCGTAGAGGAAGATCAACGGCAACAGCAACGACAGCTGCGAGCCCGTCGCGAAGTACATACCGAACCCGACGAGTGGCGTGAACGGCATCAGCAGTGACGCGATCCACAACCGCCGCTTGCGATCGACGTACGAAACGTTGCTGCCGTCTGCTCGAATCACAGTGTACGTAGTCATGTTTGCCCCTCCTCAGGGTTTGTATTGCGATGCGCAGAATGACCTTGCCGACGACGACGGACTATCGTACGAAGTGACTTCAGCTTGTCATTTAGTGCCACGCCTACCCATGGACGCCTATTCAAACCATCCTGAAGTGGCTCTTGAATTGCCGGCGTTGCAGCAGCTTCCCAGCCCGTTGACGTACTTCCGCATCATGCTGCGCGAACTCGGCACGACGCCCGCACGCCGCGCGAGACTGTTACGCGGCACCGGCGTCACCGACACGCAACTCGAGGATCCCGCGGCCGAGATCACGTTGGGACAACAGCTGCTGCAATTCCGCAATGCGGCCCGCATGGGTGAGCCGGGATGGTCCATCGACGTCGCACGCCGCTTCGACCTGGGCGCGCAAGGGCCGCTCGGGTTCGCCATGATCAGCGCGCCGACTCTGGGGGCAGGCTTCGACGTGCTGGCCCGATATGGTCACGTGCGTTCGCCGTGGTTTCGGCTACAGGAGAAGCGCAGCGCGCACCATTGGGAAATTGTTGTACAACGGCAGATCCGGCTCGGCGTGGCGGTGGACATCGCGTTGCTCGAAGCGGTGCTGCTCAGCGCGCAAGCATTGATCGAGGCGGTGCTCGGCCGGCCCATGCGTGAGGGCCGAATTTGCTGCGACTATCCTGCACCGCCATGGGTCGATCGATACCGCGAAGTACTCAACGGCGCCATCACCTTCGACGCGAAGGTCCCCTCCATCCGCATACCCCGTGGGTGGCTCGCTCTGCCGTGTCCCTTAGCCGATGCCGCGTTGTACAACCTGGTATTGGGTCGTCTGGAGAGCGAGCGGCGGCGTCTCGAGAGCGGCGATCATCTCCAGGCACGCGTCGAAGTGCTGCTCGCGGCAGCGGGCGATGCGGGTCTATCGCTCGCTCAGTTGGCAGAGCGTTTGAATCTGTCCAGGCGCACGCTGATCAGACGTTTGAATGATGCCGGAACGTCGTTCGGAAAATTGCTCGACACACATCGAATGCGACGCGCCGAGACATTGCTACGCGACCCCGGCTTCTCCGCATCGGAGGTTGCCTACCGGCTCGGTTACAGCGATCCCGCCAACTTCACACGGGCATTTCGTCGCTGGTTCGGCGACACCCCGGGAGCGTACCGCGCAGGTGCGGCGACGCGTAGGCGGTCTGGGGTCAACCACCAAGCGCCATCGCGATTAGCACGAGTACGACACCGATCGACGTCAGCGAAACGCCGGCCAACCACGGATTGATGCGGGTGAATTTCCCCAACGGGAGCATTACAGATATAGGCAACGAGCGAAGCGGAAGAGTCGATCACTGTCCGCGTTTGAGTTCGTAGTTGAACGTGACTCGCCACTGGCTCATGTCCTGGGAGCCGAGGCGTCCTTCGGCGTAGCGCAGCCGCAGCCACAGGCCTTCGAGGGTGCCGCTCTTCGGACGGTAGTCGAGGGTCAAGTCTGTTTCGCGGGCGTCATTCAGCGCCGCGTGAGTCGTAGGATCGTGTGCGCCCGCCCCTTCGGCATAGTTCACGACGAAACTGCAGCTCGGCAGCCCGAGTTCGTCGAGCCGGTACGACACACCCGCGAGCCATGCATCCTCGTCGGCTCGGTCGAAGTTGAACAACATTAGGCTCAAGTAGGACGGCCGCTGGCCGAATGGACTGCGAATGCCTGCCCCATCTCCCGTGGTCGTACCCGCCAGCGTGAAGACGGCGCGCTGATAGCCGAATGACGCCTTCAAGCCCAAGCTGTGTGTATCGACGTCCCCGAGCCGCTGGTCGCCGACGCTGCGCTGCGACGTGAACTGCGCCGACAGCCGAAGATCGGTATCGGGTGTGAACCGGGTGTCGTAGTCCGTCGCGAAGTACGAGGTGCTGAACACGTCGGTGTTGTACAGCATGAACGCCTCGCCGCTCAGCGAATCGTTGGCCTTCCAGCGCGCGCCGCCCGCGATCACACCTGAGTTGCCGCTTGCGCCGGCGGCTTCTGCCATCGACACGTAATCGTCGGAGTTGCGTAACTTCACGCGGGAGACGTACCCGAAACCCGCGTAGAGCGCCTCCGAGCGGTAAGCCAAGGTATACGCCTCGAATACGTTTGGGATCATGCGGTTGTCCTGGTCGTTCAGGTACGGCGAATCCAACAGCTGTCGGAACAATCGCAGATTGAAATTGCCGTCACGCGCGTTGATGTAGCTTTCGCCGCCTACCAACAGATGCCCGCCGTTCGGCGCGACCAGCTGCGTTCTATTGGGGTCGTTGTCGCTGTCTTCGACCGGGAACGATCCGTAGGCCGCGGCGCCGACGGACAACCAGTCGTGCCACTCGGGGAACGTGACGCCGAGTCGCCCACCCGTGGCCCACGTGTGCTCGTCGGTTGCTTGGTCGGCATCGTCTCCTAACCCATAGCTGCGCCAATTGAACGTGAAGCTCGGATGTAGCAGCGGAAAATCGACGGGAAGCTGCAAAGTGGTGAATGCCGGCGACGCGCTCGTTGCCGACTCCGGCGCGGTGTGCTCCTGAAGATACGCTTCGCTCGCCAAAACAGATGCGGACGTGACGATCAGAGCCGTGGATCCCAGCAGAATTGCTAGCGGACTCAGCGCGTTTGTCGATCGGGCATCCCGAGAGGTGATCTTCGCGAGCGTGTCCATCGATCCCCCCCATCCGGTTCGACTTTCGCATGGGCATTGATCGCGATACTTGTCGGCGCGGATTTGCTGGCTATGTCAGCGAGGTGGTTTGCGAGTTACAGATGAAGCTGAGACCAATGACCGTCTTCGACCCTCGAAAGCAAGGCTGCCTCCCAACGGGCGTGAAGAGGCGCGCTGCAACGCTGTCGTCGATGGGATTGCACGCGCGGCGCAAACGCCCCGCGCCGATGGCCGAGACGACGCCGCGCGTGCTTTGGTGTCGGCTATCAGCCGCGACGTTCGGCTACCATCGCTTGCGACGCACCCGCTGTATTCGGCAGATGTTCGCGCAGAACGGCGTCCAGGGTATTCACGGCATCGACCAACCGATCTGCGATGTCGCCGAACGTCGTTCCACGTAGTGCAGTCTCGATGGCGCGCAGCGGGGGAATGGGTTGCGGCGTCTGCAATGTTTCCATGGCAATGGCCAGGTTGCCCAACGCGTCATCGAGCGCATCGCTGAAATCACGCACGCCCGGCCCCGGTGCGGGCCGCGTCAGAACCAGCGCGTCGAGCGCAAGCTCGGCATGAGCCAGACGCGCAACCGTTGCGATCACGAGATCAGCCAGTTCGGAGCTGATTCGTGTTTGACGCGGCTCGCTGCGCAGCCGCGCCACGGCGGCTTCGGCGTCGCTGCGCAGGCGCCGCGCGTCGACTTGCAGGGCGCGCAGCACCGTTGCCTGGGCCGCATTCGGATCGGCCAATCTGCGTAGCAGTGCCGCAGCGTAGACCCGGTGCGCGTGGATCAGCTCGGCCAGTTTCTTGTGGGTCGTTGCGCCCGCCCTGCTTGGCCAGGCCGCATAGCCCGTCAGGGCCAGCGCTGCGCCGACAAACGTATCGTAGATGCGCGCTTCGGCCGTCGGGATCACAGGCAACCCGAGAAGACCGAGCAGCACGACGATGAACGCGGTCAGGAAGACGCTGAACAACACGTAGCTCGCCTCGAAGAGAGCGTACGCCAGCGCGATCAACCCGCCGGCCGCGACCACGAGTCCACCGGGACCTGGAAGCGCCGCGTAAGCGGCCACCCCACCGAGCGCCGCGCCGAACGCGGTTCCGAACGAGCGTTGCAGACCGCGAGAGATCGTCGAGGAGTCGGGCTTCAGTACGATGAAGACCGTCAATGTCACCCAGCGTCCTTGACTGAGATGCGTCGTCTGAACGAAGGCTTCCGCAAACGCCGCAACCGCCGCGAGCCGCAGCGCGTGACGCCCCGCTTCGGTCGTGATCGTCATATTCGCACGCAGCAAGGCGAGCGATTGCGCGATGCTGCCCGCGCGGCGCGCCGCGGTCGGCTGGCCCTGCCGATCATTTGCACGCGGCGCATCCAGCGTGGCGACGATCCGGCCAACCTCTCGCAGCTGACCAAGAAGCGCTTCGCCGGACCAGCGCCACAACGCATCCGTTGGGACCATCAGCGAGGCGACCCTTGCGTTCAACTCGGCTGCAAGGCCGCCTCGCGCGCCGCGACTCGCGGATAGTGCATCAGCGACCCGTCGCAGAGCGTCGGCCGCCTCGGCAACCACCTGAGTCGCGTGCGCGAGCGGCGCGAGCGCCGCAAGCATCGTTCGAATGCGTTCCGCCTCTTCGAGCAGGTCGATGAACCCAAGCTTCAATCCGTGCTCCAGGAACGGGTTCGGATCTTCGAGCACGGTGCGTGCGGGAAACGCAGCGGCGGGCGGCGGCCCGGCTGACCCCGAAGCAATCCGCCCGGCGTAGTCGGCCAATATCCGGTACGACTCGGCAAGGGTCGTTCGTTCGCGCGATCCCGGATGCAGCATCCACGACGCCGCGACGAGTCCGGCTTGCAGCATGCCGCCGGCGAAGACGAGCGCGGCGCGCAGTAAGGCTTCCGATGGATCCGCCGGCAAGCCCACCGCAATCAAGAGCGCAATGGGCCACTGCAGGATCGCGACGCTGGCGCGTGGCCCGAGGCATACGGAGAGACCCGCGACGTAGGCCCACAACGCGACGACCGGGACGAGCAGCCAGGGTGCCGCAGCAGCTAACGCACCGCCGACGAAGGTCGACAACGCAGCGCCGAAAGTCGCGAGCGCGACCATCACGAAGCGGCTGCGCGTCTCTCCTTGGAACGACACGATCCCGGCGGGTAACGCGCCGAGCGCCATGAACGCGCCGTATTTGATGTGGCCCGTCATCCAGCCGAGCGCGAGCGGCAGGATGACGCCGAGCGCCATGCGCGCCGCGCGTTGCAGCGCGAGGTCGCGCCAGCGGAACGCGATGCTGGCCGCTATCCTGTTCCAAAGGTGCGCGAGCATGTTCTAACCGAGTCGCGTTTCGAGCTTGTTTGGAACACGCACGTCATTATTGCCCGGCGTCGGCGGTCGTCACGGCACCCATGAAAATGCGAGCAACTGCGCAATCGCGTCGCAGTCGATCTCCTCGACGATCTCGACGTGTCCGTTCGCGACTTCATGGTCCGTGATACGGGGTTGTGTGCGCGAGCGCTTCCAGACGATCAGCCTGTAGCCCCCTTCGATGCGCTCAGCTTCGAATTGCTTGCCGGCGTGGTGCGCCATCAGGCCCAAGGTACGCGGTTCGACGATCTTGATTTTCACGCGAGGACTCCCGTTGTGAGACTGCAGCGGAGGGACATGGAAACGCACTCGTGTTTCGGCACGCCTTCACGCCCGACAGGGCGCATTGCGTCTGTAGCAAAAAAACATTCAGCAAAAAACAAGCCACGCTGTGCCTGGTGCTGTGGTCTCAGCTAGACGGTCAGCGCGATGAATCCACCGACCGTGAAGACGGAGGCGAGTGTGCTGAGCAACATGATCGAGGGGGCGTACTCTTCGGCCACGCCGTACTCCAGCGCGAGCATCACCGCGATCGGCATCACCGGAATCGCCAGCGCAATGACTGCCTGGGAAACGACAATGCCGCCGAATCCGAGCCACAGCAGGCCCCCGAATACGAGCGCCGGCTGCACGACGTTTTTCAGCAGCACGAGCAACCCGGTGTACCGATCGAGCTTGACCTTGTATGCAGCGAGGATGATGCCGGCTGCGAACAGAGCGACGCCGCCCGATGCGTGTCCGAGCAGCAGCAAGGAGTTGCCGACGAGGTCGGACACGTGAACGTCGCACAGCACCAGTGCGAAGCCGAGCAGCGGCGCCCAGACGAGCGGCTTCCTGATCGTCTCCTCGAGATGTTCGATGAACACCGCGCTCGCACGTCCCGGTGCTGCCGCGACCGCGGCGACGGCGGCGCCCGACGGTGCGAGTTTGGGTCCGCTTGCCATCGCGAGTCGTTCCATGACGAGGGCGCCCGCAACTTGCGCGGCTTCTGCGGGTGTGGCGCGCCTGGCCGACGCCGGCACGCTCCGGCGCGTGCGACCCATCGTGAGCAAAAAGATCGTGAACGGCACGATGGTGATGTTGATGACGATGCTGGTCACGGCAATGGGTACCGCACTGTCGGCGCCGAGCGCGTTACCCAGGATGGCCGGGCCGAAGAACGGCACGGCAGGGCCGGATGCCGTCAACGCGGCCAACGCGCAGGTCGGCATCGTGAAGCGAAACACGACGCGGCAGAGCAGGTAGACGAGCGCGTACATGCCGATGATGCCGACCAAAATGGCAAGCGCGAGCGGGACGCTGTGGATCAGGTTGGTGCGCGACGTGCCGACTGTGCCAACGAACACCGAAAGGGGCACCGCGTAGGTGAGCACCATGCGGTTGAGGACGGTCGCTTCCTTCGCGTTGAAGTCGTGGTGCCAGGCCGCCGCGAAGCCCAGCATCAGCGTGACGACGATCGGCAGCATCGTGTTCAGGATCATCGAGATCATGATTGCAGGCCGACCGAGTAGTCATTCACTCATTTGGTGACGAGCAGAATCGCGATGCCGAAGATCGCGAGAATGATGCGACCCAGCGCATAAGGGAGGGTGTAGCCCACGGCCGGCAGCGTGCTCTGCGCCGCCTGTTGTATCGCGCCGAGCGCCGGAGTGAACGTGCGTGCGCCGGCGACGGCACCCAACAGTATCGTTGGGTGGAATTTGAAAACGTACTTGCCGAGCAGCAGACCGACCATGAGCGGCACGAACGTGACGACGAGCCCGGAGATGACCAGACCGACGCCGTACGTTTCGAGGCCGGAGACCAGGCCGGGACCGGCGTTGAGGCCGATCCCGGCAATGAATCCACTGAGGCCGACATTGTTGAAAACCCACAGCGCGGGTGCGGGAATCCCACCGAAGGTTCGGTACTTGGAGCGCAGATAACCGCACATGAGCCCAGCGAGCAGCGTACCGACGCCGGTGCTCAAGCCCAGCGGCACGCCGCCGACCTCGAAGGTGATGAGACCGACGAGTCCGCCGATCACGATGCCGACGCCGAGGAACGCAACGTCCGATTTCGACGACGGGCGGTCCGGCGTGCCGAGCGATTTCGCGAGATCGTCGACGTTCTTCCTGTCGCCGCGAATCGTCAGCACGTCCCAGTGTTCGATCCTGACGTCCGGGGTTGTCGCGATCGGCTGGCCGCCGCGCGTCACGCGCATGAGGAAGAGGCGCCGGCCGTAGCGCCCGAGCTCGTGCTGTTCCAGTTCCTGCACAGTGCGGCCTACGGCCTTCTTGTTCGTGACGACGATGTCGAGTTCCTCGGCCGGATACGCGAGCAGCTCGTTGTCCTCCACTTCGGGACCGATCGTCTCGTTTGCAGCGAAGAGGGCATGCGGCGATCCCGAGAGCACCAGCGTGGCGCCCTGCGGGATGACGGACTGAGCAGCGGCGTCGACGATGGTGTTTCCTTGCCGGAAGCGCGTGACGACCGCCCCTTGCAAAGCGCCGTTCAACTCACGCGGTGTACGACCGACGAGCGTTGCGTTCGCGAGCCGATAGGCGCGCGCGACAACCGGTTGATAGGCCAATTCGCCCGTCGCAGCGTGCGTCCCCATCTTGGCTTCGAGCTCCTTCGAAACCTTGGGGAGGTCGACTCTCAGAAATTTGGGCGCGGCGGATGACAGGAACCACGCGGTGAAGATGCCGCTGAACGGCAAGGTGACGGCGTACGCGATTCCGATCAGGCTCGCTTCGGCGGCGGATCGCGCCGCATCCAGGCCGACCTGCCCGATATTGGCCGCCGCGACGCCGATCGTCCCCGAGTTGGTGAGGCCGCCGGCGACCAGTCCCGCAGCGAGACCCGGGCCGTATCCCATCACCTTCGCGGCCATCCACGCCGTGGCGAATCCGCTCGCACACACGATCAGCGTGAACGCGACCTGCGGCAGCGCATCCTTTTTCAACGATGCGAAGAACTGCGGGCCGACGCTGTAGCCGACGGCGAACAGGAAACTCAGGAAGAAGGTCTGCTGCAGGACGTCGGGCATCTTGATGCCGAGTTGCCCGACGATCAGACCGGCGATCAAGGTGCTCGGCACGACGCCGAGGCTGAACGAGCCGAATTTCAGGTCGCCGAACCAGTAGCCGACCGCGAGGGTCAGGAACAGGGCCAGCTCGGTATGATGGCGAAGCGCATCGAAAAGCAATTCCATGGCGATCTCCTTTCCCTACGCCGGGTCGCGTTGACCGCGTGAGGACGGTTCATTGATCCGCGCGCGGGGCACGGCGAGTACATTGAACGCGGCTCGTATGTCGGCTTGGCTTCGCGCGCAGCCGACGGGCGTTTCAGGCGTAACGATGGCTCAGCCGCAGTGTCGGAGCATGAGTCGCTAACGACTCAGATAAGGCGCGGCGTGCCTTGTGCGGAAGCGGGTCTCGAGTTTGCGACGAGAACCAGGAGCAGCGCAGCGAGCGCAAGCCCGGTTGGCAGTGCGAGCGCGTTGAGGCCTACAGCTGATTCGCACGCGGCACCCACGACGCAGCCGACCAGGAATCCCGCAATCGCGGGCCACGTGCGGCTCGACCGCTCACGCGCCTGCGCGACGCGCTGCGTATCGCCCCCGATCAGCAGCTCGACGAGATCCAGCGTGAACAGCGTGATGTTCGTGGTCAGCACCGCCGTTGCCGGTGCCCCCGGGAGCGCGATCCGCACGAGTGCGTTCTGCACGGCCATCGCCGACACGCCCAGCATGCCGGCGACGACCATGCTCGGCGTGTCGAGGCCGGCGTGGACACCTTCAAAGAAGCAGACGGCGAGAAAGCCTAAGATCAACAGCAACTGCAGCAGCAGCAGGACGGCGAGCGGCGCGATGCGCGCGCGCTCCAGCCCGGCTGCGAAGAATTTCGTTGCGGCGAGCGCGGCAATGAAAACGGGTACCGAGATGATCGGCGCCAGCCGGGCATCGCTGCCGATGACAACGTGCGCCGCGAGCACGACCAGATTGCCGGTGATGTGTGCCGTGAAGAGGCCGTTGAGACCCAGGAAACCGATCACGTCCATGCTGCCCGCAATGACGCTGAGCACGAAGGGCAGCGACTTCAAGGCCGGGACATCCCGCGTCGTCGACTCACTCACTGCATGACCAACAGGATGGCTACGCCGCACAAGGCAAGCACGATACGGCCAACGGCATAGGGCACCGTGTAGCCGATCACGGGAACGGTGCTCTTCGACACCTCCTGCAGCGCGCCCAGCGCGGCGGTCGTCGTGCGAGCACCGGCGCAGGCACCGAGCAGAATGCCGGCGTTGAATTTGAAGACATACTTGCCCGCGTAGACGCCCACGACGAGCGGCACGAGCGAAACGACGATGCCGGCGAGGAACAGGCTGATCCCGTGCGCCTCGAGACCGGCGACCAGGCCGGAGGCCGCGTTCAGCCCCACGACGGCGATGAAGCCGTTCAGGCCGACGTTGTTGAAGATCCACAGCGCGGGATCGGGAATGCGCCCGAACGTGCGATAGGTGGAGCGCAGATAGCCGAACACCAGGCCCGCAAGCAGCGTTCCGACGCTGGTGCTGAGGCTGAGCGGAATGTTGCCGACGTGGAGGGTCAGCGCACCGATCAAGCTGCCGATGACGATGCCGGCGGCCATGAAGGCAATGTCGGACTGTGATGTGGCGCGGTCGGCATAACCCAGTGACTTGGCGAGGCTCTCGACATCGCTACGTGCGCCCCGGACCGTCAGCAGATCCCAGCGACGGATCTCGAGGTCGGCAGTGACCGCGACGTTGTGTCCGGCGCGCGTCAAACGAACGAGGAAGACAGGCCGCCCGTAACGCGCGAGTTCGTCGGCTTCCAGCGCTGCAACCGTTCGGTTCGCTGCTTCCTTCTTCCTGACGACGATATCGAGCTGCTCGACGGGAACTCGTAGAAGTTCGGCGTCGTTCACCTCCGGGCCGACGTTTGCTTCGATCTCCAACAGAACCTCGGGCGATCCGGAGATGGCGAGCATGGCGCCTCGTTGGATGGGTGCGTCCGCGTCCGGCTCGAAGATCTTCCCGGCTTCACGATGACGCGTGATGAACGCGCCTGCCAAGGCGCCGTCCAATTCCCGCGGCATCTTGCCGACGAAGCTCTGGTTCTCGAGCCGATAGACACGCGTGCTCAGTGGCCGGTACGCCGACTCGCCGGCGTCGTCGCGACTTCCCATCTGCGCCTCGTACTCTTTGCAGGCCGAGGCAAGATCGACGCCAAGCAGTTTCGGCGCGAGCGACGAAAGGAACCATGCGGCACCGGCTGTGCCGAACGGGTACGTCACGGCGTATGCAATCGCCGCGAGGCTTGCCATCTCCTTCGTCCGTTCGGGATCGAGACCCAGCTGGCTCATGTTCGCGCTCGCGACACCGAGCGTTCCCGAATTGGTGTATCCGCCGGCGAGCAGCCCGGCCGTGAGGCCGGGGTCGTATCCGAGCATGCGCGCAACGACGTATGCAGTCGCGAACCCCGACGCACAGACGATCAATGCGAACGCCACCTGCGGCAGACCCTCCTTTTTCAGCGCGCGGAAGAACTGCGGGCCGACGCTGTAGCCGACCGCGAACAGAAACATCATGAAGAAGGTGTTCTGCACGACCGGGGCGATCGTGATGTTGAACTGTCCGACCAAGAGCCCCGCGATCAGGGTGGTGGTTACGACGCCGAGACCGAAGGAACCGATCTTGTACTTACCAAACCAGAAACCGAGCGCGAGCGTGAGGAAGAGAGCGACTTCGGGGTTGTGACGTAGAGTCTCGATGATGAACATGGCGATCTCCGCAGTCCGACGCCTCGCGGCGGCGGACCTCGAACGGTGGAGTTACTTCGCTGAATCAGCCGCGGTACTGCGGGTCGTAGAGCTGAGCCTCGACCCAGCTGCGGATATCACGCGGGCGGTCGACCTGCGCGAGCCCCTGATCGAACATCGATTCGGCGACGCGCGACGCGGTTGTCACTTCCGTCTCGAGGATGTTCGACTGGCTTGGATACAGCCGGCCACGCGCACGCAGTTCCGGCCCGACTTGATCGGCTGTCGCCCGCGCCGCGGCGATGAAGCATTCATCGGTGATCCGCCGCGGCCGCGCCACATACGCCGCAAGGCCGATCGCCGGGTAGATGTAGAAGTTGTTCGCCTGCCCCGGATAGAAGGTCTGGCCGTTCAGTTCTACATCCGGGAACTGCACCCCGGCGGCAAAGAGGGCTTTGCCCTTCGACCAGGTGTAGGCCTGCTCCGCGGTGCACTCCGCCTTATGGGTCGGATTCGACAGCGCAAAAATGATGGGCCGCTCGTTGAGCCGGCTCATCGTCTCGACCACGCGCTGCGTGAATGCGCCGCCTCGAGTGCTCACTCCGATCAGAACCGTTGGCTTGGCTGCCTCGAGCACCTCGACGAGATCCTTCGACGGCGGCGCCTTGTGCGCGTACACCTTTTGATCTTCGGTGAGGTCGGTGCGCGACGGCTCGAGCAAGCCGTTCACGTCGAGCATCGTGATCCGGGCGCGCGCATCCTGCTGCGATAGCCCTTGCAGCTGCATCGCCGAGACGACCATGTTGGCGATGCCGATTCCCGCCGAGCCGGCGCCGAGAAATACGATGCGCTGTTGTGAAAGCGGTGCGTTGACGATCTGCAGCGCCGTGGTCAGCCCGGCGATCACGATGCTTGCCGTGCCCTGGATATCGTCGTTGTAGCACAACACCTTGTCGCGATAGCGCTTCAGCATGCGGATCGCGTCGGTGCCTTTCCAGTCTTCGAAGTGGATGCAGCAACCCGGAAAGACCTGCTGCACCGCCTCGATGAACTCGTCAGTCAGTTCGTCGAGTTCTTTCTCGGACGGCGGCGCTTCGCGAACCCCGAGATACAGCGGGTCGGCGCGCAGCGCGGCATTGGTCGTGCCGATGTCGAGCAGGACCGGCAGCATCACGTCCGGAGGCACCGCGGCGCAGGCGGTGTACAGCTGCAGTTTGCCGATCGGAATACCCATGCCGTTTGCGCCGATGTCGCCGAGACCAAGAATGCGCCCGCCGGTCGATACGCAGACGAAACGCACGTCGCGCCGCGGCCAGTTGCGCAGCACCTCGGCAATGCGGCCCTTCATCTCGCGAGTGATGTACATGCCGCGCGGGCGGCGATAGATGTGGCCGAAGCTCAAGCACGCATCGGCAACCGTCGGGTCGTACAGGATCGGTATGAAACGCGCCGGGTCCGACATGACGGTTCGGTAGAACAACGTCTCGTTCTGGTCGTTGAGGCCGATCAGGTAGATGTAGCGTTCGAGGTCGCTCGTTTTCGCGTCGAGGTGCGTGAGGACGCGCTCGACCTGCCGCTCAATGGGTTGCACCGCGTGCGGCAGCAGACCTTCGAGGCCGTACTTCTTGCGCTCTGCCGCGCTGAAGGCCGTACCTTTGTTGTGGATAGGATCGTTCAGCAGATCTTCACCTTGCGGGGTGTGAATCGGCGGGGCTTTGCTCGTCTGTTGTTGCATGTCGTTCTCCAACGTGCCGTGGTTTCGTGACGTTTTGCATGCGGTTCCGTCGAGCCGCTCGCATGGAGACATGAAAATCGTGTGGCGTGTCGGGGTAGTTTCACGAAACGGGTGCGAACGTTTCAGTTGTCACGCGCAGATGTCCGGATCGACCACGGCCGCCATCGCGTCACGTGCCAAGACGAACTGCGTGACAGGATCGCTGAGGGGTGTGAGGTCACTTCGTAAATGCGAGCGGGTGCGTCATGTCCTGCGGCCGTACCCACGCGTCGAACTGGTCCGCGGTCACGAAACCCAGCGCGAGCGCGGCCTGCCGCAGCGAGAGATCCTCGCGGTACGCCTTCAGGGAAATCTGCGCCGCTTTTTCATAGCCGATGTGCGGGTTCAGCGCCGTCACCAGCATCAGCGAATTGTCGAGGTGCTCGCGAATGCGCTTCTCGTTCGGCTCGATCCCTACGGCGCAACGGTCATTGAACGATTGCGTGGCCTCGGCCAACAGCTGGATCGACTCGAGCACGTTGTGCAGCATGACCGGCTTGTAGACGTTGAGCTGGAAGTTGCCTTGCGACCCTGCGAAGGCGACCGCATGGTCGTTGCCGAACACCTGCACGGCGACCATCGTCAATGCTTCGCACTGCGTCGGATTGATCTTGCCGGGCATGATCGACGAGCCCGGCTCGTTCTCCGGGATCTTCAGTTCGGCAAACCCCGCGCGCGGTCCGCACGCGTACCACCGAAGATCGTTCGCGATCTTCATTAGGGCGCCTGCCAGCGTGCGCAGCGCGGCGCTCATGTCGACCATCGCGTCGTGCGCAGAAAGCGCAGCGAACTTGTTCGGCGCCGAGACGAACGGTTTGCCGGTCTCCTGCGCGATCTTGCGCGCGGCCGCTTCACCGAAGCGTGGATCGGCATTCAAGCCGGTGCCGACGGCAGTCCCGCCGATGGCGAGCGCACAGAGCCCCGGTAACGTGCGCACGATGGTGTCCAACGCCTGGTCGAGTTGCGCCGCCCAGCCGGAAATGACCTGGCCGAGCGTGAGCGGTGTGGCGTCCTGCAGGTGCGTGCGGCCCACCATGACGACGCCGTAAAACGCACGCGCCTTCGCGTCGAGCGTTGCTTGCAGGGCTCGAATCGCGGGCATCAGCACGTTGGTCACCTGCTCGACGGTCGCGATATGCATCGCGGTCGGGAAGGTGTCGTTCGACGATTGGCTGTGATTCACGTGGTCATTCGGATGGACCGGACGCTTCGAACCCACGATCCCACCGGCGAGCTGAATCGCGCGGTTGGCGATCACCTCGTTGGCGTTCATGTTGGTCTGCGTGCCCGACCCGGTCTGGAAGACGACCAGCGGGAACTCGCTGTCCAACTTGCCGTCGATCACTTCCTGCGCGGCGCGCACGATCAGTTCGACCTTCTCGCGCGGCAACTGGCCGAGGTCTTCGTTCGCGAGCGCGGCGCATTTCTTGAGGATCCCAAGCGCGCGGATCACCGGCCGGCCCCAGCGATAACGCTGCACGCCGATCGGGAAATTGCCGTGCGAGCGTTGCGTTTGGGCGCCCCACAGACGATCGGCGGGAACCTCGACGTTTCCGAGCGCGTCTTCCTCGACGCGGTGACTCCGTGTGGCTGTCATATCGCTCTCCAGAGTTGGCTGCGATGTGAGTTAGTTCAGCACGCCGGGATGGACCATCTCCATCAGCCGGTGGTTGTCTCGATAGTCGACCGGAATACCGACGACCACCGGTCCCTGCATCGCGAGCGCACGTTTCAGCGTCGGAGCGATCTGATCGGGCGAGTCGATCACGAACCCGCGCGCGCCAAACGACTCTGCAAAGGGGACGACGTCGACGGGACCGAATTCGACGCCCGAAGCGCGGCCGTACTTCGCCATCTCCTGGAAGCGCACCATGTCGTACGCGCCGTCGATCCACACCAGGTGCACCAGATTGCATTTGAGCCGCACCGCCGTCTCGAGCTCGGTCGCGGAAAACAGGAAACCGCCGTCACCGGAGATCGAAATGACTTTGTCGCGCGGACGCACCAGACACGCGGCAATCGCCCACGGCAGGCCGACCCCGAGGGTCTGCTGGCCGTTACTGATCAGCACCTGTCGAGCGCGGAAGCTGTAGAGATAGCGCGCGAGCCAGATGTGAAACGATCCCATGTCGAGACAGAGCGTCATGTCGTCGCTCAGCACCTGCTGCAGCTCGTGCACGAGGCGCATCGGGTGAATCGGCATACCGTTCATCGCCGCCGCATGGCTGGCGAACTGCGCGCGTTCGCGAACGATTTCGTTGAGCAGTTCCGCGTCTGCCGACGCCGGTTGCCGCTGCACCGCGGCGCCGAGCGCGCAAAGAGAGGCGGCAACGTCGCCCGTGAGCTCGACCTGCGGCCGATAGTCGTTGTCGATGTCGGCAGCGACCACATCGATATGGACTAAGTCGCGCTTGCGCGCTTTGTTCCAGAGCGCGGGTTCGTACTCGACCGGGTTGTAACCAACGGCCACGACCAGATCCGCCGCATCCAGCAGTCTGTCGGCCGCCTGGTTGTGGAACAGGCCGACGCGGCCCGCAAAGCAGTCGAAACACTCGCGCGGCACGACGCCGGCACCCTGATACGTGCAAACCACCGGCAGCCTCGTCTTGGCGAGGAGCGCGCCGACCGCTTCCGCGGCGCGCGGCTGACTCGCGAGCAGGCCGATCAGCAGAATGGGCCGCTTGGCGTGGTTGATCAGCATAGCGGCTGCGGCGACCGCATCGGCGGCGGCGGGGCCACGTCGCTCCGGACAGACCGGGGTCAGCACGTCGCCGTCCGCGGCGCCCGTCATGATGTCCTGCGGCACGCTGATGAATGCGGCACCCGGCCGCCCCGACTCGGCGGCGCGGAATGCGTTGGCAATGACCTCGGACACGGACGAGCGTGCGTCGATCTCTGCGCTGAACTTGGTGATCGGCCGGAACAGATTCACCGTATCCATGCTCTGGTGGATCGACTTCAGGCGATTTGCGAGCGGCACCGCGCCGCCGATCGCGACCACCGGATCGCCCTCGGAGTTGGCTGTTGCGAGCCCCGTGACCAGATTGGAGCAGCCCGGCCCGGACGTGACCAACGCGACGCCCGCCTTGCCGGTCATGCGCCCGATTCCGCCGGCGATGAACGCGGCGTTCTGTTCGTGGCGGCAGACAACCGTCTTGATGCGCGAATCGAGCAGCGTGTCGAATACCTTATCGATCTTCGCGCCGGGAATGCCGAACACGTACTCGACGCCTTGCGCTTCGAGACTCTTCACCAGCAGGCCGGCGCCCGTTTGTCCATCCGAGTCGGTCGTACGTGTACTCACTTTTTGGCTCCTTCTGCTTGCGCGAGATCCGCACTCGGATCGTCGTGGAGGTCGGCCTTGAGGAAGTCTTCGGTCTCCGGCAACACGACGCGGTAGTCCCCTTCGCGCTGAATCTGCAGACGCAGATCGTCGGCGCGACATTGCAGGAGATGGCCGCCGCTCTTGCGGTCGTCCGATACGAAGTGCAGGTGATAGCCCGGCACGTTGAGCGTCCTTGCGTAATCGGGTGACCAGAAGCCGACCAGCGTCCCGGAGACATCGTGAAACTCGAACTCGGGCTGCACTGCGGCCGCGCGAACCAAGGGCACGCCTTCTTCGGTGCGGCACATGGCGCGCGTGCGGACGTAGTCGAAATGCCCGTCCACCCGCAACGCAAAGAAGAAGTTGTCGGTAGGCCGCAGTGCATCGAATCGCGCAGTCAGACCGCTCAGATCCGTGCAGTGTTGCAACGCGACCGTCTCCTCCGGTGCAAAGCGTGTCACCACCGCAAACGGGCTCAGTACCGCGTCGTCGCACTCGCGAACGGAACCGTCCGAGCGCACCTGAAAGCAATGGCCATCGACGATCGCCATCTCGCCGTCGAGATGCTCGAACGTGCCCAGGCCGAGGTCGCCGTGCTCGAGCAGCGAGCCAACGCGAACAGCGCCTTCGTAAACGCCTTCGACGAGCGCCGTCGCGGTCGAGACCTGATAGAGCGTGTGGTGCGCAGGGCTTGCGCGTTGTGTCCTGGAAGTCATCGTGCCTCCGTACCTTCAGACGTCTCGGGGAACTGCGCCAGGAACCAGGTGACCCCCAACAGATCTGCACTGCCGCCCGGGCTGAGATGCCGCTCGATCAATGCATCGTCGAATGCTTCGATCTGTTCTATGCCGTCGGGCGAAAGAGCGCCGCCCTCGAGCAGAAGGATCGTGGCCCGAGCGCGCACATAATCGAGGCCGGCAAGACCGCCGCGTGAGACGACATTGGTGTCGCCGTTGATCGCGAGCAGATGCAAGAGCACCTGCAGCAGCGCCGTCTCTTCGCGGACGCCGTCGCGTCGCAGGCGGTCGTAGACCGGCAGCGCGACGTTGCGCACGATCGCATAGCCCGAGGCTGCTTCGCCGCGTGCGCCCGCCAAGCCGTAGCGCCTGTAAATGCGTTCGCCGGCGGTCTCCGCGTGGCGTGCGCGTGCGAGTTCCTGCCCGACCAGGCCCACGCACATGCCGGCCACTTCGCAGCACAGTTGCTCACGGTTCACGTTGATGCGCCTCGCGAGCAGACGACCGGCAGCGGCGCACAACAGACCGAGTGAGAAAATCGCACCCTTGTGGGTATTGACGCCGGAAGTTGCGCGAAACATCGCCTTCTCGCACTGCACGCCGGCGGGGCGCACGTGGGGAAGGAAGTCGCGTGCGGGAAGGTCTGCATGGGTGTGACCGATCTCGACGAAGCGCGGAAACCATTCCGCAATGGCGCGCGTGCTGACGAGGAAGGTCTGCAGATTCATGTCGTCGTGGGCGCCGCAATTGCGCTGATCGACCAGCCCCGGCTTCGGGGTCAGCATCAGTTCCGTCAGCAATGCCCGTTCGGCGTATTCGGCAACGAGCGACGCCGTGTTTGCGCGCCGCGTCGTCCCGGTCGACGTGGACCGGGACGCGAGGGTGTCAATGCGCATCATGGTCGTTGGCGATCCGCTGGATGGCTTCGAGCAACTCGGGAACGGTGTGCCGCCGCGAACGGCCGCATTCGGACGCGCGCTGCTCGCACAGCAGGCAACGCCGTTCGGGAAACCCCAACTGTTTGCGCGACAGGATGTGCCGGCCCGGCGTGATGACGTCGAGGTCCCATAGGCGGCCGAGCGGATGCTGCTCTTCGAGCTCGACCGCGCCCTTCTTCAGTTGTTGGGGCTCGGCGTCTACTACGTAAATGGCTTCCGGACCGGTGTCGCACCAGCGAGACTCGCGCAACAGGACGGACCAGCCGTTGGAACTCGCCATCGCATCCACT
>DATKMK010000023.1:0-39454 GCA_035541895.1 Binatia bacterium | reverse complement strand
AGACGTTTGGTCGCTGATCTTGAAGCACCGCATCGATCTGATTTTGTGGGAAGACGTTCTGCGAAGGATCCATTCCGTGCCTCACTTTCGCGCACTCTTCGACCGACCGTTGCTTCCGTTCTACGAGAACCCAGCGATGAGCGGAGAGGATTCATAGCGCTAGCCCTTCTCGCTGTCTGTTTCCGTTCATCGCTTACACAGATCCGCCGCCTGCCGCGCACTGGTCAGCGCGCCGTCGGCGTCCGCTTGCGAGAAGACCGGTTCACGCGCGTGTCACGGACCTCGTCGCGGTTGGATGGGAAGGTCGTCGTTCACGTCGCCATGAGCTGTGCGCCGTCGCGCCGGAATTTGAGTTCGTGGGTGACCAGAACCAGATCTTCCATCGAGGCCTGCGCGATCAGCATCCGATCGATCGGATCGTCATGATAGCGGGGTAAAGCCCCCGCGCCTCGGGCGTGACGCGCGGTGATCGCGATCTCGGTGAATCCGTTCGCCCCGATCTCCGCCGCGACGTCGCTGTCGCGCACGGCCAATCGCCCGAGCTTCACTTTGATCGCAATCTCCCAGATACTCGCGGCGCTCACATGGGCGATGTTGCGCGAATCGGCGACGGCGTCACGCGCCGCTGCGGACAGCTTCGAGTCGTCGCTCAGCCACCACAGGAACGCCTGCGTGTCCAACAAAAGTTTCACTTCGCAACGCCGAATGCTCTCGCAATCGCCTTCGGCAGCGGGGCGTCGAAGTCCTTGCCGATATGGATTCTCCCGTTGAGTCGCCCGGGCTTCCGTTCGCGCGTCGCGATCGCGACCAATTTTGCGACCGGACGGCCGTCTCTCGCAATCACGATCTCCTCCCCGCTGCACGTAGGCGCGCCGGCCGTGGACCGCCAGCGTCACGCCCGCTGCATCACATTGCCACACGAAGCTGACGCCGTCGGGGATTTCGCGACCGTCAGCGGAGCGAGCGTGCGCGCGCAGCGACTTGCTGCCGAACAGCGGCACGCGCGCCGACGCCGGCTCGATCTCCACGGTCGCCAGTGGCCCGGGAGGAAACAACTCGACCGCCGCGACCGGCTCGATGATCGCGTCTCCGCCCGCCCCGCCGCCTTCGGCTTCCGCAACCACCGGCGCCTCACCCAGGGCAGCGCCGCTGGCTTCGCGACTCAACTCGCGGCGGGCGATGCGATCGTGCACCGTGATTGCTGCCTCGCGCGCCAGCAATTGCCCGCGCAGCTCGGCGGCGAGATAGTCGGCGATCCGTCGTGCGCCGAGCGCCACGAACGCCGGGCGATGCAACTGGCGGACGATCACTTCGGTCGACGTTCCGCGAAGGGTCAAGCGCCCGCGCACAGGCTCGACCTCGAAGCGCGATTGATCTTCGGCCAGCCGCAGTACCCAGGTTTCGGACTCACCCACCTGCGAGCGCATCTCGAAGTGCGTGCCGATCGACCAGAAGCCGAGCAGCCCGATGCCGTATTTGCCCTGCAGCATTAGGTCGCGCCGCTGCTCGGGCGTCAGGTTTCGCTTGCGCGAGTGCCCGATGTGGGTCGCGATGTAGCTGAGCGCTTCTGACGCGCCAGCTCGGGCAAGACGCCGCCGCCGTCATCGAGCACATGCAACGCGGTGACGCCGCGTGCGCGCGCGCGAACGATTTGTACCGTGCGCGCCCCGGCGTCGAGCGAGTTTTGCACCAACTCGGCGAGGGCTTTGCGCGGATCGTTCTGCGAACGCGCCAACCAACGGATCAGCTCGAACGGATCGGCAGGTCGCAGATTGCCGGTGATCGCGCCGGACTTCTTCGTTGATGTCCGCGCGGGCATTGATCACGGCTATTCAGTTGCTTGGATTGTCCAACCGAGACTCATTCCGGAAGCCCCGGCGCGAGGCTCGCCCAACACGATCTCGTTCACAAGGCGCAGATCGTTCGGGCTAGTGCTTGTGTTCGATTTTCTTGCCGTAGCTCACTTCGCCCTTGTCGACACGCAGGGAGAAGCCGCACTCAGGATTGGTGCAGACCCACGCCTTGAACAACACGGAGGCGCCCTCCTGTCCGTAGTCGGACAGCGGGATCAGGATTCCATTGTTGCACTTTTGACACTTCGGGAACTCCATCACCGCCTCCTTGTCGAAGCGACCGTGAGCCGGTCGCTACCCACCACGGTTAGCGACACTATCGGAAGGAATTTGCGAAATCAAGCTGGTCTTACCAAGCCCCGTTTCGCTTCTGCCTAGCCTCTACACCGGCCGTTGGTTACGCCGCACGTTGCGGTTTCGTATTGCAATTCGTTACAGTGCTCGAGCCATGCACCACACACCCGATCAGCTGGCTTCCGCTCACGACCACAGTGTTCCACACATCGGGTTGTTTGGTCTGGGCTTTTTTTCGCGCCAGAATCTGGCGGTTGGCTGGGCCGTCGGCTGGCGTGTCAGTCTGCTGAACGGCTTCATCTCCGGCGCCCTCCAGGGAGCACTCGCCCTTGCTCGCGGGGGCGTACTCTTCGATCTCGTCGACCGGCTCCTTCTGTTTGTCACGACGACGGTGGCGGGATTACTGGTGACTGATTGGGTGTGCCGCCGCGTGGCTCGACTCCGCTACGGCCTGGCCATCGACCACTTTGTCGGCATCTCAATGATGTGGTGGGAACTCATCGCCAGCATCGTGTGGGGCGGCATACTGGCGCTACTGCTAGCCGCAGGTTTGGTCGTCATTCAAATCGGCACGGCCGAACCGATGCGCGCGCGGCTGACGATTGGCTGGGTTCTGTTACTCGCTCCGTTCGGAATTGCCGCCGCGCTGGCCGGCATGGGGTGGGCGGCGCATACGGTTTTTCGCGCGGAGCCTCCGATCACTAGCGCACCTTCCGCGTCGACTTGGATCGACGGCGCGCCTGTGCCGCGGGCGGGCGAACTACCTCCACATTGAGTGACGCCTCGATCCGCTCGCTGATCAGCTTGAACGCCGGCTGACTCTGCAACACGACGTCGTCGTAGATGTCTTCCAGCTCGCTCTGCTCGATCGCCAGCGCGGTCGCGAACGCATCGTCGCGACCCTGCAGCGTGTTCGCGCGAGACTCGATCGTGCACAGCAAGCGGTCGAGTCGATCCATGCGCTCTTGGTACTCCGGGAGGAATGCGCCGCTGTCATCGGCATCCTGGAAGCTGCGGAGCTCACGCTGCAAGATGTCGGCGTGGGTCTCCTGCTCGAGGGCCAGCTCGCGCCAGAGTCGGGCCGTCCCGCTGTCTCCGTGAGCCTGCTCGGCCAGTCGGCGATACACGCAGGCGATACGCCCTTCGAGAGTGGCGCAACGTTGGAGAATTTCGATCAGATACATTGCGCTGGATCCTATCTCATCGGGCACAGAGTGACGCACTTTTTGGCGCGCATCAAGATCGCGCGCCGCCGACTGATCGAAATCAGCGCTTCAATTCTCGCGACGCAGAGCGACGAATGACGAAAGGTCGCCGTGCTGCACCAACAACAGCAACCGATCCCCCGCAGCAGCCACCGCTGCCCGATATTCGCGAACCGTGTGAACCGGTTGCCGATTCACCTCGCGGATCAATTCGCCGGGCGCGAGGCCGGCTTCGCCGGCCGGACTCCCAGGTTCCACACCGGTGATGACCACCCCCCGTGCCTGCGCGGACAAACCGAGCTGCCGTGCAAGGTTCGGGGTCAGATCGGCAACCGCCAAGCCCCAATCGTTCTGACCCGTCGCAGCAACGCGGCGCGTCGGCTCGGGCAACTCGGCGACGGTGACCTCGACGGTTTCCTCTTTGCCCCCACGGACGATTTTCAACTCTGCACGACTTCCGACCGGCGTGTCGGCAACCAGCGCGGGCAAGTGATGCGTCTCGGCCAACGCCTGGCCCTGATACTCGACAATGACATCGCCGACACGCAGACCGGCGCGCTCCGCCGGTCCGCCATGCGTCACGTCGGCGACGATCACCCCGTGCGGCCGATCCAGTCCGAACGACTTAGCGAGGTCGGGGGTTACATCTTGGACACTAACCCCGAGCCACCCGCGCACGACTTTGCCGCGCTCGCGAAGCTGATCCACGATGCGCCGCGCGAGATCGATGGGGATGGCGAAACCGATGCCGACGCTGCCGCCGCTGCGACTGAAGATCGCGCTATTGATGCCGATGACTTCGCCATCCAAGTTGAGCAGCGGCCCACCGGAGTTTCCCGGATTGATGGAGGCGTCGGTTTGAATGAAGTCGTCGTACGGCCCGGCCCCGATCACCCGACCCTTGGCGCTGACGATGCCGGCGGTCACGGTTTGAGCGAGCCCGAAGGGATTGCCGATCGCCACCACCCAGTCGCCCACTTCGAGCGCTGCGGAGCTGCCCAGGCGCACGACCGGCAGCTTCTCGTTGGGTTCGATCTTGATCAGCGCCACGTCGGTTTTTGCATCGCTACCGATCAGCTTCGCGTCATACTCCGTCTTGTCCGCCAAGCGCACGCGTATGCGCGTTGCATCGCGCACGACATGGTCGTTTGTGACGATGTACCCATCGGGGCTGATGATGAAGCCGCTTCCCAGGCTCCGCTTCGGTTCGCTGCGCGGCGGCGCTTGTCCGAAGAACCTGCGCTGAAACTCCCCCAACGCGTCCTGCCCGCTGGCCCCTGCGGCCTGCGCCGCAAAGATGTGACAGACGGCGGGCCGCGCCGCCTTCGCCACCGCCGAGAACGAGCCGGGGACATTCTCGATTGCCGCGCTTTGACTCGCCGCAACCGGACTCAGGGTTACGGCGATGAACGTCAGTGTCAGGGCGCGCAGGAGCAGCCGAAAAACATCGAGAGATCGAGCAGCCCCCGCACCCGGCAACGTTCGAGCCGGGGCGAGGCTTCGCGCAGTGAGATTCCCCATCGCCATCCGGTGGTCAGGGTGCGGCTGGTAATCGGCGCAGAAGCGGTCGCACGAGACGATCGAGCGCCACCGCAGTCAGGCTTCCAGCAACGCCGCCAATTAGACCTTCGACCGCGAGTTGGCCGAAGCCGGGATGCGGACCACCCCACCATCGCAGGCCGGCAATCGCAAACACAGCGCCGAGGGTTATGGTCGTGAGCAACCCACTGGTTTGCTCGCGCGACCGCCACGCGTCGACCACAACCGCGCCGGCCGCGAGCAGGATGGCGACGCCCACAAAGACGACTTTCGGAAAGCGTTCCGGATAGAGGTGAACAGTGACGCTGTTGATGGTATCGATCGGGGCCAACTCGCTGAGCGCCAGTGTCAGCGGCGTCCCATCGGAGACCACATCGTGCTGCGTCGCGGTGTGGAGATCACGCACGGTCGCGCTTCCGCGCCGGCCGAGTCGCTGCTGGAGGAACCGCTCGCTGAAGCGCCCCTCGAGGCTCTGCTCCCCGCCACCGCCACGCAACGACAGCCGGTAGTGCGCCAGGCGCGTGCTCTGGCCCGACGTTGGTGCGAACGCGCCTTCGACCACCAGGCGATACTCTCCCGGACGATTCTCGAGCGGTAAGGTCACCGTATCGTTGGCGTGCAACGGCGCGCTGAAGATCGGCGAGCCCGGATCGACGAGGGCGAGAAACGGGACGGTGGTCGCTGCCATCCACATCAGCGCGTAGGCGCCCACGATCACTGCGGTCCGTTGGCTGGTGCGCTCGTGGATGAATCCGCGGACGCCCAGCCAAACCAGTGTGATCAGGGTCAGCACGCCGAGGATGGTCACCGAGAGTTCCCGTTCGACCATTTCGACATTGTAGAGGACGTAGATGATCAACGCGCCCGGCAAGGTGACGGCGGGCACCACCCAGGTGCGCAAGGCATCCAAAATCGTCAATTGCGTAAGCGACGTGGTGGAGCGCCGCTGTTGTTGCGTGCGCGCGCGTGCCGAAGTCTTTGCGGCCATTGGGTTGTTTTGCTCCTGGTTCAGCCTGACGCCCGCCGCCCGTGTGCGCCGCGGGACATCGCAAAGGCGGCCTTACTAGCACTCAGCTTGCAAGACTGCCAGCGGCGATGCCGACAGGTGCCGCCGTTCTAGAGCCGACCGTTGACAAAGCACCGAGCCCCCCCTATGCGGCTCTCCGATGCCCACTCATCTCGATACGCGCCGCGATGCGGCGCGAGCGTTCTTCGCGTTTTTGGAACGCGCGCTGGCGGCCGACGAGGTGATGACCGACAAGCACTGCGTGCAGTTGATCATCGAGAAGAGAGCGGTCGATGCGCGCACTCAACGCCAACGCTTCAATCACGACGCGGCGTTTCGCAAGCTGCTCTACGGCAAGATTGACGATGCACTCGTCGCGTGGTGCGCCAAGCGCGAGCTGCGGGCCGATCCGTTCATGTGCTTCCGCTACGGCGGTGAGGAGCGCGGGCCGACTCAGCACGAGACCGCACTGGGATTGGCGAAGCCCGCGATCGGGCGTACCTTCGAGCGGCTGCGCGAATCGGTACCCGAGTTGACCGATCAGTCGTCAGTGTTCCGCACGCCCACCAAGGCCCCGGCGCCGGACTTCCGCTTGCAGCTCCCCCTGCCCTTCGGGGCGGTGGGTGAGGTGGTTTACACCAACGCGGCCGACGAACTTGCTCGTGGGGTCTATCGCGTCGCCATGTACACCGCCACCGGCGGCGATGTCTCGCGCGGGTGGCGCTATGACTGCGGTTTGCTGATCTACTATGCAACCGAGCGCCTTCGGTCCCTTCTCGGTGACGCGCGGTGGGAGGCGTGGCCGGAGATTCGGTCACGGATCTGGGAATCCGCGCGCGTCTGGGTGATCGCGCTGTGACCGATCGCCCTGCGCTAGAGTACCTGCGTCAGCGCATCGCGTTCCGACCACTCGAACGGGACGCGCTTGCCTGCCCGACGCGCGCGCACCCCGTGTCCCGCTTGCACCGCGCCGATCGGAGTCGCCGCGATCTGCATCCGTGCCAGGCGCGCCATCAGCCGCCTGAGACGCTGCGGCGGTACGGCCGCCAATAGGCTCCCCGAGGCAATCAGCCCAAGCGGCGAAATCCGAAAGTGCGCACACAATCTCGTGGTTATCGGATGCACGGGAATTTGTTCGAGATCGAGTTCGATGCGGCAGCTCGAGGCGACGGCGAGTTCGTACACCGCCGCCGCAACGCCGCCTTCGGTCGGATCGTGCAACGCGGTGGCGCCCAGGCGGGCCGCCAGCAGCGCTTCCGGCACAACTGAGATTCCAGGCCGGTGGTGAAACCGTGCGGCCCGGCGCTGACCTCGCTCGCCGAGAAGTCGGCGCGCCACCGCGGGGAACTCGCGCGCCAAGATCGACGTGCCTTCGATCGCCGCCCACTTGGTGAGGAGGATGACGTCCCCGGGTCGTGCGCCACCCGAGGTGATCAGGCGATCGTGGGCCACCGTTCCCTGCATGTCACCCGCTATGATCGGCTGGCGCACCGCCGGCGAGATCTCGGTGTGGCCCCCGGTGATAGCGA
Organism: Binatia bacterium; assembly: GCA_035541895.1. Taxonomy (GTDB): domain Bacteria; phylum Desulfobacterota; class Binatia; order HRBIN30; family JACQVA1; genus DATKMK01. The sequence continues at coordinate 32,028 of DATKMK010000023.1, read as the reverse complement.
TGCCCAGACCTTTCGCGGCGATGTGGACGTCGCGTAGAATGCGTCGCACGGTTCCATCATCGGTCCCGGGCGGGGCAATCAGGGTGGTTTGAAACCACCGCGGTCGCGCCCCCATGACCGCGATGTCGTTCGCATTGACATGCACCGCGTACCAACCGAGTTCCTGAGCCGTGAAGGTCACCGGATCGCTCTTGAGGATGAGGTAACGATCACCGAGATCGATCACCGCAGCGTCCTCACCAAATCGCGGTCCGATCATGACCGCTGGATCGGGGCTACCGGTGTACCGGATCAATCGTTGAAGCAGCGCAACAGGCAGTTTTCCACTGGAAAGCCGCATCCCCGATGCCCAGCACAGAAAGAATGACTGGCGAAATATGCCTGGCGGTCATCGCCACCACCCGTATGAATAGAGCCTGCCTCAACACGTCCAATTTGTCGATATGTTGACCGATGTGATGACCACAGAATCGCTTGGACCAACCGAGCAGTTTGACGACGACTTCGCCGAGTCGCGGGGGGCAGATCTGCCCGCGGTGGATGCGACCGAAGACTCCGAATCGGCTGAGCGCGGCGACTACGCGGACGTTGATGCGGCGTTCTTCTCGGATTTGGCTGCCACCGGCCGACTCGATCGCGATGAGGAAATCAGGCTGGCCAACGAAATCGCAACCCGACGGCGCGTCGTGGTGCGTCTGCTCCAGGGACAACGGCGGCTCGTGCGAGCTGCGCTGAGTGCTGTCGGGCGAAGCCTCGTCCATCCGGATGAAGACTTCCGTGAACGTGAAGCGCTGATGGTGCTGCAAGAGGCTCGCGTGCAGGCGAAGCGCGCCCCCTCGCGGGATACGCGGCAACGCATGCGGCGGTTCAGCGAGCGATTGGATCGGGCTCTGACAGATTACCGTGCCGCGCGTGATGAAATGATCACCGCCAATATTCGGCTGGTCGCTATGATTGCCCGGCGCTATCGCCACCCGACGCTCACGTTGCTCGACCTGATCCAGGAAGGAACGCTCGGGTTGGTCCGCGCGGTCGAGAAGTTCGAACCCAGCCGCAACATCCGGTTCAGCACCTATGCAGTCTGGTGGATCTGGCAGCAGATTGCGCGCGCCGCCGACTGTCAGGGGGCGACCATCCGCACTCCCGTGCATTGGAACCAGTTGCGCCGCAAGATCGGGCGCGCTCAAATCGATCCCGACGACGATTCTCGCGAGCCGTCGAGCATCGAAGAAAGCGTCAGCCCGGCCCAGCTCGCCGCTATCACCCAAGGGATACAGTGTGTCTCCCTCGCCACCCCGCTCGGTGCCGACGATGAGCGAACGCTTGAAAGTGCACTGCCGGCCCCCGCGCGTTGTGAGCCCGAGCATCAAGCCGGCGATCGGCAACTGGCTCACCTCCTCACGACTGCCTTAGCCGAACTGCCGGAACGGGAAGCCACCATCCTGCGGCTGCGGTTTGGGATGAACGGGGATCGTGACGAGACTCTCGACGAGATTGGTGTCCGATTCGGTGTCAGTCGCGAGCGCATCCGGCAACTCGAGGCCCGCGCGCTTCAACACATGCGAGTGATCTGCGAGCGCGAGGGGCTGAGCGAGATGCTCCACTAAGCATGCAGCCACCCGTCACGACCCGTGGCGACGGTGCGAGCACTTTTCGCTCATGCGGCTAGTTTCTTAACACTCAACCCAAGGGTTGACGTCACCGCACTCTCGACTCAAAAGGGGGCCGCGGTGGCATGCATTCTGCTGCCGCAAACTGTCGGGAGTGGAACACTGCGTGCGCGAGGCAAAGGAGCTAGCCGTGAGATACACCTATCTCCACGGTTCGGTGAACGCACAACTGTTGAAGGTCGGACTTGAAGTGTTTCCGGTGTACGGCGACGAGTCATCTGGATGGAGCGTCGACCCGGCTGACCTCAATCCGAACGAGCGTGACACGTTCCGCTATCACTCGCTCGACGAATTGTTCTTTGCGTTGGTGAACCTGAACCTGAGCCCGGAGGGACAAGCGTGAGCGTGAGGGCTGGACGGACGGGCGCATCTGGCCGCGAGCGCATGGTGGATGACATATAGGAATCTACGGACAAATATTGTATAGGCTGCGTCAGCAGTTTTGGGGAATGCGCGCAAGGATATGGTCGTGAGCGAGGGAGGCGCGAGCGATGCGGAGTTTTCGGGCGACGGTTCGGGTGCGCGATCTGAAGGGTACCGATGTTCGCTCGGTACGGGATTCGTTGGAGCAGCGGCTGCGTAGCCTCGGCAGCGAACACTGGCGGGTAGTTGATGTCTCGCCGGTTGACTCCGTACCCCGCTTGAGCAAAACAGCTGTCCAGCGACTTCAAGGCGACCGGGCAATGGTCGGGCGGCTCATGCTTCTGGGTGCGGCCGGCTGGGCGCTCTGGTTCTTCTCACTCTTCACCGATTGACTCGCGACGCACTGCCGTCTGGTCAGCGCGACAACACCGGCTCCAACCAATCGGCGTGATCGGAATTGATTCCGTCACCGCCATCAAGCACTTCCAACGTCAGAAATTCCGCTCCGTCGACCGGTATCCGCAGATGCCGAGGAGCGCTAAGGCCGGCAATTGGGCCGCTATCGAAGCTCACCCGTTCATCGACCAAAACACGGAAGCGAACTCGCTGACCGCGATTGGCTTCGTCATCAATCCCGAACAGCGTGTCGAACCTCCGAAACGCACGCCGCAAATGATAGGTCAGGTGCGACGTCGCATGCGTCCCGATCCCACGCCGAAACACGAACCCCGACACGGACAGACGCTGGCGATCGACGCTGCGGTTGTGTTGCAACGTGCCCCATTCCTGAGACTGTTGGACCGGTTCCCAGTCGGCGATCGAGGCGACCGCGTGAAGCGGGATGTGCGCCACCCCATACAGCACGAGAGCGCAAAGCCCCGCCACAAGCGCGGCGCGCCCGCGGAAGCCTCGATCGGGCGTATGAAGGAACCACGCGACAAACGCAGCGATCAAGAGAACGCTCACCGCGTAAGTCTCGCCGCGGCTCGCCGGCAGCAGTCCAATGACCCGCCCGAGAACTCGTGGATATCGCTCGGCGAGCGGATAGCCGACATTCAAGGTTGTCGCGAGCGAGACAAACGTTGCCGCCGAGATGACTCCGTAGACCCACCAGAACCGCGGCGTCCACACGCACGCGACCGCCGCGAAGATCAACGCCGGCACGATGTAGCGCTCGTGCATCTGGGTCGGTAACAAGTAGAAGGCCATCAGTTGCAGACCGATCGTCTCGCAGACCTGCCGCATCGACTGCGAGGTCGGTTGGGCCAACTCGCCCCACAGTCGCCACCCGATGAGCAGCGTCGCGATCGCCAGCATCGCCGTGCCGAGCGTGTGATATGTGAGTAACGCATTCCCGACGCGCATCGCGTCCGAAATTCCCGGGGATCGCATGCCGGCGACCAACCACCAGACATTGTGCGCGTTCATCGAGACGTACGGGTACCATCCGGTGGCGTTGAAGATCATGTCGATCAACGAGTTCATGCGGGCGCCGAGCACAAACGGCAGCACGAGAATCAGCACCGCGATCACCGCCCCACGTGCCGCGGCAAACAACCCCCTGAGGCCGCCGGTGCGGTACGCAGCCAGCACGAGGATCGGGACGACGACAACCGCTTGTAGCTTGACCAAGATCGTCGCGGCCGCCACGGCGAACGCGAGCGCAAATAGCTGAGACGACAGCGCCCAGACCGACGCCAACAGCATGACCGCTACCAACGAATCCGCTTGCCCCCACACCGCGCTGTTGAACCACAGCGCCGGATTGTATGCGTATGCGCCGAGCACCATCAACGCACGCGTCGGCCTCACCGTGCGTGCAGCCAGTCGATAGAGGAACCACGCCCCGGCCAAATCCGAGACGATCGGAATCAGCTTCACCAACGCTCGCAGCGCAAGACTCCCATCCGGTGGGATCGGCCCGCGAGTGATCCACATCCACAACAGGCCGACCGCCTTGAGAAGATAGAGGTAGCCCGGCGGATAGTTGCACCACGTCACCTCGGACACCTGCGCGACCCCGTGCTCCACCGCGGCTCGCATCCACCACCCGAAGCGCGTCACGTCGAGTTCCCATCCCGGGGCCGGTATGACCACCACGCGCAGCGCGAGCGCGCCCGCAAGCAGCCACCAGACCGATGCGGGTGAACGACGCGGGGGCGTGATGTGATCCGGCTGTGTCACGCAGCACCGCCTCCGTCAGCGCGACCCCGCACGGCCCACCAGCGATCGAGCGCGAGCGCGATCAGCACGCCACTCAGCAGGAGCCCGACCTTTAGCCAACCGGGCTGGTAAGCCAGCCGCAGCGAGTGACGTCCAGCGGGGACGTGAACGCCGATCAATCCGGGGGTGAGGACGAGGGTCGGCGTTGCAATTCCATCGACGAACGCACGCCAAGCCGGGTGATAGGTTGCCTTGAACACAACTACCCCAGGCTCTTCCATCTCCGCCGTCACCTGGGCGTTTTGCCGCGAGACCATTGCGTCACGCAGCACTCCACGCGGCGCGGGCGGCGGCTCGTCTGCGAAAACGCTGGGCGTGTCGAAGATGTTGTGGGGCTCGTCGGATCCCTCGGTCACATACCGAAAGGGATCCAGCATTCGAATGGTGCGGATCGAGCCGGCGCCGTCAGGAATGAATTCAAGCTGAGCGAGCGCGCGCACCGCTGGCCAGTTGCTCCTCGCCCACGTTGCGGTTGCGTACCAGGTCGTATCACTGCTGCCCACGATTTTCAGCGGGGTCGACACGATGCCGAACGGCCCTTCCGAATCGAGCCGAAACAGGTAGTGCCGACTCGAGAGGACGAGCAGCCGCGATCCCGGCTGCACATGTTGCGGTTGGTCCGTCAACACGTAATCCGTGTCGTACAGTTCATACGTTGCCCGGTCCGGCCAATCGAGCTGCATCTGGAAGTCGGTGCTGAGCGCCCACGAGAACGGCGCGTTGGCGAGTTGCGCGATCGCTGCGGCGGACAGCAGATGGTACACCTGCACATCGCCGACTTTGTATTTGCTGCCCCAGTTGCCGGAGCGGCCGGCATACACCCGGCCCGGATGCGAACGGAGTTCGCGGAGGATGGGCTCGAAACCCGGCGCCTCACGCTCGAATCGTTGCTGTGCGAGAGCCACGTTCCGCGCATTCTGCGTGAGATATCTGGTCCGTTCGACGAACATCGGGGCGAGCAGTGCGATGATTCCAATCGCGACCGCCGATTGTGTTGCCGGCGACCAGCCGTCAATGCACCACCGCACCAACCGCCCGAGTGCGATCGCGGCAAGCCACAACGCGAACAGATCAACTCCGCTCGACAGCCGCTCCATATGCAATCCGCGACTGAGTGGGAGCAGATCCACCAGTGCGCCCCACGTCGCGCGGCCGAAGTAGAGCGCGAGCCACAGCATGAATCCGCACGCAAACCAGCCATGCACGTCATCGCGGCGCTCAAGCCAGTCTCGGGTCGCGAAATAGAGCCCCACCGCAATCAAGCCGGTCAATACCGGTAAGCGATGATAGTCGAACAGCGCACCGCTGAAGAGCCAGCCGAGAATCACCCGCGCACCGTGTGAATCGAACTTCTCCGCGGCGTCGTACAAGCTCTTCGCGTGATACGCGCCGTCGCGGACCAGCGGCACGACGAAGAAGGTAGTCAACGCGAAGATCTGCGCGCCGAATCGGCCCAGTCCGAGCGCGCGCCGGCGCATGTCGTCGCTCCCGAACACCATGAACGGCACCAGCACAAGACTGATCGCAGCGATGTAGCCGTAAAGCACATGCGCGAGCAGCGTGGCGGCAACCAACGCAGCGGAGCCAAGAGTTCTCCGCTGCCTGTGGATCGCCTGATAGCCGGCTGCGAGCGCGAGCGGCAGCAACGGCAGCGCAACCGCTTGCGTGAACAATCCCCACCCCGACCAGGTGAAGCTCTCCAGCTCGATGCCGTAGCCGCCGTGGGCCGAGATCAACCAACTGAGCAGCGCCGCGCAGGCCGCGGTCTCGCGCGGTTGTTGGAGCCAGCGCAGCGCGGCGTAGTTGGTCAGCGGGAACAGCGCCAGCGCGACGATCGTAACGGCCCGGTGCAGCAGCAATAGCGGAATCGCACCGCCCGAGACGAAATGCAGGGCGGCCATCAGGAGGTACGGCGCGGGCTGATAGTAGTGAAACAGCGGAAACCCGGAGAGCCACGTCGGCACCCAGAAGTCGAGCGGATTGAGTCCTTCGCGAATGGCCGCGATGGTGTTGCGCGTCACGCCAAGGTGAAATGCGCCGTCGTTAACGTCTGGCGTGAGATGCAGCAGTTCCGGCCAGAGGCCGACGAGTGGGACCAGGATGCCCACGGCGAGTGCGACGCGCACAAAGACTCGCACCAAAAGGATCCGCATCCCGTGCGTTGAGCGAGAGCGACGCCGTGAGCGCTGCGTCGCTGTGTCCGCATCTTCAGCCAATCAGGCCAGCAAGCTAGCTCGGATCAATGCGAGGTGGAAGACGCGATCAGCTCGTACCTCGCCTACTTGGGTGCATCTGGCTTGTGCGGCGCTGGCTTTGGGACGAATGAAAGCTTGTCCAGGTCGCAGTTGTATTTCGTCAGGTCGACCTTGGCGTCCTTCGCGGCTGCGGCGCAGTCCGCTTCCAACTGATCCTGGATTTGCCTCACGACGAGGCTTGCCTGATCGAACTGCCGCTGCAGGTCTTTGATCTTGAGCTGCTGGTCCTGAAACTGGCGCAGCGTCTTCAGTAGCTTGAGTTGTGTCTCCTGGGTAAAGGGAATGCTGTCGTCGATCGCCAACACCGGGGCTGCGATCAGCAGGATTGCGAGTAGACAGGTCTTCAAGGCAAACGGTCCTCCTTGACTTCCGTATCTCATCTCGAACCGCCTAATTTCAACTCCGTGAGCAGCACTTCGCCGACTGGTCCCGCGATGCAACGAACCGTCGCGCGCAGGGGGCGTGTCGATTTCGGCTTCAAAGCTAAAGCGGGAGGCCTTTCGGCCTCCCGCATTGCAACCGGCACTCGAACTCTTTTGCGCTGCACACTACATGTAAGAGATCGCCACCGCCCCACCATTACCTGCGTTCCCAGTGGTTCCGGTACCGCTGGTACCTCTCCCAGCACCCCCGTTGCCGCCGACATTTGAGGTGACGCTCGTCGGCTGCGGACCCGAGCCACCCGTGCCGACTGTCGTCAGGGTCCCGCCGGCCGTCCCGTTGTTACCATTGGTGTGCTGCTGATCGCTGCTGCCGGTACCGCCGGTCCCGGCAGTCCCACCGGTACTGACACCGTTCGCGCCTCCGCCACCGCCAGTGCCGCCATGCGCAGTGACGTACACCACCGAGTTATAGGTGATTGTTGTGTTGCCGCCCGTACCGCCAGTACCGGCGGTGCCGGAATTGGATTGCGCACCCGCCGTACCGCCAGTTCCGGCCGCTCCGTAGGAAATCGTAATCGTACTGCCCGGAGTTACGGCGAGGAAGGTACCCGCGTATTCAGCAGAACCACCACCTCCGCCTGCGCCAGAGTTGGCTCCGCCCGAAGTTCTCCCGCCGCCGCCGCCACCACCGCCTGAGCCGCCCACTGCCTCGATGGTGACGTAGTTGGCATCGGGGGGCACGGTGTAGTTCCCGGACGTCTGGGTTGTCGTGTTCGTGGCCGTCGTGGAACACACGACCTGCCACGTGCAATTGGTCGTGGTGAAGTTCGTCGGCCTGAAGAACGTCGGTGGGGTCGCTACCAGATTGGTGCCACTGAACGCCAGCCCACCTCCCAACGTGATTTCAGAGGGAGCCGCGGCGCTTCCCGTTGGATTGCCTAACAGCGTGGAGCCAGTAACATTTTGGATCTTCGCGTACGTGACGTTCGAATTCGAGATTTTCGCTGTAACGACGGCATTGGCAGCGATACTCGTCGCCCCTTGCGTGCCGGTTACGTCACCGGCCAGTGAGCCGGTGAACGATGCGGCACTTCCCGTGACCGATCCATTGATCGGATTGGTGACCGTCAGGTTGGTGAGCGTGCCGACGCTCGTGAGTGAAGACGACACCACGTTACTCGCGAGCGTGGTACCGGTGAGCGTACCGGCAGCCGCGGTCACGGTGATGTCAGCGGAGCCGTTGAAGGCGACCCCGTTGATGTTTCGCGACGTTTGCAGTGTCGTCGCTGTACCGGCGTTGCCACTCGTGCTGCTGGTGATCGAGCCCGGCAGGTCGGCGGCAGTGATGCTCGAGTAAGACGGTGCCGCCGTCGATCCGCTGGTGTTGCCGAGGAACGTGTGCGCACCCGCTGTGCTGAGCGAGAACGTTAGCGCAGGTGTCGTGCTGGAGGTTGCGACGCTGCTGGTGAAGAGCGGTGACAGGTTGCCGGCGGTGAAGTTGGTCACCGTGCCGACGGTCGTTTGCGTCTGCGGATTCTGCAACTGCCACTGCGTGCCGTCGTAGATCACCTTGGCAATTGCAGAGGTGGTGAGATCGTTGGCGGCAAGCGCGGTCGCTCCGTTCTTCGTAATGCTCTTCACGCCGAGTGAATTGACGTTCAACGTCGCCGCGCCGGTGTTGGCGGCTGTCGGCTTGAAGTCGACTTCGAGGCCTGCGGTCAGCGCCGTCGCGGCCGGCGAGAGGGTGACGACCGCCGCGTTCACCGCACCGGTGTCGGCTGCGTACCAATTCGGCGACGTGTCCGACGTACCGATTGCACTGAAGGCGCCGGCACCGGAGCTGGCGCTGTTGTTCCCGAAGAAGTTGTGCGCCGCCACACCCGTGGTGACGTCGGCCCCGAAGCCGCCGTTCGCCTTCGCGACGATGCCGGTCACGTTGGTGGCATTGCCGGTGACGGTGCCGGTGAGATTACCGCTGAACGTACCGGTGGTGGTGCCGGGCAACGTCGGGTTGTTCGGAATGCTGAGTGTGATGGCCCCCGTCGACGCCGATGCGGTGATCTGGTTGGCAGTTCCGGTGATCGAGGTTGGCAGGGCCGTGCACGACTCTGCAGCGCCGGACGCGTCGACGCCGAGCGGGAATGAACCGGCGCTGCAGTTGGCTCCGTTCGCAGCCAGCGCCGTCGCGGTGGAGGCGTTACCACTGACGTTGCCTGTCAACGACGCCGTGATGGTGCCGGCGGAGAAGTTGCCGCTGGCGTCACGCGCGACGATTGCCGAGGCGGTGTTGGCATTGGTGGCCGTGGTGGCGCTGTTGCTCACCTTGCCGGCCGTGCTGATGGTGGCCAGCTTGGTATCAGCGATCGCCGCACCTGCAGCGACGTTGGCGTTGGAGACCACGCCGCTTCCGAGCGTAGTGGCGGTGCCGCCGCTGGTAGTGACGTCGCCGGAGAGGTTGCCGACGCCGATCGCTGAGCCGCCGGCACCGACGAGGAGTTGACCAGAGGTGAGACTCGATCCGGTGACCGTGCCGGCGTTGCCCGAGATCGTGATCCCAGTGCTCGACGGGGTGAACGTAATGTTGGACCCCGCGACCAGCGCCGGGCTGGTGAAGTAGTTGGTGCCGTCGGTCCAGATTTGCGTGACCTGGTACTGCGCCAACGTGACGTTGCTGGTGCCGCCGTTGATCTGATTGCCGTTGCGCGAAATCGTCAACGGGGTCGCGTTGAGGTTTTGCACCCCGACGTACCAGGTCGAACTCGGCGCGGCGGCCGGCAACGTCAGTGTTAGCGACGCGCCGTTCATGGTGATCAACTTGCCGTTGTCATCGGCTGCCGCGGTGTAGCCCGCAGTCTGTGTGTTCACGCCGGCGCCGAACGTGCCGGTGGCACCGGTCGGGCCGGTCGCACCAACTGGTCCGGTCTGGCCGGTTGCGCCGGTGAGGCCGGTCGAACCCGTGGCCCCCGTCAAACCGGTGGCCCCCGTTGGTCCCGTGGCGCCCGTCAGTCCAGTTGGACCAGTTGGTCCGGTGGCGCCCGTCAATCCCGTTGCGCCGGTCGGACCGACCGGACCGGTCTGGCCGGTTGCGCCGATCGCACCCGTGTCCCCGACCTTGGCGAGGAGCTGCCAATCCGGGTTCGAATCCGGTGCGGCGCTCGCGCCACACCCGGATTCGTTCACGCACACGTAACTCGATCCATCGGTCGCGTGCACCGCGTCGGTGAACGCGTAGTCGGTCATGTCGTTGAAGTCGCCCAGCCACACCAGACCGCGCGGGCCCGTGGCACCCGTCGGGCCTGTCGCCCCGGTCGCGCCGACATCGCCGGCGACACCCTGCAGACCAGTGGCACCGGTTGCACCAGTGGGGCCGGTTGCACCGACGTCACCCGCGATCCCTTGCGGACCGGTCGCGCCGATTGGTCCGGTGGAACCGGTGAGACCAGTCAATCCGGTTGCGCCGGTCGGACCAACCGCGCCGGTCGCCCCCGTGGGTCCGGTCGAGCCGGTAGCGCCAGCGACGCCCTGCGGACCAGTTGCCCCGACGTTTCCAACTTGCGCGAGCGGATTCCAATCCGGATTGCCCGCCGGACCATCGCTCGCCCCGCACCCGCTCTCGTTCGCGCAGATGTAGCTGGAGCCGTCGGTGAAGTGCGTCGCATCGCCGAAGTTGTAGGCCATGCTATCGCTGAAGTTGCCGAGCCACGTGAGACCCTGTGGGCCGGTGGCGCCGGTAGGACCGGTCGGCCCTACGGCTCCGGTTGCGCCTGTCAGGCCTTGCGCTCCGCTCGAGCCCACTGGACCGGTCGCACCGGTTTCACCAATCGGACCGGTATCGCCCACGGGTCCTTGCGAACCGACCGGGCCTGTCTGTCCGGTTGCCCCGGTTGCGCCGAATGGTCCCGTCGGTCCAGTTGCGCCGGTGGATCCAGTCGGCCCAACGGAACCGGTACTGCCGGTTGAGCCCGTTGCGCCGGTGTCGCCGACGCGCGCGAGCAATTGCCAATCGGGATTATCGACTGGCGAGGCACTCGCCCCACAGCCATCGGCATTCGCGCAGATGTAGCTAGAGCCGTTGGTGAACTGAACGGCGTCGTTGTGATTGTAGCCGTTGCTATCACTGAACGAGCCTTGCCAGGTCAATCCCTGCGCGCCCGTTGCTCCTTGCGGCCCGGTGGCGCCGGTTGCACCGACAGAGCCTTGCGGGCCAGTCGCACCCGTCTCGCCTGCCGGCCCTTGCGGTCCAGTCGGACCGGTGGCGCCCTCATTCCCCGTAGCGCCGGCAGGGCCGGTTGCGCCGGTCGCTCCAACCGCACCCGACATTCCTTGCGGCCCGGTTGCGCCGGTCGCGCCGGCAGGCCCAGTTGGCCCAGTCGGCCCAGTCGCTCCGGTGGGACCAGTCGAGCCACCACCGCCACCGTCTACGCTCACGTCGAGAGTCGCCGGATGTGAGGTGCCGGTGCTTTCCTTAGTATCCAACGTCGCCGAGAGCGCGTTCGACGACGGAACGAGCACCAGTCCGTAATTCGGCTTCGAACCATCGAGCCAATCCGCCACCAAGGCGGTAATATCGACGGAAATGAACTGCTGCCCCGCCGTGATGGAGCCGCTGGCTTGCACGACCGAGTCGATATCAACCGCGGTCGTTCCGATCAGGGTGGCTTCATCCCAATCCGTGTTGACGGCATGCAGCTCGAACGTGCCGCCACCGTTCTTGGCGATTTTGTTGACATAGAAAGTGAAGATCGCTTTGGAGGTCGTGGTGGAGCCGATTCCGGAGAGATCGAACTTGAAGAATGCGCGCTGAATCGGTGCGGGGGTCGGCTTGGTCCCGATCCCTTGCAGAACGATCGCCGTCTTGGCGCCGCTGTTGGTCGTTTTCCCTGCGATCGTCAGGGTGTCTCCGGCCAGCCTCGCGTCCACCGCCAAGAGTGGGCGTGCGAGCACGGTGGTCAGCGCAACAACCGCGGTGGCGACCCACAGCGTGATCGTTCTGAAGTTCCTCATTTCGTCCTCCCTACGGCCGGCGCCGCACATGCGATTACATGTCCGCCAAAAGACCAGGCGGGCGATCATACTGACCGCGCTGCGCCCGGCTGCAAGGCCTATGCCCTAGCTGATTCCGTCCAAGCCGAGGTTAGCTTCGTGCCGACGGCACGAAGATGACAAAACGCGCTTACCAATTCGTGCGCATAGTGACGCTCGGCGCCCCGAGCGGGTCTCTTGGGTATCCGCCAAGGCGTCCGGCACGAGGCTTGCCCGAGGGTGAGGGGTCACAGTAACGCTTGGTACACATGAAGTGGCTCATCTGGTCCACATCGGCCATGCGGCGACCGCCGGCCTGCGGGTCGCTGGGTCCCACCGCCCGTTGCATGCGCCAGGAAAGCTGTTATCCATCGGGACCCATTGGAATGGAGAACGGGATCACATGATTGAGAGCGAGAAGGCGCAAGCGACGCCGTCGGTGGGCGGGGGCGATTTCATTCGTCAGATCGTCAGCGCCGATCTGAAGAGCGGCAAGCATCGGTCCGTGTGCACGCGCTTTCCGCCGGAGCCGAACGGCTACCTGCATATCGGCCACGCCAAGTCGATCTGCCTCAACTTCGGCATTGCCCAAGAGTTCGGCGGGGTCTGCCACCTTCGTTTCGACGACACCAACCCGGCCAAGGAAGACGTGGAGTACGTTGACTCGATTCAGGAGGACGTGCGTTGGTTGGGCTTCGATTGGGGCGACAAACGGTTCTTCGCGTCCGACTACTTCCAGCGCCTGAATGAGTTTGCGATCGAATTGATCACGAAGGGCAAGGCCTACGTCTGCCACCTCAGCCCGGAGGAAACCCGCGCCTATCGCGGCACCCTCACCGAGCCTGGCCGCAACAGTCCGTTTCGCGACCGCTCGGTTGAGGAGAACCTCGCACTCTTCGAGCAGATGCGGCGGGGTGATCTCGATGAAGGCACGTGCGTGCTGCGGGCGAAGATCGACATGGCCTCGGGCAACGTCAACATGCGCGATCCGGCCCTCTATCGCATCAAGAAAGCCTCGCATCATCGCACCGGCGACACCTGGTGTATCTATCCGATGTACGATTTTGCGCACGGACTCTCCGATGCCATCGAGAGGATCACGCATTCGATTTGCACGCTGGAGTTCGAGGATCACCGCCCGCTCTACGATTGGTTTCTCGACCAGCTCGACGTGCCCTGCCATCCCCAACAAATCGAGTTCGCGCGCTTGAATCTCACCTACACGGTCCTGAGCAAGCGCAAGCTGCTGCAACTCGTCCGCGACGGACACGTCGACGGCTGGGACGATCCGCGCATGCCGACCATCGCGGGCTATCGCCGGCGCGGTTATACGCCCGAATCGATTCGCACCTTCTGCGATCGGATCGGCGTCGCCAAAGCCAACAGCACGGTGGATGTCGCCATGCTCGAGCATTGCATTCGCGAAGATCTGAACCGCCGCGCGCCACGAGCGATGGCCGTGCTCAAACCGCTCAAGGTCGTCATCGACAACTACCCGGCCGATCACGTCGAGCAGCTCGACGCGGTCAACAACCCCGAGGATCCATCTGCCGGCACTCGCAGCGTGCCGTTTTCCAAAGTGCTGTACATCGAGCAAGACGATTTTCGTGAGGTGCCGCCGCCGAAATACTTCCGCCTCTCACCCGGGAAAGAGGTGCGGCTACGTTACGCCTACTTCATCACCTGCCAGCGCGTCGTGAAGGACCCGAGCACCGGCGAGATTACGGAGATCCACTGCACCTACGATCCCGCGACGCGCGGCGGCGACGCGCCCGACGGGCGCAAGGTCAAGAGCACGCTGCACTGGGTGTCGGCGGCGCATGCGATCGACGCCGAGGTTCGTTTGTACGACCGGCTCTTTCGCGTCGAGTTTCCCGATCGCGAAGAGAATTTTCTCGACGCGATCAATCCCGCGTCGCTGGAGATTCTTCGTGGTTGCAAACTCGAGCCCGCGCTGGTCAACCTGGCATCAGGCGGTCGGGTACAATTCGAACGGCAGGGTTACTTCTGCACCGACACGAAGCGCTCCCAGCCTGGAGCGCTGGTGTTCAATCGTATCGTCGGGCTCAAGGACGCGTGGGCCAAAATTGAGAAGCGGGGTGCGTAGCACCACCCTCTCACGCAACCGAGCTAGCGGAGCAACTCGTACGGGCCACCACGCTCCAACGCACGCTGATAGGCGGGCCGGGCGTGAATGCGATCGAGAAACGCGGTCAGCTTGGGGCGCGCCGCGTCCAGCCCGGCACGCGCCTGCGCGGCTTCCAGCGGGAAGCTCATCTGGATGTCGGCGGCGGTGAACTCGTGCCCCGCAAACCACGCGGTCTTTGCGAGCTCCCCCTCGATGAAATCGAAGTGCAACTTGATTTGCGGCTCGATGAACGAACTTTTCGCACGGCCCGCAATCGCTCGCGCGATGGGACGAATGAAGAACGGCATCGGCGCGCTTTCGAGTCGATCGAAGACCAGCTTCAACAGCAGCGGCGGCATCGCCGAGCCTTCCGCATAGTGCAGCCAGTACGTGTAGCGCAGCCGCTCGGCCGTGCCCGCAGGCGGGATCAACCGGCCGTTCCCGTAGCGCTCAACCAGATACTCGATGATCGCACCGGATTCAGCGAGCGTGAGCGACCCGTCGGTGATGACCGGTGACTTGCCCAGCGGGTGCACCGAGCGCAACGCGGCGGGTGCCAGCATCGTCTCTGTATCGCGCTCGTAGCGCTTGATCTCGTAGTCGAGCCCGAGCTCTTCGAGCAGCCACAGCACGCGCTGTGAGCGCGAGTTGTTCAGGTGATGGACGGTGATCATGCGCTGGTCCTCGCTCGTCACAGGGCGCGGGTGAGGTCACGCCTTGAGCCATCGATGCGCGTCGAGCATCTGCTCGCGGATCGGCACGTCGATCGGACACCGGCCGGCACACGGCGCCGCGCAACCGAGACAGGCCGAGGCATCGCGCTCAAGCGCCGCGTACCGGCGCAGACCTTCGCTCTCCCAATGGTAGTCCTTGAAGTACATCCGGTAGCGCAGGATGTCGTTGATCGGCAGATTGTAGGTGCACGAATCCAAGCACGCGCCGCAATGGGGCTGGCAATAGTCGCCGCTCACCAATTGATCGTAGCGTTGCAGTAGCGCGACATCGGTCGGTCGCAGCGCCGTTCCCGACGCAAACACATATTCGTCCACCTGCCGCTGTTCGTAGATCGAGATCACCAGACAGGCCACGGCGGGATTGGACAACACCCAACGAAATGCCGCTTGCGCGTAGCTGTCGGCTTCGTTGCGGAAGCCGGCGAGGTTCGTGTGCTTCGCGCCCTTCAGCGTCTTCATCGCGACGACGCCGACATCGTGTGCCTTGGCTTTGTCGAGGATCGCGCCAAAGCTCGCCCACATGCCGAAATGATAGGCGAGCATCATCACGTCGAAACGACCCGAATCGATCGCCGTGTTGGCGACTGCTTCGAGATTCGGCGTATGCGTGCTCACGCCGAGAAACCGCACCTTGCCCTCCTCCTTCAGGCGGTCGAAGGCCTCATGAATGTTGGGTGCCATCAGCCGATCGATCCGATCGCACGAATGAATGTGAATCAGGTCGACATGGTCGGTCTGCAATCGGGTCAGACTCGCCTCAACTGCTTCGATGATTTTCGGTACCGGCGTATCGTTGGGAAGGTGGCCGTCGCGGACGCAGAACTTGGTCGCAAGGAAAAGTTTGTCGCGGTGCCCCTTCATGGCCTCGCCGAGCACGCGTTCCGAGAGACTGTCGGAGTAGTCGGGCGCGGTGTCGAAGTAAGTAATGCCGCGCTCGATCGCGTAGCGCGCCACCTGCACATCGTTGATCCGCCCCGAACCAAGCGAGATATCGGAGACCATCGCGTTGGTTCGACCCAGCCGGCGGTAGCTGCGAATCTGCGCATCGCGCCACTCCGACCGGGGCCGTGGCGCGATGTTCTCCACCTGGGTCATGAAGAAATCGTGCGCCACCGGGAGCCACCCGCGATTGCGTCCAACCGCCACGGCCAGACCGCCGGCGGCTGCCGCCGCGCCGGTGCCCACGCCACCAAGTACCCGCAGCACCTTGCGACGGGTCGGGCCCGAAATCACCACCGCCGATCGGTCAGCCCCGAGGGGACGCAGCAACCATGCGGGAGCCGCGATCTCGCAGGTGTCGCACACGAGTTGGCGGAACCGAACGAACGACGCGAGCGTCGCGGCAAGCAGCACGGCCGCGGGCGCGACGGCCTTCCACAGGGGTAAGAGACTGCGCTGCAGTCCCTCCGCCAAGTCGTGCAGGAATCCACCACCCCACTGCCACGCCAGCAGCGCACCGACGAGGTAGAGCGCAAGACAAATCGGTCGCCGAACCTGAACCAGTCGATCCTGCTGGACGCCGCCACAGCCTGGACACCTCATCGCGACCTCCTCTGTACTTGAAGGCCGCACGATACCTCATCGGATCGTGGTGATCCAAGTGGGGGGGCGCTGATTCTCCCTGCGACGGGCGATGCGGGGATGGGGCGACTAGGAACAACCTAGATGGGGCAATGCTCCGCTGTCGTACGTACAATTGCCGTACGACGCCAACGGATGGGTCGCGGTGACCTTGTAGCTCGGGCTTCCAGTGCCAGTCGCCAATGTACAGTTTACACCGGCGGAGACGACCATCCCGAGAAGCGGGTTACAGTTGCCGCTCGTCAGATAACTCTGGGCGTTGATGAAGTAAGCTTCCTCGGCGGTCGCGGCATTGCGTACGTCCATCTGAATGCGCGCGTTGAATCCCCTCGCTCGATAGGTCCGGTAGATCGGAATCGCAATCGCTGACAAAATCCCAACGATGGCCACCACGACCAGCAGTTCGAGCAGCGTAAATCCCTTCGAAGAGACAGAAGCCTTCATGCAGATCCTCCGCCTGGGACCCTCTTCGCTTCGCAGCGCGCGATCCGGAGTTCCCTATCCAGCGAAGTTTGCTGCAAGGGCGGTACCAGCGGGTGTTGATCCATCACTGAAGCCGCCAGCGCATATGCTATACGAAAATGGGTGTCGCTTGACGTAAATTGCGCTGCCGGAAACGTCGAATCGACAAGAGGCGCCAATTCGGCGAGCAGATGAGGACCGGCCTCGGGATCAGAGAGGCCGCAGATAGCCGAGTTCCTCCAGCTCCAAAAGGAGCAGATGGCGCAGGACAACCTCCTTGGCGCTCTGAGGATGGGCGAGAGCAATGCGTTCGAGATACGGTGCCGCCTCGGCTTCGTTGACACCGTGCGTGAACGAACGGACCAGCTTCCGAATCAGGCTGCGGGGCTCATCCATGAGGCTCTTGAGTCTTCGCAAACTATCGGCGATGGCGATCTCCTCGTCGGTAAAGTCCGTCCCAAACGGGAAGGACGGGAAGTATCCGGCGCGGCGCCAACGCTCGATCAATCGGCTCACCCGTCCCGGAACATTGTTCCGGTAGGGCTCCGGAATCCGGTAGTTTGGATCGATCTTCCCGGCCCGCTTGGCCGCATCGAGCAGCTCGTCCTGAAAGCGCGAGTCGGCAATGTTGAGCAAGGCCTGAATGATCTCCTCGTCGCTGCGGGCGCGCAGATCGGCGACACCGTACTCGGTAACCACGAGGTCTCGCAGGTGCCGGGGAATGGTGCAATGGCCGTATCTGGCGACGATGTTCGACGCCGTCCGCTGACCGCCGCCGCGGGTCGCGCGCAGGCAGATGATGGATCGACCGTCGGGCAGCTCGTGGGCTTGCGCCACGAAATTGTATTGTCCGCCGACACCGCTCACCACCTGCCCATTGTCGAGTCCATCCGACACTACGCTGCCGCCAAGCGTCACCATCATGCCCGTGTTGATGAAGCGGGCGTGCCGGCGTTGCAAGGATTGAAGCTCGGGGGCGTCGAGCCGATTGATCCGCCGCACGCTGTCCATGGCGATGCGCTGCGCCTCGGTGCGCGGCATGTCACGCAGGGCCTGGTAGAACTCTGTCGGGCCAAGGAAGAATCCTCCGTGCATGACGATCCCGTTGGCTAGCGCGCTGCCCAGCGCGGAACGGCAGATGAGTCGATAGGCTTCTTCGTCGTTCAGGTCGGCGCGAATGCGATCGCCATCAACGACAAGAAAGCCGTCGTTGAATCGAACGGCCGGCTTGAAAATTCCCCAGCGCCGCAAGAACTCGACATCATCCCCGGTCAGACGTGCCGCGACCAGACCCGCCGACACCAGAGTTGAAAGGGTCTGCTCGTCGATCGTCGGCGAGAGGCGTCCCTCGTTGAGGAGCCGCTGAATGCGCGGCTCGTCGAACACTTCTCGTTTGAGCACGCCGCAGCGCATCAGGTGCAGGAAGCCGCTCACGAACATCTCACTGCAGCCGTAAAGCCCCTCTTCGAATGGCGCCAGGGCGCCAATCGATTCGACGAGCGGCTCGTCGACACCGAATTCCGCGGCGATCGTGCGGTACGCGTCGTTCGACTGGTGGCGGAGCTGGCAGGCATAGACGACGGCGTCGCCCAGCGACCCGATCCCGATCTGTAGCGTGCCCCCGTCCTTTATCAGCATGCTCGCGTGCAACCCGATGGCAAAGTCCGCCGTACTCACTGCGAGATTCGGCGTCGCGAACAACGTGGTGTTGTAGGTGGCGTTGCGCACGATGACATCGAATGAATCAGGCTCGACCATCGCCCGGTGATACATGAAGGGCAGATCAGCATGGACTTGCGCGATCGTGACGATCGGTCGGCCGCGCGCACGCAGCGGCGCGAGCATTGGGATCAGGTCGAGCGTAACGTCGGTGTTTCCGGAGAGACTCAGCTTGCACCGCCCGTCGATCTCCTTCTCCGCAACCAATTGCACGAGCACGTTGACGCCGCGCTCGACGAGATCGCGAGCGACGAACGTGTAGTTCGTCGACATGTAGCTGCGCTGGGCCGAGGCGATTCCATTCATCGATCCGGCGCGGAAATAGAACTCGTGCACCCGCACGTTGGCGGGGAGCGAGCTGTTCCGGATTGCCGCCATGTAGTCGAGTTCGCAGTAGTCGCCGAAGTGTCGTGCCAGGTAGGGTTCGAGCAAGCGAGCTTCCAGCTCGCTTGCCGGTTTCGGCTTTTCCAGCGAGAGGCCGGTAAAAATGGTCAGGCGGATCCTCGAATCTTCGCGCGCGCGCCGAAAGAAGGCGTTCACCAACTGGTTGGGCTTGCCGAGTCCGAGGGGTGCGCCCAACACGATCTCCTTGCCGACGGTGGCGAGCGCGTATTCAACGCACGCTTCGACGGTCGAGAATTCACGCGGAGCGCTTGTCATTCACTGCCTCCCGAAGAATCGACGGGCGGCACCTGCCTCACCAGCTACGTGTGGACCAAGGATAGTGCCAGCGAACGATGGGAAGCACGAACGCTCGTGCCCGGCAACCACGTTCGCAGATGTGGGAGTGGTACCCAGCAAGAGACCTCGCCACGGACTCAGTTACATCCTGCGACGCGCGCCTGCGCGATCGACCGCTCGCCGGGAATTGGCGGCCATCAGCCGCCGGCATCCCGCGAGGTCAGCCGCGTAGTCCGCGGCCGTTTGTGAACGGATCGACGCTATTTGAGCCCGGCGACGAACTTCGCAACGTCTGCGGCGTCGTCGATCTTCACTGCCTTCATCTTGCCTTTGCCGTCGTTGATTGCCTTGAGTATGTCCGCCTCGGCCTTGCCCTTGATTGGGTCGGGGGCCATCTTCGATCCCTCACCGGCGGCGCCGTGGCAGACTTTGCACTTGGCGCCGTAGGTGGCGGCGCCGTCCGCATACGCAGCTCCGGCACACGCAGTCACCAGCAGGATGGTAGCGAGGTATTTCATCTTCATCTCCTTTGCCACGATGTCGGTTCACCGCGCGAAGCGGTCGTTCTCAACGTCAACAACACGCCCGGCGATCCACCGCGGAGGCTGCATACTGCAATCGAGCACAGAAGCCAACTGCGCCTTCACTTCATCCAGAATCGCCAGTCGCCTTCGATCGAGGATCGTCGCGAGCGGCCAAAAGCCTTGAGGTACGTCGCCGGCCCAACTTGATCAGAGGATCCTCGAGCAGCACGAAAGACACGCATGCGACTCCCAAGGACAACCCCAAGTCGACAATCAGCCGCGTCGGCGGCGAAAGCGGGATCAAGGGGGGACGAAGTTGCTCAATCACAGTCACATGGATCAAGTACAGACCAAAGCTCACCCGACCTACCCACGTCAGAGGTCCTACGGACAACACCCGCTTCATGTGGCCCGTTCCCCTCGGGTACGAGAAGAAGAGCAGCCCAAGCGGCAAGCCTATCCAGGTGATCCTCTGTGCCCAGAATGCCTCGTAGATGCCGTCGGACTCGTAGACCCCGCTGCCGCCTGAGTAATTGGAGATCGAGCTCCCGGTCGTGATGCTGTTGTACAAGGCCGGAATCGCGTTGCACACGAATGCGAGGGCCGCAATCCATGCCAAGCATTCGAACGTCCATCGTTGCCGTCGGGTAACAGAGTCGGGAGGTAGTTCGTCGACGACGAGAGCGGTCAGGGCACCCAACAGGAACACAGGCGTGTGCGTGTCGATGCCGAGGTGTAGGAAATATTCGTTCTGGACAAGCCCGGAGGCGACGCACGCCAACCAGCACGCCCCGATCAACAGCACGGGGAGTCCTCCAAGCGTGAGCTTCTCGCGGACAATCGCTGTGAAGATGAGGAAGATGGGCAGGACGATGTAGAATCTCACCTCCGAGATGATGCTCCAAAACACCGACATCCCCTTTTGAAACGTGAGGTGTTGGATCAAGAGCGACGTGGTCGCCCCCTGGTCGAGTCCATTGAACGGGTTGAGGCGGCGGACCCATAGAACGAGCACGACGAGATAGTAGAGGGGAACGATGCGAAACACTCTCCGCGACCCATACTGAATCCACGCGCGCCAGGTGAGGGCTTTGCTCGACTCGGCGAAGAACGGACCGCTGAGTAAGAAGGCACTGAGGAAAAAAAATAAGATTACTCCGCCTCTCCCCGCCCCGCGGAAATTGAGGACGCGTGGGAGGAGGCTCCAATACGCAGCATGGGTCGCAAACACCCAAAGCGCCGCGATCCCTCGAAGCCCATCGAATGACGGATCGCGGTCAGCCGAGCCGCGTCTGTCGGGAGGTACGTCTGCGCGAGAGCGCATCACCCCTGCAGCAACCACTTGCGGGGATCGATGTAACCAGATTCCCGATCGGATTGGAGTCTGTGGCGCAAAGTGAACACCTCGCACTGTCCACCCTGCTTGGCTGCGAAGGACCCCCTGAGAAACTGGAAATGGTCCCAACGGGAATCGAACCCGTGTTACCGACGTGAGAGGCCGGTGTCCTAACCGCTAGACGATGGGACCGTCTGCCTAGTGCGGAATGTCGAACGTGGAATGCGGAATCACGGGATTGCTCGACTCACTCCGCATTCCGCACTCCACATTCCGAACTCGTAAGCTGAGGAGGTAGGACTCGAACCTACAATCGCCTGATCCAGAGTCAGGTGGCTTACCAATTAGCCGACTCCTCACCGCAACCCATCGGCGACAGTAAGCGGTGCCCTGGTCGATGTCAACCCGTTACCGCGGCCGTCGCTGGAGCGATGCGCGCGAGCGCATCGCGCAGACGGGCTAGGCTGCGGCGTTGGCCGAGCACTGCGATCACCTCGAAGATTCCTGGACTCACGGTTCCACCCGTCAGCGCCACACGCACCGGCTGGGCCACTTTGCCGAGTGCCAGCCCATGCCGCTCCATGACGCGATTGAACGCCGCCTGCACGTCGTCAACGCTCCAAGCCGTCAACGCCTCCAACTCTGCAACCAAGTCCTGCAAGGCCGGCTCGATCTCCGGCCGAAGGTGCTTTGCTACTGCCTTGTGATCGAACTCGATTTCGTCCGAGAGATAGAACCGCGCGGCGTCGACCAGCTCGACGAGCGTCTTCGCTCGCTCTTGCAGCGTGGCGAGTGCGCCGCAGAGCCAGGCGTCATCGCCAAGATACCTCGTCCATCCGCGCGCCTCGATGAACGGCCGCGCGGCCGCAGCCAACTTCGCCACCGGCATCGCCTTCATGTGCTGGAAGTTGACCCATTCGAGCTTTTCGGGGTTGTAGATGCCAGCGGACTTGCCGACGTTCTCCAGTGAGAACTTTTCGATCAACTCTTGGCGAGTGAAGATCTCTTGATCGCCGTAGGACCACCCGAGTCGCGCAAGATAATTGTTGACCGCGGCGGGCAGGTAGCCCAGGTCGCGGTACGCCGTCACTGACGTTGCGCCGTGGCGCTTGCTCAGACGGGCGCGATCGACGCCCAGGATGAGCGGCACGTGCGCGAACGCCGGCACCGCATACCCCAACGCTTGATACATTTGAATCTGCTTGGCCGTATTCGAGAGATGATCTTCACCCCGAATGACGTGGGTGATGTTCATCAGCGCATCATCCACCACGACACAGAAGTTGTAGATCGGACTGCCGTCGGATCGGGCGATGATCAGATCGTCGAACTCCTGATTCTGGAAGAGCACCGGACCTTTCACAAGATCGGCGATACAGGTCTCGCCATCGAGCGGCGCCTTGAAGCGCACCGTAAACGGCCCCGACTGCGTACCCGTCGCATTGCGGCACGTACGATCGTACATCGGCTTGCGTCCGGCCATCTGCGCCGCCTTGCGCTTGGCGTCGAGCGTTTCGGCCGAGCAATAGCATCGATAGGCGTGCCCGGTCGCCAGCATCTTCTCGATGTGCTCTCGGTACAACTCGGTCCGCTGACTTTGAAAGAACGGTCCTTCGTCCCACTCCAAGCCCAGCCAGCGCAGCGCGATGAGAATTGCGTCGATCGACTCTTGCGTCGAGCGCTCCCGGTCGGTGTCCTCGACGCGCAAAATGAAACGCCCGCCGTGCTGGCGGGCGTACAGATACGAAAACAGCGCGGTGCGCGCCCCGCCGATGTGGAGGTATCCGGACGGACTCGGAGCGAACCGGGTGCGGACCGTCATCGGCGAGCGAGTAACAAGCGGTCCGCGGCAAGTCAACGCGAGACCGGCCAGCGCATCCGCGTTGTTGCGCGCCCTGTGGGCAGCACCTCGTCGGCTACGCGCCGGCGAAGAGTCGATCTAGATGTCGCTGGCCGGAGCCGACGTCGGGGCAGGCGACGAAGCCGAAGCCTCGGAATGCGCATGCCCCTTCAACTGCTCCTCCAACTGGTGCACGCGCCGGGTTAGGCTTCGAAGTTCTTGCTGCGACGGGCCGACCATGCGCTTCACCACCGGTGCCAACCGCTTTTCCACGTCTTTCTCCAGCGTCGCCAGTGCTCGAGCCGAACGTGTTTCGAGTTCCTTTACACTGCGCTTTACAAATTTCTGCAGATCGGTGCGGACCCGACGCACTTCTTCGCCGGCTCGACCCAATGCCTTCTTTTGCTCACGCGACAAGCGAGCGGCTTCCTTGCGTGCACGTCCGAGCAGGGCTTCCGCATCGCGTCGCATCGTCTTCATGCCGGTTTGAAGACGGGACACCACCGAAGTCGCTTCCACTTTGCTGCGCGCCGCTTTCTTCTTCTTCGCCATGCTGTCCACCTCCTTTGCCCTTGATCTTACTCCACCCCGGTGGAGTCGACAATCGGCGCACCCGGCCATCCTGCGCTGCCGATTGAAAGGTCCGCCGACCTGACGCACAATCCGTCCCACGTCTCTTCCGAGAGAAAGGCGTGCCCTACCCTGTCATGAGCGAACCCATCCGAATCCTTCTCGTTGGAACCGGTCAGATGGGATCGGCAATCGCTCGCATCGTGCTGGAAAAACCTGGCCTCGCGTTGGTTGGTGCCTTTGGAAGACGACGCGAGCGTGCCGGCGTTGAGCTTGGCCAAGCCATCGGCGCCGGTCGCGACCTCGGTCTACACGTTCGGTCCGACCTGGACGCGACGATCGCACTGACACGGCCGCACGTGGCGATACAGGCAACTTGCTCGCGCCTGGCCGACGCCGTGCCTGAGATCTCCGCTCTCGTTCGCCATCACATCCACGTCATCTCGATCGCCGAAGAGATGGCGTACCCCGCCGCGACGTCGCCCCACACCGCCGCCGTGCTGCGGCGGCTTGCCGTCGAGCATGGGGTCACGATCGTTGGGACCGGCATCAATCCCGGCTTTGTGCTCGACCTGCTGGTGATCACCCTGACCGGTGTCTGCGCTGACGTCCGCTCCATCCGCGCCGAGCGCATCAATGATCTTTCGCCCTACGGACCGTCGGTGCTAACAAGCCAAGGTGTCGGGCTCACGCCGACAGCGTTTCGTGCTGGTGTGGAACGCGGCACGGTGGTCGGTCACATCGGGTTTCAACAGTCGATCCGAATGATCGGCGATGCGCTCGGATGGGAAATTGAACGCATCGATGAGAACCGCGACCCCATCATTTCGAGGGTCCGCCGGCAAACGCCCATTGTGACGGTTGAGCCTGGCGCTGTGGCCGGCTGCCTGCATACGGCTGTGGCCTACCGCGCAACGAAACCGGTAATTACGCTCGTCCATCCGCAGCAAATCCATCCGCAGCTCGAAGGCATCGAGACCGGGGATTCGATCGCGATCGACGGGACACCTCCGGTCCGGTTGTCGGGACGTCCAGAGATTCCGGGCGGCTTGGCCACGGCGGCACTCGCGGTCAATCTCATCCCTCGCGTCCTTGCCGCAGCCCCTGGCCTGCATTCGATGGTCGATTTGCCGGTTCCAGGCGCGATGCTGAGCGACCCACGCCGCTGCGTCAGCACCCACCGCTGAGACCGGACAAATGGCCGAGCGAGTTGCACCAGGAACCTGGGTTGACATTCATCGAATTGTGCTGCGCGCCGGCGAACGCGCGCCGAAGGTTCCGGAAGACACCAAGGCAGTCCCGCTCGAAATGCGCACCGCAGGCTTTCTGGTCGCCGCCGCCGTTCTCGGGGATGAGGTCGAAGTCATCACCCGCGCCGGCCGCCGCATCAGCGGAACGCTCGTTGCCGTAAATCCTGCATACACCCACGGCTTCGGTGCACCGATCCCCGAGCTTGCGGCTGTCGGGGAAGAAGTGCGCGCCATCCTTCGCGCACGGCGTAGGCGCGCATGATCGGCCAGAACTACGCGGCCATCATGGCCGAGCGGACAGCAATCATGCGCATGTCGGTTGGTATCGACTACTCGCAGTACACGACCGGTCTGCTCGCCTTCGACTACGAGCGCCTACTGGCCGACACCGGATACGACGTCGCTACCGCACAGGCGATCCAGACTCGAACCGCGGTCGGCAACACGCCACTCGTTGAACTGCACAACCTCACCGCGCTGGTGCGCGCGGTCGCAAGGCCGGGCAGGGGTGCGCGGATTTTCGTTAAAGACGAAGCGGCCAACCCATCGGGGTCGTTCAAGGATCGCCGCGCAGCGCTGTCGATTCACGAAGCGGTGCAGCGCGGCTATAGCGGCGTCGCCGCCGCAACCAGTGGCAACTACGGCGCAGCCGTTGCCTCGCAAGCCGCCAAAGCCGGCCTCCGCTGCATCGTCGTTCAGGAGGCCTTCGACAGCCGTGGCGCGGCACAGCCCGAGATCGAAGAGAAGCGGCGCGCCTGCGACGCCTACGGCGCCGAAGTCATTCGCCTGTCCGTCGGGCCCGAACTCTTCTACGTGTTTCTCTGCGTCCTGAAGAACACCGGGTATTTCAACGCGTCGTTGTACACTCCCTACTCGGTCGTCGGAATCGAGACGCTCGGTTTCGAGATCGCAGTTCAAACTCGCGAACAGACCGGGCGCTTTCCCGATGTTGTGATCGCTACCCACGCCGGCGGCGGCAACGTCACCGGCACCGCGCGCGGCCTGCAAAAGGCCGGCGCGACGCACACCTCGGTGGTCGCCGCCAGCGTCGACTTGTCGGGTCTGCACATGGCATCTGATCGCGATTTCAATCGCAAGTCCTTCACCACCGGTCACACCGGTTTTTCAATGCCGTTCACGGTCTGGCCGGATCGAGCGGATGTCCCGCGCAGCGCGGCGCGCCCGTTGCGTTACATCGATCGGTTCGTCACCGTCACTCAAGGCGAGGTGTTCTACATCACGCAGCTGCTCGCGGAACTCGAAGGGTTGGAGCGCGGCGCGGCCGGCAACACGTCGCTCGCCGCCGCATTCGCCATCGCTCAGGAGCTGGAAGCCGACCGCCTCGTCGTCGTCCAAGAGACCGAGTACACCGGCGCCGGCAAGCATCCCATCGCTCAGCTCAACCTGGCCAAGCAGATGGGCATCGAAGTTCGCCGCGGCGATCCGCGCGACAACAACCCGGGCGTGCGCATCGTCATCCCCGAGCACCCGCGACAGATCGCAGTGGTTGATGTCGATCTCGACCACGTCCGTCGCGAGTACGTGCGACACGCGATCGAGTCCGTTCCGGCGGAAGCGAAACTGAGCGATGTCGACATCGAGTTTCTCGCCGCCGAGACCCGAACCGATTCCGCTGTCATGCGGAGGCTCATCGATGAGCTGCGTTGACAGACCCGATGATTTCGCGGCGCGTCGTGAACGGGTGCGTACGTTGTCCGACAGCGAGCTGCACGCCTACTTCTGGGAATTAGCCAACCAGATCGTTGCACGGCTGGTTGCCGAGGCGCGCACGCACACGACGCCATCGATCGAGCGCTCGGTGCTGCTGCGCATGGGATTTTCGAGTATCGAAGCCAAAGCCCTAGTCGCCGCCATAGTGCAGCGGCAACTGCTTGGCCGAGGAGCGGGCCGTCTGGTTCTCGAACTCGCGACCCGCAAACGGATATCCGTTCGTGACGCCGGCGCCGCGCTGCTCGCCGGCCACTTCTGGGACGAACTGGGCTGATGAAGCTGTCGCCCGATCAACCTCTCGACTTGCTCGAGGTACTCAAGGATCTCGATCGCTACCGGCCACGCCGCAAGGGATGGACGTGGCGGAAGAAGATCACGAACCATCGCGTCGGCCCGTTTGTCCTGGCCGACACGTCCGAAGATCTCGCGCGATCAGTGCCGCTGCCGTCGGCGCACTCGTTCGGCAACATCGATCCGCAATCCGATGTGGTGATCACGACCGAAATCGCGTCCGGACGATTCGAAGATGATCTGCGCCGGATGCGCATGGCCGCCTGGCATGGCGCCGATCACATCATGGTGATCCGCACCACCGGTCAGTCGCACATCGACGGTATGATCGAAGGCACGCCCGAGGGCGTCGGTGGAACGCCGATCACACGCAAACAGATCCGCGCGACGCGCAAGGCGCTCGACGCCATCGAGGACGAAGTGGGGCGGCCGATCAATTTTCACTCCTACGTGAGCGGCGTGGCCGGACCCGAGATCGCCGTGCTGTTCGCCGAAGAAGGCGTCAACGGCGCGCACCAGGACCCGCAGTACAACGTGCTCTACCGCGGCATCAACATGCATCGCTCCTTCGTCGACGCCGCCGAGGCCAAACGCATTATGGCCGATGCCGGCATCCTTCAGCTCGACGGCGCGCACAATGCCAATGCCACGGCCAAGGAAGCGTGGAAGGTCACGCCGGAGTTGCTCGTACAGCATGCAATCAACACCGCGTACTCCCGCGCGGTGGGGATGCCCGCCGAGTTGATCGCGCTGTCGACCGTGCCGCCGACGGCACCGCCCGCGCCGAAGCTGTGCCTCGACCTGCCCTACGCGGTCGCGCTGCGCGGACTGTTTCGTGGATACAAGTTCCGCGCGCAGCAGAACACCCGCTACATCGAAGCCGACACGATGGAAGCCACGGTGACGCACGTCCTCGACACGCTGATCTCGCGCCTGACTTCCGCCGACATTCAAAGCACGATTACGCCGGACGAGGGCCGCAACATTCCGTGGCACTACAACAACGTCGCCGGTGTCAACGCCACCCGCCAAACGCTGCTCGGCCTCGACGGCCTGATGGAGCAGGTCCAGCTCAAATCCGACGGGCCGCTGCGTGAACAGGCACGCGAGATTGTCGAGCGCGCCGTGCTCTTTCTCGAAGAGATTCGTGCGGGCGGCGGCTACTACGCCGCCGTCGCAGCCGGACAGTTCGTCGATTCCGGCTATTTTCCCGAGCGCAAGGCCGATGGCATCGTCCGTGACCCGGATGGTGGTGACGGCGCGGATACCGTGATTCCGCGTGCACCCGATTACGGCGCTCCGGTGTGTAGTCACTTCGGCAACAACGTGTACGCGGATGCTGACGGCACGCCGTGCGCCGCCTACGGCGGCTGCACCCTCTGCGACGCGTCGAAGATTCAGTACATCGACGAGGTCGACTCCACCGATACCGTTGTTCAGCGCTTGCAGGTGACACTGGCCGATCGCGCCGCCGGTGTGTTGCGACCGGAGGTGGAGAGACACGGCGACGGAATCGTGTGCGTGACGTTGTTCGTGCCTGCAACCCCGTCGATCGCGGAAGCTGCCGCGCTCGAGATGGTGCGCCACATGGGCCTCAAGGATGCTCAAGTCATCAGCCGCCGCCTGATCCACCCCGCCGAGGGCAGTCTGTTCGAGATCAAGGGCATGCTCGATGTGGCGATCAACATCGCCGAACTGCCCCGCTTGCCGCATCCGCAGGTGCTGGCAGACGCGGAGATCGAAGCCTGGGTACGACCGCGCAGCATTACCGTGGTCGCAGCAACGGTCGGCGAAGACGAGCACTCCGTCGGGCTCCACGAGATCCTCGACATCAAGCACGGCGGCATTGAGCGGTATGGATTCCACTGTCGCGATCTCGGCACCTCCGTGCCGGTGGAACGAGTGTTGGAGGTCGCAGAAGACAGTCGCGCGCAGGCCATCCTGATCTCGACGATCGTGACTCACGCCCACGTCCACGAGCGCCACATGCGACGGCTCGCTGCACTGGCCCGCCAACGCGGCGTACGTGAGCGTGTGGTGCTGGTCGGCGGCGGCACCCAGGTCACCGACGAACTCGCACGCCGGTGCGGCTTGGATGCGGGTTTCGGACGCGGGACGACGGGCCGCGAGGTTGCCAGCTTTCTCGTCCGCGCCTTGCGCGCGCGCAGCGGTGCCTAAATGGCGCGGCCCTATCTCACCATCGATCTGGACGCGATCGAGCACAATGCGCGGACGGTCGTCGACCTTTGTGCCCGCCACGGCATCGCGGTCACCGGCGTCACCAAGGGCGTGGGTGGCCATCCGGGCGTCGCCGCCGCGATGTTGCGCGGCGGCGTCGTTTCGATCGGCGAGTCGCATTTGGAAAACATCCGCCGCTTGCGGGGCGCCGGCGTGAACACGTCGTTCATGTTGCTCCGTCTGCCAGCGCTCTCGGATGTCGAGGAGGTGGTCGAGATCGTCGACGTCAGTCTGAACTCGGAACCGGCCGTGCTCGAAGGCCTGTCAAAGGCGGCGGAGCGTCGCGGACGCATCCATGACGTCATACTGATGGTCGATCTCGGCGATCTGCGCGAAGGTATTTGGCCCAGCGACCTTCTCCCCGTCGTGCGGGTCGTACGACGGCTCCCTGCGATTCGCATTGCAGGGATCGGCACCAATCTCGCCTGTTTCGGGGCGGTTGCGCCGTCGACGGAGAACATGCAGCAACTCGCCGAGCTTGCTCGCGAGATCGAGGACACCTGTGGCATCACGCTCGATCTCGTGTCCGGGATCAACTCGAGCGGCCTGAGCATGATTGCCTCCAGTCGTATGCCGCCGCGGATCAATCACGCGCGCATTGGTGAAGCGATTCTCCTCGGCTGCGAGACCCTCCATCGCCGGCCGTGGCCCGAGTGTCTTCAGGATGCCTTCCGATTGCACGCCGAGATTTTAGAGCTGCGACACAAGCCGTCGCTACCAATCGGCGACCGTTGTGAGGATGCGTTTGGACGGCATCCCGCGTTCGAGGATCACGGCGACGTGATGCGTGCCCTGTTGGACATTGGACGAGAAGACGTCGACATCGAGGGGCTCACGCCGATCGATCCGGGCGTGGTCATCGTGGGTGGATCGAGCGACTACCTCATTGTCGACGTGACGCGCGCATCGGCTCACCTACAGGTCGGCGATAAGATCGCGTTCGCGCCCAAATATGGCGCATTGCTCGCCGCCATGACATCCGAATACGTCGCGCAACGTACGTTGCGCGACGACGCTCCACACGCGAGGCCGGACAGCCAGTGAATCACGTTGACGCCAAAGCCAGCCGATTGACTCGGGTGTACCTGCATCTCGATCGCCTCACTCGCAACCTCGGCCTCCTCCAGCAGCTCGTCGGCGAGCGAGCGGTGTGGCCGGTGATCAAAGCCGATGCCTACGGCCACGGTGCGGCGATTGTCGCCCGCCATCTTGTGCATCATGGCTACCACCGCCTGTGCGTTGCCGATCTCGAGGAAGCTGCGACGTTGATCGATGCGGGTATCACGGCGAAGATCCTCGTCCTGTCCGCGACGTTGCCGTCACACAGCGAGGGGTTGGTTGCCTACGATTGCGAGCCGGTGGTGTGTACCACGGACATGGTCGACGCGCTTGCGCACGCGGCTGATCGCACCGGCCGCCGGATTGCGGTTCATCTCAAAATCGACACCGGGATGGGGCGGGTGGGCGTGCGTTCGGACGAAGTCCCGACGTTTCTCGATCGCTGCCGTACGCTGCCCGGGTTGCGCGTGCGCGGACTCATGAGTCACTTTCCGCGCGCCGACGAAGCCGACAAGCGCTATTCACTGGAGCAGCTTACGCGTTTTCAGCGCGTGGTCGCCGCCACGAAGGAGTCGGGCGTCGAAGTTCATCATATTGCGAACAGTGCCGCCGTCTTCGATCTGCCGGAGTCGCATTGTGACGCCGTTCGCCCGGGCATCGCACTCTACGGGCTGCGCCCGTCGGCGACGATCGCGAATCCGCGAGTCACGGCGCTTGAACCAGTACTGGAGTGGAAGACGCAGATCACGTTTCTCAAGGAAGTTCCGACCGCCACCGGGCTGAGCTACGGGCATACCTTCCGCACCCAGAGGCCGTCGCTCATTGCGACCGTTCCCGTCGGCTACGCCGACGGACTCAACCGCCGGCTGTCGAATCGGCTAGATCTGTTGATTCGCGGCACGCGCTGTCCGCAAGTCGGTCGCATCACCATGGACATGAGCTTGGTTGACGTCACCGCACTGCGTGGGCGCGTCGAGCTCGGCGACGAAGTCGTGATCATCGGGCGGCAGGGCGCAGAGGAGCTGACCGCTGATGAGATGGCGGCGAAACTGGATACCATCAGCTACGAAGTGGTGAGTGCGATTTCACATCGCGTCCCGCGCGTGGCGATGGGAGCGAGCCAGGCTCGGGCGCAGGATCTTGCGGAGTGAGCGGCCCAGCCCGTAGCAAGCATGCGCTCGCCAGTCACTTGGAGCAGCGGGGAATGCGCTGCGCAGCGGCGCGATGATTCGCGTAAAAAAAGGGGCTCTGCGAGCAGAGCCCCTTTGTCCGTAAAAGATCCGGCGGCGTCCTACTCTCCCGCACGGCAACCGTGCAGTACCATCGGCGCTGGAGGGCTTAACTTCCGTGTTCGGGATGGGAACGGGTGTGACACCTCCGCCATAGCCACCGGAAACTGAAAGAACTCCGACAATCACATATGGGTAACGCGGCATCGCAAGCGTCGCGAATAGCGGCGGAAAAATAGTGGTCAAGCCGCACGGCCAATTAGTACCGGTTAGCTTCACGCATTACTGCGCTTCCACATCCGGCCTATCAACCTCGTCGTCTTCGAGGGGCCTTTAGGGACCTTGCGGTCCAGGGATACCTTATCTCAGGGGGGGCTTCCCGCTTATATGCTTTCAGCGGTTATCCCGTCCGCACATAGCTACCCGGCAATGCGGCTGGCGCCACAACCGGAACACTAGCGGTGCGTCCCTCCCGGTCCTCTCGTACTAAGGAGAGCTCCCTTCAAGTATCCTACGCCCGCGGCGGATAGGGACCGAACTGTCTCACGACGTTCTGAACCCAGCTCGCGTGCCACTTTAATCGGCGAACAGCCGAACCCTTGGGACCTGCTCCAGCCCCAGGATGTGACGAGCCGACATCGAGGTGCCAAACCTCCCCGTCGATGTGAACTCTTGGGGGAGATAAGCCTGTTATCCCCGGCGTACCTTTTATCCGTTGAGCGATGGCCCTTCCATGCGG
>DATKMK010000022.1:0-85709 GCA_035541895.1 Binatia bacterium | reverse complement strand
GGAACGCTATCAGCTTGCCGGCGCAAGCGCCGATGCTCGTCGCTTCACCCACGTGCGAAAGTGGCGGAACTGGCAGACGCGCAGGATTCAGGATCCTGTGGAGTAAAATCCGTGGGGGTTCAAGTCCCCCCTTTCGCACTTTTTGTTACTCAATATCAATAACTTCTCGCGGTCTAGAACTTCGTTCCGGGGGGCCATCGGGGGGCCAAACGAGTTGTGATCCAGCTATCGTGCAAACCAACTCGGTACAATGGGAAACTTTCTGGCGACAACGTGCGCATTTGCGAGGGAGAGAGCGAGCGGCGCTCAGGCTGGTTTGCGCCTTGGCGAAGCGCCGGCCGCATTCATGAGCCCCTGCACCTGGCGCAGGAGGGCATCGAAGTGGCGCTCAAGCGCCCGATTGGTACCCCGGCAGCCAGCCACGACCTCGGCTGCCCAATCAAGGTAGGCTACCCGCCGCCGTTCATCCCAGTCCTTCGGCGGCGAATGCGTCACGTCGCGCACGTTACAGATCTTGTCGGCAAGCTTGATCAGTTTCGCATGAGGCGACAGGTGGGACGCGTGTTCGATCTGGAGTCGTTTGCGTTCTTGCTTCGCGAGTGTCTTGTCGTCGGTGACTTCCTCCACGAGCTTGCGGACGGTGGCCCCGAACTCACGTTCGAGCTCGGCAGGTGATGTCTGCGTATCCTCCACCGTGTCGTGCAACAGCGCCGCCTGCAGAACCATGACATCGTCAACGCCACCGATGCGCGCGATGATCTCAGCCACTTCGATCGGGTGGTTGATATAGGGCGACGCTTCCGCATCCTTGCGCCGCTGGTCGCGGTGCTTGCGGGCGGCGAAAATCAGCGCCTTCAGTAGCGCCTCAGCAAGTCTCGAAGTGTCCTGCTTCATATCGAGTTTCCGCATCCAGACAACCCCAGCCTCGGCAGCATGCCGTCCACCAGAGCGCTGAAGTGACTTAACCGCATCGCTTCGAGACGAACAACCCTTGTGATGGTATCTAGTCGCGATACCAATGACGGCATTCATTGACCCACGATCCGATCAGAAAGCCGGTGCTGCCAGGTTTCCCTCGCTGACGACCTCAGATCTGGCGACGCTGACCGAACTCCATCAGCTCTGCCGTGATGGTCGTCTCTATGACGTCGAGCGCTGGATTCAGGCGGGCCGACCGCTCCAGGTGACCCAAGGCATTACGATCAAAAGGCGGCGCCTGAACTCGGCTCTTGAGATCGCTCTCGACGCCAGAAATCATTCGCTGGTCTTGCTTCTCCTGTGCAACGGCTACGACCCTAACCTCGAAGTGCGTTGCCCGCTTGATCTCGCGATTCGATCGCGGCGCTGGGATCTGGTGAACATGCTCCTCGAGTGGGGGGCCGACGTGCACCGGGTGTCCCTCAGCGACCTCTTCGACAGTTACAATTCGGACCTCTGGAATCGATTTCAGGCACTCGGTGTCGATCTCACCGAAGGTCATGCGCTGGCAGAAGCGCTCGCCTATCACACCAGCAACAAGCCGTTGTTCGGATTTGCGAGGCGACAGCGTGAGCACGATCCGGGCTTTCAACGCCAATTGAACATTGCGCTCTTGCACCACACGGAAGAGGACAACGAAAAGGGCGTACTACTGTGCCTCTGGGCGGGTGCCGATCCCCATGCGCCGGCCCCGAGTTTTCGCTTCCCGAGCGACCTTGACGCTGACAATAGCGAGCAAGATGACGAGGACCGTTTTCTTGGCTGGTCCGCGATCGAGGAGGCCTGTCGCACCGGCAATTTGAAGATTCTGGAGAGGCTCGGACCTGACCCCACTCGCGATTCGTTCGACGACCTCTACCGCATGGCGCGAACCGGCTATGTGGTGAAGTTCCTGGCCCGCTTCGCCCTGCCGAACAACCCCGGAGACGTCATCCAGTCACACCTACGCTGGCTAGAGATACCACCGTTCGGTCAGCAGCAATCGGTCGATCCGCTGCGCTGCCTCTTCGAAGTCGGAGTACGATGGGAGACAAGCTCCGGGGAGCAGATCGCTTGGGTGCGTCGTTCGCTGCTAAGGATGTCAGACAGCACGTTGGTCGATGTCATGAAGATTCTTGCGACGCGTGACTACTGCTCCCAGGCGATCCTTGAGGCGCTCGGCCGAACACCCACGATGCGCGCACGCATGAAGAAAGTCGGGTTCATTCCGCCGCCACCCGAAGACCGGCGGCACTTCGACCAAGTGCGACCAACGCGATCACGGGAGGTCCTCGCCAAATTCGGCGTCGAGGTTCCACAAGCAAAGCCTCGGCTTCCATACTCTGCGCGTATCGGTCCGTGGCACGTCGACGGTCGAGAGATCCGCCTCGATCGAGCGACGCTCTTCGAGCAAGTCTGGACCGAGCCCGTCGAGAAACTAGCCAAACAGTGGGGGGCTCTCCGGTCGCGGCTTGTCGAAGGCGTGTCAGCGCCTTCAGATCCCCGTGCCGCCTCGCGGCTTCTGGGCGCGGGTCCAACATGGTCAGAAAATGCGTCGACCGCGTCTTCCCGAGCTCCCGTCCGGTGAAGCCGTAGAGATCGTGATTCGTGTGCCGGAGTGAACGAGAGCCTACTGCGACGTCAACCTTCCCCCTCCTCCCACGCATGTCTCTCGCGAATCCAGTGAAGGTTGAAGCGCCCCAAGGCAAGACGCC
Organism: Binatia bacterium; assembly: GCA_035541895.1. GTDB lineage: Bacteria > Desulfobacterota > Binatia > HRBIN30 > JACQVA1 > DATKMK01. The sequence goes on along the minus strand of DATKMK010000022.1, from coordinate 83,037 downwards.
CTCGAAACCGGCAGTAGCGCGCTGCCGTTTGCTTCAGGCTCGCAAAAATTACGACCAGGGGCGCGGCGTCATCAGAAGTCAAAGGGCCTGCCTCTACCGTCCGAGGAGAGACCGTTTTGCATGACCCAAACCTCACGTCGCTCGATGGGGCTACTTGAAGTCCTGAAGCCAGAGGACCTGGTTGCGGATCTCCGCTTCCGACGCTCGATCCAGGCACCGCAAGGTACGCCGAAGCAACTCGCGAAAGGGCACTTGATCGCACACCAGGATGCCGTAGTGGGTCTGGCTCCTCGTCCGGTACTCGCGATCGAGCAGCACGAAGTCGCGAATATTGTGCGTGAGGAATGCCCGTCGCTGCTTGGCGGCGAAGGCTAGCTGCTCCGGATCGCTGAGGCCGCTTCGCCTCAGCTCGTCGACGTGCCGGGCATCGAAACCCCGTTGCCGAAGAGTCTGCGCCAGCAACGGCCGAACATCCTCATCGAGTAGCAGGCGAATTGCCACGCGCAGCCCCCAGCTGCGAACGCACGCTGGTCTCGGTGTTGGCGGCTATGTCCCGCTCGACCTCACCCTGATGGTCATAATAGTAGGAAAGCGCATCATGGATTTGTGCGAGCGTGAGATGGCGGAATTCGGCAACCAGCTCTTCGGGGGCCATGCCCTGCCGCAAGACGTAGTTCACGACGGAGCGCACCGGAAATTTCGTTCCTGCGATCACCGGGCTTCCCCCGCAGTACCCCCTTCGAGCCACGATGTGCGGGTGGCGCACCTTCAGTGCACTCTTCGTCATGGACGTCCCTCCTGCCTATCAGTTATCTGCGTCCCCGATCATACCTGCACATCCGAACGTTTTCGAGGACGGTGGGGGCTCTCCGGTCGCGGCTTGTCGAAGCCGTGTCAGCGCCTCCAGATCCCCGTACCACCTCGTGGCTTCTGGCCGCGGGTCCAACACCGACCGCGCCCCTGAGTCCGGTGGTCACCGGGTGAACCGGCCGCTCGCGGAGCGCTTCAAGAACACCATCGAACTCGATTCGGCGCGTGGCGCCGTTAAATCTTGGAATAACCTCTGGTGACATTCGCGTGGAGAAAGCCCATCGATAGACAACCAACCACGGGATTGGCCCCCGGGGGGCCAATCTACGCCACAAGGCGCCACACAGTGCAACACCGACCGCGAAATTCTTCAATCATTTCAACCCCTTTTTCGGGTTCAAGTCCCCCCTTTCGCACTGTTCCTGCTCCCTGAGATAGTGGTTGCCGCACGGCGGCGCACCTCGACTTCAAGGGCGGTGACGCACGCTACACTGACCATCAATGGCGAAGGCAAAGACAAGAACAACCAAGGCGAAGTGCACGGCGACACTGCGCGGTGCGCAGTACGAGTACACCGTCAGCTTCGAACCAGCTGAGGAAGGCGGCTACGTCGTTAGTGTGCTCGCGCTGCCGGGTCTGCACACTGAGGGCGATACCTTCGAGGAGGCGTGTGCAATGGCCCAGGATGCCATCCGCGGTTACCTGGAATGCCTCCGTGAGGACGGCGAGCAAATCCCGGTCGAACACGGCTACCTCATCGCGCACCGCATGTCGGTGAGCCTCGCGAAAGCATGAGTACCCGTCTGCCGTCATGCACGGCAACGGACGTCATCCGTGTCCTGAGTCGAGCTGGCTGGCGATTCAAGCGATCCGCGTTGGCGCAGCGCCGCGCGAGAGCGACGCGACCCTAGCTCTTCGAAACTAACGGGCGCGGAGCCGAAGCCGCACGGCTCGACTTGGAACGTTGGGATGAAGGTCGTCAGATCGGTCGGGGGGAGCGCAGGATCAACAGAGCGATCTCCGGCGGGATACCGATGCGCATCGGGTAACCGTAAAACCCGACGCAGCGGGTGACGTACATGCGCAAGTCGCCGCGGCTGAACAGGCCTTGATCGGGAAAGCCGGCAAGGCCGACGAGTGTGATCGCGTGCGACGAGTCGAGTTGGACGCCGATGTGGCCGCCGTGCGTGTGGCCGGAGAGCACGAGATCGGCGCAGCCGTCGGGTAACGCGGCGAACATGGTGGGATCGTGGTCGAGCAGAATGCGTGGTGCGCGGCCTCGCGGTCCCCAACTCTCAATGATGCGCTGCTGCACCGCGGCGCGCTGCAAGCGATCATGTTGAAAATCGAGGCCGGCGATTTCGAGCGCCTCGCCGCGCACCACAATCGCAACCATTCGGTTGCGCAGCACGATCACCCCGCTCTCACGTAAGCGTCGCTCCAACCGTTGCGGATCGTCGAAGTCGTGGTTGCCCAGACACGCGAATTGGCCGTGCGGTGCCTGGATGCGGGCGACCGCTTCGTACAACGGGGCGTCGAAGTCGCCGGCACGATGCGTGAGAAAATCCCCGGTGTGTAGCACCAGATCAGGGCGACACTGGTTGGCCAGCGCGGCCACGCGCAGCACACGCCGGCGATCCATTGAACCGCCGACGTGAATGTCGGACAAATGCACGATCCGCAGGCCGTCGAGCGCAGCGGGCCAGAGCGGCAGCACGATCTCGCGCTGCTCGACGCGGAAGTCGTACGACAGTCGCGCGCTCGACAGCGAAACACCGAAGGGCAACGCCGCTCCAACCAAGCCGACTCTCTGCAACAACTCGCGGCGCGCGAGCGATCGCTCATCGGGTCGCGCGACCGCGGGACGCGACGGCACGAGCTTCCAAAGCGTTCGGCGCGAGCCGCGGGCAACCGCGAGGAGTCCGTACCCGAGCAGCAGCAAGGCGTGGGCACTGAACCACACCGCGCCGACCCACGTGATGCCGAAACCCGACACGACGGCCGGCGGCCGCATTTGACGCGCGGTCACCATCTGCGCCGCCATGATCGCATCGCAGCCAAGACCGATCGCGACCACCGTCCACATCGCGAATCGATTGAAGTGCCCCTCGATCAACCGATGCAGTCGGACGCGCGCGTAGGAGAACGGAACGAACGCCAACGGCACCAGCGCCACCACGAACAGCGCCAGCCGAATCCCCGACCACATCAACCATACGCCGGTCGAGAGCAATGTCGCATTGAGCAGCACTTGCCCAACGGTCACGCAGCGGGTGGCTGTGGAAACGTAGCGTGTAGGACGACGGAACATTGAACGACCCACCCCGATCGTGAGAATCGCGATCAAGGCTACACCCATCGCGACCGTGGTCAACATTCATTGGTCTCTGGTTTCGGGTCGCTCGTCTTGGGTCTTCGGCTTACGGTTTTCGATCTCCGGTTTCCGATTTCCCATTTGCCGCCGCTGCCACGCTCAACGCATTGCAGGCAGCGACCACCTGAAGATATGGTGCGCGGCGAACAACCATCAAACCGGGAGTGATCCATGCGCTTCTCCTATGCCGAGTCGATGTGCGATCCGACGCACTACATCCCGCTGGCGCAAGCTGCGGAAGCATGCGGGTGGACCTCTTTCATCGTGCCCGACAGCATTTGCTATCCCGAAGTGTCGGACAGCAAATATCCCTACACCGCCGACGGCGATCGACATTTTCTCGAGGACAAGCCGTTCATCGAGCCCTTCACGCTGATTCCGGCGCTGGCGGCGGTGACCACGCGGCTGCGCTTCACCACCTTCGTGGTCAAGTTGCCGATCCGTCAGCCGGTGCTGGTGGCGAAGTCGGTCAGCTCGGTCGCGGTGCTGAGCGGCAACCGCTTCGGCTTCGGCGTCGGCACCAGCCCGTGGCCCGAGGATTTCCAGGTCACCGGACAGGAGTGGCAGACGCGCGGCCGGCGGATGGACGAGATGATCGAAATCATCCGCGGCCTCACGCGCGGCGGCTTCTACCAGTTTCACGGCCGCCACTACGACATCCCGAGCATCAAGCTGTGCCCCGTACCGACAGAACCGGTACCGATTCTCATCGGCGGCCACGCCGAGCCGGCGTTGAAACGCGCCGCCCGCGTCGGCGACGGCTGGATGCACGCGGGCAGCGACGATTTGCCGGCGATGATTCGTCGACTCGCGGACCTGCGCACACACTACGGCCGCGAGCGCACGCCGTTCGAGATTCACGTCATCTCGCTCGACGCGTACCACCTCGACGGGGTGCGGCGCTTGGAAGACGTCGGCGTCACAGACGTCATCGTCGGATTTCGCAACCCGTACGTCGAGCCGGTTGATTCGCAAACGCTACAACAGAAGCTCGATCTGCTCCGCCAGTACGCGGACATGGTGATCGCCAAGGTCTGAACCTCGCACAGGAGGACGCGATGAGCACCGAGTGGACCCGCATTCGTTACGAACAACCCGCCGAGCGCGTCGCTCGCATCGTCTTGGCGCGCGCGGAAACCGCCAACGCGCAAGACTACCGCCTGCTCTCGGAGTTGAACCAAGCGTTCGACCGCGCCGCGCAGGACCCTGCGGTGCGCGTGATCATCCTCGCTGCCGACGGCAAGCACTTCTCGTCGGGTCACGATTTGCGCGACCTCAACCCCGACATGTGCCACTTCCCGACCGTCGGCACGTGGGCGAGCTTCGATCAGCCTGGCGCCGAGGGCTACATGCATCGCGAAGCCGAAATGTACGTCGGCTTGTGCTGGCGGTGGCGCAATCTGCCCAAGCCAACGATCGCGCAGGTGCAGGGCAAGGTCATCGCCGGCGGCCTCATGCTGGTCTGGCCGATGGATCTGATTGTCTGCTCCGACGATGCCAGCTTCTCCGATCCGGTGGTGGCGTTCGGCGTCAACGGCCACGAGTACTTCGTGCACCCGTTCGAAGCCGGCGCGCGTCTGGCCAAGGAGATGCTGTTCACCGGTCGCGCGATCTCGGCAGCCGAGGCGTTCCAACGCGGCATGGTCAACCAGGTCGTGCCGCGCGATCGCCTCGAAGCCGAGACGCTCGCGCTCGCCCAGCACATCGCCGAGCGGTCCAGCTTCGGCCTCACGCTGGCCAAGCAATCGGTGAATCAAACCCTCGACGCCATGGGCATGTGGACGGCGATCCAATCGGCGTTCGGCTTGCACCACGTCGGCCACAACCACAACCAGCGCCTGTTCGGCGCGCTCGTCGATCCCGCCGGCATCGACATCGTCCGCCGCCAGGCGAAAGAAGGATAACTGGCCGGGCGCCGATCCGATCGGCGAAAAAAACATTTCTCCTGCAATGTAAAGTGTAGTAGGAGCGTTGCATCGACATTCGGCGGTCGCGGATCGGAGCGCAACGATGGCAATTCGTGCCGGGTTCATCGGCCTGGGCAACATCGGCAAACCGATGGCACAACGCTTGGTGCAAGCCGGGTTCGAGACGATCGTCTACGACGTGCGCGCCGATGCGCGGCGTGAGCTGACCGAGTTGGGCGCGCGCGCCGCCGAGTCGTGCGCCGCGGTCGCGGCGGCGAGCGAGGTGATCGGCGTCTGCGTTCGCGACGACAACGACGTGCGTCATGTCACGCTGGGCCCGGACGGCGTGATCGCGCATGCACGACCCGATGCGATCATCGCGCTCCACAGCACGATCCTTCCCCGCACGGTGCAGGAGATCGGACGAGCCGCGGATGCCCGCGGCATCGGGCTGATCGATGCGCCGATGACCGGGGCGGCCGCCGGCGCCCAGCGCGGAACGCTGACGTACATGGTCGGCGGCGACCCACGCCTGCTCGAACGCTGCCGGCCGGTGCTCGCCGCCTCAGCCAAACAGATCGTCCACTGCGGCGAGTTGGGTTCGGGCGCGGTCACCAAACTGTGCAACAACCTGATCGGCTATATGGGCTTCCTCGCGGTGTTCGAGGCGGCGCTCCTGGCGACGCAGAGCGGCCGCTCGCTCGATCCCTTGATCGAAGTCACGCGCTCGAACGGATACTTGTCGGACGCCACCGCGTCGTTCGTCCGCTTTCGGCAAACCGTCGAGCAGCAACGCGACGACGCCGCACTGCAAACCAGGGTGCGCAACCTCACCGATCTCGCCGAGAAGGACCTCGCCGTCACGCTGGCGTTCGCGCGCGAGCAAGGCGTGACCTTGCCCGGCGCCGCGGTGTGCCAGCAACTCATGGCGCGCGTGTATGGACTGCGGGATGACAAGCGCCGATGACGGCGGTCGCGCGAGTTCAGATGACGCCGCGAGCGCCGCGCACCCAAGCGCAACGCAGCGCCGAGACCCGCGCACGCATCAAACACGCGGTGGTGCAATCCATCGACGACGTCGGCTTCCAGCGCACCACTGCCAGCGCCATCGCCCGGCGCGCCGGCATGACGTGGGGCGCGGTGCAGCATCACTTCGGCGGCAAGGACGGCATTCTCGCCGCCGTCATCGAGGACAGCTTCAGCCGCTTCGCGGACCGCTTCGAGGACTTTCCCGTCACCGCCAGCGTCGACGAGCGAGTCGCGATGTTCATCGAACGCGCGTGGGAACATTTTGGCAGCGCACACTATCGCACCACGTTCGAAATTCTGCTGCACTATCTGCCTCAACATCGGCCGCGCGAAATGCCAACGCTGCAAGCCCGCATGCTTGGCGCGTGGGATCGGCTGTGGACCCGGCTGTTCGGCGACTCCGCGCTGCCGCGGGCACAGCGGCTGGTGCTCGAACGCTACACGATCTCGTCGCTGTCCGGCTTGGCGATCAACTTGGTCCTGCAGGGGCGCAATCGCATCGTGCCGCGCGGTGAACTCGATCTGCTGCGCGCGACGCTCATCCGCGCCTTGCGGCGTGGCGGTACCGTATCTCAACTTGGAGCCAGAGGAGGAGAACTATGGCGAAGTCGGCACAACGCGAAAAGGGCATCGCGAAATTCCAGGAGGTGATGGGCGTTCCGCCGCCCGAGGTCGACGACCCGTTCTTCGACATGACGCTCGACCACCTCTTCCCCAACGTGTGGGGTCGAGGTGGGTTGTCGCGGCGCGAGCGTCGATTGGTCACGCTTACCGTCTTGTCGTGCTTGGGGCACGAACCGACGCTCAAGATGCATCTCACCGCCGCGACCCGGTCGGGCGATCTGAGCGATGCGGACATCGACGAGCTGATGATCCATCTGGCCCACTACGCCGGGTGGCCGGTCGCCGCGATGGGCAGCACCGTCGCGCGCCAATTGCGAGCCCAGCGCTAGGCGTCACCGCGCATCCGCCGAGATCGTCATGGCCGCGATCGACTTCAACCCGTACTCGTACGAGCTGCACGAAGACCCGTACCCGACGTATCGCCGCTTGCGCGAGCACGCGCCCGTCTATCGCAACGACATCATCGGGTTCTGGGCGCTGTCGCGCTACGATGACGTGTTGGCGGCATTCAAGGATCCGCTGACGTTTTCGAACGCGCAGGGCGTGTCGCTCGAAAGCTCGAGCGGCGGCAAGGCGTCGGCGCTGGCGTCGTTTCTGGCGATGGACCCGCCGCGCCACGATCAGATGCGCGCGCTGGTCTCGCGCGGCTTCACGCCGCGGCGGGTCACCGACCTCGAACCGCGTATTCGCGAGCTGAGCACCGAGCACCTCGACCGCCTCATCGCCGCCGGGCGCGCCGACATCATTCAGGACTTCGCCGGCAAGCTGCCGATGGACGTGGTCAGCGAGCTGCTCGGCGTGCCGCAGGCCGATCGCGACACTTTGCGGCACCTCGCCGATGCCGTGCTGCATCGCGAAGAGGGCAAGCAGGAGATTCCGGCCTCGGCGATGCAGGCGACCGGGCAATTGCTGACATACTTCCGCACGCTGGTGGGCGAGCGGAAGCAGCAGCGACGCAGCGATCTGACCAGCGCGCTGCTCGAAGCCGAGATCGACGGCGACCGTCTCGACGACGCCGACGTGGTGGCGTTTCTGTTTCTGATGATCATCGCCGGCAACGAGACGACCACCAAGCTGATCGGCAACGCGCTCTACTGGCTGTGGCGCAACCCGAGCCAACGCGAACGGATTCGCCGCGACCCGAGTCTGATTCCGAGCTGGATCGAGGAAACCCTGCGTTACGACAGCTCGACCCAAATGCTCGCCCGCACGGTCACGCGCGAGGTGGAGATTCACGGTCAGCACATCCACGCCGGCGATCGGCTCGTGCTGCTCGTCGGATCGGCCAATCGCGACGAGCGTGTGTTCCCGAATGCCGAGGTGTTCGACATCGCGCGCGACGCGAGCCAGCACCTCGCGTTCGGCAAGGGGACCCACTTTTGCCTCGGTGCCTCGCTGGCGCGTTTGGAGAGCCGCATCGCGCTCGAAGCCATTCACGCGCGCTTGCCGGACTACGAAATCGACGCGAGCCGATTGGTGCGCGTTCACTCCCCCAACGTGCGCGGTTTCGCCTCGATGCCGATCACGTTCACCGCTCGTTCCTGACCCGTTCGACTCGACGCAAGGAGTTCCCGTGCCCAGCCATCCGATTCATCCAGACATTCGACTCACCGACGGAAATTTCTACGCCGCCGATCCGCATCCACACTTCCGATGGCTGCGCGCCAACGCACCGGTGTATTGGGACGACGCCGGCCAAGCGTGGGGGATCACGCGCTACGACGACATCATCGCGGTCGCGAAGGACCCGCGCACGTTTTCCAACAGCGGCGGCATTCGCCCGGACGCGCCGACGATGCCGTACATGATCGATATGGACGATCCCGAGCACAAGAAGCGACGCGGGCTGGTGAACCGGGGCTTCACCGTGCGACGCGTGCAGGAGCGCGAGCCGCGGATTCGGGAAATCTGTATCGAGCAGATCGAACGGGCAAAGCAGCGCGGTCGCTTCGACTTCGTGAAGGATCTGGCCGCGTGGTTGCCGCTGATCGTCATCGGCGACATGCTCGGCGTCGAGCCCGATCACTACGAGCAATTGCTCCAGTGGTCGGACGATCTCGTGCTCGGCAGCGGCGCGCCGACGATCGAGCGCATCCAGCGCGCGTCGGCGGCGTTCGACGAGTACCTGGCGTATCAGCGCGAGGTCATCGCCGATCGCCGCGCGCAGCCGAAGGATGATCTCGTCAGCATTCTGGTCCACGCCGAGATCGACGGCGAGCGCTTGAGCGACAACGAGCTGCTGATGGAGTCGCTGCTGATTCTGATCGGCGGCGACGAGACCACACGCCACGTGATCAGCGGCGGCATGTATCAGCTCCTCACGCATCCTGACCAACGACGGACATTGGCCGCGGACCCGACGAAGATTCCGACCGCGGTCGAAGAGATGTTGCGATGGGTGACGCCGATTCAGAACATGGCGCGCACCGCGACGCGCGATGTCGAGCTGGGCGGGCAAACGATTCGCGCCGGGCAGAAGCTATTGCTGCTGTATCCGTCGGCGAATCGCGACGAAGCAGTGTTCCCCGAGCCGTCTCGTTTCGACATCGCGCGCACGCCCAACGACCATCTCGCGTTCGGCTTCGGCACCCACTTCTGCCTCGGCGCCAGCCTCGCGCGCCTCGAATTGCGTGTCGCCTTCGAAGAGATTCTCGCCCGCCTCCCGACTCTCGAAGTCGCCAGCACTGATCCCCCGCCGCTGCGCGCGTCGAACTTCATCTGCGGCATCGAAGAGCTGCCGGTGGAACTGCGGGGGTAGTCGATCCAAATCAAGCTGCGGGCGGAGAAACGCTCACGGCTTGGACGCGTGGCCGCGCTCGGCCGCGAAGGCTGCTTCCCAGTTCTGGCCGTCGAACCGCGTCAGGTTGATCTGACTGAGATCGATGCCGTCGAGGCAGCGGGCGTTGACGTCGATTTTGTCGGGATCGGAGCGCGGGACGTAAAAGGAATGAATGCCGCAATGGCGGCAGAACAGGTGCTTCGCCGTGCGCGTGTTGAACTCGTAGGTGGTGAGATCGTCTTGGCCCGACAGCAAGTGGAAGCGGTCGCGCGGAACGATGACGTGGAGGAACCCCTTCTTCGCGCACATCGAGCAGTTGCAGTCGCTGGCCGTCGCGAGATCGGCCTCGACGCGGTAGCGGACCCGACCGCAGTGGCACCCGCCGGTGAACGTCTTCATGGTTCAGCTCCTTTCTTCTTGCAACGCGGATACGCGCGACACTAAACGGGATGGCGATCGAATTCGAGGGCCGCGTTTTCACGCTCGTTGCGACGCCGTACCCGTCGCCGCAATCGTAAGCGGCAAGCACGATACTCCGAGATCGCGCTGCAACATCTCCGCCAAACGTTGCCGGCGATCGACGTCAGTCACGACAAGTTGCGCGCAGCCGTCGCCCTGCGAGCCGACGCCTTTGCCACCCAAGGCCAGCGCGCGCACGGCCGGGAGGGCGAGGAGTTCATGAAGGCGCGGCGCAACCAGCTCGGTGCACGCCGACGCAACCAGCTCGTCGAACTTGCGTTGGGCTTCGGTCATCAACGCCCCGAGTTGGGCGGCATCACCGGCTTCCAGCGTGGTTGCCGCGCGCTCGACGAGATCGAGGTTGAGCGGGCCCAGCGCTCGCCGCACGTTCGCCGCGATGCGGCCCGCGGTCGCGGGATAACAGGCGTTGAGGTCGCTCAAGATCCGCCGCGTATCCTTGCCGCGTTGCAGATCGACGATCAGCAAATGAATCGCGGCGCGCGGATGCAGCTCGCGCAGGTTCATGCCGTCGCCGTCGAAGTCGAGGCGAACCGGCACCGATCCGTAGGCGCACGCTTGATCCATCCGGCCGCAGCGCGAGCCCGCCGCCAGCTCGCCTCGGTACGCGGCTTCCATTTCGTCGCGCAGCGACAGGCCCAACCCGTACAGGCGATTGAAGGCGCGCGCCGTCAGCACGCACACCGCGGCCGATGACGACAGGCCGCGACCGATGGGGAGCGTGGTCCGGGTTACCGCGAGGCGTATCCCACCGACTCGGCGTTGGGCGTGGAGAAAGCCGGCGACGCCGGCGGCATAGCTGAAGAAGCTTCCGGCTTCGGCGGCGCGGCGCAGGGCGTCCGCGCGCATCGGGACCGCGAACGGGCCGCACCAGCTCGCGTCGGGCAAGCGCGAACGCACCTCGAACATCTCGTGCAATTCGGCCTCGGCTTCGAGTCCCTGGTTGGTGCCGACGATGAGACAAGCGCCTGGCGGCAACGTCGGATCCATCGCGCGGTAGGTCGCGGCCCAATCGGAGTGTTCACCGAAGAGACACAGTCGGCCCGGCACGAACAGCGTCACCCGATCCATCGGACGGGGATACCATGCCAGCAGTCGGAGCGCAGTCAAAGAGGGGCGTGCGACGGTCGCTACGCGCTATTCGGACGCGGACGCGGCGAGCGCAACCACGCCGTCGTCCGCATGCGAGGTCGGTATCGCAGCCACTTTACTGTCGAGTTCGTAGGGCAGCGTGAAGGTGAATGTTGCCCCACGTCCCGGTTCAGATTGAACGGTAATCTCGCCGTCGAGCAGGCCGAGGTACCGGAGAATCAATGCGAGGCCGAGCCCGACACCGCCATGGGACCGGGTCGAAGTGCCGTCGATCTGGCGGAAATCTTCGAAGATGAGTTTCAAGTGCGCGGGGCTGATGCCGCTCCCGGTGTCGTGCACGGTGAAGCGGACCCGGCGCGGGCCGCGGAGGTCCTCGACCGCCACCGACACGCGTCCGCCGGCTGGGGTAAACTTGATGGCGTTGAACACCAGCTCGTGGAGAATCGCGCTCAACTTCTGCGCGTCGCTGCGAATCGTCGGGAGACTGAGCGGCGCGTACAACTCCAGCTTCACGTCCGGAGGGAACGGTTGACACACATGGGTCAACACTTGCCGGGCCAGTGTCGACAATTGAATCGCGGAGACGCGGACAACCGCTTGGTGTTCTTCGAGCTTGGCGAAGTCGAGCAGATTTTCGAGTAGGCGATGCAGCGCCTTGGCGCTGTGATGCATGTGCTCACACACTTGCGCGACATCCTTCGGCAAGTCGCCGAAATCGCCGCTGACGAGGAGATCCGAGTAGCCGACCAAAATGTTCAAGGGAGAACGCAGTTCGTGCGACATGTTGGCGACGAATTCGGATTTGAGACGATTCGCCTGGAGCAATCGCCCGTATAGTTCGCGCAATTGATGGCTTTGGTGTTCGAGCGTCTGCGTGCGCGCGCGAACCTCCTCCTCGAGCTGACGCGCCCACGCAGCGCGTTCTTGCGTCACCCGGCGCTCCTTCTTGGTGGTGTCGACGATGTAGCCGTAGAACACCGCGGTCGCAAAGAAGAACGGAACGCGAATCAACGAACTGGCGGTCATCGCATCCTGCCCGGCGAGCACCACACTGGCGGTGCCAACCAGCACGGCGCCGACCGCGAGCAGCACCAGGCTCTCGCTGATGGCGGCCAGAAACAGGACGAAGAAGAACAGGAACACATCGTGGCCGAGTCGGGTCTGCACGAGGATTGCCGAGATCCATAGGGTATCGACCGCGAGCAGCGGTGCTTGCAGCCACCAGCGAAAGAAGCGATCGCTGTCCAGCCAGGCGAGCCCCAGATTCGAAGCGAGCGCCGCGACGATGATCACGATGGCCGCGAGCGGCAGCGAAGCGGGAAACGTCACGATCGCCAGCGATCCGACGGCAACGATGAGAACGGCGCGGACGAGCAAGAACGTGCGCTGGCGCTCCCGTGCGGTGACCGCTGGGTTCATGCAACCTGTTGGGTGCGGAACTCGACGACCGGCTCGGCGGTCGCCGGGGCGAGCGGTAGAGAAAACTTGAAGCAACTGCCGGATCCAGGCTTGCTGGCCACGTCCAGAGTTCCACCCAGCAGATTCGCGTAACGACGGACCAGCGCCAAGCCGAGTCCCAGACCCTCAAAGCGCCGCTGCAGTGACCCGTCGAGCTGGCGGAAATCCTCGAAGATGGTCTGCAGGTGGTCAGCCTCGATGCCGATGCCGGTGTCGGTCACGCTGAAGACGATCCGATCGCCGCTAGGATCAAGGTCGATGATGAGACTCACCTCACCGGCGGGCGTGAATTTCACCGCGTTGGCGAGCAAGTGCCCGACCAGGGTGCGCAACTTGTGACCGTCCGTGACCGGCATCGGCAGGTCGGGCTCGACCCGCACACGCAGCGTCACCTCCGGGGGGCGCGGCAACGCGGTTGGTTCGGTCACGTCGTCGGCAAGGAGCGCCAGATCGACGGGCGCGAGGAAGAGCGGCGCGGCGCCCGAGTCGACTTTGGAAAGATCGAGCACGTTGGTCACCATCGCCAGCAGTCGGCGGGCATTCATGCGCATGCGATCGACCAACTCCTGGGCGGCCGCGTCCAGCTTGCCCCACGATCCCTGCATGAGCAGATCCGCGTACCCGAGGATCACGTGGAGAGGGCTGAGAAATTCGTGCGACATGGTCGCGACGAACTCGGTCTTGAGACGGCTCGCTTCCTCCGCCTGGCGGTACAGGGCCTCCATCGCCTCGGCGCGCGCATTCGCTTCTTGGGTGCGGATGCGCACCAGGCGTTCGAGTTGGCGGGCCACTTCCTGCTCGCGCAACTGCCGCTCGCGCTCGGTGCGGGCACGAATGCCGACATGGCCGTAGAACAACGCGACCGTGAAAAAGAACGGCACGCGCACCAGCGATGGAGACGTCCACACGGAATCGCCCGAGGCCGACATGTAACAGTCAAGCGCGCCGATCAGCACCGCGCCGATCAGCGCCATGGCAAGGCTCTCCCCGACCGCCGCGAGAGTCAGCACGAAGAAGTACAACAGGAAGAACTGCTGGCCGATCTGACCGGGGAGCGACAGACTGTACGCGATCCACAGCGTGTCGGCGACCAGCACCGGAACTTGGATGGCCCAACCGAACAGGTACGACTCCGGCAGCGACCCGAGGAGCACGTTCGAAAGAAGCGCGCCCAGGATCAAGTACGGAATGACGGAATCGACCTGCGGCGCACGACCTTCAAACAGGATGAGATACGCCGCGGCGATGATGAAGGCGTAGCGGAGCAGAACGAAGGCCCGCTTTCGACTGAGAGTCTCCGTTTCACCTATCACTGCCGCTGGCCTCCGTGCGCGGACGATTGGCGTCCGCATCATTAGTACACGGGCACCCAGCAAGGGGGGTGCCAGATGATGTGGCGGATGCGATTGCGACCGCTCCGAATTCGGCAACCGAAGTTGAACACTCCGAGTGACAATCGGCGGCAATGCAGTGACGATCCTGCACTACGTAGAAATACGCAGTTTGCGACGCAATAGGCCTCCTGCCGCCTCGGTTGAAGCCGGCGGGCGTGCCCGATAGAAGACGCCAATGGTGCAACGGGATCGATCGCCAATGGTGAATCGCTTCAGCGTAATCGAACGGTTGATTCGCGCACTACTGCTTGATCGCGGCGTCTATGATGCGGTTGCCTCCGAGCGCGTGGGACTGTCACAGGCCATCGGCGTGGTCCTCCTGGCTGGGATCAGCACCGGCGCGTCGCTGCATGCGCTTCCAGGAACCATCGGTGCCCTGTTTGGGATCTTGGTCAGCGTGGTGGGCTGGGTAACTCTGAGTGTCCTCACGTATGTGATCGGCAGATGGGTCGTGCGCGGCGGTCCAAGCTCGATGCGTGCGGTAGCGGCCTGCCTCGGCTTCGCCGATGCCCCAGCGGTCTTCAACTTGATGGCGGTGATTCCTCGCGTTGGCGGACTCGTACGCGTGATCGTATGGTTTTGGCTTTTGGCGACCACCATGGTCGCGGCGCAGTCCGCATTCCGAACCTCGCGCGCACGGGGCGCGGCAATCGGAGGCCTGGCGTTCGCTGCCTATCTGTTTGTCGGCGTCCTTGTCGGCATCTGGAGTTCGTGAAGCGTGTGCGTCACTTGACCCGCAACAGTACGTGAGGGATTGTTGGGAGTGTCGGCCACCACAGCCGTCGGTCTCAGTTCGTCACGGGGAGAATGATTCGATGGCAGATGAAGCACCAACGACTGCGGAAAAGAAACAGCGACCGATCGTACCCTTTCTTCGATTGGGTGATCGTCCTCATTTGGTAGGCAAGAAATGCGGCGCGTGCGGGGCGGTATATCTCGGCACTCGGGTGGCCTGTTCGAAGTGCAGCACTTCCGGCAACTTCTCGGAAATTGCGTTGAGTTCGACCGGTACCCTGTGGGTCTACTCGATCGTGCATCAATCGGCGCCGGGAATTCCGACGCCGTACGTCGCGGCGATCGTGGACCTGCCTGAGGGTGTGAGCGTGCGCTGCAACATCATTGACGTCGAACCCGATCCGGCGAAAATCCGGTTCGGGATGCCGGTCGAAATGATCACCAAGAAGGTTCGCGAGGATCGAGAAGGCAACGATGTGATCGCGTTTTTCTTCCGTCCGGGGCGCCCGGCGTAACATCCCCGCCGTGTGGGACGCAAAGGGGGTTTTCCATGAGAGACGTGTACGTGCTCGGTGTCGGCATGATCAAGTTTGGCCGCTATCCGGAGAAGGATGTTCCGGAGTTGGCCGCCCAGGCGGCCTTGCTGGCGCTGAAAGACGCCGGCATGGCGATGAAGGACATTCAGCTGCTTGCGTCGGGCAATCTGTTTCAAGCCAACGCCATGGTGGGACAGCGCATCTTGCAGCAGATCGGACAGACCGGCATTCCGGTCATCAACGTGTCGAACGCATGTGCGACCGGCTCAACCGCGTTTCGTGAAGCCTACTTTGCGGTCGGTTCCGGCGAATACGACATCGCCATGGCCGTCGGTTCGGAACAGATGGGTAAAGCCGGGCTGCTCGGCGGGGGCAATGCGTCGCGCGAGGGCAGCGTCGAAGGCATTCTCGGCAGCGGATTGATGCCCGCGGTCTTCGGCCAAGCGGGCGTCGAGCACATGCGAAAGTACGGCACCAAAATGGAACACTTCGCCAAGGTCTCGGTGAAAAACCACAAACACTCGACGAAGAATCCGCTGTCGCAGTATCAGGTCGAGGTCGCCCTCGCCGACGTCATGAAGGCACGCATGGTGGCCTACCCGAACACCCTCTACATGTGTTGCCCGACCGGCGACGGTGCGGCGGCTGCCATTCTCGTCTCTGAATCGGTCATGAAGAAACACGGCAACAAGCCGGTCAAGGTCGCCTGCTCGGTGCTCACGTCGGATCCGTGGACCGAACGCGACTTGACCTTACCCGACGTCAGCACGCTCACCCGGAACGCGGCAAAGCAGGCGTACGAACGAGCAGGCGTTGGACCGGAAGACCTCGACCTCGTCGAACTGCACGACTGCTTCGCCACCGCCGAGTTGCTCCACTACGAAAATCTCGGCCTCTGCAAGGACGGCGAGGCGGCCCGCGGGATCGACGAGGGCTGGTTTGCGCATGGCGGCAAGACCCCCGTGAACGTCAGCGGAGGCTTGCTGTCCAAGGGGCATCCGCTGGGTGCGACCGGCGTCGCCAACATCTACGAGGTCGTCACACACCTCCGCGGCCAAGCGGGTGACCGCCAAGTCGAGAACGCCACAGTCGGCTTGGCGCATGTCATCGGCCTCGGCTCCGCCTGCACCATTCACATTCTCACCGCGTAGCCATTCACGCCTCGAACTTTGAAGGAGGGGTCCTTTTGGATTGGGGCCCCTCCTTTTGCTTTGCTATGCGCCAACTCCGCGCATTGCCCAAGCTATTCGCGAACCCGGCATCTGTCAGCAATTGAGTTGACGGTGCACAATTGCGACGAACCGCGTCAGCGCCGCGTGTGCTCGTCAACAATTACGCGCTACCCAACACGCCCGGCGACATCAGGTGCTCGCTTCCGTAGCGAAACCTCCGCGGCACGAAGGTTGAAATAGCGGTCGGCGGCAAGTGAGGAGGATTCCAATGGGGTCCAAGGCGTCAGGTACCGTGCTCGTGGTCGATGATGTCCCGGCAAATCTGGACATCACCGTCCTGTCGTTGGAGCGGGAAGGCATCCGCTGTCGCACGGCAGCGGGCGGAATGGAATGCCTGGAGGTGGTGCAACGCGAGCCGATCGATCTGATTTTGCTCGACCTCGGAATGCCGGGGATGGACGGGTGGATGACACTGGAAGCGCTCCGCGCGATCCCCGCCGCGCGGAGCATTCCCGTCGTGTTGTTCACCTGCCACGACAACCTGTCGAACCGCGAACGGGCGATGGTTGAAGGGTTGGTGGACTTCCTACCACGGCCGGTGTCACGCGCCCGGCTGCTCGAAACCGTGCGGACCCATTTGGCGGCGCGGGCACGAGCCCACGCCCTCGACGCGCTCGACCGTCGCCTCGATCAAGACGCGGTCACGATTCACTAGCACGTTCCGTCGCCGGCGCTCCCGGAGGCGCAACGAGACCTTCCGCAGCTTGACCGGGATTGCCGATCTCGGTTTGCTGGCCCGGTGGTAGCGTTCCAATTGGCCGCGCTGGCGGCAACCGTGTTTCTGGCAGGGTGCGCCGCGTCCGGTCGCTTGTCGTTCCTTCGCAGCGAGTTTGATCTTCTGTGGCGGCGGGCAGTTGCGTTACTCTTGTTGGTCGCCGTACTCGCGGCGGTCGTCTTTTACCCGATTGCAGCCGGGAAGACTCGCGATGCATTCGAGATCGATGAGATCTGGTTCCCTGCCCTCTTCCTCGGCCACGGCGTTCTGGTGCTCTTTCTGGTGGCGTGGCACGTCCTGGTACCGGCATCTGTGCTTCGACGCGACCCAGCGACGCGCCGGACCCATCTGATCGCAGACGTGCGCGTGGGGGCAATTGCCGGCATCGGCGGATGGGTGTTGACGATCGCCGTGACGCTGAGTGCGGCGCTGATCGCCACCCGGGTCGGCCTGAGCCCGGAGCCATCGGGAACGATCCCACCCATGATCGTCTGGCTTGCCGGGCTCGACGCGATGCGCAAGCTTCTCGTGATCGCCGCCGCGATGCTGATCGAGGAAGCATTCTTTCGCGGCTTCTTGCAAACCCGATTCGGGCTCGTCCTGTCGACGTTGTTGTTCACCCTGGCCCACGCCAACTACGGCCTACCCTTCATGTTGATCGGCGTGATGACGATTTCGCTCGTCATCGGGCGGCTCTACGATCGCCGGCGCCGTTTGCTTCCATGCATCGTGGCCCACGGGATCTTCGACGCGATCCAATTGCTGATCGTACTACCGTGGGCCGTCCGACTCGGGACAGCCGCTTGACCCCTTCCGCGGTTCATCCGATCACAACGTTCTCCCGCGTGAGGAAGATCGGCGACTGCGCAAGATCGATGAAGCGAGCCTCATCTTCCAACAGCGCCCGAGCGGCTTCGACTGTCTCGGTGCTTGCTCCGCGCCGAGCGAGTTCGTCTTCGTCGAACCACAATTCGGCGACGCCGTCGTACTCTGGAGGAGCGCCGCGCGCGCTGCGCGCGGCGGCGGCGATCGAGTGTGCGATGGTATGCGCTTGCACGTACCGCCGAATGCCCAGTGCCGAGGCGTGGCGGCGCACCAGCGGCGCGTGCGTCTCGCTCCAATAGCGTTGGAAGCTTTCGCGCGACAGGTGCGACGCGCGGCGCAGGCAAAAGACCAAGTGAATCATCGCATGCGTTCCTCCCGACACACACGCTAGCGCGACACGGCGGACTGGGTCCACCGGCGACCGACTCAGCAGATTTCGATAGACAACCACGCGCGGCCCTGCTAGGCGGGGGACCCTATGGCGCGTCCGCAGCCGATTCGAACACGACCGGGGCGCAAGCACGGCGACTGGGTGGTCACGCTGCCGCCGGGGTGGGAGTTGCGACTGCGTCGAGTGCTGCGAGCCGTTCACGCCGACTCGCTGCCGAATCCACGTGAAAAGGGGCTGACGCCGGCGCAGCGCGACGCGCGAGTACGCGCGCGCCGGCAGCAGATGCACCGCGCCATCGGTCAGTTCGTCAGCGATCTCATCACCGCCGACATCGTCGGCAAGGAAGTCGCGATCGCGACCCGGAGCCGCTTCGGACCGCGCAAAGGCTCGCTGCGCGAGCAAGTGTTCGCACTCATCCGCGAGGCTTGAATCGGCCCGCGCGTCAGCGAAACTCGACGAGGAACTCCAGCAGCGCCGCGCTCACCTCGGCGGGCTTTTCCTGTTGCGTCCAATGGCCCGAGCCGCGGACCAGCAGGGTGCGTCGCAGGTTGGGTACCCACTCCCTCATGCCGTCGGCCATTTCCGGTCGGAGCACCGGATCCAACTCCGCCGTGATCATCAGCGCCGGTTGCATCACCTGCGCTCCGGACAGATAGGCGGTGGTCTCCCAATTTCGATCGAAGTTGCGGTACCAGTTGAGGCCGCCGCGGAACCCGGTTCGCTCGAACGCGCCGGCGAACACGTCGAAGTCGGCCGCACTCAGAAAGTCGCCCGGCGGATTGTCCGGCAACCGGTCAAGCAAGCCGCCGGAGTTGGGTCCGAGAACGCTCGCGGGGTTTTCCAGCAGTTGAGCCAGCGCGTCGCGGTTCGGTCCTTGGTAGAAGCCGCGCAACGTGCGCCGCACGTCTCGATCCAGTTCCGCTTCGGCAACGCCGGGTTCCTGGAAATACAGAATGTAATGAAAGTTGCCCTGGGCCATCGCTCGCATCATCGCGACCGGCCGCATCGGCAACCGCGGGAAGAACGGAGTGTTGACACCCACTACGCCGGCAACGCGGTGTGCTGCCAGCAGGGCCATTTGCCAGACCAGCAATCCACCCCAATCGTGACCGACGATGACCGCTCGGTCGATCGCCAGCGCATCGAGGAGACCGGTCAGATCACCGACGAGATGATGGATGCTGTATTGATCGATGGCGGATGGTGAGTCCGTCTCCCCGTACCCCCGCTGATCGGGTGCAATCGCGCGGAAGCCTGCGTCCGCCAGCGCACGCAATTGATGGCGCCACGAGTACCACAGCTCCGGAAATCCATGACACAACAGCACCGGAAACCCACTGCCCGCCTCGACGACGTGCATGCGGATGCCGTTGGCTTCAACGTGCCGATGGGTGAACCCGTCCATCCTCGCTCCACCTCGTCTTCTAAAGGCGTGACGGGTGCGAACTGTCCGCTACGATCGCCGTGTCCGACGGCGGGCCGCCGTTAACGCGACCAGAACCAGCAACGGCAACACACTTGGGGTCGCGCTGCCATCGAGGCGGCAGCCGCTGCCACCGCTGGTATCCGCGATGATAGCGTCCGTCGGGACCGGGGCGGGGGTGCGTGTGAACGGTGGCAGAGCGTGTACCACTCCCGAGGTGACGCTGGTGACCGTTTGCGGATCGCCATGGACGTCCAGCGCACCGGCGCCGCTTGCGGTCACGGGAAAATCGCCGCCGGGACCGGGATACGGGATCTTGAACGCGATACTCATCAAGTTGCTCCCCGGAATCGTGAAATCACCCGATCGGATCGGATCGACTTCGAGTTCGAGCATGCCGGTCTGTGCCGCGTCGTTGTTGAAGACCGTGACCGCGAAGTTGTTCAAGTCGGGGTTGTGATCCGGGTTGAATGTGATGGCATCGGGGACCCCGTCGCCATTGCTGTCGGTCGTATCGAAATTCAAATCTGGAAAAGCGAGGACAAACCCCACGTTGGAAATCTCGTCCGATCCCTGCCCCGGAACGCCATCATCGCGACTCGGTTCAAACGCGATGGTGATCGTGACAACGTCGCCGACCCTCCCCTGAGCATCGCCGACCGTAATCGCGATCGGCAACAGGGGGGTGGCCGTCGACGTCGGCGTCGGCGTTGCAGTACGGGTCGGCGAGTTCGTCGGCGTCCGCGTCGGACGGGTTGCGGTGGCTGTCGGCGGGGTTCCCGTTGCCGTTGGCGTCCCGGTGCTTGTCGACGTCGCCGTCGGCGTCAGTGTCGGACCGCCGGGCGTGATTGTCTGGGTCGTGGTCGGCGTCTCGGTCGGCGTCCGAGTCGCCGGGGTAATCAGCGCCGGCAACGACGACGGGATGGGTTGCGTGTCGGCAAACATCGTCAACGTCATCGCGGTGCCCTTGCAGTTGATGTAGTCGAGCTCGAAGTCGTAGTCGCCCGCGCGATCGAATCGCACGATAACCGTGGTCTTGACCGTCGTCGATCCCGAGCTGGTCGATTGCCACATCAGCGGCAACCCCGAGATCGGCATGGTGGCGGCTGCTGGATTGGTGACCGGCTTGATGCGCGTGGCTCCCGGTCCAAAGCCGATCGCAAACCCATCGTCATGATAGATATCGAAGGTCACTTGTTGCGAGCCGTCGACGCTGATTGTGCCCACGATAGCCGCAAAAAATTGGGCGAGCGGGACGGCACCAGCTTGTCTGTTGTTGCCGGCCGCAGGTTTGGTGGCGATGGCCACGCCATCTTTTGTGGCGACCACGTTGGTGAACGGCACGGTGGTCGGGCTGACGGTTGTGCCGCTGATCAAGCCTGGCGGCGGATTGAAATTGAGGGAATCAAAGGAGAGACGAAAGGCCGGAGTGGTCGAAAGAGTCGGTGTAAATGTGCAGCTCTTCGCGCTGTTCGCGTAGAAACGAGCATCGATTTGCGTGACCGCTACATTCGCCTCCACCGGTGATATCGCCAACGCTATTAGCAACGCCGCGATCGCGCTTCGCACCAGGCATACGCGCAATCCCGCCGTCTGAAGGCTACGCAAAATGCAATTGGTCATGACCCATGCTTGTAGCACGAGACTTCACACTTTCGTCAAGGACAATCCACGGCGAGATCGTGACCGAGGCCGAATCCCCCCGTTGGAAGCGCGCCGCCTTTGGACCCGCTCGCCGATCGTGTTCCACCGCAGCGAATGCGCCCCCTGGTGGTGCGGGCTCTCCGAGCGCGCCCCTTGGGGTCGGGGCAGTGTTGTGACTCTCGACAGGGTTGACATCGCGGCGCGCTTGCCGCTGAGATGCGCCTCGTGCCGCGGCAAGGAGGGCAGCGATGCCGTTCGAGGATATTCTGTTCGAATGGACCGATGGAGTAGCGTGGATTACCATCAACCGTCCGGCGGTGCGCAACGCCTTTCGCGCGCGAACCGTTGATGAGCTGGTGGCCGCGTTTCGCCAGGCCTGGCAGGATGACGCGGTGGGTGTCGTCGTACTCACCGGCGCGGGCGACAAGGCATTCTGCAGCGGCGGCGACCAGAAGGAGCGCGGCGGGGCGGGCTACGGCAACGCCCCCGGCATTGGCCTCGATGTCGCGTCGTTGCACGCCATCATCCGCAACATTCCCAAGCCGGTGATCGCGATGGTGAACGGCTACGCCATCGGCGGCGGGCACGTGCTCCATGTGCTCTGCGATCTCAGCATCGCGGCGGACACCGCGATCTTCGGCCAAACCGGACCGCGCGTCGGCAGCGTCGATCCGGGGTTCGGGACGGCTTACCTCGCTCGCATCGTCGGCGAGAAAAAGGCCCGCGAGATTTGGTACCTCTGTCGTCAGTACAGCGCTTCTGAGGCGTTGGCGATGGGCCTCGTGAACGCGGTCGTGCCGGCGGCCGAGCTACGCGCCGAAGTCCAGCGGTGGTGCGCCGAGCTGTTGGAAAAGAGCCCCACGGCCCTCAAGTTGGCGAAGTATTCGTTCAACGCCGACACCGATCACATTCATGGCATTACCGAGATGGGCTTTAGCGCGCTCGAACTGTACTACCAAACCGACGAGGCCATCGAAGGCCGCAACGCGTTCGTTGAGAAGCGAAAACCGGATTTCCGCGCCGCCCAACGCCGGCAACGGCGTGGCTGAAGGCCGCGGCGCGCCGGGCCCCCGAGCAATCGACGCGCGCTCCGAGCGGTCGTTTAGGACTGCACGCGGTTGATGATTTGCGTTTGCGATGAGCCTATCGACAGTGCTAAAGAAGCCCGCGATTGATCGCGTGTGCTTGTCGCCAGCCACCATACCCTGCAACGCGGGCGCAATGTGGATTCCAAGGATGTTTGGGTCTTCGACGGAGGGGTCGCACTCACGGCTCGAACGCGGGTGCTGACACCGTCGTAACCGCGATCAGAAAGGAAGAGTTAGGATGGGAAAGAAACTTCACGTGGGCAACCTCGCGTATTCCGTGAGCGAGGAGGATCTGCGGCAAGCGTTCTCGGCGGTGGGCACCTGCGAATCGGTCGCGGTCATCATGGACCGCGCGACCGGCCAGTCTCGCGGATTTGGTTTTGTAGAGATGAGTTCGGACGCCGAAGCCCAGCAAGCGGTCCAACAGCTCGACGGCAAGGACCTGAAGGGCCGGCCAATCAAGGTCAGCGAAGCGCGCGAACGCGAAGGCGGGGGCGGCCGTGGCGGCTCGGGCGGCGGGTGGCATCGCCGCTGAATGCCCGCGCCCACCGCAGCGTCACTCAACTGGTCTCGACTCAGGCTGAGAACGCTGCTATATGCCGCGGCGGTGCTGCGGTATCTCGTCTGTTCTGACCGACTGACCTCGGACGAGAGTCAACTCCGGTGTAATCACCGGAAGCAACGCGCAGAGTGATTGGGGTGGTGTGGTGGCTGTCGGAGCCGTGTAGCCTGCGGCGCCCGGCCATGAGCGATAGCGCCGCAAGACGACGAAATGAGTTCCCGCGCGTGAAACGCGGGCGGAGACGGAGGAAAGAACAGTATGGTCGAAGCGAGCGAACTGCGTGAAGAAGCGCTGCCCCAGAGTCATCCAAGCGCAAGCGGGGATGGGGTCCCCGCGCCATTACGTCGCACGCAGGCGCTGACCGTAGTCGTCGACGACCGAGGCGTTGAGTCCGCCTTGCGGACGTTCAAGAAATTGGTGATGCGTGAGGGCCTGCTGAAGGATCTCAAGCGTCACGAACATTACGAGAAACCCGGCGACCGCAAGCGCCGAAAGACCCGTGAAGCAATCCGGCGGCGCCGCCGGCAAGCCGCCCGCGTCATGCGCGTGCGCGGCGGGGCGTAAAAGAGTCTACCGTGGCAAAAGACGATCTCATTCAATTTCAGGGTACTGTCACCGAATCCCTCGCCGGCGGACAGTTTCGCGTCCAGGGCGAAAAGGGGCGCGAATTCACCGCCCGCATCAGCGGCCGGCTGCGCCGGTTTCACATCAAGGTTATCCCGGGCGACCGCGTCACCGTTGCGGTTTCGCCCTACGACCCGACCCACGGCTTCATCGTGCACCGCGGCTAGCCGCCCGCGGAACGACTCAACTACACTCCAACCAAGACGGCGTCGCCGTCGACTTTGACCTCGTAGCGTTCGACCGAGCACCCCGGATCGTCCGGCGACTCGCCACTCGTCACGTCGTAGGTCCACCCGTGCCACGGACAGGTGACAACGGTACCGTCAAGTTCGCCCTCGCCCAGCGGCCCCCCCTGATGTTTACACGCATCATCGATCGCGTAGTACGCACCGCCGCAATTGAATACGGCGATCTTCTTCCCGTTCAGCTCAAACGTTCTGCCTTCTCCCTTCGGAATATCGCCGGCGGCGGCGACACGGACAAACTCTGCCATCGTTGATCGCTCCTCTTCAACTCGCTCCGCGTCGATCCGCGGAGGTTTCGGGTATTGTGGCGGCGGATTCTAGGGAAACCGCGCGCTACCGGCAAGGCAGCGAGCGAGATGCCCGACATGGTTGCATCTCGACCGGTCGCGGGCTTAACTCGATGCATCTGGGAGTGAATGAGATGAGAACGCGCGAGCTGCTCCGACTTCACAATACCGGACACCAAGGCATCAACGCCCTGTTCGCCAAGGCACACTCGGCCGATTGGGACATCGAACACGACGTCGACTGGAGTCAGGCGGTCAGCGCGGATGAATCGCTGGTCGATCCCGATTGGAACGCCTTCGGCCAGACCGCCACCTTTCGGAGCCTGCCGGACGTGCTGAAGTCGCGCGTCACTCGCCGGGGTCTCGGGCGGACGCTCAACATGCTGCAAGTCGGCGAGAGCGTGGCCCAAGACGTGTGCGCGAAACTCGCGCTCGCGCTGCGCGAGGAGGACTACCGCAACCATGCCGTCGCGCAAGCGATGGACGAAGCCCGGCATCACCTCGCCTATCGCCGCTTCATCGAAAAGATGAACGAGCCGGTCGAAGACATCGATCCGGGAATCGAGATGACCTTCGACGGATTGCTCGCCACCAACGATCCGCTCGAAATCATCGCCACCGAACAGTTCTTCCTCGAAAGCTTCGCGATGACGATCTTCGAGAACCTCGTGCGCTACGCGCGCAATCCGCTCCTGCGCCAAATCGTGACGTTGATCACACGCGACGAAAGCCGCCACATGGGATTCGGCGTGCTGTATCTCGCCGAGTGGATGAAGCAGCGCTCGCTCGATGAACAAATCAACTTCGCCCGCCGTTGGCTGGGCCAGATCCTGAGCGTCTTGAGCGATCGGCCCGGTCCCATCTTCTTGGGTCGCCTCCTCGCTCGATTGCGAGCAGCCGGGATGGACGAGGCCGATCGCATCGCGCCGCAACTGTTACGCGAACAGCAGGCGATCAACGCGACCGATGAAGCCGAGGTGCTCAGCGGGCGCCGCATTCCCCATCTGTTGAAGAGTGCCCGCCGCATCGGCTTGCTCAAACCCGAAATCATCGAGGCACTCGGCATCGTGCAACATCCCTTGGTGCGTGTGGCGGTGGAGAGTCGGATCTCCGACGACGCGAGCAGTTTGAACTAGACGCATCGCGACTCCATGGCGAGTGAGCGCGTCGCGTGGCCCGACACGGTCAAGGGTCTCTCCATTTTGTGGATCGCCTACTTCCATTGTTTCAAGGCGTTCGGCGAAGGCCGCTTCCCGTGGCCGCTCGATCATGGCTACTGGCAGCGCGTGTGTGCGCAAGCCGGGCCTGACACCGGCACGCTTGCGTGCTCGATGCGCGCCGGATTCATCGGCTTTTCCTATCTCGGCTTTCACGGCGTCGGGGTGTTCGTCGCTCTCAGCGGGTTTGCTCTCAGCTTCGCGCTCGCCCGCAAGCCCGAGCGCGACCCCGTCGTTTGGCGGGCGTGGTATCGGAGCCGACTCATCCGACTCTTCCCGCTCTACTGGCTTGCGCATGTGGTCTACTTGCTCTCGCCGTCGCAACTGCGGATCGAGCCGATCGACTATCGCTTCGCCCTCAGCTTCATCGGCGACCGGGTCATTCCGCTCAACGAGATCTTCTACTACGCCAACGCCGCGTGGTGGTATTTCGGATTGCAGCTTCAGCTCTACATCGTGTTCCCCGTCCTCTACGGTTTGCATCGACGATTCGGCACCGCGGCATTCCTGCTGGCGAGCGCGCTCGTTACCGCGATCACTCGCTACGTGTTCCTCATCGTGTGGCCGTCGGAGGACAGCGGCGCGTTGCTGCAAGGCGCGCTGTTCACCTGCCGGCTGTTCGAGTTCACGGTCGGCATGGCGCTCGGCGCCGCCTATGCCGCTCGCCGTCAAGCGATCGAACGGCGGCTGCTGTCGCTTGCAACGGCGGCTGGTGGATTCGGACTTTACATTGCCGGACTCTACGCCTGCGGATCGAAGCTGACCTACGTGGCCGCCGACGCCCTCATTGGTTGCGGCCTGTTGTTGTTCGGCGCCAATCTCGCGCACTGGCTCGCGCGGCTCCCTGGCGCGCATATCCTCACGCGCGTCGGCACCTATTCCTACGGCTTGTACCTCTTGCATCAGCCGTTCGTCATCTGGGTCGGCGACCGGCTGCGGGGAACAACGGTGCCGATCTTCGTCGCCGCGGCTTGCGCCGCCACCGCTGTGCTCGCGATGCTCTCCGGCATGATCGAACGTCGGGTCAACACCGCGGTCGCGCGTGTGCTAGGGTGAGCGCAAATGGACAAGCGCCTCGAAACCGCGATCGCCGCCGCACGCGCTGCGGGGGAGATTGCGCGCAAATATTTCCAGACCGAATTGACCGTCGAGCGCAAAGCCGATCGCTCGCCGGTGACGGTTGCCGATCGCGAGTGCGAGCAGCGCATCATCGAGATTTTGATCGGTGCCTTTCCCGACTACGGCGTCGTCGGCGAGGAGTTCGGGACCCGTGAAGGCGCCGGGCCGCGCTGGATCATCGATCCGATCGACGGCACCAAAAGTTTCATCCGCGGCATCCCCTATTTCGCCACGCTCATTGGTCTCGAGGAGGAGGGAGAGATCGTGGCGGGCGTAATCTACGCGCCCGCCGTCGACGACTTGCTCTATGCCCAGAAGGGACACGGCGCCTTCGACAAATCCGGGCGCATTCGCGTGTCCGACTGCCGCACGCTGCGTGAATCAATGGTGGTGTTCGGCGGGCTCAACGTGCTCCGGCGCGCCGGCTACTGGCCGGTGTTCGAGCGCCTCGTCGATGCGTCTTCACGCCAGCGCGGCTACGGCGATTACTTCGGGCACACCTTCATCGCCCGCGGTCAGGCCGAGGTCATGATGGAAATCGACCTCAAGCCGTGGGACATGGCGGCGTTGAAAATCATCGTCGAAGAAGCCGGCGGACGCTTCACCGACTTCGCCGGGGTGCCGACGATCTACAGCGGCACCGCGCTCGCAACCAACGGACACGTGCACGACGAAGCCCTCGACATTCTTCGCACGGCCACGCCACATCCGACCGGAGGACGATGATGCAAATCGGCATTTTCCTTCCTACCTTCGGCGCCGGTCACCGGCCGGAGTTTCTGCGCGCCATCGCGAAGACCGCCGAGCAAGTCGGTGCCGCCGCGTTGTGGGCGCCCGAGCACGTGGTGCTGACGGAGCACTACGAGTCGCAGTATCCGTACGCGGAAGATGGCCGCCTGCCGCTCGATCCGTCCGAGGGTGGGTTGGGCGATCCGTTCACGGTTCTCACCTATCTCGCGGCCGTGACCAGCCGAATCCGTCTCGGCACCGGCATCTGCCTGGTGCCGCAGCGCAACCCGGTGTACACGGCGAAGGTCGTCGCCCAGCTCGACGTGCTTTCCGCCGGTCGCGTCGATTTCGGCGTTGGCATCGGCTGGCTCGAAGAGGAGTTCGAGGCGGTCGGCGCGCCGTTCGAGCAGCGCGCGCAACGCACGCGCGCGTATCTCGAGGTGATGAAGCGGCTCTGGAGCGCAGGAGCCGCATCGTACCACACCGAGTTCTACACGCTGCGCAATGTGTATATGGCGCCGAAGCCGGTCCAACAGCCGCATCCGCCGATCATCTTCGGCGGCGAGAGCGATGCGGCTCTTCATCGTGTCGCCGACCTGGGTCAGGGCTGGTTCGGGTGGAACATCGCACCCGAACAGGCGGCCGAACGCGTCGCCGCGCTCGATCGACTGCTGGCCGCGCGCGGGCGCCGCCGCGACGAGCTGTCGTTGATCGCGTCGCCGTACACGCTGCCCAGCCGTGACCTCGATGCGATGAAGCGCTACCGCGACGCGGGCATTGGCCAGGTCGTGTTGCTCCTGCCGATCTCCGAAACCCCCGACCAAGTGCGCGCGGCGATCGAGTGGCTCGGCGACAACATCATCGTTCCAGCCGCGCGGCTATAGAGCGCCTCTGCGCCGTCCGATTTCCACGGGACGATGCGTGGAGTATTCCTTCGCCATTGCCACGCCCGACATCGATCTGTCCCCCGACCCAGTCATCGAGGCGTACAAGCGCGATGTCGACCGATCGTTGATCCGCGAAAATCTGAAACTATCCGTTGAACAAACGCGGCATGTCCTCTGTGCGCCGGTGGCTCGACATTTCGGTGAGGGCTAGCGATCTGTCTCCAGTCGCTCGAAGCACTCGCGGCGGGTGATCTCGTCCACCGTTTCGCGGCGTGCCATGAGATACGCCCCACCGTCTTCCAGCCACACCTGCGGCGCGCGCCCGAGGGAGACATAGTTCGAACTCATCGCCACGCCGTAGGCGCCGGCGTCGTGCAGCACCAGCAGGTCGCCGCGCTTCGGCCGCGGCAACTCGCGCGGCTCGAGCAACTCATCGGCACCGCGGGTGAACACGTCGCCCGACTCGCACAGCGGACCCGCCACCACCACCGGTACACGCGGCGCCGCCGGATCGCTACGATGGACGGTGATGTGATGATACGAACCGTACATCGCGGGACGAATGAGGTCGTTGAATCCGGCGTCGACCATTGCGTAGAGATGCCCCGGCCCCTTGTCGTTGGTGCGGGTCGCCTTGACGTCGGTCACGCGCGCGACCAACGCGGTGCTGGGCGCCACGAAGTAACGGCCCGGCTCGATTTCGACGCGCAGCGCCCGGCCGGCTTTGTCGCTAAGACGCGCCTGAATGTCTCGCAACGCGCGCGCGAGTGGTGTCAAATCGATCGCCGGCAGATCGGGGCGATACGCGTGCGGCAAGCCGCCGCCCAAGCTTGCCGCTTCGAGCGCCGGGTAGTCGGCAATCCGTTCGAGGAAGAAGTGCCCGAGCTTGGCCATGTTGCCGGTGAACTCGTCGAGCGTCGGACCGCTGCCGACGTGCGCGTGCAACAAGACGATCGGGAACCCCGCCCGCTCCGCGGCCCGACGCACCCCGTCCGCGTCCTCGTGCCAGATTCCGTGCTTCGAGCTGGGGCCGCCGGTGTCGGTGGCGCGCACATGCCCGTGACCGAATCCGGGGTTGAGTCGGACGCCGATCGGTCCGCGGTACCCGGCGGATTGGAGATCGTCGAGCATCGCCGGCGAGCCGATATTCGGCAGCACGCGGTGCTCGATCACCACTTGCAGCGCATTGTCGCGAAACACATCGCAGGTCAGCAGGACCGCCGGCGGGTTCGCGCCCATCGGAAAGCCGGCGCCACGCGCGCGCAGCACTTCATTGCCCGATACCGCGTCGATCCACAGGCCGTGCTCGCGGACGACTTCGAGGATCTTGCGCGCCGAGTATGCCTTCATCGCGTAGCGCGCTTGCAAGTGCGGATGGTCGGTGAGTCGCTTGATGTCGTCGATACGCCGTCGCAGCACCTCGGCGCTGGTCACGAAGAACGGCGTCCCGACGCGCCGCGCGATCGCTTCGAGATCCACGCTGTCCACGAACGACTCTGGCATGCACCCTCCGGGTTCATCGCCCGTCGTAACAAGCGCTCGCCAGGGGCGCAAGGCGATCACCGCCGACACGGTCGCACAAACGAAGAGCGCCCCACACCACTCGCCAACACGAGTCACCCGCACCACTACCGACACCAGTCACCACCACCAGTCACCATACGATGACCTTGCGTCTCTCGCCCCATCTCGTATGATGCCGCCCCAACGTTGATCGCATGGCGAACACCGGACTGGAAGAACGCGAGCGCCACCTGCGCTCGAACCTGCCGCTGGAAATCGTGCTGGTGCGCCATGCCGAACCGGATTGGACTCGCGTGCTCGAAATCGGCGGCGATCCGCCGTTGACCGAGTTGGGTCAGCGGCAAGCCGACGAACTCGCGCAACACTTGAGTGGCCTCGGGCTGGCGGCTCTCTATTCGAGCCCGCTGGCGCGCGCGCGTCAGACCGCCGCCGCGATCGGTGCGGCGCTCGAACTCGAACCGACGGTCGTCAACGGCCTGGCCGAGATTCGCGTCGGTGAGCTTCGTCGCGTGTCGCAAGCCGAAGTCGACGCGTATTTTACGGTCGCGGCGCGTCGCCCGTTTCGCGACTATTGGGACGGCTTTCCCGGCGGCGAGCCGTTTCGCGCCTTTCACGCTCGCGTCACGGAGGCCATGGAGACGTTGCTCGGCCATTACGGCGCGCGGCCGCAGCCGACCGACGGATTTGCGGTGTGGAGCGCACCGGCGCGCGCGCAGACGCTGCGCATCGGCGTTGTCGCGCACGGCGGCACCAACGGGGTCTTGCTGACGCACCTGCTCGGTATTCCGCCGGTGCCGTGGGAATGGATCCGGTTCGAGACCCCGCTCGCTGCCTACAGCATCATCGGCCTGCGCGCCGTCAACGACCAAGGCTACGTGTGGTCGCTGCAGCAGTTCGGCCGCCGCGCCGGCGGATTGTGAGTCATCGCCTCAGTTCGATACCGCGAGGGCCATCGTCCTCGCAGTGCCCGCGCGGGACGACCATCGCCAGGCGATCGATCGCGTCGGCGATCCTGGCGGTGCTCTGCGCAGGCTGCGGGTACGTCGATCGCGTATTTCCGCCGACTCGTCCGCCTCATCAGGCGAAAACGGGCGAGCCGCCCTGTGCGTGGCTGCCCGACGAGACGGCCCAATGGCAACTGCGCCGCAGCGCGGTGAACGATAAGGTGCGGCGCCTCGTCGTACCGGCCTTGCGCGCAGCCGAACTCGACGCGTGGCTGCTGGTCGAGCGCGCACACCAGCACGATCCGATGTTCGACAGCCTCGGCATCACCGAGCCCGGGGACAAGGCCGTGCTCTTCATTGACGGAGGCGGCGACCAACCCCGGGCCTTCGGCTTCGGTTCGTCGCCGGCGACACTCGCGCAGCTCACCGCGTCCGGCGTGTTCGAGCAAGTCCAGTCAATCAGCCGGGACGCCGTGGCGGATACACTCGCACGCTTTCGGCCGCAGCGTGTCGGCATCGACTACTCGGCACGGGTACCGGTCGCCGATGGCATCACCACCGGCACCCGACAGTTTGCGGCGTGGTTGGTCGGCCGCGACTACGCCGGAACGTTTCGCTCCGCCGAGGCGGCGGCCGTGACGTTCCGCGCCAGCCATACCCCCGACGAAGTCGACTTGGCGCGCCAAGCCGCGCGCTGCGGTGCGGAGCTTGCCGAACGCGTCCTCACATCCGGTGCGATCCAGCCGGGAACCACGACCGACGTCGATGTCGCGTCGCAAGTTCTCGCCGCGATTCACCTCGCTCGCTTGGACGTCTCGGCTCCGCCGCACGTCTCGCTCGTCAAACTCGATAACGCCGACCATCTGACCTGGCCATGGCTCGGACCGAATCGCGGTGCAGTGATCGAGGCCGGCGACCTGCTGCACCTCGACTTCGACCTGCGATACGCCGGCATGGCAGCGACCGTTCAGCGTTCTGCCTATGTGCTCAAGCGCTGGGAGAGCGAGCCCCCCGCCGATCTCCGGCGCGCATTCGCGACGATCGCGCAGGTGCGGAACGGACTCGCGCCGCTCTTGCGTCCGGGCATCGCCGGCCGCCAACTCGCGACGGACGCGCTTGCCTGGGCGCAGCAGAATCAGGTGACGATCGAGCTGGACAGCAGTCCGGCGGGAAATCTGCCTCGCGACGTTGGGACGTTGCCGGTGACGGACGGCTATGTCGGTCCGTACGATCAGGTCGGCGTGCTCGGCGAGCGCACGTTGCAGGCGCACGATCTGCAGTCGCTCGCCTTTCGGCTCACGATCCGCTTGGACAACCGACGCCAACTCACGCTCGCGGCGAGTGACGACGGCGTCGTCGGGTTCGGGGGCTTGGAATTTCTTGTCCCGCCCGCAGACGCACCGGCGCTGGTTCCGTGATTCTCACGGCAAGCCCGGAGTGTCTCCGTTCGAACACTCTCGACGCCTCACACTCCGCGGATCACCGACGTGGTACGAGCCAAGCGACCGCGACGGCTTCCGGTCGTGCTCACACGCACCGAGGTCAAAGCGATTCTCGACCACCTTGCGGGACACTACTGGATCATGGGGATGCTGCTCTACGGGGCGGGCCTGCGCTTGATGGAGTGCCTCGGCCTCCGCACGAAGGACATCGATTTCGACGGCAACGAAATCCTGGTGCGTGAGGGCAAGGGGCGGAAGGATCGCCACCCCATGCTCCCAGCGGCGGTAAAGGAGCCCCTGGGTGATTACATCGAGACGCTGCGCCAACGTCACAGGTCTACACACACGTATTGAACCGGGGGGGTCGAGGTGTGCAGAGTCCGGCGGACCGACTATGAAGATGCGGAGATAGGCCGCATGATCATGCGCGGGTGGCACCGCTCGGAACTCACTGGCCGCGCATACCAAGCCCTCGATAATGGAACAGCAAATTGACGGCGAAGACGACCGCGTGATAGGCCGCATCACCATGCGTGCTTGGCAGCCTGGAGTCCGACCATTGGCGTCGTCTAAGTATGATAGTTCGGCTTGAGGAAATCGGAGGACCTGACTATTGCGCGTGCCTAACGCAGGCACCTCAATTCAAGCGGAGAACGCAACTGTCTGAACAGTGCTAGCGGCAAGACGAGAAGGAGGAATAGATGTCCAATCCGCAAAAGCGTTGGTCATTAGGGGCAGCGCTCGGACGAGCAACCGGCTCTGGATTGGCAGGAGGCGCGGCTGGAGCTTACATGGGCTCCCTGGGCGGACCTGCCGGAGCGGGCCTTGCGGGCGCCGTTGGTGCCGCGGGCGGGTTCGTCGGTGGATTTCTCGGCGCTGTACTTGGGCACTGGTGGGATGAGCCCCCCATGTTCGAGGAGACCTTCGGCTCAGCGGCACTCTTCACTGTGGTTGTTTCAGGGGTGCTCGACATCGTCACTGCATCGATTTCGTCAAGCGCGGTTTCGTCGGCCCCGAATTTCTCGACTGCGTGCTTCGTTCTGGCCACGATCTGCGGTTTTGTCGGATCCGCTTCTAGAAGCCTGATAGACGATTGGCGAGCACAGCAGGCTCGTGCCGACAGTGGCCGGCTCTAGCGCTGACGGCGCTGGAGCCCAAGAACATGGCTGACGGCGTGATTCGTGGACCCCGCAGACGCAAAATGCCTAACTCTCGCTTGCTGCGGACGCGCGAAAAGCGCGCGCGCGGAGAAGCCGGCCGTTAGGCTTGCGCGCGCGAGTGCGGTATTCTGGCGGGCATGAAGTTCAAGGTGGACGTAGAACGCGAGGAAGACGGCCGGTGGATTGCTGAGGTCAGTGAGTTGCCGGGCGTGCTCGTCTATGGCGATTCGGTCGAACGGGCGCAGGCCAAGGCGCAAGCATTGGCACTTCGCGTGCTCGCCGATCGACTCGACAATGGCGAAGCAGCACCCTTCGAGAGCGTGTCGTTCGCTGCGGCATGAGCCAATGGGGGAGTGCTCCCGCGCGACGTGTCCTGGCGGCGCTGCTGCGGATTGGTTGGGTCGAGAAGCGGAGAGCGGGCGGTTCCCATCGTGTTCTATCGCGCCAGGGGTGGCCTGATTACGTGTGGGCCTTTCATGACCGAGAAGAGATTGGACCGAAAATGTTCGCGAGAATCTCGAAGCATACCGGCCTGCGACCAGACGACGTTTGAAGCTCAAGCGTGGTGTTCACCATCACGGGTATGCTGATGGACAGGCACGACATCGTCCGCGAGATCCAGCGCACCGCGCAACAGAACAACGGTCAGCCGCTTGGCGCGAAGCGATTCCAAGACGAGACCGGCATCGAAGAATCTGACTGGTTCGGCAAGTACTGGAGGAACTGGGGCGACGCGCTGCTGGAAGCCGGGTTTCCTCCCAACCAGATGCAGGCCGCATACGACGAGACGGCCCTTATCAGTGGTTCGCGTTGTCTACGCAAGATGTGCGAGCATTCAAGAAGTGGCGGCGAATCTCGTGAGGTGCAGCCTAACTCAGCGGCTGCAGGCAACGGCGGGCGGAGGCTGGCTTCAACTGGTGCCCGCCGCGCCTGAGCCGCGGCGTTCGGCATCAAACCACAAAGGAGTACGCCATGAGTAACCCCATTCGTCCGTTTCGTGTGAATGTCCCGGAAGAAGAACTTAGCGAACTGCGCAGGCGCATCAAGGCGACAAGATGGCCGGACAAGGAAACGGTCACGGATGCAACGCAAGGCGTGCAGCTCGCGACGACTCAGAAGCTCGCGCGCTATTGGGCGTCCGAGTACGACTGGCGCAAGATCGAGGCGAGAATGAACGCCTATCCTCAGTTCATCACCGAAATCGATGGACTGGACATTCACTTCATTCATGTTCGTTCGAGGCATGAGAACGCGCTGCCGATCATCGTCACGCACGGATGGCCCGGTTCGATCATCGAGCAGATGAAGATCATCGATCCGCTGACCGATCCCACCGCTCATGGCGGGAGCGCGTCAGATGCCTTTCATGTCGTGATTCCGTCGATACCGGGCTACGGGTATTCAGGCAAGCCGACCGAAACTGGCTGGGGCCCCGACCGCATCGCACGCGCCTGGGCTGTCCTGATGAAGCGCCTCGGGTACACGCGCTATGTCGCGCAAGGCGGCGATTGGGGTGCGGTCATCGTCGACACGATGGGCGTACAGGCGCCACCGGAATTACTCGGTATTCACACCAACATGCCCGGTATCTTTCCAGCCGACGTCGACGGGGCGGCCTTTTCCGGCGCGCCCGCGCCATCAGGTCTCTCAGCCGATGAGAAGCTCGCGTACGACCGTCTGCAGTTCGTTTATCAAAAGGGGATTGCCTATGGATTCCAGATGGGTCTGCGACCGCAAACGTTATGCGGAATTGCGGACTCACCCGTCGGTCTGGCGGCCTATTTCCTTGATCACGACGCACGTAGCTATGAGCTCATCGCGCGCGTCTTTGACGGACAGTCTGAGGGCCTCACGCGCGACGACATCCTCGACAACATCACGATTACCTGGTTGACGAATACGGCGCTATCCGGCGCCCGTCTCTATTGGGAGTATTGGGGAAAGGGGTACTTCAATGTCAAAGGCGTCACCATCCCGGTTGCCGTGAGCGTCTTCCCTGACGAACTCTATCCGGCGCCGCGCAGCTGGACGGAGAAGGCCTATCCCAAGCTGGTGCACTACAACAAGCTCCCCAAGGGCGGGCACTTCGCAGCCTGGGAACAGCCGAAACTCCTCTCAGAAGAGATTCGCGCGGGCTTCAGGGCACTGCGCAAATAGTGGAGGATGCGCAAAGGATTGCTGCAACTCACGCAGGATGCAGTGATGACAGCCAATTTCGGTGGCGTGATGAGTATCACGGGCCTCGCGCTGGACCTAGTCGGAGTTCTAGTCGTTGCCGTCGGATCGCTGCTTTCCTTGGCACGCTTTATCCTCCGCGGCAAGGCGCACTTTAACGAGTCCTACCGGCTGCTCCGCGAAGACGTGGGGCGTGCAATCCTCTTGGGTCTGGAGTTTCTCATCGCCGGAGACATAATTCGCAGCGTAGTGGTGGATCCAACAATTGAAAATATTCTCACCCTCGGCATGATCGTTCTGATTCGCACCTTCCTTAGCATGACGCTCCAACTGGAAGTGGAAGGACGCTGGCCTTGGCAGCGCGAGCGCGTTGCAGCCCCTCCTCAACATGAGTAGCGGGCAATACGGGCACACACTGGAGCACTTCCGATCGACACACCAAATGGACTTGACGCGGCCTACTCCTCATTCAACCTGACCTGCCTTCGCCGGGCCGGTTAATTCGAACGTTAGCCATGTTTCGTAACGGAGGCGCTACATATGAGGAGGTTTTACGCGATAGCAAACGTTGCCTCTGCGCGCATGATGCAATCCATCGCGACCACGCCGATTCCCGGCACGACGAAGGCGCTCTGTCTCTTGGCACTCGTACCCGCACTCACAGGCTGCCCGGTCAACGCCCGGCTAACGACCGGGTACAAAGCGGCGCCCGCCGTGTTGCGACCGGCGCCGCTCGATGCGTCGCTTGCCGTGCAGAGATTCGATGATGAGCGACCGCCCCGACTTTACAGCACGTCGGGACGCTTGCTGCTGGCGATGGTGCCGTTGGTGCCCTATGCGTCCATGTCGTTCGAGCGTCTCGACGAGACCGCGAGGCTTCAGAGTGAGAATGGGGCGGAGCCTACGGCACCCGACTTTGAGCAGTACGCGTATGCCGCCAGCTTCGCGCGCGCGATAGCGGACGACCTTGCCGCGTCTGGCCTCTTCAAAAAGGTTGACTACACCGGGCAGCGCGGAGCGACCGGATATCAGTACGTCCTTGACGGTGTCTTGCTTGAGACGCCGTTGGTCGACTCGAAGACTTGCTACCTCTTTGGCCTGCCGACTTGCTACATCGACTTTCTCGGTGTGCCTTCCATCAAGACGACGGCGCGCGTCAAGTTGCGGCTCAACCTTCGCGACGCCGCGAGCGGGGTATCGGTCTGGAGCCAGACAATTGAGGGCCAAGCGTCGGCCCTCTACAATGACGCGTACTCGTCCCCAATTCTGTACGGACCGTCGATATTCAGCTTCGAGACCCCGATACCGCCTGCCGACTGGCCTGTCGACAATCGATCGATCTTCGCGTTCCACTTCGAAGCGTTGCGGCGCGCGATGGCACAGGCCAAGCCAGATCTGGCAGCCGCACTGACAGACCGCTAGTGCTAGCTACTCTTCTTCGTGCCTGACATGGAGATCGGCTGACCCGCGCCTGGAGACCTACGCGCGGAAAGACGCGCACGGCTCAGGCCCACGGCGTTTAGGCTTGCGCGACACTGAGGTATGATACGGTACCACATGGATGCGCAGGGTGGTACCAACCTCGTCGTCTCTGCGCTTCGGTCTCAGCGTGGGGCTGCTTTTCGCGTGCTGTCCTTGGTCGGAAGTGGAGCATTCGAACACGGCATGTCTGTCGCCCTTGCCTTCGAATACGAAGACGCCGTCACGAGACCAGGCTCTGGTGTCCGGTTGCCGCGATCCGTTGTCGAAGACATTCTCGACTTCCTGTGCGCATCGGCGCGGAGGGTAATGATCCACTTCTTGTGGCGGCCGGCCCTACCCGACCCGAAGGACGACATGGTGCTTGAGGTGGCGGTCGGCGGCGCATGCGAAGCAATCGTCACGTACAATGTCAGAGACTTTCGAGGTAGTGCGCGATTCGGTGTGCAAGCGGTGCGGCCTCAAAAGTTCCTGTCGATGATCGGAGCAGACAAATGAGCGCATTGAGTCTTCGACTTCCCAACTCGCTACACGAACACGCCCGCGAGTTGGCGCGCATGGAAGGCATCTCGATCAACCAACTGGTCGCAACCGCGCTGGCGGAGAAGATGGCGGCGCTTCTGACTGAGGAGTACTTCGAGCGGCGAGCAAAGAAAGCCAGCCGCGCCAAATTCCTCGCCGCGTTGTCCAAGGTTCCCGATGTGGAGCCCGCGCTGTATGATCGGTTGAAGAACACCAGCCTAACTCGCCGCTCCAGGCGACGGCGAAAAGCACGCCGCGCCTGAGCGCAAGGCAGTCGTCCTCTTCGATGAACGCTGAGATTGTATGGACGGCAGGAGCGGCATCCGTCCCTCCACCTCAAGAAGGTTGGGCGTTTCTGGTCCGCCCGCGTCGGTCTGCCCCACCGCGTCGTCGGCGTCGATGTGCAGGGCCTAGCCGATGGGATTGTGTGATTCTTGCGTGGATTGACGAGCCGGCGCAACGGACTTAATCTGCGCCGCTATGGCCAAGAATCTCGCCGTCGTCTCCGTCATCGGCAGCGACCAAAAGGGGGTGGTCGCCCGCGTCTCGACCTATCTCGCCAACAACGGCGTCAACATCGAAGACATCGAGCAACGCGTCGTCGAGGGGCTGTTCATCATGACGATGCTCGTCGACCTCTCCGAGCTGTCCGTCACGCTCGACGATCTCATCCTCGGGCTCAAGGCCATCGGCGACGAGATGCACATGGAGGTCACGGTTCGGCTGCGCGGTGAGAAAGCCCGCAAGCGTGTCGCGATTCTGGTTAGCCGCGAGCCGCATTGTCTCGAAAAGCTGATCGCCGATCGCGACGCGGGACTGATGAACGGCGAATTCGTCACCGTGCTGTCGAACCATGAGCTGCTGCGGCCGTTGGCCGAACAACATGGCCTGCCGTTCCGCTGGCATCCGTCGAGCGACAAGGCGGCGCACGAGGCATTCATGCTCGACGCGTTGCGCGAGCAGCGCGCCGACCTCGTCGTGCTCGCCCGCTACATGCAGATCTTGTCGCCCAATTTTGTGGCGCGCTATCCGCATCGCGTCATCAACATCCATCCCTCGCTGCTGCCGTACCACCCGGGCGCGAACGCGTACAAGCAAGCGTGGGAGGCGGGCGTGCGCGTGTCGGGATGCACCGCGCACTTTGTCACCGAGCAGCTCGATCAGGGCCCGGTGATTCTCCAGGACGTGTTCCACATCCGCGTCGGCGAAGATACGCTCGACGAGGTGAAGGCGCGGGGGATGGCGCTCGAAGGCGCGGTACTGTCGCAGGCCGTGCAGCTCTTCCTCAACGATCAGTTGGTCGTCAAAGACAGCAAGGTTATTTTCCGACCGGGCCACGCGGCGTTCTAAACGTCGCGTCGTTTGCCGCTCAGCACTATGTCGAGTGAAGCAGAGGTCGTCGTCATCGGCGGCGGCATCGTCGGCCTCGCGACCGCACTCGCCATCAGTCGGCGCTTCCCGGCAGCAACGCCCGTGGTGTTCGAGAAGGAAGCGGAGGTCGCGCAGCACCAAACCGGCCACAACAGCGGCGTCATTCACTCGGGGTTGTACTACAAGCCCGGTTCGCTGAAGGCGCGGATGACGGTTGCGGGCGCGCGGCGCATGGTCGAGTTCTGTCGCGAACACGGCATCGCGCACGATGTGTGCGGCAAAGTCGTGGTGGCGACCGACGCGACCGAGTTGCCGCGGTTGGAGGAACTGCACCGGCGCGGCGTCGCCAACGGTGTTGCCGTCGAGCTCATCGGTCCCGAGCAACTCCGCGAGATCGAGCCGCACGCCGCCGGCCTCAAGGCCCTGCGAGTGCCGTCCACCGGCATCGTCGACTACGTCGCGGTAGCGAAGCGCTACGCCGGATTGATCCGCGGACGCGGCGGTGAGATTCGCTGCCGCACTCGCGTGCTGCGAATTGTCCGCGACGACGGCTCGTGGGTGATCGAAACCACGGCGGGAACGACGCGAGCCAAGAACCTCGTCAATTGCGGCGGACTCCACTCCGACCGCATCGCACGACTCGCGGGGTTCGATCCCCCGGTGAAGATCGTCCCGTTTCGCGGCGAGTATTACACGTTGATTCCGACGCGACAGAGTTTGGTGAAGCACCTCATCTATCCGGTCCCCGATCCCGCCTTCCCGTTTCTCGGCGTGCATTTCACCCGGATGGTGCACGGCGACGTCGAAGCCGGTCCCAACGCCGTGCTCAGCTTGAAGCGCGAAGGGTACCGCAAGACCGACTTCGCGGCGCGCGATGCGTGGGAGGCGCTGACGTTTGCGGGCTTCCTACGGCTGGCGCGCAAGTATTGGAGGACCGGACTCGGCGAGATGTACCGCTCGTTCAGCAAGCGCGCCTTCGTGCGCGCGTTGCAACGTTTGCTGCCCGAGTTGCGCGAGGAGGATTTGGTCCCCGGCGGCTCCGGCGTACGAGCGCAAGCCTTGGAGCCCAGTGGTGCGCTGGTCGATGACTTTTCAATCCAGGATGGGCCCGGGGTGATTCACGTCCTCAACGCCCCGTCGCCGGCAGCCACCGCCTCGTTGATGATCGGCGAGGCGATCGCCGAGCGCGCAGGGCGCGTGTTTGCGTGGGCGCAGCCACACTAGTCGCGGCGGTGATCACTGGTGCGGTAAGGTCAACGGAAGTCGGAGGATCAATGGCATTGCACGTGGTCGGAGCCGGACTGGGACGAACTGGGACGTTGTCGCTGAAAGCGGCGCTCGAACGGTTGCTCGGTGATCCTTGCTATCACATGGTCGAGGTTCTCCGACACCCGGAGCACATCCCCGCGTGGCGCGCGGCGGCCAATGGCGCGATGCCCGATTGGACCGCTCTGCTACACGAATATCGCGCCGCGGTCGATTGGCCGGCGGCATCGTTCTGGCCGGAGCTCAGCGAGGCGTTTCCCGACGCGCTGGTCCTGCTCTCGGTGCGCGACGCCGAGTCGTGGTGGCAAAGCGCCAGCCAGACCATCTTCCCGGCGAGTCGGCGGATGAGTGGCGAGTGGCGCGAGATGGTCGACGCGATCTTCGCGTCCCGCTTCACGCTTGCGCTCGATGACCGAGCCGCGTGCATCGAGGCCTTCGAGCGCCACAACGCGTTGGTACGGAAGACCGTCCCGGCGTCGCGCCTGCTCGAATGGCGGCCGGGTGACGGCTGGGCGCCGCTCTGCGCCGCGCTGAAGGTCCCCGTGCCCGACGGGCCCTTCCCGCACACCAACAGCACGGAAGAATTTTTGGCGCGCCCGGCGTCGTAAGCGGAGGTGCAGCTCAACCGATCGATCCGTCGCTAGCGGAGCTGGGCAGAGAGCGGGAGGTCATGTCTCACTTGCTCTGCTCGCGGCGCAAGGACGGCGGGGGTTGCGCTTGCGCCCAGAGTAGCACGCGTTCCGCCAGATCGACGGTGCGGGCGTGTTCGTTCGCGGTCACCGCTTCGGCCAGACCCGGATAGCGCGCTTCCACCGCGTAGTGTGTCAGCGCATCCGCCTCACGAATATCCGGCGGGATCGGCAAACCGCTGTGATCGAGCAAGGTCAGTAGATCGAGCAGATCGTGCGTCTGCGGAACATGCACTTGGCGATGGACGAGCAGCGCCTAGATCGCTTTCCCAGGCGGTTCGAAGTTGAACAGCGTCTTGATGTTGCGGCACATACGACTGAGGAAGAGATTCGCGCCGCGTCGCTGCAGTTCGTGCGCAAGATTACCGGCTTCAACAAGCCGTCGAAGGCCAACGAGGCCGCGTTCCTCGAGGCGGTCGATGATGTCGCCAGCATCTCGCATCGCTTGCTGACCTCGCTCGAATCATCCGCCGCACCGAAGAATCGCGAGGAAGAAGCAGCGAAGGCACGGGCCCGCGCGGCGCAGCGATTCGGCGGCTAACGCATCGTATCCTGCGAGCACCGAATCGCCCGGCCGCCCAGCAAATCTCACGGAAGGGATTCAGTCGCGCTCAGTGGTCTGCAGGGTCGTCATCACGCCGAGCGTGAGGGCGACCATCACCACGATCATGCCGAGGTAGAAGGTCATGCCGGTGACCAGCCCGGCGCGCTCGGCGATCGCGGACATCGTCCACGGAATCACGATGCCGCCGAGGCCGGCGCCGGCGACCAGCAAGCTGGTGACGCGCGCCGTGTCACGTGGATGAGTGCGACCGCCGAGCGCGATCACGGCAGGAAAGATGCCGGAGAAGCCGACCCCGGTCGCGGTGAACGCCAGCGCTGCGCTCCACGGCGCCGGCACCAGCAATGCGCAGGCGAATGCGCACCCGGCGCCGGCGGTCAGCACCAGCATCAGTCGCTCCTCGCGGACGTGATGCGACCACCCGCTAAGCACCAACCGGCCGCCCGCTAGTCCGAGCCAGTACATCGACAGCGTGTCGCCGGCGGCGGTTAGCGTCACCTCACGGACGGTGACCAGGTACTTCGTCAACCAGGCTCCGATGCCGGTCTCGGCGCCGACGTAGACGCCGAGCAACACGCCGAGCAGCATCACCAGTCGCACGTGCACGCGGCGCGAATCCTGCGGCGACGGCTGCCCCACGGCGACTGCATCGCTAAGTAGCGCACCCCACGCGACGCCGACCGCGGCGGTGGCGCCGCCGCCGGCGGCAAACACCCAGCGCCACGAGATCCCCGCCGCGACCGCGTGAGTTGCCGCCGCCGGGGCGATGAACGAGCCGACGCCGAAGAACAGATGCGCGAAGTTGAGCATGTTCGAGCGCCGTTCGCCGCCGACAGCGATGAGCAGCGTGTTGTTCGCGACCTCGATCAAGCCAAGCCCAACGCCGTTGCTGAACAGCGCCATCCCGGCGCCGACCGCACCCGAGACCGCGCCGAAGGCCGCCAACCCGGCGCCGGCGAGCAATAGCCCGCCGCTCAGCACGATCCGCATGCCGAGCCGTTCCGTGAGTCGCCCAGCGATCAACACGGCGAGCAGATACGCCCCGGGTTGCAAGGCGAGCATCGAGCCGGTCTCCACCAGCGTGATGCCGAACTGATCGATCAGCAGCGGCAAGAGCGCGCCGGGCAGAATCAAACAGACGCCGAGCGCGGCGAACGACGCCGACGACAGCAGCAGCACGCGACGCGCATGATCGTGCGCCATCGTGCGGCTATAGATCATGCGACTCGAAAAGTCGCTGGGCAGGCGTTTGATTGGTGCGTCGCCTACTCGTGACGCGGTAGCAGCTCGTCGACGGCGACGCTCGCTTCTGGGAATGAAACCAGATCAAGACGCTCGCCGCGTTGCGCCACCCGCGTCGACTGGTAACGGCGATTGGTCGCATCGGGATCGCGAAACACCTCGACGC
Organism: Binatia bacterium; assembly: GCA_035541895.1. Classification (GTDB taxonomy): domain Bacteria; phylum Desulfobacterota; class Binatia; order HRBIN30; family JACQVA1; genus DATKMK01. The sequence goes on along the minus strand of DATKMK010000022.1, from coordinate 40,292 downwards.
AATCGTCGCGGAGATTGAGGATCCACATTTCGGGGATCTCAGCGGCGGCGTAGATACGCGTCTTGGTGATGCGGTCCTGCGCCAACGAGCTGTCCGCGACTTCGATCACCAACAATGCCGTCGTCGGATGAGCGCGATCGTAGTCGGCCTCACGCCCCGGAACGACAGCGAGGTCGGGCTCGGGCACCGAGCGTTCGGTCAGCACTACCGGCATTTGCACCCGGACTGCTGCGCGTTCGCGGACCGCGCGCCGCAGTGCTATGTCGGCGCGGCTCACTGCTGCGGCATGCGGCGGGTTCTGTGGTGACATGGCGACTACCACTCCTTCAAGGAGTTCGACGCGGTCCTCGGGGCGCAACACGCCCTCGGCCACCAGTCCAAAGTAGCGTTCGCTCGTCAAACGATCATCCGACGATTCGACCGTTGCCCTCGCCATGACGCGCAGCCTAGCACCATTCCTTCGCCGTCACCAAGGCATCGCGGCGGCCTTGCTGTTGTTCGGCTTCTCGATCGGCTTGCAGTTCTCGACCCGTAGTCTCGGGTCACTCGACGGCTATTTTCACGCCCGCTACGCGCGCATCGTCTGGGACGGCGGCGTGCGCGGCTTCCCGCCGGCGTTTCCCTGGTTGCCGCTGACGATCCGCTCGGCCGATCGCTACTTCGATCACCACATGCTGTTTCACCTGCTGCTCGCACCGTTTGTCGCTGGCGACGTCCTGCGCGGCGCCAAGTGGGCCAGCGCGGTCTTCGGGGGCGTCGCGTTCGTCGCGATCTATCTCGCCTTGCGGCGGCGCGGGGTCCGACACGCCGAGTGGTGGCTGCTGGCGATGTTCGCGCTGGCCCCGGACTTCGCTTTCCGCATGGAGATGCCGCGGGTGCAAGCGGTGTCGCTGGTGTGGCTGTTGCTGGCGCTCGACGCCCTTACGGCGCGCCGATACTGGAGCGCGCTGCTGCTGGCGTTCAGCTACACATGGCTCTACGACGCCTTTCCGTTCCTCCTCGCGATGGCTGGACTGTGTGCGTTGGCGATCGCGCTGATCGAGCAGCGGATCGAATGGCGCATTGTCGCGTACCCGCTGATCGGCGTGGTCGTCGGGCTGGTCGCGAACCCGTACTTTCCAAACGACATCTGGTTCATCGCGCAGCACTATCTCGGCAAAGTTGAGATCGGCGACAGCATGCACGTCGGCAGCGAGTGGTACCCGTATCCCATCCCGCAAGCGCTCGGCTGGTCGGGTGCGGCGGTCGTGCTGGCGAGCGCCGCGGTGCTGGTCTGGCGTGCGCGACGCGAACTGGACGTGGCCAAGCTGACGACGTTGCTGATGGCGGGGATGTTCTTCGTCCTGGCGTGGCGGTCGCGACGCTTCATCGAGTACGCCGCGCCGTTTGCCGCCCTCGGTACGGCCACAACCTTTGGCGAGACGGTTGATCGCTGGGTGCGGCGCAGGTCGATGCAACACCGCCGGGCCTTGATCGGGCTCGTGCTGATCGGCTTTGCAGTCAGTGCCGGCTACGCCGTCGTCCAACTGCGGCGGCGCAAACCACCCGAGCGCTACCGCGGCGGGGCGCACTGGCTCAGCGGACACACCCCCAAAGACTCGATCGTGTTCACGGCGGACTGGACCGATTTTCCGCTGTTGTTCTTTCACAACCAGCGCAACCGCTATCTCCTCGGGCTCGACCCGACCTACCTCGCGCTGCGCGACGCGGAATTGTATCGCCTGTGGCACCAACTCGGACGCGGCGAGTTGCACCCGCCCTCGGCATACCTACCGCGCTTCGATTCGCGCGTGGTCTTCAGTGACCGGACGAACGTCGACTTCCTGCGCGCGCTCGACGGCGACCCGGCAATGCAACGGACGTACGAGGATGATGACTGCGTGATCTACACGCGTCGCGACGAATGAGAACGGCGCTACTTCGCGCGCGACAAATACTCACCCGTGTCGGTGTCGACCCGGATCACGTCGTCGACGTCGAGAAAGTTGGGAACGGGAACCACCAAGCCGGTTTCGGTCGTGGCCGGTTTGAGCACGTTGGTCACCGTCGCGGTCTTCAACCCCGGTGCGGTGTCGGTGATCTTCAGATCGACGGTTTTCGGCAGCGCGACGCCGACCGGCTTCTCTTCGTAAAAGTCCACCTGTAGCTTCAGGTTGGGCGTGAGGTAGTTAACGGCGTCGCCGAGATCGTCCGCGCTAATCGCGATCTGCTCGTAGTTCTCCGAGTTCATGAAATGGTACTGATCGCCGTCGTGATAGAGAAATTCCATTTCGTGCTGCTCGAAGGTCACGCGGTCGACCTTGTCTTCCGAGCGGAATCGGTTTTCCGTCTGCGTGCCGGTGCGAATGTTACGCATCTTCGTCTGCACCATGCCGCGCCAATTGCCGGGGGTGATGTGGACCACCTTCATGATGCGATAGAGATCGCTATTGTAGTTGATGACCATCCCAACACGCAGTTGGGTTGCGGGAATCACCATGGAACCGTTGCCTCCGTTCGGGATTGCGGACGAGTCGTTTGTAACGGCCCGGACACTTAGCATCCGCCCCGCCCGCCCGCAACGGCGCGCCCGGCGCATCGCGCGAGACGAACTCGCGTGCGCGCTCGGAGATCGCACGCCACCGAACAGCCGGAATGCGCTCTCCCAGCGCGTGCGGCCTATTGCAACGGGGTGGGCGAGTCGCCGTCGGGATGCGCGATCGGGGACCCATGATGATGGACCATCAACCATTCGCCATCGTGTCGCTCGAAGATATTCGTGGCTTGCACGACGCCGATCGATCGGCCGGTCGCGTGGCGGGTCTCGATGTGTTCCGTTACGCTCACCCAGGCCAGATCGCCGGCGGTTCTGATTTGCAGATCGGTGAGGGTGAAACGCATCTCCGCGGTGTTGGCGAAGATCCGCTGCCAGCTCTGCATGATCGCGCCCCAGCCGAATAGCGGCGGCCAACCCGGATGCACGCAGCACGCGTAACGTTCACGACGCCACAGCCCCTCCATGCGGTTGATGTCGAGACTTTCGAAGGCGGCGTAGAAGCGCCGGTGGGCAGCCGCGACCTCGGTTTCGTCGCGCTCGCTCACGATGGCTTCGGCGCCATGAAGACCAGCAGCGCGAGCCGGCCGGGTCCGGGGTTGCGCACGGCGTGACTCGATCCGGCGGGCGCGAACACCGCGTGCCCGGCGCCGACGTCATGCGCTTCGTGGCCGACGCGGAATTGCCCGACGCCGTCGATGACGTAGTAGACTTTGTCGCTCCCGGCGTGCACGTGCGCGCTCTGCTCCTGCCCGGGCTCGAAGCCATAGACGTCGCAAAACATGCGATCGGTCTCGAATAAATTGGTCTTCTGCATCTTCGCCGCCGCGAACTTCATTGCATCGCGCACGTTCTTGAAGACGTCCATGGGCGCTGGTGTAGCATCATGCGCCGCCGTCCGCTACGTTCGGCGGTCTCTGCACACGCCACGGTCGTTGCCCTCAGGGAGAAACCCGAATGCGCACGAAATCGGCGGCCGTCTTTTGCATGCGCGGGCGCGGCCACTTCCAGCGGTTGCGGCCGCTGATTGCCGGCCTGGCAGGCCGAGGTGTGGTGACGCACGTGTTCACCGAGGCGGCCTTTCGCGCCGAGGTCGCACTGCTCGGAGGTCGCTTCGTCGATCTCTACGCCGGGCGACCGCCTGAGCGTGCCGACGCGACCACGACTCCTCTGCCGTGCCGGCGCTGGCAGACTATGTCGCGGCAACGAACGACGCCGCCGCGTTGATTAGTCTCGGCGGCGCCGACCTCGGTGATCAAGCCAAGCGGATCGTTCGGCCCAATGTGCGCGTCGAGTCGTACGTCGACCAATGGCAGGTGCTGCAGACCGCATCGGTGTTTCTCACTCACCATGGGTTGAACTCCACCCACGAAGCCATCTTCCATCAAACGCCGATGATCTCGTACCCGCTGTTCGCTGACCAGCCGCCGCTGGCTGCCCGCTGCCAGGAATTCGGCCTTGCGGTCCCGCTGGTCGAGAGCTTACGCGACCCGGTGACCCCCGATGACATTGGCGCGGCCCTCGCACATGTCGCCGCGGACCGGGTCGCCATCGGCGCTCGATTAGCTGAAGCCGCCCGCTGGGAACTGGCTACCATCGACGAGCGCCCAACCGTGATCGAGCGGGTCGTCGACTTGATGCGGTGAGGGACCGGGAGAAGGCCGTCATTTCGTCGGGCGCAAGCCAACTGAGCTCGAGAGGGTCCTACCAACGCTCGCTCTGTTGTCCGTCAACCTCGCAAGGCGGGGACCGGCGCGCGGGCCGCGTCGGGCAGCCAGCTTGCCGGTCATTTGGGCCGCAGGCTGTCATCACGACAAAAAAATCGCGGGCGCTTTTCGTCACTCTAGCCAAGGTAGCCTGCGTTGGGGCTGGCTTCTCCCGTGGCTGCTCTTCGAGTGCCCCCGTCTGATCAAGTGGTACGTAGCTTGCACGGCGTCGGGGCAGCATTCTTGAGGCACATCAATCCATCGAGGGGGAGGACCAAGTCACATGAGTGCATTGAAGACATCGAAGGGCTTCACGTTGGTCGAGCTGTTGGTGGTCGTCGCGATCATCGGCATTCTGGCGGCAATCGCACTGCCGCAGTTCAGCGCCTACCGCAAGAAGGGGTTCAACGCGCGTATCATGTCAGATGCCCGCAACGGAGCCACCGCAGAGGAGGCCTACTACATCGATGCTCAGCACTACCTGACCAGCGGCAACTGCTCGTCTTTGACCGGCATGACGGTCTCAGGCGGCGTCACTTGTACGCTCGCGGCGGGCACTGGGACAGACAGCTATAAGATCAAGACCACCCATCCGAATGCGGCGTACACCACCGGATGCTTTTACGACAGCGGCGCGAACCCGAACATGTCGTGTTCATAAGAGCTTGAGCCGCTGCTTCAACGCCTCCGTACCCACATTGCGGGCGAGGTTGCGCTGACGACCTAGGTGGTCCGAGACGCAACCTCGCCCTTTCGATTCGTAGCAGTCAGCTCTTAAATCGTCAGCCCACCGTCGATCGAGACAACCGAGCCGGTCATGTACCGCGCTTCGTGCGAGGCGACGAAGGCAATCAACGCGGCGACCTCGTCGGGCTGGGCGTTGCCGAGCGGCGACATCAGTTTGCGAATGGCCTTGGGATCGGCATCGTGCGGCAATCGAAACGCCTGCTGCAACGGCGTCGCGATGCCGCCGGGCGCAACCGCATTCACCCGCACGCCGCGGTTGATGTACTCGTCGGCAAGCGCCCGAGTGAGCTGAATCACCCCGCCCTTCGACGCGCAGTACGCGGCGCTGTACGGCTGGCCCATCAGCCCGGCGTTGGAGGCGATGTTGACGATGTTGCCGCCGTCCTTGAGCAGATGCGGCAGCACCGCTTGTGCCATCAGAAAGCTTCCGGTGAGGTTCACGGCGATGATGCGCGACCACTCGTCGAACGGCATCTCGTGCGAGTTGGCGAATTTGCCGATGCCGGCGCAATTCACCAACACGCTCGGCCGACCAAGCTCCTGTGCCGCGGCTTCGACTGCGCTCCGCACCGATGCCGGGTCTGCGACATCGACTTGGTAGGCACGCGCACTCCCCGTGTTCTCGGCGATCGTGGCGATGGTCTGTTTGGCGGCGTCAAGCGCGACATCGAGGCATGCGACCGCCGCCCCTTCGTGCGCCAGACGGATGGCAGTGGCGCGGCCGAGTCCCGAACCGGCACCGGTCACAATGGCGGTCTTTCCAGCAAAACGAGTCATAGGCCGCGGACAGTATCGCGAGCGTCGATCGACCGCAACGCGCTCCCCGATTGGCAATCTCTCCCGGCTATGGCAGGCAGACTGCAATAGGAGATCATTATGTTCGACGTGCAGGAGATCGAAGCGATCAAGCGGCTCAAGTACAAGTACCTGCGGTGTCTCGACCTCAAACTCTGGGACGAGCTAGCGGACTGTTTCACCGAGGACGCGACGGCCGCCTACGGCGACGGCCAGTACTCCTTCGCCGGGCGCGACGAGATCATGCAGTTTCTGCGCAACGCGCTCGACGGCCGCACCAAGATCACCAGCCATCGCGTCCATCAGCCGGAAATCGATCTGACCAGCGCCACCACCGCCACCGGCTCGTGGGCACTCGAAGACACCGTGATCGAGACCGAAATGAAGCTCACCATCCGCGGCGCCGCGTTTTATCGCGACGAGTACGTCAAGGTCGGCGGGCAGTGGAAAATCCGTTCGACCGGCTACCAACGGCTATTCGAAGAACGACTGTCGCGAGCCGACACGCCGAGCTGGCATCTCACCGCCAATCGCTGGGCAACCAAATGAGACGGTGGCACGCACAGCAAGCGTTTGGACACCGGACGTTCGCCGTGCTCTAAATCGACCCCCGATTCGCTTCGGTGGAGGGGGTATCGATGGCTCACGATAGAAGCCGCGGTCCGTTTCTCACAACCATGGCGGTGTTGTTCGCGGTGCTGGCGGTCTCCAACTGCACCAAGTCGCTGCAATATCTGCGCGATCCCAGCCATCTCGGCATCGTCATCTTCGGCGTGCGCTTCGAAAGCGTGGCGTCGAACCTTGCCCTCGGCCCGCTGATGGGAGCCGTGCTGGCGGCCTATTCGTACGGCGTGTGGAAGCTGAAGCCGTGGGTGGCACCGCTGTCGATCGTCTACGCCTTCTATGTCCCGCTGAACTTGGTGTTGTTCTGGTATCGGCAAACTGGTCCGGAGATTCCCCCGCTCGGCTTCATCTTGACGTACCTGGCGGTTGCCTTCACCGGTTCGATCGGCACCGCGCTGTATCTCGCGTACCACCGCAACCGACTCGGGTGATACAATGCTCACGGTTGCGGAAGGAGGCTGAGATGGCTCGACGAGCGTCGCCTCGCTCACGGGCGCGCACTGCACGACGCGTTCGCGCACCACGCCCTGGTCGCGTCGCGTTGTTGATCGGCACAAAAAAGGGCGCGTGGCTTCTTCACGCCGATCCGGCGCGTCGCACCTGGTGCGTCGATGGGCCGCACTTCCTCGGGCACATCGTACATCACGTCGTGCTCGATCCCCGCGATCACCGCACGTTGCTGCTCGCCGCGAAGACGGGGCATCTCGGACCGACGGTGTTTCGCTCGCACGATCTCGGCAAGACCTGGAAGGAAGCGGCGAAGCCGCCCGCCTTTCGAAAGGCGACCGAAGGCGAGCCGAGGCGCGCGGTCGACCACGTCTTCTGGCTGACGCCGGCACACGCGAGCGAGCCCAACGCCTGGTACGCCGGCACGTCGCAGGAGGGCCTGTTTCGCTCCGAAGACGGCGGCGACACTTGGCACCCAGTCGCCGGATTCAACGACCATCCGATGTACCCGAAGTGGACCGGCGAAGGACAGGGCGGCGGCACGCCGGACGGTTCGAAACTGCACTCGATCTTGATCGATCCGCGTGATCCGGCGCATATGTATCTTGGGATGTCGAGCGCTGGCGACGGCGGCGGCGTCTTCGAGAGCGTCGACAAGGGCGCCGATTGGACGCCGCTCAACGTCGGCTGTCGCGCCGACTTTCTACCCGATCCGTTTCCCGAATACGGCCACGACCCGCACTGCGTGCAGTTGCATCCGCTGGCGCCCGACAGGCTCTATCAGCAGAATCACTGCGGAATCTATCGCATGGAACGACCGGCCGGGCGTTGGGAGCGTATCGGCGACAATATGCCCAAGGCGGTCGGCGACATCGGGTTCCCGATCGTGCTGCATCCGCGCGATCCCGACACTGCGTGGGTCTTTCCGATGGACAGCTCGACGGTGTGGCCGCGGGTGAGCCCAGGCGGCAAGGCCGCTGCGTATGTCACGCGCAATGGCGGCAAAACGTGGAAACGGCTCGACGCCGGTCTCCCGCAGCGTCAGGCGTGGTTCACGGTGCTGCGCCAGGCAATGACCGCCGACGCGCAGGATCCGCTCGGCCTCTACTTCGGCACCACCGCTGGTCAGGTGTGGGGGAGCACCAACGCAGGGGCGAAGTGGAAGTGTCTGATCAACCATCTACCGCACATCTACGCGGTCGGGGCCGCCGAGATCGGGTGAATGACGGTGCTGATCCCTACCCCGCTGCGCTCCTACACGCAGCAGCGCGCGTCCGTCGACGCCGAGGGCACAACGCTTGCTGAGGTCTTACACGATCTCGATCGCCGCTATCCCGGCATTCGCTTCCGCATGATCGACGAGCAAGACCGCATCCGCCAGCACATTCGCATCTTCATCAATCGCGAGCCGGCCTGCGATCTCTCGATGCCGCTGCGGCCCGGCGATGAGATGCAGATTCTACAAGCCCTCAGCGGCGGCTGAGCGTGCGTGGCGCGATCGAGTCCGCAACGGCGTGTTCGGTCAGTGTCCGAAGAGACCCTTGAGCTTGTGCTGCAACGTGTCGCCCGATTGCGACGGCGTGCGATCTGGCCGGCGCCTGCCTCCCAGGAATTTGTTGAGCAGGTCTGTGGCCGCGCCGCGCGACAGCGCGCGTTCCGCCATCTGAGCAAGCGCGTCGTCGTCCGGCTTCGGCTTGGCCTCACCGATCCTTCCTCGCAAGCGGAATGGCACCCCAAGTTGGCCGTTGTCATCGACGACGTACTTGGCCTCCGTGACGTCGGCGACGATGTCGTCGCTGAAACGCTTCGACATCATCAATGACCCGCTCACATCGATGTCGCGATCCACGTTGAACCAACCCGACGCCCGCACCGTGAAATCCTCGGCGACCAGCGCGAGGTCATTGGTTGTGGCGCGCCCATAGATGAAATGCAGCGTGGCGCTGGCGCGCTCGAAGCGCGTGTCGGGCGCGGTCAGCAATCGGCTGTACGTGGACTTCACCCGGCCGGCCAGCAGTTGCGCCAATCCCGGGAGACGCGCCACGCGATCGAGCAGTTCGCGCACCACGTTGAATTGCCGCAGTGAACCCCGAGTGGTCGTCACGGCGATGGTGCCGTTGAGCGCGCGCGCGAAGTCCGCGTTGGCTTGCGTCGTGAGATCGATTTGCGCCGCCGCCGCTCCGTCGATTGCGATCGGCGGCTGCCCCGGCCGCAGCGTTAGTAGCTGTGCGAGACTGATCTGATCGAAGCGACCGGCGAGCGACACCGGCCCGCCGGCGGAGAGCGCGATCGACCCGGAGAGATCGAAGTGGCCACCCATCGTGTCGCCACGGAGATGCGCAACGTCGACGGCGTCGCGCGACAGCAAGGCCTCGACCTCGAGGGCGTCGATCGCCGCGCGCACCCCGCGAAACGGTCCCAGCGCTCCGCGCACTTGAACCGGAAGTCGGTCGCGCTGGCTGAGCGGGCCGAGCGTGCCGGTGAGAGAGATGTTCGGCCGCTCGGCGTCCGCTGCGGCGCTCAACGCGAAGTCGATCGGGGTTTCCAACGCAACATGACGGAGCCGTACGTCGATCGAGTGCAGGGTCGTCCTGAATGGAGGCGATTGACTGCGATCGTCGATCACGACGGTCGCGTCGTGAATCGCAATCGCGTCGATCAACGCGCTGAACGCCGCGGCGCCCCCAGCGGCTTGTGTCGACGCAGGCGGTGGCGCCGTCGGCGTTCTGCGAGTGAGGCCCTCGTAGTTCCAGCGCCCGTCGGCGGCTCGAATGATGCGAAGGACCGGAGTCGCCAGCGTCAGGCTGCCAACTTCCAGGCGGCGTTGGAGGAGCGGCCGCCACGCAACGCGAGCGGTAACGGCGGCGGCGCGGATGAACGGCTCGCGATCGAATGCCGGATCTTCGCCGATTTCAACCGCCGTCAGGCGGACGCCGAGTCCGCCCCACCAACTCACCGACAGGTCGCCGACATGCAGCGGACGACCGATCGTTGCTTGGAGCCGCGTCAACAGCGCCTCGCGGTTGGCGGTGAGCAGACGGCCGAGAAAGAGGGCGCCGACAGCGACCGCGAGCCCCGCCAGCAGCACGAGGATCGCCACGCCGAGCAGGAGCCTCCGGATCATGAGCCGCCTACGAGGCGCTCGGCGCGCGCGGCTTGCCGAAGACACGGGCGACGATGATGCTGATGCCGTACAGCAGCAGCAGCGGCGTTGCCATCAATAGCTGCGACGCGACATCCGGGCCGGGCGTCAACACCGCCGCGACGATAAAGATCACCAGGACAGCATAACGAAAGTAGCTGATCATCATCGCCGACGACACGATGCCCAGACGCGCCAAGAAGAACGTGATGACCGGCAGCTCGAACGTTGCGCCGAACGCCAACAACATGCGCGCGGTGAAGGTCAGGTACTCGCTGATGCGAATCTGCGGATCGACGCGGATGCTGCCGTACTGCTCGACGAAGAATCGATAACCGACGGGCAGCACGAGGTAGTAGCAAAACGTCGCACCGGCGAGGAAGAATACCGTGCCGAAGAACACGAACGGCTTGGCGTAGCGCTTCTCGGTGTCGAGCAAGCCCGGCGCGACGAACATCCAGAGCTGGTACAAACTCACCGGACTCGATGCGAAGACCGCAGCCAGAAAACAGACCTTCAGTTTGGTGAAGAACGCCTCGACGACGCCCGTGCCGATGAGGTGCACCGCGTCGTTGCCGGCTTCCCGATTCAGCGCCAACAGCGGCTCGGTGAGGAATGCGAACAGCGGCTCGGCGAAGTAGTAGCACCCGGCGAACGCGACGGCGATGCCAATCAGCGACCGGATCAACCGCCAGCGCAACTCTTCGAGATGCGCGGTCAGGGGCATCGATACATCGGCCATGCCTCAGCAGGCTCCCACGGATCGATGGGCGGTGCGGACGGTCCGACTGGCCACGGAGCCGATCCGGCTACGAATTGGTTGGCGACCCGTTGTCTTTTGCCGCCGCCGGTTGGGTGTCCGGCGGCGTCGACCCGGTCGGCGCAGTGTTGGGCGGCGGCGCCGGCGGTGCAGTGTTGAGTGGTGGCACCGGGGGCCGGTTGGCCGAGCGGACCTCGTGTTCGAGCATAATCTGCGCGTTGCGCAGTTCATCGGTGATGCCGCTGGTCGCCTTGCGCAGCTCCGCGAGCGCTTTGCCCAGGGCTTGCGCGACTTCCGGCAGCCGCTTCGGGCCGAGCACGATCAGCGCAACGATCATGATCACCAGCAATTCCGGAAGCCCGATGCCGAACATCGATCTCACGCTAGGGCAACGCTGGCGGACTGTCAATTCGGCTACTCCGCAGCTACAACGATTTGGCTGGAAGCGCCCCGCGAATCCTTGTAGAGTCGCGGCGCCCAGATTTGATCGTTGGCGAGTCGCGACACTCGCAAGCGAGGTGAACGTGCAAGAGCAAACTGAGATTTCAACCGCCACGAGTGTTGCAGATCGCCCTGAGATGATGCGAGTCGGTTCGGCGGCTCGGAACGAAGGCGCGGCAGTCGAGCCAGCGCCAGCGTCGGCCGCCAAGGCTAGCGTCCACCGCGATCTGCGTTCGCCGGATTTATACCTGAACCGCGAGCTCACTTGGCTCGAATTCAACCGGCGCGTGCTGCACGAAGCTCAGGATGCGCGCAACCCGCTGCTCGAACGCGTCAAGTTCCTGGCAATCACGGCATCCAACCTGGATGAATTCTTCATGAAGCGCATCGGCGGCTTGAAGCAACAAGTCGGCGCCGGCATCCAGGAGCCGACCGTCGACGGCCGTACGCCGCAGCAACAAATCGTCGAAAGCTACGCCCGCGTGCGCGAGATCGAACAGGCGCAGCGCGAGCTGCTCCCCGAACTGATCGACCTCCTGAAGCGCAACGGGATCTACATCGTGTCGCACGCTGATCTCACCGCCGAGGAGCAACAGCAGGTTCGTGACACCTATTTCAACAACGTCTTTCCATTGGTGACGCCGCAAGCGATGGATCCGGCGCACCCGTTTCCATTCGTGTCGAACTTGTCCCTCAATCTGGTGGTGACGTTGCACTACCCGAAGGACACGCAACCCTTGATGGCGCGCGTCAAGGTGCCGATCGGGACCGGCATTCCCCGCTTCCTGCGCGTCGGCACGGCGGATCGCTTCGTGCCGCTGGAACACGTGATGGCGCACAACCTCGACCTGCTCTTCCCGTCGATGGAGGTCGACTCGTGCGAGCTGTTCCGTGTCACCCGCAACGCCAACACCGAGCGCGACGAGGAAGAAGCGGACGATCTGCTGTCGCTCATCGAGTCGGAGTTGCGCGATCGCCGTTTCGCGCCGATCGTGCGGCTCGAAGTCCACCGCGACATGTCGTCGGTTCGTCGCGGGATGCTGGCGGCGGAGCTGGGATTGAACGAGCACTCCGATGTCTTCGAGGTCGACGGTATGTTGGCGCTGCGCGACCTGATGGAGATCGCCACCCTCGATGCGCCGACGCTCCACGATCCCGCGCATCGGCCGATCGACCATCCGCGTTTGACCGAGTCGCGCAGCATCTTTCACATCATTCGCGACGCCGGCTCGCTGCTGCTGCAACACCCGTACGAATCGTTCTCCACGTCGGTGGAGCGGCTGCTGCGCGAGGCCAGCAAAGACGCGAAGGTGCGCGCCATCAAGATGACCCTTTACCGCACCTCGCCGGACTCGAAGATTCTCGACTATCTCTGCGAAGCCGCGCGCAACGGCAAGCAAGTGGCCGTCGTGGTCGAATTGAAAGCCCGATTTGACGAAGCCACCAACATCCAATTCGCCAATCGGCTGGAAGAGTTCGGGATTCACGTCACCTACGGTGTGGTCGGACTGAAGACTCACTGCAAAGTGATCTTGGTCGTGCGACAGGACTACGACGGCTTGCGGCGCTACGCCCACATCGGCACCGGCAACTACCACCCCGGCACGGCGAGGATCTACACCGACTTTGGTCTGCTCACTGCCGACAACGTCATCGGGCAAGACGTCACCGAGCTGTTCAACTATCTGACCACCGGTTACCGGCCGAAGCGCAACTACCGCAAGCTCCTGCCGGCGCCCACGCTCCTGAAGAAGGCGTTGCTCGCCAAGATCGAGCGCGAAATGGCGGCGCATCGACCCGACTCGCCGGGTGTCATCCAGATCAAGATCAACGCGCTGGAAGACGCCGACATCATCGCCGCCCTCTACCGCGCGTCGCAAGCGGGCGTGAAGATCGATCTGATCGTGCGCGATAGCTGCTGCCTGCGACCTGGCGTGCCGGGTGTCTCGGAGAGCATCCGGGTCGTCAGCGTCGTCGGTCGGTTTCTCGAGCACGCCCGCATCTTCTACTTCCACAACGGCGGCGACGAGGAGTACTTGATTGGTTCCGCCGATTGCATGAAGCGCAACTTGGAGAGCCGGGTCGAAGTCGTCGTACCGATCGACGATCCGGCGCTGCGCAAGGAGCTGCGGACGGTGCTCGACACGCAGCTCTCCAGCGGGCACGGCGAGTGGGAGATGCAGTCGGACGGCAGTTACGCGCAGCAGACCCCGGCCGGATATCGTCCGGCGCAGCAACTTCTCATCGAGATGGCCGACAAGCAGCAAAAGGAAGCCGGCCGACTGCGCAAGCGACGACCCAAGGGCATCGCGCGGCGGGTGGTGAAATTGTGACCGGGGGTCGGCCGCCGCGCCGAACAATGCGACCGCTAGTCGCGGCTCGCGTCGAGACACACGAGGCCGGCGTGCACGCCGTTCAGGTCGCGATTGAAGACTACCGCGGTCACCTCGTCGGGGGTGTACGGCGTCACCACGTGGCTCAGTTCAATCGACTGCTCGCTCTCGGCTGCGTCCGACACCGAGCCGATCACGTTGTAGGCGCCGCTGGGAAACGGGCGACTCCACTTGACCGTAACCCGGCGGGCGCCCCCCGCCGGGACGTCCCCGGTTGCCACACACTGCCGCTCATGAACTGGCGGCGCTTCGACCGGGGCCTGAACGGCCAATGCCGCCAGCGCGCACCAGTTGGACACGAGCAACGCGCACACAGCCCCCATCCGCAGCGGTGCCGATTTAGTCATTGCCGCTCCTCTTTTGGTTGGCTCTTAGAAGGCAAAGACGGTACCACCGATTCGGGACCAGCGGCATCACGGTCACCCACAACAGCGGCAGCCTCCCTTCGCCTGTCCCTTAGGCAGATGTTCAGTTACGAGGCAAAATGCTAGGTCGGCACCGCGGTCGCCATCCCCGTGCACTGACGGACGGCGCAGGTGGAACTGTCGCCGGTTGGCGCTCGAGCTCGTGAAACCCGCAGGCGGGACTGAGGTGTGTCCAGCCCTCCGGACACGAATGCTCGCCAGGTGTCCATCCGACCGGACACCGGCGCCCGATCCCCAACCATTAGTCGTGCACACGCACAACCGTGCCCGTCGGCATGGGTCCTGCCAAGACAACCGGTCGTAACGTCGTCGAAGATTTAGTGGCTTTGCACTATGTAGGTGATTGCCTACATCGATGCAGATAAACAATGCGGGGCTGTATCAAGTAGAAAATGCTTGATGACAAATTGAGCTTGACAGGCTTCGTGCACTTCGACTACGAGCACGTCTCAAACTCAGCGGCAGTGAGGCGTCGCCGCACTAGCAGATGTAGGTCAAGATGTCTGCGTAGGAGGTTCGATCAATGCGATTTCGATCCGGATGGATGCTAGCAGCCTGCCTGCTCGAACTGAGCGCCGCTCGTGTTTGGGCGACCGACGGTGTCGTGCAAATCAATCAAACCCGGGCGCTGGCGGGCGGCGTAACCCCCGGCGACGCGGCGGGCTTTCCAGTGACAATCAGCCAACCCGGCAGCTACCGCCTGGTGGGAAATCTGACCGTGCCGGACGCGAACACGACGGCGATTCAGATCACCGGAGGAGCAGGCAACGTCACCATCGACCTGAACGGGTTCTCGATTAACGGCGTTACCGTGTGCACGGGTGAGCCCAATGCTTGTGGGTTGGGCTGGTGTGGGTTGACCTGCGCTCCAACTGGTACGGGAAACGGCATCCGGTCGGTCGGGCTGGGACCGAACAATTCCGTCACCATCCTCAACGGCACAGTGGCCGGCATGGGCAGTGACGGCATTAGCCTCGGCGACAATCCGAGCGTGCGAATTGAAAATGTTCAAGCGCAGCGGAACGGGGGCAGCGGAATCTATATCAACGGGTACGCACCAAGTTGTCTGGTCAGCCACTGTATTGCCACTCATAACAACGGAAATGGCATTGGCTCAGGCAGCGCCTGCGTAATCAGCTTGAATTCCGTCGGGAGCAACAATGCAGACGGTATCTGGGCGGGCGGCGCCGGAACGGTCGTGAGCAATACGTCGAGCCGCAACTCTCAGAACGGCATCACCGTCGATGGAATTCCCTCAGCGACAGTCTCGGACAACATGGCCGTCGACAACGTGGGCATCGGCATTGCCGTAAACGTCGGTAGTGCCGTGATCCGAGGCAACAGCGCCAATCAGAACCAAACTGGCATATGGGTCGGCGATGTCGACGCAAGCGTGAGCAACAACGTTGCCCGCGCCAACCAGAGCAATGGCATCGAGCTGGCTGGAAACGACACGGTTGTTAGCAACGTGGCCACCGAAAACGGAGGAAACGGCATCTCGCAGGACGGAGACAACGGCGTGATGCTGCAGAATTCAGCCGCGCAAAATGCCGGCTTCGGTCTCCAGCTTGGGATGCGGACGGGCTATGCCCTAAACGTCGTGAACGACAACAACGGCGACGACAGCCAGCCGCAGGTTTCTGGAGGAATCGAGGTCGGCACCAACGTCTGCGGCGGCGACAAAGTTTGTCCCTAGCACTCGCTTTGGTTCGATACGATCTGACTCGCCATGCGAATCTCATCGGAACGCCTACGCCCAATGGAGCGACTGCCAGTTTTCATTCTGGGAGCGCTGCTCGTCGTTTCGCTTGCAGGCCAGGCGAACGCGACGCCGCTGACGGCGCTGCGCTACACGCCGGACATTCCGATTGCGATCGCGGGCGTGACGGTGGAGCCCTCGAATGTCGCCGACGACAACCTGGCCGGCACCGTGAACCTCGTTGATGTCGGGCCGATTCCAACCGAAGCGCACATCGATGCGTATCAGGAGCTGGTCTTCGGTGCCCACCTGCTGTCTTTCGACGTACCCGTGAGTCTGCCGGGCAACGTCGTCGCGATGCCGGCCGATGTGGTGCAATACGGCAGCGGTTCGTATCAAATCGTGTTCAACGCGGCCGCGCACGGCGTCCCGGCAGAAGTCAACACCGATGCCGTGGGCAGTTTCGGCAACAGCTTGTTGCTGTCGTTCGATACCCCCGTCACCCTCGGGAGCCTCCGGATCGAACCCCGCGACGTGGCCCAGTTCGACGGCACGTCGTTCTCCCTGTTCTTCAGCGGCAGCGCGGCTGGTGTGCCCAGTGAACTCAACCTCGACGGCATCGCGGCACTCGCCAACGGGCATGTGTTGGTTTCCTTCGACGGCAGCGGGACGATCGGTGCCGTGAATTTCGACGATGAGGATCTGCTCGAATACGATCCGACCGCTCACACCTGGCAGCTTGCCTACGACGGATCCGTTCAGTATCCCGCGTGGGGTCCTGCCAATCTGCAGGCCTTCTCGGCGCAGGTGGCGGCGCAACCGCCGACCTCGGAGTCGACATCGCAGACAGTGGGAGCGGGCGGCACCGTCACCACGGACCCCAGCAACACCGGCGCAACTATCACCAATGTGATGACGACCGCGGTCACCACGCCCAACGGCGGGACGGTTTCAATCGTCGAAACCGCGCTGGGCGTGAGCGTTCCGCCGGCGTTCACGTTGCTCGGACAGGCGGTCACCGTCTCAGCGCCGCGCGCAACCGCCGCCGCGCCGCTGGTGATCGTTCTGCGTCTGGACGCATCGATCATTCCTGCCGGCGCGACGCCCGACATGGTGCAAGTCCTCAAAGACGGCACGCAAGTGCCGATCTGCCTCACCAACGATGGGACGGCCAACCCTGACCCGTGCGTGGCGGCACGCACCCAACTCGGCGACGGCGACGTCAGCATTACAGTGCGCAGCTCTTCCGCCGCCACGTTCACTCCGGTCCTGCCGATCGCAACCGACGGCGGCGCGCCGTACGCGTCGGGCTCGTTCCGAGTCGAGTCGAACGGGGTCACAACTTGCCTGGAGTTCACCTTCGACGACCTGACGTATCAGGTGTTCGGGACGCCGATTAACCTCGGCACTTCCGTCGGCCACATGTATTGCACCGTCCAAAACGGACCGAACTCGTCCGCCGGGCGCTGTGAGTCGTGGCCGGACGCGTCGCTGCTGGTTGTTGATGGGGGGACAAGTCGCTCGGTCTGCCCGCCCAGCGGCTGCCTCTCGGGCGATGAGATCAGCTTCACAACCTCCGGCGCGACGGGGACCGGTTCAGTGGCATCGCTGATCGATGCCGACGAATTTACCACGGAAGGCAGCTATCACTTCACCGGCTTTACCTCGCAGCCCAGTATTCGGGGCGCGAGCAGCGTTCCGGGCTGTCCCCTCAGCGGGACGGTCGCAACCTTCATCGGACGGGCCGGCAGCAACGCGTTCCGAAACGTGGCAACGCCTGCGGGCAGCGACGTGACGGTCAGCACGACCGCCACGTACTTCGACGCCACCACCGGTCTGATTGTACCCACCACCGTCGACATCGCTTTCTCGAATGTGTCGTCGCCCGGACAGACAAAGATGACGACGGTCACCAATCCGGCTGGTTCGCTCACTTCAAACTTCGCCGTTTCGGTTGGCGGTTACCATGCCGCCTTCCTCGACATCTCGACCGATGCCCAGTTCAGTGGGCCGATCCAGGTGTGTAGTCGCTACCCCGACGCCGATAACGATGGACTAATCGACGGTACGACGGTTCTAGAAACGCAGCTGGCCTTCCTCCATGCCGAGGGTGACCCGCCGACGTTTGTCGATCGAACCACGAGTCGCGACACGTCGGCAAACATCATCTGTGGCACCGTCTCGCACTTCTCCGAATTTGTGGTTGCCGTGCAGCAGCCGGGCGTTCCGGCACTGGATTTCACACCGGCGGCTGCCGGAAAGAAGGACGCTACGAGCCTCAAGTGTCAAACCACAATTGGATCGTCGGTGAAGAATTTCGCTGGCAAAAAACTCCAACTCCTCCGCGGGTGCTTCGATGCGATCACTGACTACCAGGCGCAGAAGCTTGCGGGAGTTTCCGCTGCCGGTCAGGCGTCCGCGCTGGCGGCGGTGAACAAGTCCTGCGCGGGGACGGGTGTCACCTCTATTGAGCGCACGCCGTTGGGCAAAATTGCCGGCGCACGAGTCGATACGATCGGTGCGATCGAGCAAGTCTGCAGTACTCCGCCCGGCACGACGCTCAATGGCAAACCGATTTCGAAGACCGCCTCAAAGGATCTCACCCGGGACGCCATCACGCGCTACCTCGACTACGTCGGCTGTACACTGGAGAGTGCATTGGCCCAAGCGTACCGCGACGCGACGGGACACTTGGCGGATTTCACAGCTCCCGATCCCTCGAACCCGAACACCACCACGTCGCTCGATCAGTTGCTCCCTTGCATGCGGTCCATTCCCGCGAATCTTATCTTGCCACCATTGGACTTCACTCCGCCCACGACCGGCAAGAAGGACAGCGCCAGCATCACCTGCCAAAAGGCGATTGGGTCGCACGCGGAGACTTTCGCCGTCAACTCCTACGGGTTCGTTCGCGCCTGCCTCGAGAAGATTCAGACCTACAACGCCATCGTCGACGCCAATGGTACCGCCGCCGACGTCAGCAAGGCCCACGCCGCCGCGGTCGCTCAATGCGTTGAAGCCAAGCCCAGCGATCCCGACTCGAAGACCATGCTCGGCAAGATCGCCGCTGAGCGCACGAAGGCCGTTGCTGCGATAGAACAGGCATGCGGCAGTCCTTCTACGACCGACGTCAGTGGCAAACTGATCGGCGCTCACGCGTCCAAAGATCTCACCCGCGACGAGATCGTGAGCGAGATGACCGCCCGTGCGTGCATCGTCGACGGCGTGGTCGGCGGCGGCTATCCCGACGCGAAGTCGGACCTTGCCCAATTCCAGGCCCGGCCGTCGCAGGATCCGGAAGGTCAGAACGTCGCAAAGACGCTCGACATCTTCTTCAACTGTCTTCCGAATCCCCGCTAACAGCCGACGGGCGGCGCTGCTTGGTTCAACGCCGGATATCGCCCGGCAAGATGAAATCGTAGCGGCGGCGCAGCAGCCGGGTCGTGACGAACCGCGCAAAGCGACGAGCGCGGAGCGACGTTTCGAGCGTCGCCGCGTCTCGACGGTAGTAGGCATGCACTGCGGCCTCGTCGACGTGACCGAGGAGCTGCGGATTCGGTTGTCGCGCGATCCATTGGTTGGCACAGTCGATCATTGCCGGAATCCGGGCGCGCGCGCCCTCCTTGACGAAATTACCCAGCAGATCGCGAACGACCAAGCCAAAGTCGAAATAGTCGTCGATGTAGCGCTCCACCGCGCGGGTACGCCGCAGCCACCATCGCAGCAGACCCGGGTATGCGCGAAGGAAGACGTCGACGCCGACCTCCAAGGCACCGTCTCGGCGCATGAACGGCGTGCTGACATCGATCAACGTCGGCTGACACTGCGCGTCGCCCGGATTCGCCCAGTGCCAATTCGATAGTTGGGCGTCGACGGCGATCTCGATCCCGTCGCGACGCGTCGCATTGGCATCGAGCACCCGTCGTACAAGCGCGAACACCGGTTCGAGCAGTGGAGCCAAATCAACGGCGGGGTTCCGCAGCAACACGTGGCCGAGGCCGTCGGCGGCTAGGCGCGGCTGCACGACATAGACGACATGACGGCGCGCACTCGGCGACAGTTGCACCAACTCGGTGCGCGCGACGGCAACCCCGATTTCGCGCAACAGCGTGACGTAACGCTCGACCACACCGGCGTACGCGGCGCCCGCAGCATCACTCGCGAAGCCGGACATGCGCTTGAACACCAGGTCTGGAAACTCGCCTAACCCGATGACGGCCGACACCTCGCCGTATCCCAAGATCTCGACCCCCGCGCGCGTCGGGTCGGCGGGATCGAGCCGTCGTTCGAGTTGGACAAGCGACGGCTCAAGCGCGCGCATGCGTCGTGCGCCCGAGCCTGGACTCACACAGGACGATTGCCCGTTCGAGCAAGTCGAGAAGCTCCGCACACTCAGCACGAGTGATCAGCATGCCGGGCTTGAATTGCAGCACGGAACGATCGAAGCCGGCGAAGAACGCCCACAGTCCCACCTCATAGCCGGCAGCGGTCATCATCGGGCCCGCGTGCTCGTGATCGAAGCGCAGGCCCATCACTAAGCCGTTGCGCCGGATTTCCACGAGAAACGGGTGCCGCGCGCGAATCGCATCGAGCCCGGCGCCGAGCACCTCGGACATGGCAGCGACGTTGTCCAAGACGCCGGGGCGGCGGAGAATCTCCATCACCTTCAACCCAACGTGGCAGCCGACTTCTGCACCCCCGAACGTCGACACATGCCCCCAGCCGTTCTCGGTCAACCAGCCGGCAGCGCGTTCGTTCAAAATCGCCGCCGCGATTGGGTACATGCCCCCCGACAACCCTTTCCCGGTGACGATGATGTCGGGTTCGACGTCGTAGTGCTGCACCCCCCACATCGCGCCGGTGCGCCCCAAACCGGTTTGCACTTCGTCGGCGATCAACAGGGCACCCGATTGTTCGCACAGTTTTTTCACTCCCAACAAGTAGCCGGGGTTGGGCAGTGGAAAACCGAGGGTCGCGGGGATCGGCTCGAGTATCACCGCAGCGGCGTCGCCACCGGCCAACGCGGCGCGCATCGCGTCGAGGTCGTTGAACGGAACTTGAATGAACTCGGCCGCGGGTCCGTCGCTCAAAAAGAATTGCGCGTTCTTCACGTCGCCGGCGGCGAGGCAGAGGCCGGTATGGCCATGATAGCTGCCGATCAGCGACACGATCTTGCGCCGGCGGGTGGTGTGACGCGCGCTCTTGATGGCGATGTCGTTCGCTTCGCTGCCGCTCGATGCGAACACGCTGTAGCGCAGGCCCTCGGGCGACACCGCCGCCAGGGCTTCCGCCAGGCGCGCGCGCGGGCCGCTCGGGAAGTGATGGTTGCCGATGTCGTACTGCGCGATCGCCTCCTGCAGCGCCGCAACGATCTCCGGATTGCGATGACCGAGACTGAACGTCCCGCCGTTGATGTGGGCATCGAACAGCCGGCGCCCGTCAAGATCCCAGAAGTAGTGCCCCTCGCGCCGGCCCATTACCACCGGCACGCCGATCATGCGGAACGTTTCCACTCGACCGGGGCAGACGTAGCGCGCTGCCAGGTCGAGCACGGTTTCCTTTTCAGTGGACATCGCCATGAGGCCCTCGTCACTCCAGCGACGCATAAACCACACGCCGGCCGGGACATAAAGCGCGGGCACAAACTGACCGCGGCCAGCGACGGCACAGACTGGGTCAACGTGACCCGAGAGAACGGCGGGGATCACACCCCTCGGTTGGGATGCTTGGTTTTACGGGCGTGCGAACTTTTGGATGCGGTGGTTCATCGTGTCAGACACGTAGACGTTACCTTGCCCGTCCAGGGCAATACCGATGGGGCGATTGAAGTCGCCGCTGCCCGAACCACTCTTGCCCCACGTGCCGTTGAATTCCTTCTTCGTGTAGCGGGCGAAGCGTTGATTGTTCGAGTCCGTGACGTACACGTCATCGCCCAGCACCGCGAGGTACGGCTCGGTGTAGAATTCTTCCCAGCCGAAGACCGGCCACTCTTCCTTGAACGCACCGGTACCGTCGAAGACTTGCACGCGGTGATTGCCGGTGTCGGCGACGTACACGATGCCATTGGCGTCGACGGCGATGCCCACCGGCTCGATGAACTCACCCGGCTTGGAGCCGTCTTTGCCCCAGACCGCCTTCTGCTTGCCCTCCGGTGAATAGCCCAACACGCGCTTGTTGCCGGTGTCGGTCACGTAGACGGTCCCGTCCGGCCCAACCGCGACTCCGCGCGGCCCCCAGAAGCCGGGATTCTCCTCGTTCCACTGCAGCACGAAGCGCCCGTTGGCATCGAACTTTTGGATACGATGATTCCAGGTATCGGCGACGTAGACCGAGCCATCGGGTGCGACGGCGATCCCGCAGGGATCCTTGAAATCGCCGGGGCCGTTGCCTTCCTTGCCCCACGTCGCAACCGGCCGGCCGTCAGGCCCGAGCTTCTGCACGCGCTGGTTCTTGCTGTCGATGATGTAGATCTCGCCGCTACTGCGGTTGAGGGCGATGCCGCGCGGTTCGTTGAATTCGCCCGCCGCGCTGCCTTGCTTGCCCCAGATCGCGGCGGCGGCCACCAGCTTGGGCGATTCGGGATAGCCGCGCGCCGCCGGCGGCGGATTCACCGGGATCGCGGCGAAGGTTGCGCCGGGTTTGAGGTCCTTCGCGACGTACATCACGGCGTCGCTCGAGCCGGTCGGGCTCCACACTTGCCGCGTGAACAGCCACCGCATGAACTTGGGCAGATTCACCTGATTCCACACCGGCTCCCACCAGCCACGAATCTGAAACGGAATTTTTTCGTACTTGTCGCCGAGCGGTTGATCGAGTGAATTGACGACGTCCTTGTTGACGATGATCACCGGCGTATCGACGTTGCGAACATCGGCGGCCCAGTTGACCGGGTAATGACGCAAGTACCAACTCAGTGGCCAAGTGGCGTCGCCCGACACCGCGAGTCGAGTCTGGGTGCCGGTACCGAGGATCGCCGCGGCTTGCTCGATCCGCCGCATCACCTTGGTGTGCGTGTCGTAGGTCGATTGCACGTACGCGAGCAATTCGCCGGTGCGGCGATCGGCGGGCTCTTCGGGGTGCGGGGCGTCGTACCGGTAGTTTGACGTGACGAGGATCCAAAGTGTGAGCGCGCCGACGGCCGCCAACGGTATCGCGGTGCCGGCGCGACGGATCGCGCCCGATGCGATCAGCCGCACGAACCACAGCGACGCGACCATCAGCATCGGGAGGACTTGCGGCACTAGCAGCCACGGGACCTTTTCTTGGGCCCAGCCGTAGAAACACACCGAGCCCAGCGTCCACAGAATGATGAAACGCGTGAAGCGATCGGGCAGCCACACTCGGGCGACGCCGATGAGCGCGGCCCCCAGCAACGCGACAAACAGCACCGGCGCGATGTGCCCGGCCATGTCGCGCACAAACAACACCACGAACGCGGCGCCGCCGATCCCGAAGGCGTAGCGCATCACGCGCAGCACCGGGTCGGACTTGGTCGACTGGAAGAACGGGCCGTAGATCACGGCGATCGCCGCGAAGAACACGATCGGATCGTAGAGCGTCAATTGCGGGACGTAGTAGTACCACGGCCCGCCGATGCGTTTGATTTCGTGTTGGCCGATCCAATACGAGAGCGCGCGGCCGACGGCGAAGTAGTTCTTCGGGTGGCTCAGCATCGAGGTGTAGAACAACACCCAAATCGCCGCAAAGATCATCGCGGTGGTCAGCAGCGGCACCAGCGCGCGCCCCAGCAGCTCGGTGATCTCACCCAACACCGCGCCCAACTTCTGAGTCCCGTGCACCACCTCCCAGACCAGCATCAGCACGAACGCGAGCACGAAAATCGGCGCCAGCACGTACATGTCTTCTTTGGTCACGAAGGCCAGCGCCAGCGACGCGCCGCACAGGTAGAGGTTGCGCGCCACCCGAGTCTCGCCGTAGCGGAACGCGAAGTAGACGAACGACAGGTTGCACAACGCAAGATAGATGTCGTGGCGGACAAAGCGACTGAAGTAGTTGAACGACGGTGAGAACGTCGCCAGGATCAAGAACATCAGCGCGCCGGTGCGGCCGAGGTAACGCCGCAGCGGCCACGCGAAGGCCAGTATGCCCATGCCGAAGGCGACGGCGCTCAAGCGGCCGGTGAAATCGCTGTCGCCGAACAGCCACAACATCAGGGCCGTGGCATAGTAGAGCAGCGGGCCATGGTAGACCGGGTCGTATTGATAGTCCCCGACTCCCTGCTGCGTGATCTTCCACGAGAAGAACGCGTGGATCGATTCGTCGTGGTGGTACGGGCGGACACCGAGGATGTAGAGGCGGAGGAATGTCGCGATCGCCAAGATGCCGATGTAGAGGCATTGCTCGACGGTCCACCGGCCGACGAGTTTGCGATCGAGGACGCTCTCTGTCATAGAGTTCGAAATTTGCCGCGCCAGGACTGCGGTTCTCGTAAAGGTGATGGTCTCTATATGGCGACCTCCGGGTTGTCAACCAAGTGCGCCCGGATGGGGTGGTGATGAAGATTTCGGTGGTCGTGCCGGTATATAACGAAGCCCGGCGCATCCTTCCTTCGCTCGAACAGATCTTTCCGTACATGGACGCCCGTCACCCCGACTACGAAGTGGTGGTGGTCGATGACGGCAGCACGGACGATACCGTCGCGCTGGTGCGCCGTCATTTCGGACAACGCCCGCAGCTCCGGCAAGTAAGCTACGGCGGCAACCGCGGGAAGGGCTACGCCGTACGCTACGGCGCGGAGCAGGCGACCGGCGACGTCGTGCTGTTCTCTGATGCCGATCTGTCGACGCCGATCGAAGAGCTCGACAAGCTGCTACCGCTGGCCGAGCAAGGCTACGACTTGGTGATGGGAACGCGCGCGCATCCCGAGGCCGACATCCGCATTCGCCAGCCGTTCTACCGCGAATACGGCGGCAAGCTGTTCAACGTGTTCATTCGCATGTTGCTGCTGCCGGATTTTCGCGATACCCAATGCGGCTTCAAGCTTTTCCGTCGCACCGCGATGATGCCGATCTTGCGGCGGCAGCGCATCGATCGCTTCGCGTTCGACGTCGAGTTGGTCTACCTCGCGCACCAAGCGGGGTTGAAGATTGCCGACGTACCGGTGGTGTGGATGAACTCGCCCGAAACCAAGATGGGCGCGAGCGGCATCGCGCGCGCCGTGCTCGACGTCCTGCGCATCTGGGTTCGGCACCTCAGCGGTCGCAACCGCCTCGAGCGACCGGCCCTATGAGTTGGACGGCAACAGCTCACATCCCGCCTGGGTTCCCGCCCCTGCTGCCACTTCTGACAACGGGGGAGGGTCAGGGTGGAGGTTGCTGCCCGACAAGGTCCACTCACCCGCCTCGCTACTGAGCCCGACGATCTCCCGTGAAGCGTCTCACGCTGATCGCGTTGCTCGCGATCGTGGTTCTCGCGACCGCATTGCGCGTGTACCAACTGCGCGATCTGCCGGCCGGTCTGTACTGCGACGAGGCGGCGATCGGCTACAACGCGTATTCGCTGTGGAAGACGGGGCAGGACGAGAACGGCGTGCCGCATCCGCTGTTCATTTGGTCGTTCGGCGTCAGCTACAAGAACCCGGTGTACATCTACGCTGCGGCGTTGCCGGTCGGGCTGCTCGGCCTCAACGAGTTCAGCCTGCGTCTGACCTCAGCGGCCTTCGGTGTCGGCACGGTGATCGCGGTGTTCTTCCTGTGCCGCGCGCTGTTCTCGACCGGGATTGGTTTGCTGGCGGCGCTCGCGCTGGCGATTTGCCCGTGGCATCTGCACTTCAGCCGGATCGCGTTCGAGCTGATCTCCTTCCCGTTCCTGTTCTGCATCGGCCTGACGTTCCTGGTGCGCTTCACTCAGGGGCGCCGCACTTTGCCGGCGGCGATGTTCTTCATGGGCGCGTGCCCGTATGCATATGCGGTCGCCAAGCTCTTTGTTCCCGCGTTCTTGGCTGGGTTCGGGGTGCTCTTCATCGACAAACTGTTCCGAAACTGGCGCCAAACGTTGCTCGCGGCCCTCGTGCTCG
The DNA here is from genome assembly GCA_035541895.1 of Binatia bacterium. Taxonomy (GTDB): domain Bacteria; phylum Desulfobacterota; class Binatia; order HRBIN30; family JACQVA1; genus DATKMK01. The sequence goes on along the minus strand of DATKMK010000022.1, from coordinate 14,544 downwards.
GTGCCACCATCACGCCGCTGGTGCGATTCGATCTGGCGCATCGGCAGCAGACCCAGCAGTACTTGCAAAACACCACGTTTGTCCGGCCCGGCATGGATGTCCGCGAAGTCGCTCGCCAGCTCGGAGAGAATTATCTCCAGTTCATGTCGCCGCGGTTCTTGTTCGAAGAGGGTGATCAACTGCTCCGCCACGCGGTGCGCGGGCACGGTGAGCTATATCCGGCGTTCTTCTTTCCGTTGTTGCTCGGTGCGGCTGTCGCGCTGTTGTATCCGCGGCGCGCCCCCAAGCTGCTGCTGTGGTGGTTGGCGCTGTATCCGATCGGGGCGAGCTTGATGAACGAAATTCCCAGCGCCTCCCGCGGCTTCATCGGCGTGGTGCCGCTTTGCATCCTGACCGCGCTCGGCGCCGGCTGGGTGTTGTGGGCAATTGCGTGGATCGTGCGCTGGCGGCCGATCGCCGTCGCTTTACAAACGGCCGCGCTGGCCGCAGCGGGCTATGTCCTCGTCCCGCAAGTGACCCATTACCTCGAGCTCTACTTTCACGCCTACCCGAAGTACTCAGCGCCGACCTACGGCGGCTTTCAGTACGGCTATCGCGACATGATCGCGGCCATGGAGCCGGAACGACCACGCTACAAGCGGTTGATGATGACCGCGACCGAGGTGAATCAACCGTACATCTTTCCGCTATTCTATCGCCCGGTCGACCCGGACGAATATCATCGCACGCACAACAATGGTTACGACGAACTCGATCCGGCGGAGATCGCGCGCTACCAATTGAACGAGCCGATTCTCTACGCGCTGCGCGAACCGGAGCTGGGATACTTCAGCGACTATACGGTCAAGCGCACGATTGTGGCGCCGGGCGGACAGACCGAGTTCATCGTCGCCGAGGTGCGTGCCCGCAAGCATTTTCTCACCAAGTGGATGACGCTCGGTCTGTTCGACAACGAGGGCGGCGGTAAAGCGCGCCGCGACGACATCCCAGCGGCGGCGATCAATCAGCCGCGCTTCGCCGGCAAGTTCGGCGACGTCTACTGGCGCCCGCTCCAAAGCAACTATCTACGAGTCGATCTCAATCGCTTCTACGCCGCCGCCGATCGACTGCACCCCGGCAACCCAGAGTTCGTGTGCGCCTACACCTACACTACGCTGCAGTCGACAACCGCGCGGAGTGCGTTTCTCGAATTGAGCGGATCGGACGACGTGCTGCGTTTCTGGCTCAACGGCCGGCCGCAGACCCCGCAGCCATTGGCGTTGAGCGAACGGCCGACGCGTCAGCCGATCGAGTTGCAAGCCGGCGACAACGGCTTGTTGGTCAGGAGCTGCGAGACCGTCGGCGATTGGTATTTCATCGCCCGCGTCACGGACGATACCGGCGCGGATTTGCCCGGTCTCGAAAGCCGCGCCGAATTGCCGGCTCCGTCAGACAACCTTCCGCCGGCACCGCCGAGCAGCGTGCAGGTTGTCGAAGGCTTCGATGCGATCATTCACGCCAACCGTCACGATCCCGACTACCCCGACTATCGCGGTCAGAGCGACTCGTGGCGCGAAGATCGCCACGACGTGCCCGGCGAGGTCCTGTGGCGCACCGCACCGTGCCCGGAGAAGAAGGCGACGATCGCGGTCTTCACCGCGTCGCTCGGCGAGCCGCCGGGCACGGCGGATTTGTGGGTCAACGGCGAGTACGCGTTGAGTTTTGCAACCGACACCGAACCCGGGGTGCGCGTGGTCGAGCGCGGCGGGTTTCGCTTCGTGTTCATTCCGAAGTCCGACGCCGGTGGGAATTCCGGCCTCGTCTACCTGACGATCCCGGCGGATTACGTCGCCGCCGGCGAGCCGTTGCAGCTCCGCGTCAAGCACTCCGCCGGCGAGCCGCAAGCGTGGTTTGCGGTGAAGGCGTATCCGGATACCGTGGCGTTCGAAGAGGTCACGCCGGAGAAGGCGGTGGCGGCGGGACGGTCCGGAAAGTGAGCGTGTGGCTGCCTATGGATCGCAGGTCACGCACTCGAGCTGTCCGGTGATCTGCTCAACCGGTTTGCCCGGGCAGATTCCTTCCATCGCGCCACGCACTTTTGCGGCCCACTCCGGTCCGTCGAAGTGGCTTGAGAAGCACACCACCCGGTCGAAGTCCTCGCGGCGAGAGGGAATGACGGAATTATTCACGATGTGCGAGCGCGGATGGAACATCCGCTGAATCAGCAACCGCCCGTCGGCTTGTCCCCCCGGGTCGGGATCGGGGCCGAAGGCGCTGTCGAGATCCGGGTGCGCCGACAGCAGCAGCACGCGTCCCGGCGACGTTTGCGCCATGCGCACCAAGCCATCGGTGATGTTGAAACCGAACTCGTGGTGCTGAAGCTCCCACGCGTTGAGATACGCATAGGGAATCAGCGCAGCCGCGGCGAGTGAGGCGGTGAGCCACGCTCGGCCGACGCGCTCGCTCAGCCACGCCAGCGGCAGGACCAACAGGAAAGACAAACACGGCAGCATCACGATCGCACGCTTGAGCGACACCGCCGGGTAGCCGCTGTTGGCGAGCGACAACCCGCCGATGTCGGCAGCCAACGGAACCAGCCACAGCCACGCGCTCTGCAGCACGCGGCCGCGCGCGCGTTGGAACAACGCCGCGAGACCGCTCACCAACGCGAGCGCGATGCCGGCGATCACCAGCGCGCCGAAGGGTGGCGCGATCCACGGCGCGTCGATTTCGCCCTTGAATGGCAGACAGACAATCTGCCAGGCGATCTGCAGGGCGTACGGGATACTCAGACCCATCGCCGGCCGGAAGATGAACCACACGTGCAGCAACGTGGGGAGCTGCAAGAGGCCGGGCAGCCCGGCTACCAAGATACCGCCGAGCCAGGGCCCGAGGATGCGCAGTCGTCGCCAGTAGACCGCCGACGCGACCACCGCTGCGCTGACGATGAGGCCGGCGCCGAACCACAGCGGCGCGAAATAGAGCGCCAGGCCGGTCGTCAGCCCGAGCGCCGCCCACAGAAAGTCGCTCGTCCACACGCGCCACGCCACCAGAAACAGCGCGTACAGCGCGTAGTAAGGCAGCACCGCCGAAAGATTGGGGAGACTGATCAGCGTGAACTCCGCGAACACCCAATTGAGCGGGAGAAACAATCCCAACAAGACGCCCGCGGTAGCGCCGCTGGCTTCCGCGGCAAACCCCGCCGCCGCGAGTACCAACAGCGTGGAGGTGAGCAGATTCCCCAACCGGTGCGTGAACAACGACACGGTGATGTTCATGAACGCGCTTTGCAGCGTGGCTTGCACCACCGTCGCTTGCTCGAACACACCGCGGACGCCGAGCCAATTGATGGCGGGATTGCCGCGCGCGAGTTCTTCGCCGATCCCGTAGAAGAGTAGCGAGTCGCCGGTGACCGCCCAGCGCCAGTTGTCGTAGACCGCGCAGAACCCGACGAACAGAACCAGGCCGTAGGCGATCAGTGTCGCGATCAGTAACCGAGAAGGCCGCCATTGGACGACCCCGCGCGGCACCTTCCATTGCAGGAGATACAAGACCATCGCGGCCAACCAACTGAAGTAGAGCCCCATCTGCCGCTTGCCGGGGTCGAGCCAGGCAAGCGGCGCGAGCGCGGCAACACAGCCGATCCCCAACACGATGCGTATCCACCGCGGATGGCCGGTGCTCGAGGCGGTCGCTTGCATGGCCGCCTGTCTAGCATGCCCCTGTGCCCCGGTGGAGAGCCGCACGTCATACGTGTTGTTAGCCCGAATCGGCCATGGTACATCGAGCACAAGCGTGGCGATGGGGGAGATGAGGTGACTCGTTCGGACAAGCCGCTCGTCAGCATCTGCATCCCGACCTACAATCGCGCCAACGTAGTCGGCACCGCCATCCGTTCGGCGCTCGATCAAACCTATCCGAACGTTCAGGTCATCGTCAGCGACAACTGCAGCACCGACGGCACGGTGGAACTGCTGGAGCGCTTCCGGCGCGAGGCGCCGGACCGATTTCGGTTCGTCGTCAACGACTCGAACCTGGGCATGCACGCGAACTACTCACGCTGCACCGAACTCGCCGAGGGCAAATACTTCAAGATCATTTGCTCGGACGACCGGGCGTATTCAACCATGGTCGAGCGCCAAGTCGAGGCGCTGGAAACGCACCCCACTGCCGCCGTGGCCACCGCACGACGCCGGCGTCTCAGCGATAGTCTGCTGTTCCGCCTGTACGATCCGCTGCTCAAGATGCGGGCGGGATTGTGGAACGGGCGCGAGGCGGTGCGCTACACCTTTCGCCTCACCAACATGATCGGCGGCAGCGCGCAGCTGCTGATGCGGGTCGATGCCTTTCGCCTCGTCGGGCGGATCCGCAACGATCCCGTGGTCGGCAATATGTTCGACGTCGAGCCATTCTTGCGCTTGTTCGCGAGTGGATGGGATCTGTACGTCAACGATGAGATTCTGTGCGACTACAACTCGTACACGTCGTCGTACACCCGCGCGACCCTGAGCGATCCTGCCGTGCAGGACTACTTCTTCGCGTTTCGCGAAGAACAGGCACGCGACCCGCTGTACGCGCAATGCCTGCGACTTCCGGACGATCTGCGCGTGTCCAAGCGCAATGCCGCGCTCCTCCTGATGATCGCGGGCTTCGCTGCCACGTTCCCCCAGCGCGACCGACAACAAGCCAAGATCCTCTTCGACTATCTTGTCCGGAAAGGCGAGAGTCGCTGGCCCCGCGTCTTGCGCGCGGTGCTCTCGCTCATGTTGCGCATGCCCGGTGGCGTGGCGACGGCTCCCCCCTTGGCGGCGTGATCGGCAGCGCCATGAAGGTTGTCATCCTCGCCGGTGGATTGGGCACGCGGCTCGCCGAAGAAACCGAAGTGCGCCCGAAGCCGATGGTCGAGATCGGCGGCCGACCGATTCTCTGGCACATCATGAAGCACTACGCGCACTATGGCTTCAACGAGTTTTGCGTGGCGCTGGGATACAAGGGCGAAGACATCAAGCGTTTTTTTCTCGAATATCGCTCGATGACTGCGAACATGACCGTCGCGCTGAAGGATGGCAGCCTGACCGTTCATGACGATAGTCGCAGCGATGATTGGATCGTACACCTGATCGACACCGGACTGGCGACCAACACCGGCGGCCGACTCAAACGCCTCGCGCCGCTCCTCGGACGGCAAACGTTCATGCTCACCTACGGCGACGGCGTCTCGGACGTGGACTTGAAAAAGCTGGTGGCGTTCCACCGCAGCCAGCAGCGGGTGGCCACGTTGACGGCGGTGCGCCCGCCGGCTCGCTTCGGCGCCCTGCTGATGGACGGCCACGTGGTCACCGACTTTCAAGAAAAGCCGCAAACCGGCGAAGGATGGATCAACGGGGGATTCATGGTGCTCGAACCCGCCGTGCTCGACTACATCTCGGGCGATGACTCGAATCTGGAAGCCGAAGCACTCGATCGCCTCGCCGATGACCGCCAGTTGGTCGCCTATAAGCACGAGCGGTTCTGGCAATGCATGGATACCATGCGTGACGTGCGCCTCCTGCGCCGACTGTGGGACAGCCAGCAAGCGCCGTGGAAGATCTGGACATGACTTCGGCGGAGTTCTGGCGCGACCGACCGACGCTGATCACGGGCGGCAGCGGACTGGTGGGATCGTGGCTGGTGCGACGCCTGGTCGACACCGGCGCCGACGTCGTGTGCCTGGTGCGGGATCGCGTGCCGCAGAGCGAGCTGTGGCGCGGTGGGCTCGTCGATCGCGTCAAGCTGGTCTATGGCGACGTGGCCGATCCCGCCCTGGTCGAGCGTGCGCTCGGCGAATACGAGATCGATACCGTGATGCATCTGGCAGCGCAGACCATCGTCGGCGTCGCCAATCGCAATCCGGTCTCCACGTTCGAGTCGAACATCGCCGGCACGTGGCGGGTGTTGGAAGCATGCCGACGGAGTCCGCTGGTGCGCCAGATCGTCGTCGCGTCGTCGGATAAGGCGTACGGCGAAGCCGAGCGGTTGCCGTACGACGAGACCACGCCGCTGCAGGGCCGGCATCCGTACGACGTGAGCAAGTCGTGCGCCGATCTCATCAGTCAGGCCTATGCGGTCACCTACGACTTGCCGGTGGTCATCACGCGTTGCGGGAACTTTTACGGCGGCGGCGACCTCAACTGGAATCGCATCGTGCCCGGCACCATTCGTTCGATCCTGCGCGGCCGTCCGCCGGTGATTCGTTCCGATGGGCTGTTCGTCCGCGACTACTTCTACGTCGAGGACGGCGCCGCCGCGTACGCGTTGTTGGCCGAGCAATTGGCGCAGGCGCCGGAACTACGCGGACAGAGCTTCAATTTCTCCTACGAGAACCAGCTCACGGTGCGCGAACTCGTCGACAAGATTCTCGCGCTCATGGGCTCGACCCTGGCGCCGCAGATTCTCAATCAAGCCGCAAACGAGATTCGCCACCAGTATCTCAGCGCGGCCAAGGCCCGCCGGATGCTACACTGGTCGCCGCTGTTCAGCCTCGACGAGGGGCTGAAGCGGACCATCGACTGGTACCGAGCCTTTCTCTCCTCGACATGACCGCCGCACCCGTCGCGTGTCGCGCGTGCGGCGGGGCGCCGCTGCGGGCGGTTCTGTCGCTCGGCCGGACGCCGCTCGCCAACTCGCTGCTAACCGCCGAGCAGCTCGACCAACCCGAGCCCACCTACCCGCTCGACCTCGCGTTCTGCGACCGCTGCGGGCTGGTGCAAATCACCGAGACGGTTGCGCCCGAGATTCTGTTTCGCGAGTACGTGTATTTCTCGTCGTTCTCGGACGCGATGCTCAAGCACGCGCAGGTTCTGACTGAGCGCCTGATCACCCTGCAGCACCTGAATGAGTCGCGCCGCGTGGTCGAGATCGCCAGCAACGATGGCTATCTGCTGCAGTTCTATCACCAGCGCGGCATTCCGGTGCTCGGCATCGAACCGGCGCGCAACGTCGCTGCGGTCGCGCGCGAGCGCCGCGGCATCCCGACGCTGAGCGAGTTCTTCAGTCCGGCGGTGGCGCGCCAGGTACGCGCCGACGGCGGTCCCGCTGCGGTGATTCACGCGCACAACGTCCTCGCACATGTCGCCGACCTCAACGGCGTGGTGGCCGGCGTCGCTGCGTTGCTCGGCGATGATGGCGTGGCGCTGATCGAAGTGCCGTACGTCAAGGATCTGATCGATCACTGTGAGTTCGACACCATTTATCACGAACACCTCTGCTACTTTTCCCTGACAGCGCTCGATCGTTTGTTCCTCCGCCACGGACTGATCGTCCACGACGTAGAGCGGGTGCCGATCCACGGCGGCTCGCTGCGCTTATTCGTCACGCTCGCGGCCGGCACCGCGAACGATCGCGGCACCGCGGTCCAGAGATTGCTGTCCGAGGAGTCCGCGTGGGGCGTCGACACCCTCGCATTCTATGAAAGCTTCGCCGAACGTGTTCGGCGTTTGAAGACCGATCTATGCACGCTGCTGGGCACGCTCAAGGCACAGGGCCACCGGCTCGCTGCCTACGGCGCCTCGGCGAAAGGCAGCACGCTGTTGAACTACTTTGGACTCGGTCGCGAGACTCTCGACTTCGTGGTTGATCGCAGCACATACAAGCAGGGACGCTATACGCCGGGTACCCATCTGCCCATCTCCGCGCCGGCGCGACTGCTTGAGGAGATGCCGGCGTACGTCCTGCTGCTGACGTGGAACTTCGCCGACGAGATCCTGGCGCAGCAAGCCGAGTATCGTCACCGCGGCGGCAAGTTCATCATTCCGATTCCGGAGCCGCGGATCGTCTGATCCCACGATACCGCGCATGATCTTCCGCGAAACCGAGTTGCCGGGAGCATTTGTCGTCGAATTGGAGCGGATCGCGGACGAGCGCGGATTCTTCGCACGTTCATTTTGTCAACGCGACTTCGCCGCTCGCGGGCTGAACTCACGGCTGGTGCAGTGCAACATCTCGTTCAATGCGCAGCGCGGCACTGTGCGTGGGATGCACTACCAGATCGCGCCGTATGCAGAGACCAAGCTGGTTCGATGCACACGCGGAGGCATCTACGATGTCATCGTCGATTTGCGCCCGAGTTCAGCGACGCATCGGCGGTGGATTGCGATTGAATTGACCGCTGACAACGGGCGTATGCTGTACATCCCCGAGGGATTTGCGCACGGATTTCAGACCCTCGCCGACGATACCGAAGTGTTCTACCAGATGAGCGAGTTCTATCACCCGGAGTGCGCACGTGGCGTGCGGTGGAACGATCCGGCGATCGCCGTCCGGTGGCCCCAACCGATTCGCTGCATTGCTCCGAAGGATCAGGCGTATCCGCTGCTCGGCGCCGGCGAGCCGTGAGCCGGCATCGACGCGAACGTGGAGCGCAAATGATGGTCCTGCTCACCGGCGCTGCCGGCTTCATCGGTTCCCATGTTGCGCGTGCGCTGGTCGATCGCGGCGACGAGGTGATTGCGCCGCTTCGTCCGGGTAGCGCGCGCGATCGCCTTGCCGATCTGTCCGGGCGCATGCGGATTGCCAACGTCGCGCTCGACGACCACCAGCAACTGGACCGGCTCCTGAACGACTGTCGACCGGACGTGATGATTCACCTCGCTTGGTATGCGCGCCCAGTCGACTATCTGGTGTCGCCGGCGAATGTGCAGTCGCTGGCGACAACCGTGGCGTTGGTCGAGCGCGTGCTCGCGTCGGGTTGTCCCAAAGTCGTGGGCGTCGGGACCTGTCTGGAGTACGCGGCGAGCGACGCCCTGCGCCGCGAATCCGACCCTACCGATCCGGTTAGCCTGTACGCGTCGTGCAAGCTGGCAGCGTGGCTGGTCACGCGCGCCCTGGGGGCGCAGCACGGCGCCGAAATGGTCTGGGCGCGGCTCTTTCACGTGCATGGGCCGGGTGAAGACCCGACGCGTCTGATTCCCAGCGTGGTGCGTGCCCTCGCAGCCGGCCGGCCGTTCGACGTGTCGCCGGGTCTGCAGGTGCGCGACCATTTGCACGTTGCCGACCTCGCCGCCGCGATCGTCACGTTGGTCGAGCCCGGCATCACCGGCGTCGTCAACGTCTGCCGCGGTGTGCCGGTCACGCTGCGCGATGTCTTGCTGACGGTCGCGGAGCTTGTCGGTCGCCCCGATCTCTTGCGGTTCGGTGCGCGAGCCTACAATCCCGGCGAAGTGATGTTCCTCGCCGGTGATACGACACGCTTGCGCGCCACCGGTTGGGCGCCGCGTTTTGCCGATCTGCGATCGAGCCTCGCTGATGTCGTGGCGGAGCACGTGCACGCGGCACGTGGCTGAGGTGGTTCGTCACCCGCGTTTGCGGGCAAACGCGGTGATGCAAGCGGAAGCGTGAGCCGCGGCCTCGACCAACGTCAGCGGCATCAACGACCACACCAACCCGAGGTAGAAGAAGCGACGCAGCGCCAGCGCTGCCGCCGAACGCGCGGGCCGGCCGAGGGTGCGCTCGCGATCGACGAGCGGATCAAGACCGGGGAAGAGACTGCTCATCAGCGCCGGCCCGTTGTCCCGCAACGACATGTACCGAATCGCTGCCACGTCGTATTGGGTCTGCTCCAGTGCGCGGCGCAACGTCGTCGGTGTCCAGTGTACGAGATGCCGCGGCACGTCGAAGGCGCTCCACCGTCGCTGCAGCAGTCTGGCCTGTACCGACGCGGCGTTCGGAACCTGCAGCACGAGGACGCCCCCCGGCTTGAGCCAACGGTGAATCTTCGTCAACAGACTCAGCGGATCACGAAGATGCTCGGCGACTTGGAACAAGGAAACGATGTCCCAGCGATCGGCCGGCTGCTCGAGTGCTTCGATGTCACCGACGCTGCGCCACGCCGGGTCGCACGCCGGCCACAGCGGTGCGCCCGGCCGATCGACACCGAACGCCAGGAGACCCGCACGCCGCGCCTCAGCAATCAACAGCCCGTCGCCGCAGCCGATGTCGAGCAGATTCGTCCCCGGTGCCAATCGGGCGGCAAATCGCACTGACCGCGCTTGATCACAACGGACCAGGAGCTGGCGGTATAGCGATTCGAGCCGACTCACCAGTCCGGGGTTGCTTTTCCAGGTGTAGGCGGCTCCGTATGCCTCACCCAATTCTTCCGGTGACGGCGCGGGGCGGGTCTGCAGCAGCCCACAATCGACGCAGCGTTCAATGTTGAAGCGGCTCGGCTCGAGCGACCCGAATCGCGGCACCGCGGTCAGCCAGGGTTCAAAGCGATCGGCGCGACACAGAGGACAGGGCATGAATGTGGAAGTCTTCCCTTTGCCGCAACCGGCGGCTTCTTGTAGCGGATCGGGTTGCTACGCAGCAAGCACAACCGAAACAGAGTCTGCGGGTCGCGACTGTCGGTTACCTAGCCACGGCCGTTGCTTGCCTTGTCACCAATCGAGTGGCAATGCTGACCCGCCGTGAATGCTTTCGCACAACATCAGTCCCGCACGATCCGCTGCGAACTCCGAATTCGAGTCTTCCGTGACCGTTCGCCCGTCGGTTGACGGCGGGCGCACACCGCATGTCGACTCTCGCCTCGACTCCCGATTCACCCCGATCGACTCTTGACCAACCGCCGCACGCTGTCGCCGCGGTCGGCGCTCGACGCCTTCGCGGCGTCGCGTTCGTCGTTTCGCTCGCGCTAATTGCGGCGGCACAGCTTGCCTTCAGCAGCAGTGCGTACGAGGGGCGCGGCTGGCAGATCGCGCTGGCGGCACTGATCGTGGCGGCGGCCTGGCAGTATGCGACGCCCCCAGCCGACTGGCGCCAAGGCGATGGCCGCGCGTGGGGACTCGCCCCGCAGCGCTGGCGTTGGGTGGTGGGGATCGCGGTGGTGGGCATCGGCGGTTGGCTATGGTTCGATGCAAGCCGACAACTCTCCGCCGATTGGGCGGTCCAAGATCGCTCGTTCCTCACCTGGGTCGCGGCGGCGATCGCAATCAGCATCGGGTTCGGCATCATGCAGGCGCCGCGCACGGCAGCACGCAACCGGCTGGGCCGCTGGGAATGGACTTTGTTGCTGTTGCTCTTCGTCGTTGCGGGTTTGTTTCGACTTGTGAACTATCAGAACTATCCGCCACCCGAGGGCGTCTCGCAGGTGGAAGAATTGCAAGCCGGGCAATTCGGGACGCAGTATCTCTCCGGCTATCGCGGTCGTTGGGAGTTTTTGAGTCAAGCCTGGATCGAAGCGGTGGGGATTTCGTGGCTCGGGAATACGCTGCTGGCGGTCCGATTGCCGTACTCGATCATCAGTTGGCTTAAGGTGCTGCCGGCCTACTTCTGGTTTCGCGCGTTGGGTGGACCGGTTGCGGCGGCCACGGGCACGGCGCTCCTCGCGTTGTCCGGGTGGGACAGCATCATCGGGCGAATTCCCGGACATCCGGACGCGTTGATTGCCATCTGCTGCCTCGGTCTGCTTGCGGGGCCCGCGGTGCGCGGTGCGTGGGCGGCGTACCCCTGGATAGGTTTGATGGCGGGCTTTTCCACGCTCAGCTACATCGCGTTCCGTCCCCTCGCGGCGCTCGCTGTTATGGGCGTGATGATCGCGAGCTTTGCGCAGACGGGCGTTCGACGCACCACAAGAGGGTTGCGTGTCGTGGCGGCAACTATCCTGGTCATCGCGATGGCAGCGGCGCTATTTGTTCCGCTCGCGCATCGTCTCGCGAATGGGTTCTCGTTTGAATATCTCAACGGCTGGAATCGAGCGCGCGGGAACGAAGAATACTATGCCCACGACGACACCTGGACGGTCATGCTGGGGAAGCGGTGGGAGCGCGCCACGATGGCGGCGGCACTCTTCTACACGCACGGTGATATCAACGCGACGCACAACGTCGGGGGCCGGCCGCAGATAGATCCGGTGACCGGCAGCCTGCTGCTGCTCGGCCTCGGATGTACCACGGTGATGTGGTGGCGCGGATTCTATGGGTTGGTGCTGGTCGCGTTCGCCATCACGTTCTACGGGACGCTGATCGCGACCGGCAACTTCGATATCTTACGGGCGCAGGCAACGATTCCGTACGTGTACGCGTTGGTCGCGATCGGCGCCGGCAGTCTGTACGCCGGTGCCGATCGCTACTTCGGTCGCATCGGGCGGCGCGCAATCGCAGTGCTTTTGACGGCCGGCGTGCTGTGGGCCGCGCTCTGGAACGGCAAGCTGCTGCACGATCTGTGGACCTCGAGCTACACGCGGCAGCACTACCGCAGTGATCTACCCTATCTGTCGATCTGGCTGCGCGACCACGCGGCGGGCAAGCGGGTCATCGGACTCATCCCCAGCAATTCCAACGTCGTGTTCCTGGAAAACGACGCCGCGTGGCTGCGCGGGCGTGAGGTGCGCGGCGAGTCGACGTGGGACATCGGCCAAACCCTGCAGAAACTCGCGACGGCGCGCGAGGACGTAACGTTGTTGGTTGCCGCACCGGTCACCTCGCGCGATCTGGCCGAGTATTTCGAATATCGTTTACCCGGATTGCGCATGGAGATCCGCCTCGACGACGTCAGCGGCGCACCGCGCATGGCGTTCGGAACGCTCCCGCTCAATTCGCCAGCACTGCAGGCGGCGCAACGCAGCGAAGCGGATTGTCGCGGGGCGCGCGCGCAGTTCGTTCTGGTGCGGCAGGACCGTTCGGCAATCGCCACCGTGCGCGAGATCGTTCCGGTGATCGACGCCGGCACCTGGCCGGGGGCGATGCGGAGCGGAGTGATGCAGCACGAGCGCGATGCCTGGAAGGTCGAAGCATCCTGGCAGGCCGACTTCGTCATCACCGAAGCGGGCGACTATGTGATCGTACCGCAATCGTACGAAGGCGGCGTCGAGGTCACGATCGACAACGTACGCGCGTCGACCGGCGGTGCGGTGCCGATGAGTCTGAGCGCTGGTCCCCACCATCTCGAAATGCACGGCGAATTCAACGCGCGCATCCTCGAACCGATGGCGCGCCTGTCGTGGAGTCGCGTGGGCGCGCATGACGAGCCGCAGTTGATTCCGTTCTATCGCCTGGCGGTTCCCGATCCTGAGTGCATGGCGCGCTTGACGCCCGGAACCCAGCCGGCGGGGTAAGATCGTCCCCCTTGCGGGGACTACGAGGGTGCGCCGCGACCGAACCTCCCTTGACCCCTCCTTGGTGAGGAGGGGAACCTTCTATGAACCGTCCAACCCCGTGTAGGCGCACCCTTCAGGATGCGTTCCGCGTTCCTCCGGGCGATGCATGCATCGCCCCTACGACTCCGCGGCGAACACAAGAGCGCAGGCTGAAGCCTGCGGCTATAAAAGAACGGGCGACGCGCCTGCTCTCACCGCGACGGCGCGGTCTCGCTCATCAGCGTCGCGATGTCATTCGCCGACGCGCTTTGCTGCAACACGGTGAAGCCGCGGACCGAAATGGGCGCGACGTCAGGGCTCGGTCCGCGACGCGACGACGCTAGGTACAACGGTGTACCGGGAGGCATTTCCAAAGTGCCGGTGTACGTGCGCTGGTCCTGCACCATGCCATCGACGTAGAGCATCATCAGCGCGTCGCCCCACGTGACTGCGACGTGGTGCCAATCGCCTTGCGCCCATGCGATGCCCGCGTTGACCGCGTTCTCACTGCCATCCGACGTGGTCATCAAGAAGCGGAGCGTCGTCGGACCGAAGCCGACCTCCAAGCGGTTCTCCCACGTTCCGGTGACCAGCTCGATCAACCCGCGGCCCTTTCCATCCGTCGGGTCGGTTTCGCGGCGCACCCACATCCCAATCGTGCCTTGATCCGATTGCGCACCACCGGAGTCGGGAAGGGCCAACACCGCGTCCGGCGGAAACAAGGTTGATCCGTCGTGAGCGTCTAACTGCAGGCCTTGCTCAATGAGCGGCGCCGGTTGATCGGCGGGCGGCCCGGTGCCGTCGAACCGCAGCGCGTATGCCGGGCCGTCGCCCTTGGGACTCGGTCGTGTGTGTGGTCGCACCGTGGAAGAAGGAGTTTCCGCAGTCGCCGCCTTTTCTTCAGGTTTCTTGGTCGCCTCGAGGCGAGCAGCGGTGGGGATCGTCGCCTGCCCGGCCAGCGGCGCTTCGCCGCGTTCAGCATCGAAGCCCTCGCTCTCATCGCCGTGGTCTTCCTGATGCGATGGCGTGGATGCGAACACCCGCCGGGGAGTCGGCCGTTCAGCGACCGCGAGCGGCGGCGGCTGCGAGACCGCGACGTAACGACGGAGCGCGATCGCGCCGCCGACCAAGGCGCCGGCGACGATGAGTCCGGCGACGAGCTTGAGTGTGGGCGACATCCGGGATTGGTTACGGCTTGACGACGTGCATATCGTTCTCGTCGGTCAGCTCGCGCAAATGGAGCGGATGATTGATGCATTCCATGTTCGTCGGGTGCACCGCATAGCTTCGCCCATGATCGAACCGGATGAACAAGTGATCGATTTGGATACCCCAAGAGATCACCAGCCCAAGCACGAGATACCGGCTCAACCAGCGCTGGAGCCGTTCACCGGCGAGGTCCAAGACGCGCACCCCGAGCACGAGGAAGAAGAGACAGAACAGCATCATGCAGATCG
>DATKMK010000021.1:0-143701 GCA_035541895.1 Binatia bacterium | reverse complement strand
TGCCAAGTGCGCAGCGATCGTGCAGAAGCACATGGACAAGTTCGCCAAGTTGGTCGGCCGGCAGTATCACTTGTTCGATTACGTCGGCGCCGCGGACGCCGATCGCGTGATCGTCGTCATGGGCTCGGGCGCGGGCGTTGTGGAAGAGACGGTTGGGAAGCTCGTCGAGGAAGGGCAGAAGGTCGGCATGGTCGTTGTGCGGCTGTATCGGCCTTGGGACTCGGCCGCCTTGGTCGCGGCGTTGCCGAAGACGGCCAAGCGGATCGCCGTCCTGGATCGCACGAAGGAGCCGGGCGCGGCGGGCGAGCCGCTCTATCAGGACGTTGTGACGTCGCTGGTCGAATGCTGGACGAACGGCCCGCTGCCGAAGGTCATTGGCGGGCGTTACGGCCTGTCGTCGAAGGAGTTCACGCCGGCGATGGTGCGGGCGGTGTTCGATGAAATGTCGGCTGCTCGGCCGAAGCGGCACTTCACGGTCGGCATCGTCGATGACGTCACGTACCAGTCGCTCGCGGTCGACCCGAGGTTCAACATCGAAGCCCCCGACGTCGTGCGCGCCGTGTTCTTCGGCCTCGGCTCGGACGGCACGGTGGGCGCAAACAAGAATTCGATCAAGATCATCGGCGAGGAGACCGGCCAACACGCGCAAGGTTTCTTCGTGTACGACTCGAAGAAGTCGGGCGGCACCACGATCTCGCACTTGCGCTTCGGTCCACGCCCGATTCGTTCGACCTACCTGATCCGACACGCCAACTTCGTCGCCTGCCACCAGTACAACTTCCTCGATCGCTACGACGTGCTCGACTATGCCGCCCCCGGCGCGGTGTTCTTGCTCACTACGGTTCACGGACCCGATGCCGTGTGGGATCAGCTTCCGCGTGAAGTGCAGCAGGCGATCATCGACAAGCAACTCAGATTCTACGTCATCGACGCCTACAAAGTAGCGAAGGACAGCGGCATGGGCCGGCGCATCAATACGGTCATGCAGACGTGTTTCTTCGCCGTCTCGGGCGTGTTGCCGCGTGAACAAGCCATCGCGCAGATCAAGCAGGCGATTCAGAAAACCTACGAGAAAAAGGGCGACGCAGTTGTTCAGAAGAACTTTGCCGCCGTCGATCACACGTTGGCGCATCTCCACGAAGTCGCGGTGCCGGATCAGATTACGGCGACGCGAACGATGCCGCCGATTGTTGCCGACGCCGCACCGGACTTCGTCAAGCGGGTGACCGCGATGATGTTGGCGGACAAGGGCGATCTGCTGCCGGTGAGCGCGTTTCCGGTCGATGGCACGTGGCCGCTCGGCACCACCAAGTGGGAGAAGCGCGGCATCGCACTGGACATTCCGGTGTGGGATCCGGTCGTGTGCATCCAGTGCAACAAGTGCACGATGGTGTGTCCGCACGCGGCGATCCGCGCGAAGGTGTTCACGACGGAGTGGGTGGCGCCGGCCCCCGCGACGTTCAAGCACACACCCTACCGCGGCAACGAATTCAAGGGGCAGCAGTACACCATCCAAGTCGCGCCCGAGGATTGCACCGGCTGCTCGCTGTGCGTGACGGTCTGCCCGGCGAAGGACAAGTCGAACCCCAAGCACAAGGCGATCGACATGCAGGCGCAGGCGCCGCTGTTGGCGAATGAACGGGAGAACTACGCCTTCTTCCTCGATCTGCCGGAAGTCGACCGCACCACGCTGCACATCGATCTCAAGCAGGCACAGTTCCTCGAACCGCTCTTCGAATACTCGCTGGCGTGCGCCGGCTGCGGCGAAACCCCGTACATCAAGCTGCTCACGCAGCTCTTCGGCGACCGCACCCTCATCGCCAACGCCACCGGGTGCTCGTCGATATACGGCGGCAACCTGCCGACGACACCCTACACCACGAACCGCGACGGCCGCGGACCGGCGTGGTCGAACTCATTATTCGAAGACAACGCCGAGTTCGGCTTCGGATTCCGCTTGGCGATCGACCAGCACCGCGATCTCGCCGGCGCGCTCGTCCGCGAGCTCGCGAGCCAAGTCGGCGACCAATTGGTCGATGCGTTGCTGACCGCCGATCAAAGCAGTGAAGCCGGCATCGCGCAGCAGCGCGCGCGGGTCGTCGCGCTGCGGCAAAAGCTTGTGCGGCTCGATGGCGCCGCCGCGCGCCGACTCGACGTCGTCGCTGATTACCTGGTGAAGAAGAGCGTGTGGATTCTCGGCGGCGACGGTTGGGCCTACGACATCGGTTTCGGCGGACTCGATCACGTGCTGGCGCAAGGTCGCGACGTCAACATTCTGGTGCTAGACACCGAGGTCTACTCGAACACCGGCGGCCAGCAGTCGAAGGCAACGCCGCTCGGCGCGGCGGCGAAGTTCGCCGCCGCCGGCAAGGCCGCGCCGAAGAAAGATCTCGGCATGATGGCGATGTCGTACGGCACCGTCTACGTCGCCCGCATCGCCTTCGGCGCCAAGGATCTGCAAACCGTGCGGGCGTTCCAAGAGGCGGAGGCCTATCCCGGACCGTCGCTGATCATCGCCTACAGCCACTGCATCGCGCACGGCTACGACATGGCCTTCGGCGCCGAGCAACAGAAGCTGGCCGTGAGCAGCGGCGCGTGGCCGCTCTACCGCTTCGATCCGCGGCGATTCGCCACCGGCGAGAGCCCGCTGCAGCTCGACTCGGCGTCGCCCAAGACGAGCCTGAGCGACTACGTACGCAACGAAACCCGTTTCCGCATGGTCGAGCAACAGGACCCCGCGCGCTTCCGCCAACTGCTGGCCGCCGCGCAGGAAGAAGTGGCGCGACGCTTCGCGATCTACGAGCAGTTGGCGAAGATTAGCGTGGCGAGTGAGAAGTGACGCCCATGGACCTGTCAACCACTTACCTAGGCCTGAATCTCCCTCACCCGCTGATGCCTGGTGCATCGCCGCTGGTCGATGATCTCGACACCGTGCGACGGCTCGAAGACGCGGGCGCAGCCGCGATCGTCATGCACTCGCTGTTCGAGGAGCAGATCGAGCAAGAGCAGCTCGGGTTTGTCGATTACGTCGAGGCGCACGCCGAATCGCAAGCCGAAGCGTTGTCGTACTTCCCGCACCCCGATGAATTTGCGCTCGGGCCGGATCGCTACTTGGAGCAAATCCGGCGCATCAAAGAACGCGTCGCCGTGCCGGTCGTCGGATCATTGAACGGTCACAGTGTGTCGGGCTGGCTCGAGTACGCGCGGCTGATCGAGCAGGCGGGCGCCGATGCGATGGAGCTGAACATCTATCATGTGCCGACCGACGCGAGGGAGTCGGGCGCGGATGTCGAACGGCGGCTGTGCGAGATCGTCGGCACGGTGAAGGCCGCGGTCACGATTCCGGTGGCGGTGAAGCTGGGGCATTTCTTTTCGGCGATTCCGAACCTGGCGCACCAGCTCGATCAACTACACGTCGACGGGCTGGTGATGTTCAATCGTTTCTATCATCCCGACATCGACGTCGAGGAGCTGGAAGTGACGCCCAGCTTGCGTCTCTCCGACTCCGATGAGTTGCTCGTGCGCCTACGGTGGCTCGCGATTCTGTCCGGGCGTGTGCGTGCGTCGCTCGCGGTCACCGGCGGCGTCCATACGCCGATCGATGCGATCAAGGCGGTGATGGCGGGCGCGCAGGCGGTGCAAATGGTGTCGGCGCTATTGCGTCACGGCCCGGATCACTTGCGCGTCGTCCATGACGGCATGCGCCAGTGGCTCGAAGAACACGAATACGAATCGCTGCGCCAAATGCAGGGCAGCATGAACCTCCAGCACTGCCCGAACCCCAGCGCCTTCGAGCGCGCCAACTATCTGCGCGTACTGCAGAGCTGGCGGAAGACGCTGTAATCCTTCCGGCGGATGCCATTGACGCTCCCCAGGCGCTCGACGTAGGACGGGACCAGAGAGGAAGCGCCCATGCGTCGAGTCAGTCGAGACGGAGTCGCGTTGTGTTACGAAGCAGTCGGTGCCGGTGCACCGGCACTGCTCTTCGTGCACGGTTGGTGCTGCGACCACACGTACTTTGCACCGCAGGTAGACTACTTTCTGCGCACCCATCGAATCGTCGCGGTCGACCTCCGTGGGCACGGCGAGAGTGACAAGCCGCAGCAGGACTACACCATGCCGGCATTCGCCGACGACCTCGCGTGGTTGTGCGAGCAATTGCGAGTCGAGCGACCGGTTGTCGTCGGCCACAGCATGGGCGGCGTGATCGCGCTGGCACTGGCGGCGCGGCATCCCTACGTGCCGGCAGCGATCGTCACCGTCGATTCGCCGATCCTAGCTCCCGCGGCGATCGTAGAGGCGATCAGTCCCTTCCTCGCCGCCCTGCGCAGCCCGCAATTTCGGGAGGCACAGCGGATGTTCGTCAGCGATCGATTGTTCCATCCCGACGACGATCCCGCGCGCAAAGCCCGCATCACCGAGGCGATGGCGCAGGCACCGCAGCATGTCATGGCGTCAGCGTTCGAGAACATCTTCGCTTTCGATCACGCGCAGGCCGCTGCCGCGTGCAAGATCCCGTGGCTGGCGCTGTACGCGGCCGATCCGATCAGCGACCTGGTACGGCTACGTCAGTTGTGTCCGCAACTCGTCGTCGGGCAAACCGTCGGCGCCGGACACTTCCACCAACTCGAAGTGCCCGAGCAGGTCAACGCGATGATCGCGCGCTTTCTCAGAGTCTCTTTGCCGTCGTAGATCTCCGAAGTCTCGGGTCGCAGCAACGCCAATCCGGGAGCTGTCTTGCCGGCAGCGCGAAGTTGAACTAGTGGGGACTCGAAGAGCCGATGAAGATCAACGCCGCGATTTGTTGGGAGCCGCAAACACCGCTCGCGATCGAGACAATCGATCTCGACGGGCCGAAGGCGGGTGAGTGTCTGGTACGGCTGATCGCCACCGGCGTGTGTCACACCGACGCGTACACCATGAGTGGACGCGATCCCTCAGGGCTGTTTCCGGCGGTGCTCGGACACGAAGGCGGCGGCATTGTCGAAGAGGTCGGGCCGGACGTCACCTCGCTGAAGCCCGGCGACCACGTGATTCCGCTCTACATTCCCGAGTGTCGCAACTGCAAGTTCTGTCTGAGCGGCAAGACCAATCTGTGCGGCGCACTGCTGCCGACGCAAGGCAAGGGGCTGATGCCGGACGGAAGCAGCCGACTCTCGCATCGCGGTCGTATGCTGCATCACTACATGGGCACCTCGACGTTCGCCGAATACACCGTCGTGCCCGAGATCGCGCTCGCGAAGATTCGACCGGAAGCGCCGCTCGACAAAGTCTGCCTGCTCGGCTGCGGCGTCACCACCGGCATCGGCGCGGTACTGAACACGGCGAAAGTGCATCCCGGTGCCTCGGTGGCGATCTTCGGCCTCGGCGGGATCGGCCTATCGGTCGTCCAAGGCGCGATGATGGCGGGCGCCGGCCGCATCATCGCCATCGACACCAATCCGAGGAAGTTCGCGCTCGCGCGTCAGCTCGGCGCCACCGACTGCGTGAATCCCTCGGAAGTGACCAGCATCGCCGAGGCGGTGATCGAGATGACCGACGGCGGCGTCGATTTCTCGTTCGAATGCATCGGGAGCGTCGAAGTGATGGGCCAAGCGTTGGCATGCGCGCACAAAGGCTGGGGACAATCGATCGTGATCGGCGTCGCCGGCGCCGGCGAAGAGATTCACGCACGACCGTTCTTGCTGGTGACCGGCCGCAGTTGGCGCGGCACCGCCTTCGGCGGCACGCGCGGGCGCACGCAACTGCCGCAGTACGTCGACTGGTACCTCGACGGCCGCATCAAGCTCGACGAGTTCGCCACCCACACGATGCGGATCGAGGACATCAACAACGCGTTTGACCTGATGCATCGCGGCGAGAGCATCCGCAGCGTGGTGCTGTTTCAGTCGCCCGCCGACCGCCAGTGAGCCGGTGATGTACGAAACGCTGTCGATCGAGCGCGACGGGCCGATTGCGCGGGTGTGGCTCGACCGGCCGGCCAGCCGCAACGCCCTCAACAGCCGCGCCCTCGAAGAGATTGCGGCGGCGTTCACCGAACTGCAGACGAGCTTCGATACCCCGGTTGTCGTACTCGGCGGGCGCGGGCCATCGTTCTGCGCCGGCGCGGATCGCAAAGACCCGCCGAGCACGCGCATGGCGATGGGGTCGGGCGCAAACGCGCGTGAGCGGCGATACGCGGCGCAAATCGGGCGGCGCGCGGTCGAAGCCGTCGAGAAGCTCGAAGCCATCACCATCGCCCGCATCCACGGCCATGCGATCGGCGGCGGGCTGGTGCTCGCGCTCGCCTGCGACCTGCGCATCGCGGCGGCCAGCACGGTCTTTCACATTCCGGAAGTCGACCTCGGCATTCCACTGTCATGGGGTGCAGCGCCGCGACTCGCGCGCGAAGCGGGCTTGGGGCGCGCGAAGGAACTGATCTTGTTGTGCGACCGCTTCGATGCCGCATCCGCCGAGCGCTACGGACTGCTGAATCGCGTGGTGGCGGACGATCATCTCGATGCCGCGGTCGACGAGTGGGCGCAGCGACTCGCAGCCAAGCCGCCCGCGGCGTTGCACATGACGAAGACGCAGTTCCGGGCGTACGCGCAGATGGTCACCCTCGGAGATGTGACCGAAACCGACGGCGACCTGCTGGCAAGCGCGTCGCGTGAAGACCCGAGTCGCTTCGCCTTCCCGCCACGGAGGTAACCCATGCGCGTCGGCCCATTCGTGCGGTGGGTCGTCTGGGCGATCGCACTGGCGAGCATCGTGAGTGCCGGAGCGTGCAACCGATCGACCGAGCACACCAGCGAGGGCGAGAACACCGAGATCAAAGGAGCCGGCGCGCGGGACACCATCGGAGTTACACCCGTCGAGGGGCGACCGGGATTTCACGATCACACGCCGCATCACGGCGGCGTGGTCGTCATGAGCGGCATGATTCACCTCGAAGCCTTGGCGGAGCCGCAGGGACAAGTGAAACTGTACGTCACCGACGTGTGGCGACGGCCGCTGCCGCTGGAAACAGTCAGAGGATCGGTCACGCTCACCCTGCCCGATCGCAAACAGATATTTCCGTTGGCGGCGGCCGGCGATGCGATGGTCGCCAATGGCCCCGCGCTGCGACAGCCGCGAATAAGCGCCCGCTTCGAGTTGACGGTCGACGATCGGCACATCGACGAGAGTTTCACCCTGCCGCTTGCAATCGGTGAGGTCGCGGCGGGCGCCGTGCCCGTCGACGGCTGCGTTCCCGCGCCTTCGGAAGCCGGCACGGGTCGTGTGCCGCGATGCACCCTCAGCTTCCCGCGTGCGATCACCGCACTCAGTTCCACTCCTGACGGATCGTTGATGGTCGTCACGGGTGTCGACCTGGGTGTCACCGGCTGGCGCCTCCCGGAGGCTACTCTCGCCGTGGGATTTGCGGCGCCGCCGCCGATTACGCTGCCGGTTGCCGAACCGCCGCATCCCGAAGCCCCGAACGCAGTGGCGCTGAGCCCCGACGGATCGCAAGCCGTGGTCGCGCTCGAAAGTCGTTTGTTGCGCTATTCGGTTGGGAACGGATGGCTAGTGCGGGAACTCCCACCGCTCGGCAGGATCATCCGCGACGTCGCGTGGTCACCGGACGGCGCCACGCTCCTTGTCACCACCTTCTACGACTCCACTGCACACCTTCTCAGCGCACAAGACGGACAAGCGCGCGGCCTCTTTGCGTTGATGGGGGAAGGTGCAGCCGTGGCGTTCGCGCCGCACGGAGACCTTGCCGCCGTAGCGAGCGACAGCGGTCCCATCGCCGTGTTCGACACCGCGACGAGTGCGCGCCGCTTTCTCCTCACCGGCGCGCGCGGTGCGACACGGGCATTGGTCTTTGCCGGCGACCGCCTCGTCAGTGCCGGTGATGATGCGCTGGTTCGCTTCTGGGATGTCGGCACCGGCGCGCTGATGGGAGCCATTCGGCTTCCGCAAATGCTGACGCGGCTCGCAGTCGCGCCGGGCGGACAGATTGTCGCCAGCGCTGGATTGGACGGGATCGTCCGCTTGCACGACCGCGATCGAATGAACACCGTCGAGTCACTCGAATTCCATCGCGCGCAAGTACTGGGACTGACCTGGGCCGGCTCCGTTCTCGCCTCCGGCGATCTCAGCGGGCGGGTAGCGCTGTGGGAGGGTTTGAGCCACGCGGTCGCCCCGGGTGGTCGCTGACGATACTTTTCATTTGGCTCAACTGAGCGCTCCGACCATGCTCCGCGGCGCTACACCGTGGGAGGAGTTCTCCACGTTGCGTCGACGCCTCGGGGCAGTGTTGGCCGCAATTGGTGTATTGAGCCTGCCACGACCCTCGGCAGCGCTTTTCACCTGGCGAACATCAGCGAAATCATGACGAGCTATGGGGGGAGATGCGACCAAGCAGTTCGTCGAGATTCAGATGACTGCCGGTGGGCAGACCGTGGTTGCGAACAGCGCGCTCGCCGCCTTTGATGCGGGCGGGAACTACATCAGTGACGTGCTGGTGATGCCGACTAACCTCATGAGTGTAACCGCCGGTGGGCGCTTGCCGCAGGCGACGCAGTCAACACAATTGTTTGGGGCGGTGCAGCGCCGGCTCACTCGGAGCAACGACCGCATGCCCACCGACGCCTACCAGTACCGTGACAGTCACCCCGACGCCGACCGAGACACCCGCGAGCGTGCCGGCCGCACCCGCGACGGGATATCGCGGATTTGCCTTGCTCCTGTTGGCGAGCCGGACGATCATCCTACTGTGGCGCGGCGCCGCCTACTGTGGCGCGGCGCCGCCGGTTGGGGAGCAACGGGAAGACTCGCGCCGTCGGACCACTGGTCCCTTGGTCTTGCCGACCCGAAGTGGTAGCGAAGAGAGGGTTGCAGTGTGGTTCGCATGCCGGGCGTACTCGAACGAAAGCGGCCGCAGCGGTTGGTGCTGCGCTTCGCGATGGCGTTTGTCGCGCTGGTCTTGGCGTTTTCCGCCTGCGTGCAGATCGACTATGTCGTCTTCGACAGTGCCGCCACGAGCGCGATATCCCGTGTCGCAGCCGCAGCGATTGTCGGGTTGATGTCTCTCGCAGGAGCCGTGGTGGAGCGGTCGGGGCAGGTCATCATCTATCACGCAGCGAGTTTTGAGATCCTCAGCGACTGCACGGGTATCGAAGTGATGGGGCTCTTCGCCGCGGCGGTCATCGCCTTCCCCTGCCGTTGGCGCCCGCGGCTCACTGTACTGGGCTTCGGCCTTCCGATCCTGCTCGTGCTCAACGTCGTCCGCATGATTAGCCTTATCTACGTCGGCGCACACTGGCCAATGGCCCTGTCGTACGGTCATCTGTACGTATGGCCGGTCGTATTGCTGACAGTCGCTCTCGGAATATGGCTGCAATGGGCGCTGCGAGTCACAAATGACCTCCGTGTTGTTCCTTAGCCTACGGTTTCTCGCCTGCTACGTGGTGCTGCTCGGTGTGCTCGTGAGTTCGCTCGGTAATCACCTCGTCGCCGGCGCGATCAGCGCGACCGCAGCCGAGGTTCTTGAGCGGTGCACCGGGTATGACGTCGACGGGGAGATCGACGGGGACCAAATGCACTTCCGGGTAAGCGCGTTGGAGCCGCCGCCCAACACTTGGAACGTCCACGTTAACTCGATTGAGCACACACGAAATGTCGCAATGTTTATCGCGATCGTACTCGCAGCGGACTGGGTTCCGCGTTGGCGTCCAAGGCGCGGCCTCCTCGCCGTCTTGTTCTTGGGGACCCTTGGTTTGGTACTCGTTGACGGATTGATCGTTGCAGGAGACGCCTGGCAAACGGTATCCGGCGACTTGCCCCAGAACGCTGGGTACCAGGCGCTTGCCACTATCGGCGTGTATCACGCGACCGGCGGCGCCGGCTTGTTTGCGGCCCCGGTCTTCGTGGGCGCGCTGAGCGTGCTGGCGCTGCGCCGGGACAGCATCCGACCCGACGCTCCGCCCGGTCGCAACGATCCGTGCCCGTGCGGCAGCGGGCGGAAATGGAAGCGTTGCTGCGGCGCGTGACGCCGGCCGCTAGCGATGCGGCAATTCGGCTTCGGCGGTCGCGGTTGCGGTGATCTCGTCGCGATGGTTCACGCATTCGAGCGCGCAGCGGACATACGCTTTGCCGTCGCGATCGAACTTGTCGGTAACCGTGCCGCGCACCCACGTGACGTCGCCCATATAGTTGAACTTGTGATAGCGGGCGTCGATCATCGTGAGTAGGCCGTTGTCGCCGATCCAGTCGGTCATCCCTTGAACCAGCCACGAGCAGCGCTCGGGACCGAGATCGTAGGCCCCGGGCAGGCCGAGCAATCGCTGCGTGAACGCGTTGTCCCAGTGCACTCGTTGCGGCGGCTCGGGAACGCCCTGCTCGTTCGGAATCATGAGCGCGGGATGTTTCGCGTACAGGTTGGCCGCCACCACATTACCAACTAAGTACACGCCGAAGTAGGATTCGAACGCAATCTCGGCGGTCGGTGTCAGCGGCCCCTTGATGATGGGGTTGAGCGGATCGCCGACCTTCACATCCTCCCAGTAGCGTTCCGCCGTGCGCTTCTGGGTGCGGTACTCTTCCATGAAGCGGGCGATGTCGTCGGGCTGCCATTGCGCGAGTTGGATGTCGCCGTACTTCTTCTTCTCGCGGGTCTTCGCGCGTTCGATGCGGATCCACGTGTCGTTGCGCACCCCGATGTGCTCGCCGTTCTGATCGTAGTACTTGGCTTCATAGGTTTGGTAGAGCGCGCGCCCGCCGCCGAATGTGCTCTCCTTCTCGCGGATTTCCTTCAGATAGGAGTCGGCGCGAATGCGGTCGCCCAACTTTACCGGACGCTTCCACTCGTAGTACGAGCCGGTCCAAATCGAATGCACGCCCGGCAGTCCTTCGGGGAGCCCGCTATGCCCCACGGCGCGCAGCGTGTCCATGGTCTGGACGATAATTGGCGGGGCGATCATCGTGCCCCAGCGCGTCCGCCTCGCATACTCTTCGTCGAGATAGAGCGGGCTCATGTCGCCGATGGCCAGCGCGAGATGATAGATCGCGTCGCGCGTCGCCTCGGTGCGCCACGGACGCCGGCCCGGGAATCCCTGGCCGATGCGCTCACGCAGTTTCGCGATACCCTCGTCGGTGATTTTTCCGTCGGTGTTGCCAGCCATGAAAGCGTCTCCCTCGTTGCAAAAGTCGAATCCGAACTACATCCAGCGGCGAAACAAATTGATCCGTCAGATCTTGCGCGACCGGCCCGCCGCCTTCGGGTAGGGACCGAGGAGGCGATAGATCGCCTTTTCCTGAAACCGCCGCTGCACCGCCAGCGCGCGCGGCGACAGGGGATCGCCGTTGCGGCCGGTGAAGGCCTGCAGGGCTGCGGCGTTAGTAAAGTATGCGAACACCATTCCGAACAAACCCAGCGCCAGGTGCGGGACTTCGTCCGGCTCCCATCCCGCGACGCCCGCCGTCTCGCGAATCACGTTGACGCCTTCACGATAGAGCGGTGTGATCCACCGCGCGATCAGCTTTTGCAAGCTCCCGGTTTCCTCCAACAGCGCACGCTGCAACAAGCGCGCAAGGTGCGGGTGCGTCGCCAGGTGCGTAATCATCTTATCAACCGTCGCCCGCATTTGTTCGGGGCGGAGCGCGCCGGGATGCCACGCCTCAGCGACGGTTTCCAAAATCGGCTGCAGACCACGCTCGAGCACCGCGTCGTAAAGGGCCTGTTTACTGGGAAAATGATTGTACAGGCTGGGAGCAGTCAGATTCATCTCGCGCGCCAAGTCACGCAGCGCCACGCCGTCCACCCCGCGCACCGCAAAGAGTTGCTCGGCGGTATCGAGAATCACCTCCCGCGTTGGCGGCGAGGATTCGCTCGCCGCGTCGCGTTTGGCCGCACGCACTCGAGGGGTCGCTGTTCGACCGGTCACGGGCAGATAGCTAGGAAACTAACGTTCGTTAGTCAAGCCGCGGATCGGGCTCAACACCCTCGTTGACGAGTCCGGAACGCATCGCCTCCGTCGGCCGCAGGCCCCAATGTCACCGGGTCGAGATACCGCCGTCCACCGGAATGACCGCGCCGGTGACGTAGGCTCCGGCACGTGAGGCGAGATAGATCGCCACGCCGGCCATGTCCTCCGGTTCGCCGATGCGTCCCAATGGGCACGAGGCGCGGATGGCATCGCCGAAGTTGCGGAGCGTCTCCGCCATCATCTTGCTTTCGAACGGGCCGGGGGCGACCGCGTTGACCGTGATGCCTCGACCCGCCAGCTTCATCGCCAGCACCCGCGTGAGATGATGCACCGCAGCTTTGCTGGCGGAGTACGCGTAGGTTTCCAGCAGCGGAACCTGCAGGCCGTCGATGGAGCCAATATTGATCACGCGCGCCGGATCACCGGGCCGCGCGGCCTGCTCCAACTGCGGGATCGCGGCCCGGGTGAGATGAAATACCGCCTTCACGTTGAGCGCGAGTACCTTATCCCACGCCGAGTCGGGATACTCCGCCAACGGTGCGCCCCAATTGGCGCCGGCGTTGTTGACCAAGATGTGCAGCTTCGATTCGCGCGCCGCGATCTCGCGCGCGAGGCGATTGCACTCCGCTTCGGTGGATAGATCGGCCGGAATCGCGACACAGGTTCCGTGCTGCGACAACTCCGCCGCCGCCTTCTCGCAGTCCGCTTGCCTTCGCGCGGAGATGTAGACCTTCGCACCCGCCTCGACGAAGCCGCGCGCGATCATCAACCCGATCCCACGCGAGCCACCGGTGACGAGCGCGGTCTTGCCTTGCACCGAAAAGAGATCCTTCACCACGTGCCCTCCTCGAACATCGCGTCCAGCTTGGCCGCCCGTCGGCGCAGAAATCCGCGCTGCTCCGGATGAGTGAGAATGTACAGATCCTGGCGATCGATCGCGCGCACCACCCGTCGCGCGACGTCCTCGGCCGCGATCGTCCCACCCTTCATCGCACCCTCCGGAACATCGACCGTGGCCCCGACTTCGGGCACGGAAACCGGA
The DNA here is from genome assembly GCA_035541895.1 of Binatia bacterium. Lineage (GTDB taxonomy): Bacteria > Desulfobacterota > Binatia > HRBIN30 > JACQVA1 > DATKMK01. The sequence continues at coordinate 130,708 of DATKMK010000021.1, read as the reverse complement.
TCGCCCGGATTGCGCAACTCCGGCGGGCGCATCCGAACCGAGTTGGCGTTGATGTTGGTCGCGACGATCATCGGACACAATACACTCACGCCAACGCCGTACGGCTTGAGCTCGCGATGGAGCGATTCCGTCAACCCGACCACCGCGAACTTCGATGCGCAGTAGATGCCGAGCCACTGCATGCCCACCAAACCGGCCATCGATGCGGTGTTGACAATGTGGCCCCCTGCGCCCTGCGCGATCAGACGCGGCACGAAGGCTTCCACGCCGTGCACCACACCCCAGAAGTTCACGTTCATCGTGAATTCCCAGTCCTTGTGCGTCGAGTCCTTGATCTCGCCGAAGGTGGCGACACCGGCGTTGTTGCACACGATGTGCACCGCGCCGAAACGGCGCGCCGCCGAATCCGCGAGGGCGTGCACACTGTCGAGCTTGGTGACGTCCGTCGGCACCCCCAGCACCTGCGCGCCCGACGCTGCCAGCTCGGCGGTGGCGCGTTCCAGCGCGGCGCCGTCAAGATCCGCGAGCACCACGCGCGCGCCGCGCTGCGCGAAACTGCGCGCCATCGCCATCCCGATGCCCCCGGCGCCTCCGGTGATCACCGCCACACGATTCGCAAACGCATCCATGAGTGGGTTGTCCTCGTCCGCCAGAATTGGCTTGCGAGTATCACGGCCCGCGAGCCATGCCAACGAGGGGCGCGTGCAGTTAACAATTGTTCGTTTATCTGGCATGACGTGCTAACGTTTCTCGGGCATCGGAGCGGGACATGTTGGATCTTCTCATCCAAGACGCGACAGTCATCGACGGCACCGGACAGCCGACCTTCCGCGCCGACGTCGGGGTGCGCGACCGGCGCATTGTAGCGATCGGCAAATCGGACGAACCCGCGAAGCGGACCCTCGACGCCGCCGGGCTGGCGCTGGCACCCGGCTTTATCGACCCGCACACGCACTACGATGCCCAGATCTTTTGGGATCCGTTCCTCACGCCGTCGAATCTGCACGGAGTCACGTCGGTCATCGGCGGCAATTGCGGCTTCAGCCTCGCCCCGATCGGCGCACGCGACGCGGACTACATTCGCCGCATGATGGTGAAGGTCGAGGGGATGCCGCTCCCGGCACTCGAAAACGGCATCGAGTGGAACTGGTCGAGCTTCGGCCAGTACCTCGATCGGCTCGAAGGCCACGTTGGGTTGAACGCGGCGTTCCTCGTCGGCCACTGTGCGCTGCGTCGCTCGGTGATGGGTGACGCCGCCGTCGGCACGCCGGCAACGCCCGAACAAATCGCGCAGATGGTGCAGTTGCTGCACGACTCGCTCACCGCCGGCGGTTTCGGCTTCTCATCGTCGCAAGCCTTCACCCACTCGGACGGCGACGGCAATCCGGTTCCCTCTCGTTTCGGTGGTCCGGAGGAGATGCTGGCGTTTTCCAAAGCGGTGGGCGAGCATCCCGGCACCACGCTCGAACTGATCGTCGACGGCTGCATGACCCAGTTCGGCGACGCCGAGGTCAACTTGATGATCGCGATGTCGCGCGCCGCCAATCGCCCGTTGAATTGGAACGTCATGCAGGTGTCCGCCGCCAATCGCGGACGGCACGAGCATCAATTGTCGGCGGGTACACGCGCCAAGCGCGCGGGCGCACGAATCGTAGCGCTCACCATGCCGATGCTCGGCGGCGTCAAAATGAGCTTTCTCGACTATTGCGCGCTCAACCTGTTACCGGGGTGGGCGCCGATTCTCGATCTCCCGCTGCCGGAACGGGCGCGCGCGCTCGCCGATCCGGCAACGCGCCGCAAGATGCGTACGAGCGCCGAAGCCGTCACCGGCGCGCTCGTCAGTCTCCAGCGTTGGGGTGCGTACGAAATCGGCGAAACCTTCGCACCGCAGAACGCCGGACTCACCGGACGCACGGTGGCCGAGATCGCCAGCGAGCACGGCACCGATCCATTCGAGACGCTCTTCGATATCGTCGTCGCCGACGATCTCCGCACCGGCCTGTGGCCGCAGCCGTCGGACGACGATGCGGAAAGCTGGAAGCTACGCCTCCACGTGTGGCGCGACGAACGTGCGATGATCGGCGGTTCCGACGCCGGCGCACACCTGGATCGCATGTGTGGCGCGCGCTACCCGACGCTCCTCCTCGGCGACGTCGTGCGCGAGCGCCAACTCCTCTCGCTCGAAGAGGCCGTGCACATGATCACCGACGTGCCTGCCCGCTTCTTCGGTTTGAAGGAACGCGGCCGGATCGCCCTCGGATGGCACGCGGATCTGGTATTGTTCGACCCCGATACGGTTGCATCGGAGCCGATCCGCATGCGCGCCGATCTTCCGGGCAAATCCGATCGGCTGTTCGCCGGCGCGCGCGGGATCGAACATGTGCTCGTGAACGGCATCGAGATCGTCAGCCATGGCAAGGAAACCGGTAATCTCCCCGGCCGGATCCTCCGCTCCGGACGCGACACCGAGACGGTCACCGTGCACAGTTGATGGTGCGACTCACGAGGCGCTTCGCTGCTCGAAGTAGTCCCACAGACGCAGCCCGTTGTGAATGAGGTGTCGGCCGAGAAATGAAATCGGTTCCGGCGGCCACCGGATCGCCTTGCGGTTGACGATCCAGAACTCGGTCAACTCGGTCGGGCGCCCGCTCAGGAGATCCGCGATCAGCCGGCCGTTGAGGTGCGTGAGTGACACCCCGTGGCCGATGCACCCGGTCGAGAAGATCACCCGTTCATCACCGAGGAAACCGATCTCCGGCGTCATGTCGAGGTTTACCGACACCGGCCCGCCCCAGCGATACGCGATCGGTACGTCGCGCAGTTGAGGAAAGATCCACTTGAGGTGTGCCTCGCAGTGGCGCCAGATGCGGGGGTGGAAGTCGTGATCGAAGCTGTCATCCGAGGGGGTCGTGATATCGCCGCCGCCCATCGTGATGCGCCCGTCGACGGTCGGCCGGAAATAGTGCACGAGTTGGCGGTTGTCTTCGAATGACTGCTGCTGCTTCCAGCCGATGCTCTCCCATTGCGCATCGGTGAGCGGCGCCGTCACCACCTGGAACGTCCACATCGGCATCTGGCGCGCCGCGAGTTGCGGCAGGCCTTTCAGCGAACGCGAGTAGGCGTTGGTCGCGACGACGAGTTTGTCGGCGGTTACCCCACCACCCGCCGTCTGCAACTGGATCTTCCCACCGCGGCGCGTGACCAAATCGACTGGACTCAGTTCGTACACCGTCGCGCCGGCGGCGGCCGCCAATCGCTTGAGTTCGCGGACATGCTTGCAGGGATTCAGGATGCCGGTCTCGCGTTCGTACAGTGCACCCGCGTAGCGGTCGGTGTGAAACTCCGCTTGCATCTGTCCGCGGCTGCAGAGCGACACGTCATCGTCGATGCCGAGGTCCTGCATGAATTGGTACGTCTTCTCCAGTCGCCGCAGTTGCGCGGGGCTGTAACTCACGCGGAACATGCCGGTATGCCGATAATCGGAGTCTAGGTGGTTGTCCTCGATCAGTGTCTTCACCCAGGCGACCGCGCGCTGCATGTACCGGTGCGCCGCGATCGTCTGCTCGCGCCCCCAGCGGAATTTCGTGAAGTCGGGTTCGAGCCCGAACAGTTTCATGTTGAATCCGCCGTTGCGCCCGCTGGCGCCGTACCCGACGACCGCGGCTTCGAGCACGGCGACCGAGGCACCGGGATGGTCGCGCTTGAATTCGATCGCGGTGCTGAGCCCGGTGAATCCGCCGCCGATGATCGCGACGTCGACCTGGGAGTCGCCCCCCACCGGCGGATTCGGCCGGTACTCGCCGTAGCTGCGCGCCCAAAATGACGTCTCTTCGTATCGGGTCAGTTGGCTGATGGTCATGGCGCACCTCGCCGGCGGATGTTAGGGAGTTTTTACTCCCCTTAGACTGGACCGTCAACTACGGACCCGGTACACTGACGGCATGGCGGCGACGCACCGAACACGGAAGGGTCCGCCGCACCTGATGGCGCGCCGACAACCAGTTCAGGAACGCGCACGCAAGACCGTCGATCTCATTCTCGAAACTGCAGCGGCGCTGATCGACGAGGTCGGCGTCGAGGCCTTCAACACCAACGCGCTGGCGGCGCGTGCGGCAGTGCGGGTACGCACCGTATACCGCTACTTCCCCAACAAACTGGCTGTGCTCAGCGGCGTGGCGGAGCGTCTGGCACTGGAGTGGGACGAGTGGTTCGACGGCTTCGGCGCCCTCGCCGACCGTCGCCGCGATTGGCGCGAGCTGTGGACGGGATACGTCGACACCTTCATCGCCGGCATCCGTCGCGTTTCGGGTGGCCTCGCGGTCCGGCGCGCGATGCGCGCGCTCCCCGAGTTGCAAGCCATCGATCGCCGCGACAACCAGCGCCTCGCCCGTCAACTCGCGTCGGCCCTGGCTCGGCGCGGCGTCGACGTGCCGCACGCGCGACTGACAACGATGGCGCGGGTGCTCATCGAAACCGCGGTCGCCGTACTCGATCTGGCGCTGTTCGAGTCCAGCGCTCAGTCCCGCACGTTGATCGAGGAACTCAAGCAGATGCAGCTCGCCTATCTGGACGCGCTGCTCGATCGACCGGCCCGCCGGCGCTGAGCCCGGCGGGGCACGGATTTCACCCGAGCAGTGGTTTGTCGCTGCCGCCCGATTCTTGGCGCAGCTTGTACTTCTCGACGCGTTGCGACGGTGTCTTCGGCAGCGCGTCGCGGAATTCCCACAAGCGCGGCACTTGAAACTTCGCCAGACGCTCAGCGGCAAAGACGCGCAGCTCATCGGCCGCAACCGGCTCCTTCGCGACGATGAATGCCTTCACTTCCTGGCCCAGCACCGGATCGGGGACGCCGATCACCGCCGCTTCGACGACCTTCGGATGTTCGCGCAGCGTCTTCTCGATCAACACCGACGAGATGTTCTCGCCGCCGCGTCGAATGACGTCGCGCTTGCGATCGACGAAGTACAGCCAGCCCTCCTCGTCGAGGTACCCGAGGTCGCCGGTGTAGAACCAGCCGTCGCGCAACGCCTGCGCGGTCTGTTCCGGATCGCGGAAATACGCCGCCATGCAGTGCGGCGAGCGAATCACAATCTCGCCGGTCTCGCGCGCCTTGAGCACGTGCCCCTCGTCGTCAAGGATGTGAATCTCGACCCCGGGCACGGGCGGACCGGCCGAGCCCGCGCGCGGCGCGGCACCGAGCGGCTCGATCGTCACCACACCGGCGTCGGTCGACCCGAAACACTCCGCGACGTATCGCACGCCGAAGCGCGTGAGAATCTGCTCGCGAATCGGCGCGCTGCCCAACCCGAGGATCACGCGCAGCTTGTGGGTGCGTTCGAGTTCCGACCGCTCGCGCGTCAGCAGCATCGCCAGCACGGTGCCGAGGGTATACACAACGGTGGCTCCCGAGGCGTGCACCAGCGGCCAGAATTCTGAGGCGTGAAACGCCGCCGGAAACGCGATCGTGCCGCCGGCTTGTAGCGCGGTCACCGTGGCGCCCCACGCGTTGCCGTGAAACAGCGGCGTGACGGTGACGATGGTATCGTCCTGCGTGATCCCGAGCGCCGTCAGGAAGTGTTCGCCGGCGGCGCCGGTGCTGCGATGATGGAACAGCACGCCCTTGGGATTGCCCGTGGTTCCCGAGGTGTAGAGCAACGTCGAGGCATCGTTGGCGCCGATCGAGACCGGCGGATGGATCTCGGCGCTGCAATCGACCAACTCGTCGAATCGGAGGGCGCCGGCGACCTCGCCGAACGCCGCCAGCCGACAACCAACCGGACGCTGCAATTCGGGGGCGATGATGTTCTTCGCACTGCCGGGCTCGGTGATGATCGCGGCCGGGCCGGCATGATTGATGATGTAGCCAAGCTCCTGGCTCCCGAGCGCGGGGTTGACCGGATTGTAGATCGCACCGGCTTTCAAAACGCCGAACGCGGCGACGAGGTACTCGACCGAGTTGCTCATCGCCACCGTAACCCGATCGCCCTTGCGAATGCCGAGATCGATCAGTGCGTTCGCCGCTTGGTTGGTGAGTCGGTCGAACTCGCGATAACTCACACGCCGGTCGGCATGCAGAATGAACGGGTGATCGCCGCGCGCGGCGGCACGCTCGGCGACGACATCGAGGATCAGCATCGTATCACGCCAACGTTCCGAAATCCGCCGGCAATGCAACGCCGTTGATCATGCGGGCTTCGTCGGAGGCCAGAAAGGTAATCACCGCCGCGACATCCTCCGGCGCCCCCAACTTGTGCGGAATCGGCGGCATGTAGTACGCCATCAGCGGTGGCTCGAAGTCGTCGCGCGGGATGAAGTGTTGCAGCAGCGGAGTCATCACGCCGCCCGGGCAGACACAGTTGGCGCGCAGCCCCCGGCTCACGAACTCGAGGGCGATGGATTTGGTGAAATTCAGCAACCCCGCCTTGGACGCGGCGTAGTGCGAATTGTAGGCCTGGCCGCGCACGCCGGCGGTCGAGGCGATGTTGACGATATTGCCGCCCGGTTGTTTCAACAAGTGCTCGATCGCGACCTTGGTGGTGTGAAACACGCCGGTCAAATTCACGCCGATCACGCGTTGCCACTCAGCCTCGTCGATCTCTTCCAATCGTGCGCTCTTCCCGACGCCGGCGGCGTTGATGAGGATGCTGATTCCACCGAACGTTTCGACCGCGCCCGCGATCGACGTACGCACCGAGTCCATGCGCGAAACATCGCACACGCCGCCGGCGGCGACGCCGCCGGATTGGCGAATCGCGGCGACGGTTTCCGCGATGCCGACTTCGTTCACGTCGGCGGCGAAGACGCGCGCCCCCTCGCTCGCAAACCGCTGCGCGGTGGCGCGGCCGAGGCCGGAGCCCGCTCCCGTGATGTAGGCGGTGCGGTCGGCGAATCGTGCGATCGACATGTGCAGCGGGAGCTTCGCTGTCAGTCCAATTGCTATTGCCACGCTGAGACGACTTCGTCGACGCTCGTGATGGTCGCGAGCAATCGCAACGTGTTCTCGAAGACGGCGTCGACGTACTGGTCGGGCGTACCAGCAACCGCCTCGCGCGGAATCACCACTTGATATCCACAGTTCAACGCCTCGATGGTCATTCCGGTGATGCCGACGTTGACCGAGACACCGGCGGCTACCACCGTTTTCACACCGAGGTTGCGCAGCAGTTGGTCGAGTTCGCCGGCGTGGAACGGTGTGATGCCGTGGAGGCGATTCACGACAAAGTCCCCGGCCTCCGGCGCAAGCGCGGACACGACGGCCTGTTGCGGTGAACCCGGTAGCAGCGGCGTACCCTTACGGCCCAAAGCCAGCAGCAGGCAATTGGCGGTTGCGCCGGCGTTGTCGGCCCGTCGCGCAATCGTCAGATAGAAAACCGGTACCTTCGCTCGCCGCGCCGCGGCCAGTAGGCGGCCGATCTGCGCAATAGTCCCGTGCCGCGCGACTGCGTCGGACAATGCACTCAGTCGCCCACCGCCCCCGCTACCGATGATGCCTTCCTGGCATTCCATCAGCAGCAATGCCGTGTGCGCCGGCCCGAGCAGCTCCTTCAGGTCAATCGGCATGGTGCGATTGGAACGACGTCGCCTGATCGTCTCACGAGAGCCCGTAGAGGCGCGCCGGGTTGGCGTGGAAGATGTGCTCCTTGCTGGTGGCGCTCAAGTCGGCACGCTCTTCGATGATCTTCACCGTGTTCGGGAACGCGCAATCCCAGTGACAGTAGTCGGAGGCGTACACGACGACGTCTTCGCCGAGCGCGTTCACCACCGCCGGGATCGTGCTCTCGTCCGGATCGCAGCCGATGAAGCAACGGCCCGAGAGGAAGTATTCGCTCGGCTTGCGATCGATGTTGGGGGCCTGCTCGGGCGTGAGCTCCCAGTGCTCATCGAGGCGCTCCAGCCAAAACGGCAACCAGCCGACGTTGGCCTCGAGGATCGCCACGCGCAACTTGGGGAAGCGATGCAGAATGCCGCCGACGGTGAACGACATCACGGCGAGCATCTGTCCGACCGGATGGGTGAACGCGTGCGTTTCGAGTCGCGTCTTGAAACGGTCGACGCCGATCGGTACTTGATCGATCGCCTGCCCGCCGCCGTGCACACACACCGCGACACCGAGCCGCTCCGCTTCGCGCCACACCACGTCGAAGCTCGGATGATCGAGATTTTTGTCGCGCACATGTTGCGGCGTCACCATGCCGACCATGCCCAGCTCGGTGACCGCGCGGCGCAGCTCGGCGGCTGCCGCCTCGGGATCGATCATCGGCAGCTTGGCCACCGACTTGAGCCGTTTCGGGTTGAAGCGGGTGAATTCGGCGCGGCAATCGTTGAGTGTGCGGCACAGGGCGATCGCGAAGTCGCGATCGAGACCGGCCCATTCTTCACCGGCGCCGCCCGGGAACATGATGGTCTCGTCGATACCTTCGAGGTCCATGTCTTCCAAGCGAGACTTGGGATCGGTCATGCCGGCGCGTTCGAGGCTATCGATCTTCGCGGTGCCTTTGGTGCTCTTGACGCCGACGCCGACGAGATTGGCGAAGTGGGTTTTGATGCGCTCGCGACGTTGCTCCCATTTGGGTTGAAACTGTGCCGGGATGCGCGCCTGCCAGTTCGGTAAATCGCCGCCGTGTCCGTCCGCATCGATGACATGATGGCCGTACTTGCCCATGGTTTCCTCCTCGATCAGTTCCCAACGTTCATCGTGTGAGATCAAAGACGCCGCGCGCGAGATTGCCCTGGCGGAGATCGGCAAGCGCGCGATCGAATTCGTGCAATGGATAGTGCGCGGTGATCAATTCGTCGATCTTGAGCCGACCGCTCAGATAGAGGTCGGCCAACATCGGGAAGTCGACGCGCGGGCGCGCGGTGCCGTAGCGACAACCGAGAATCGCCTTGTTTTGATAGAGCGCGTGGACCACGAAATCCAAGCTGGTGCCCAGTTTCGGCACGCCAACGATGGTCAACGCGCCGCCCGGACCCAAGGCTTCGAGTGCTTGCTTGATGACCGAAATGTTGCCGACCGCTTCGAACGTGTAGTCGGCGCCGCCGTGCGTGAGATCCTTGATCACCGCAACCGGATCGTCTTTCGAGCTGTCGATCGTGTGGGTTGCGCCGAAGCGCTTCGCCCATTCCATTTTTTGGGGCATCACGTCGACGGCGATGATTTTCGACGCGCCCGACATCACGCCGCCTTGCACGCAATTGAGTCCGATGCCGCCGACACCGAACACCGCCATCGTCGCGCCGGTTTCGACCTTGGCGCGATTCACCACCGCACCGAAGCCGGTCATAATGCCGCAGCCGATCAAGCACGCGCGATCGAACGGCACGCGCGCGTCGATGGGAATGGCGCCTTGTTCGCGCACGACCGTGTACTCGGCGAACACCGAGCCGTTGGCAAATTGGAACGCCGGCTTGCCGGCGACCGAGAACGGCTTCGCGTCCTTGGGGCTCGGCGCGTTGCGGCATTCGGTCGGCCGACCCACCTCGCAAGCTCGGCAGCGGCCGCAGTGCGAGAGGGTAGAAATGATGACGGTGTCGCCCTCCTCCACCGACGTCACGCCCGCACCCACCGCCTCGATCACTCCCGCACCCTCGTGCCCCAACACCACCGGCGTCGGGTAGGGAATTGTTCCATCGATCACGCTGAGATCGGAGTGACACAATCCCGCGGCTTTGAGCGCGATCCGCACCTCGCCTGGGCCGGGATCCTTGATCGCGACTTCTTCGACCGCCACCGGGCGATCGACGCCGTAGAATACTGCGGCTTTCATCGACGTCGTCTCCACGCGCTCGTCATGCCGTATACCCGATGTACTTCAACTCGCTGTACGCGTTCAGCGCGTAGCGGCCGCCGTCGCGCCCGATCCCGCTCTGTTTGTAGCCGCCGAACGGTGCGTCGGGATTCATCGGCCCACCGTTGATCTGGATGGTTCCCGTGCGCATCTGGCGCGACACGCGCAAACCACGAGCCGAGTCGCCGGTCCAGACATAGCCGTAGAGACCATAGTCCGAGTCGTTGGCGATGGCGATCGCCTCGGCTTCATCGCGGAATGGAATCGCGGTGATCACCGGACCGAAGATCTCTTCGCGCGCGATGGTCATATCGTTGCGCGCGTGAGTGAACAGCGTGGGCTCGACATAGTAGCCGCGCCGGAGATGCGCCGGCCGCTGGCCGCCGCAGGCGAGCGTCGCACCCGCTTCGATCCCCCTGGCGATGTAGCGTTCGACGCGCTCGCGTTGGGCGGCCGACACCAGCGGGCCGACGACCACACCCGCTTCGTGTGGGTCACCGATCTTGAGCGTCCGACCGGCGGCCGCCAGCCTCGCGGTGAACTCGTCGTAGATCGACGCCTCGATCAGCGCGCGGGTTCCGGCGATGCAGATCTGGCCGCTGTGAAACGTCCAGACCTGCATGACGCCGGCGAGAGCCTTCGCCGGATCAGCGTCGGCGAACACGATGTTGGCCGACTTGCCGCCGAGTTCCATCAAGGTGCGCTTCAGCCGCGGCGCCGCGCCTTGTTGAATCGCGCGACCGACTTGCGTGCTGCCGGTGAACGAAATCATGTCGACGTCGGGCGCGGTCGTGAGTGCTTCGCCGATTTCCGGCCCCGGACCGCACACGAAGTTGAGCACGCCCGGCGGCAAGACCGAATTGACGATGCGACACAACTCGACGACGCCGAGCGGATCGACCGGGGCGGGCTTGATGACGATCGTGTTGCCGCATGCGAGCGCCGGTCCGATCTTGCCCGCGCAATTGGTCATCGGGAAGTTGAACGGCGTGATGCCGGCGACGACGCCGATCGGCTCGCGCACGACCAATCCGGCGGCGAGCCCGCGGGCGTTGGGACCGCTCAACTCGCGCGGGAGCAGGGGTTCCTCGACCGGAGCAGTGGCGAGATCGGCAAATTTCGCCAATCGGATGGTCACCGCGCCGACTTGCTGCGACACCGCGACCGGCTTGAGTGCGCCGGTCTCGGCGATGGTCAGCTCGACCAACTCGCCGGCTTCGCGTTTGAAGCGCTCGGCCGCTTCGCGCAGCAGCGCCGCCCGTTCGGCACCGGACATCGTTCGCCACGGTCCGCGTTCGAACGCCGCGCGTGCGGCGCGTGCCGCCGCATGCACTTGGGCGACGGAGCAAGCCGGCGCGAAGCCGGCGGGCTCCTCGGTCGCCGGGTTGGTGATCTGGTACGTGCCGTGTTCGGCGGGGACCCATTCGCCGCCGATCAGGACGTTATCGAAGACCGGTACACTCATGCGCGGAATCGATCGGATCACGCTGCCTTGGCTTTGAGCTGTGCTTCGCGCTGCCGCCTCGTACTGTGCACCGGGTCTTTATCAAATTTCGGCAAGACATGCTTTCCGAACGCTTCGATCGAGCGCAGCACGTGCTTCTGCTCAAGCGTGAGGGTCAGCGGCGCGTAGATGAGTTGATCGACGCCGATCTCCTCGTACATCTTGATGACGCGGATGATCTCGTCAGGCGAACCGATCTGGCGGCCACCGACGGCGAGTCCGGCCTTCAACTGGTCCGGCGTCGTCTGCGGCAACGGGCCGATCGGGCCGGTCGCCGGCAAGCCCTTCGGGCGGGGGATCGAGTCGAGCCACTGGAAGAAGAATTCGGTGAACCGTTCGACCTTCGCGTTGGCATACAAGTGCCGCGCTTCATCGCCGTCTTCGAGGCAGAACATGTTGGTGGTCACCGCGATGTTGTCGTTGATGTACGCACCCGCCGGGCACTTGCAGCGCTTGATGCCTTCTTTGTAGTTGCGGACGTGTTCGGCGATCTCCGCCGGCGTGCCGAAGGTGAAACACAAGCAGCCCAGGCCAAGCTCCCCGCACTCGGCGAAGGTGTTCGGACTCGAACACGCCAGCCACATCGGTGGATGGGGCTTCGTGTAGGGCTTGGGAAGGACGTTGCGCTCGGGCATGCGGAAGTACGTGCCCTCGTGCGCGTAGGGTTCGTCGAGCCACATGCGCGGGATTTGTTCAAGCGACTCGCGCCACATCGGCTTGGTTTCCGCCGCGTTCGGGATCGCGAAGCCGCCCCATTCCGCCGACGACGACCCGCGGCCGGTACCGAATTCGACCCGTCCCTCGGATAAGTGGTCCATCGTCGCGATGCGCTCGGCGACCCGCGCCGGGTGATTGACTGCGGCGGTGATGTTGGTGATCGCGGTGCCCACGTGGAGGCGCGCGGTCTTCGCCGCCACCCAGCTCAAGAACACTTCCGGCGCCGGCTGGTGCGAGTAGTGTTGCAGGAAGTGATGCTCGGGCGCCCAATCGTATTTGAATCCGGCGGCCTCGACGGCGAGGGAGACTTCCAGCTCGCGCATGAAGCGCGAATGTTCGTCGTCCCATGGGGGCACGTGCATCTGCGAGAAGATTCCGAATTCCATCGCGCTTCCTCCTCCGTGAGCCAGAGCCGCTCGGGGGCTCGAAAATGGTCGATTCGGGTTTGCGAATTAGCATTCGGAAATACGAGTTGTCAATCGTTTTTTTCGGTGCTAAGAGCCGGAGCGTGAAGGGTCCCGCCAAACGCCAGCCGCGCGAAGAGGCGCGCCGGGCGCGCACCGATCTCTACCGGCAGCACATCTTCGACGTCGCCGAGAAAGTTTTCGCCGACCGCGGTTTCGAAACCGCGAAGGTGCAGGAGATCTCGGCGCTGGCGGGGTTGTCCATGGGGACGATCTACGCGATTTTCCCGAGCAAGGACGATCTGCTGCGCGCCATTCTCGCGGCACGCGGCGAGGAACTCCGGCAGTTGGTGCGCGACGTGACCGCGCGTCACGTCCAACCGCGGGAGGCGTTGATGAACCTGGCCGACGCCTACGTCGGCTACTTCGTCGATCATCCCGACTTCCTCCGGATGCATTTGCAGGTCGGCACGTCGTGGGTCTCGAGTCCCAGCAACGACAACGACGCGCGGGTGCAATTGTGGAAGGACATTCACAAGCTGCAAGCCGACATCTTCCGCCGCGGCATCGCCGGCGGCGTGTTCCTCGACGAAGATCCCGGCTATCTCGCCAAGCTGTTCAGTGCGATGGATCAAGTGGTGCTGTCCGATTGGGCGGCCAGCGGCATGAAGGCCGATCGCCGTGCATTGGTCGATCGTCTACACCATCTGGTCGAACGAACGTTTTGCGCCGCCAAGACGCCGGCCCCGCGCAGGCGCAAGATTAAATCTGCTCGCGCGGCGTAGCCGCGTCACTTCACCGCCAACGGATTCAGCGGCGAACCCACGGCGGCGGTGACCTTCAACGGCGGCGCGGTGAACAAGAACTCCCACACACCGTCGTTCGCGCAATCCGCCGCCAGCGCCTCGAGGTCGAACATTTCGCCCAGCGTCAGGCCCATATCGCGGATGCAGAGCAGGTGCACCGGCAGCGGCATCGTCGGATCTTCGAACGGGATCACCTCGACGGCGCTGGTGTCGGTGGCGACGGCGGCGACCTCGCGTGCGTGGAGCCATTCGACGCACGCGATGCCGAGCCCCGGCATTTGCTTCATGTAGCCGATCTTGTCCTGGTCCGTCGTGAACACGGTGATGTGACCGGTGCGCACGAGCAGCACGTCGCCGCGCTCGACGCGCACGCCTTGCGCCCGTTCGGCGGCATCGAGATCGGCGGGGGTAATCGCGTATCCCGGCCCGAGACGCGCGACGGGCCGGAGTCGCGCGATGTCGAGCAGCACGCCGCGCGATACGATGCCGGCGGCGAGTTTGTCGATCGAGTTGCGCGCCGCTCCCGCGGAGGTCGTCGTCGACGCCGGAAACCCGTTGTAGAGTTGGCCGCCGTAGTGCACGTGGGCGAGACTGTCCCACTGCGTCGCGCATTGCAGCGGCATGACCACGAGATCGTCGGCGTAGCGGAAGCCGCCTTCGGGTCCATAGCCGCCGTTGACCGCCGTCATCAGATGCAGCGGATTCACGCGGCCACCTTGGCCGATCTGCGGGCCGTCGGCGTTGAAAGCGAGACCGAGACTGAACACCGCGCCGCGCTTCACGCACGCGGCGGCTCGCCGCACCACCTCGGGGGTGATGAAGTTCACCGTGCCGCGCTCATCCTCGGAACTCCAGCGGCCCCAATTGGACACCCGCTTCGCCAATGCGTGCACTTTTTCCATGGGCGCGGCTCCAAACCCCGCCGTCCGCGGGACGGCAGCAGCGCTACTTCCCGTAGCGAGTCAGCGACGTCGAATCGAAGAGATTCTCCTCCAGCGGAACACGCCGGTAGTACGGCGCTTGCGCGCCATCGCGAATGCCGCTGCACGTCGCGCGATTCATCTTGGTGTTCTCAGCGCAGGCAAACACCATCGTGCCCGCCGGCATCCACTCGGAATCGGGCCCCGCACCCGCTTGGTGGTTGATACGGGCGGTGAGCTGGTACGTGTGGACCTGCTCGCCCTGCCAGGAGAACTTGGTATTCCACGCACCGTCCCAGGTTTCCGCGTCGATCCAGAGTTGCAGCCGTCCGTACAAGTAATACTTGTCGCGCGGTGTCGCTTCGATGATCCAAAACGCTCGTTTGGCGAGCGCGAGCGGCACCGGCGCCCACGAGATGCCGGTCCAGCCGTCCACCTCGTAACCCAACGTCGGCGGATTCAGATCCGTCAGCGTGCTCCAGCCGCCGCCGGGAACCGGATCGATCTTGATCGGTCCGGCGATCGAATTTGGATCGACGACTCGGAGCCCGTCGCGCTTGCCGATCAACTTCCACTCGAAGTCCTCCGGCTTGCCGTCGAAGAAGAACCCGTCGTCGCCGCTGATGTCGGAACCCAGGTAGCCGTCGGAGCGATTGGCGGGGCTGACGGCGCGGACGCGCCGCAACGCCGGCACGAACGCCCACACCGAGTCGCGTTTGTCGGGATCGCGATAGCGCCACGACAGCGATGCGGTGCCTTGCAGATCGGCGGGCGTGGTGGTGACGCCGAGAAACTGGCTCTGCAAGTTCATCGGATTGTTCTGCCGGTACTTCACGCCCTGACCATCCAAGAAATTGAACCACCCGTTGGCGCCGATCTTCCGGTCGATGCCCTTGGGATTGAGCATGATGACCAAGGTCTTGTTGAACGAATCGCCGCCGGCCCAATAGGCGAGAAACTGATTCCAGATGATTTTGACCGCGGCCTTCGGATCTTTTTCGTCGATGATCGGGAACGGCAATCCGTAGTAGTACGCCGGCTGCTTGCCGGTGCCCTTCTCGATGATCGTCCCGCGCGCGTCGACGTCGAGCTGCCCGACGTTTTTCTCGGTCGCCTCCGCGAACGCCTTCTCCCAGTGCAAGTTCCCGGTCGGGTAGGCAACGATCTTGTTGTGATACTCGCCGTTCTTGTAGTGCTTGTAGATTTCCGGAGGCAGGAGGTCCTTCGCGAGATCGGCGTTGCGTTGATCGAGCACATCGCCGACGCGCAGACCGGGAACGATCTCTTCGCCGGTGTCGGCGACCGCCGCACCCGCATAGGCGAGCGCGAGCATCGCGAGCAACCATGTCCGGAGTGAGCCAGCAAATCGTCTCATGTCCACCTCAAATGCTTTGCGCGGGACGCGTTCGAGCGCGCGCCCTCAGCGTCCCTTGAACACCGGCTTGCGTTTTTCTTTGAAAGCCTTCGTGCCCTCGCGGCAGTCTTCCGACATCGAGACCGGAATGCCGATCTCGAGTTCCTTTTCGAGGGCTTGCTCCGGCGGCAGCGCCAGACCCTCTACCACCGACCGCTTGACCGCTTGCACGGCCAGCGGCCCCGCCTCATTGAGGATGCGCGCAAGGCGCACGGCTTCGGGCAACACTTGGGTCGGCGCGACCACCTTGTTGATCAGCCCCATCTGCAGCGCGCGCTCGGCGGAAATCTGCTCGCCGGTGAGCAGAATCTCCATCGCGTTGCAGTACGAGATCTGGCGCGGCAGGCGCACCGTCGAGCCGCCCATCGGAAACAAGCTCCACTTCACCTCGGCGAGCCCGAAGCGCGCGTCGTCGCCTGCGATGCGGAGATCGGTGGTGGTCAGGATCTCGGTGCCGCCGGCGACGCAGAAGCCGCGCACCGCCGCGATCAACGGTTTGGTCACGCGATAGTTCCGCAACAGGCCCTTGTAGATGAGGCTGACGTCGTTCTTGATGCGCTCGTCATACTCGCTCTCGGGCGGACGCAGCCCCTGCATCATGCGGACGAGGCGGTCGAGATCGGCGCCCGCGCAAAACGCTTTGTCGCCCGCACCGGTGAGAATGACCACGCGCACCGAGGGGTCATCGTTAACATCCTGCCAGGCATCGGCCAACCGGCACAGCATCTCCGGATTGATCGCGTTACGAAACTCGGGACGGTTCATCGTGACGACGGTGATGCCGTCGTTCTTTTCGTACAAGACTGCGGGTTCCGACATTGCTTTCGTTGTCCTCTTCGTAGGGGCGGCCCTACGCGGCCGCCCCGTGGCGCATGGCCCAAAAAAGGGCGACCACGCAGGGGCACCCCGACGCGGATTCCGTCGTTCTCACTGCTCGCTGCTGACGAGCCACATCGCAAAATACTGCGCGCCGCCACCGTACGCGTGACCCAATGCGGTCTTCGCGCCCTCGACCTGATGAGCGCCGGCACGCCCCATCACCTGCAACGCGGCTTCGCCGAGCCGGATCATTCCCGAGGCGCCGATCGGGTTGGTGCAGAGCACGCCGCCGGACGGGTTGATCGGTAGATGCGCGCCGAACTTTTGCTCGCCGCGGTCGACGATCTTCCATCCTTCGCCGACGCCGCAGAAACCGAGATTCTCCAGCCACATCGGCTCGAACCATGCGAACGGCACGTAGATCTCGGCGACGTCGATCTGGTTCCAGGGATCGGTGATGCCGGCCGCATCGTAGACCGCCTTGGAGCACACTTGGCCCGCGCGCGGACTGACCTGATCGCGACCCGGCACCCACATCGCCTCGGCGTACGAGTACCCCGACTTGATCCATGCCGGTTTGCGCGGTCCTTTCTTCGCGGTCGCTTCGTTCGCGATCACCAAGGCAATCGCGCCGTCGGACGACGGGCAGGTTTCACCGAAGCGAATCGGATCCCACAACATCGGCGAGTTCATCACGTCGTCGACCGTCATCGGCTCGCGCAGATGCGCATACTCGTTGCGCGTGGCGTTGTCGCGCGCGTTGGCGGCGACCATCGGACCGATGTGCGGCGGGCACTTGGTCTTCGAGATGTACGCGCGGCAGTACGGCGCAAAGAAGCCGCCGGCGCCGGCCACCAACGGCGGGGTGAACGGCATGTTGGGCGACAGCGCCCACATCGCGTTGCCTTCCGATTGCTTTTCGAAGGCGACGGTGAGGACGCGGTCGTACAAGCCCGACGCCACGTGCGTCACGGCCGTCAGAGCCGTCGAGGCGCCCACGGAACCGGCGGTGTGGACCCGCAGCAACGGCTTCATGTGTGCGCCGACCGCACCGGCGAGGTACTGCTCCGGTTGCGCCACGCCTTCGAGCATATCCGGCGCTTTGCCGATCACGACCGCGTCAATGTCTTTGTGTTCCAAACCGGCGTCGCGCAGGGCGGCATCGACCGCTTCGCGAACCAGCCCGGCGATGCTCACGTCGGCACGCCGCGTGGTGTGATGGGTCTGCCCGACCCCGACGACTGCGACCGGGCGCTTCATGACCACCTCCGCTCACTGCCGAGAACCCACAGCAAGTTGTGCTGCAGGCAATGACCCTGCGTCGCGTGCGCGATCGCGCGTCGCGCGTTCGGCACCGCGCGCGCGCCGGCGCGGCCGGAGAGTTGGCGAAACACTTCGCCGAGCCGAATCAGGCCGGTGCTCATGATCGGATTGGCGCACAACGCGCCGCCAGAGGGATTGATCACCGGTTGCGACGCCTTGGCATCGAGGCCCAGCGCATCGCACACGATCAATTCTTCCGCAGGTGAGGAGGCGAATAGTTCGACCAGGTCGACCTCGCGCGCGCTCGCGACATCCGCCATCGCCAGCGCCTTCTCGGCCGCCAGCTTGGTGCTCGCGCTGCGCGATAGATCACGGGCGCCGATCGTCTGCATCTCTGTGCGGTGATCGACACCCTGAATCCACGCCGGGCGATCGCACAACTTTTCCGCCTTGCCTTCGGCGGCGAGGATCAGACATGTGGCCGTTTCGCCCACCGGCGGCAGATATCCCGCGCGCAGCGGCTCGACTTTCCACGGCGTTTTCTGCAACTCCGCGGCTGATGTCGCATCGCGGAGCTGATTCTCGGGATTGCGCGCGCCGGCGGCGCGATTGCGTGCGGCGACCGCCGCCAGATCGGCGTCCGAGGCGCCGGTGCGTGCCATGTACGCACTCGCCTGCAGTGCCGCGGTCGACGTCGGGTCGAGGCCGATTGCGGCTTGATAGTACGGGTCGAGCTGCAAGTTCATGACGCGATCGGGCTCGCCTTCCGACGTCTTGCCGTGCCCAACCACCAGCGCGGTGTTGCAATCGCCGGCCTGCATCCGCAACCACGCGTAGTAGGCGCAGAACGAGCCGTCCATTTCGAGGTGCAGATCTTGGCGCGGCGGCCATGATCCCATCACGTCGAGCGCGGCGACGAACCCGAACGGACGGCCGTCCATGTAGTCGACCGAGCCGGCAATTTGATAATCGATGTCGTCGCGTTGCACACCGCAATCGGCGAGCGCCTGACGCACGACCGGGTACAGCATCTCGGTGGAGATGCGGTGTTCGTCGCGCGCGACGACCGGGAGTTGCGCAAAGCCGACAACCGCTACGTTGCGAAGGTTCATGCAAATCTCACAGCCGGTTGATGTACGATTCCCGCGGCGCATCGGGCTCGCCGGTGGGTCGGAAGTATTGAATGTCGTCGTGGTCGCCGTGACGCTCGCCGTCGGGCTTCCACACGGCTTCGACGCGCATGCCCATGCGGACCTCTTCGGGCTTGCACTCTTGGATCAACGCGAAGATCGAGATCGCCACGCCGTCGAGCGCCACCGAGGCGGCGACATACGGCAACTCGATGTTGCGGCCGATCACCGGGATGTTCACGATGCAGAAGGTGGTGACGACGCCACGGTCGGAGACTTCGACCAGCTCGGTGCACGGCGCAAAACTTTCCGGTGAATTCATCAGCGGCGGCACGAACACCTTGCCGGTCTGGGAGCACTTCGATCCGAGAATCCGCTTGTCCTTCAGCGCGCGCAGGTAGCGCGCTTTGTAGTCGCCCGCGACGTAATGGTACGGCAGGTAAACCTTGCTGTCGACGTACTTGATCGGTTCTTTCGGCGGCTCGTTCATCGTTCGCCCTTCATCCAATCACGCGAAAGCTGGCGATGTCGCGGAGGCTGCCGACTCGTTCATCGTCGGCCTTCCACACTGCTTGGACGCGCGCACCGACCCTTGCACGCGCCAGCTCGTCGGTGATGATGTGCGGCAACGCCGTGTCGGCACCATCGAGCTTGATCAACGCGAAGGCGAACGGCGTCGCCGACGGATGCAATCCCGCGATCGGCTGCTGCACCTTCGCCACCGCCGTCACCGTTCCGCTATCGCTGACCTCCACCCACTCTCCCGCCGGCGACGCATCGACTTCGGAATATCCAGTGGGCGGCACCACCACGCCCTGCCCGTTCGCGCGCTGGCCCCAAATCTTTTTTTGGATTTTGAGTCCGGCAAGAAAGCGGCCGACGGTCTCGCCCGTGGAGTGCTTGTAGGGAAACTCCATCACTTGCTTTTGGCTCAACGGAGCAACCGGCGTATCGGTGGCAACACTCTTCATAGGCTTCTCCAACAGATCACCGCGGGCGCGACGCACAGGCGCCGACACAGCGACGCTGCACCCCTTTATCGTTCACGAGACCCGCGTCGTCTAGCCCAACGAACGTTTGTTAGTCAAGATGATTCGCGCGCCCCAGGCGGCGACGGAGCGCAATCGCCCGTGCATCCGTCTGCACGCCAGTAGCGCTCGCCGACGTGGTTCGGTATGGAGAACGCCATGACCGCCCAGGTCACCCGTTTACGTGATCGGCAAGTCGACACCGGCGCCGCGCCTTCATCCCCCGACCCGGCCGAGCCAGCGCTGACCGAGTTGAGCGGTTGGGGACACAATCCGGTGGTGCGGGGGCGCGAACGACTTGCGGAAGACTTCCCGGCCATCACCCGCGGCGCGACGCTGAGCCGCGGGCTGGGTCGATCGTACGGCGACTCGTCGCTCCCGGCGACGGAACGCGACATCGTCGCAACATCACGGCTGGCCGATCGGCTGCTGCACTTCGACACCGAGACCGGCATCCTGCGCGCCGAGGCCGGTCTGTCGCTGCGCCAACTCAATCGTTGGTCGCTGCCGCGCGGCTGGTTCACGCCGGTCACCCCGGGCACGCACTACGTGACCTTGGGGGGCATGGTCGCGTCCGATGTGCACGGCAAGACCCACCACGTCGATGGCTGCTTCGGCGAGCACGTCACTGCCCTGAAGTTACGCGTCGCCGATGGACGCGTAGTTGAATGCTCCGACACTCACGAGTCCGAACTGTTCCGCGCGACGCTCGGGGGGATGGGGCTGACGGGGCACATCCTTGAAGTCGAGGTTCGCCTCAAACGCATTCCGTCGCCGTGGATTTGGCAGGAGAGCGAACAGACGCCTGACTTCGACACCACAATCGCGCGCCTGCAGGAAGCCGGGAAGAAGTGGCCGATGACCGTCTGCTGGGCCGACTTTCTGATCCGCGGCCCCGGCGCCGGGCGCGGCTTGATCATGAGCGGCCGCTGGGCCGAACCGCATGCGGCCCCGGCCAAGCCAATGCGCTTTCACCGCCCGATCGCGCTCCCCGCGGTCTTCCCCAGTTGGTTCCTACAGCCGTGGATGTGGCGGATCCTCAACCGGCTGATCTACCTCAAGCACGGTCACCGCGTACGCACCGGTATCGTGCACCCGGAAACGTTCTTCTATCCGCTTGACGTGATCGGCGATTGGAATCGTGCCTACGGCCGCCGCGGTTTCACCCAGCATCAAGCCGTGCTGCCGATCGACGGGGATCTCTCACGTCATCGCCGCTATCTGAATCTGCTCCAGTCGCATCACGCGCCGGTGTACCTGTGCGTCATCAAAGACTGCGGTGCCCAAGGGAAGGGGATACTGTCGTTCCCGAAGCCGGGCATGTCCTACGCGCTCGATCTGCCGATCCGGCCTGACACGCAGGCGCTGGTGGATGCGCTCAATGAATTCGTCATCGCCGAAGGCGGCCGCATCTATCTCACCAAGGACGCGTTCACCCGCGCCGAACACTTTCGCGCGATGGAGCCGCGCCTCGACGCGTTCCTCCAGGTCCGGCGCAAGTGGGACCCGCACGGCACGCTGCGCAGCGCGCAGTCGGTGCGCATCTTCGGAGATCCGGTGTGAAAGTTGTTCTGCTCGGCGCGACCAAAGGCATGGGTCGCGCCCTCGCGCGCTTGATGGCAGCTCGCGGAGACGAGTTGTGTCTGCTCGGCCGTGACGCCGACGACCTGGCGCGCAGCGCGGAAGACCTCCGGCTGCACGGTGCGCGTAGCGTCGCGACGGCGGAATGCGATCTGCTCAAACCGGAGACGTTCGCGCCGGCGCTCGATCGGGCGACGGCGGCGCTGCAACTCCTCGACGCGGTCGTCGTCACCGCGGGTCTGTTTGCATCGCAGGAAGAGTTGGAAACCGATGCGGCGCTGCGCGAGCGGCTGCTGACCGCAGACTTCACCAACACGATTCAGTTCTGCGAGCTGGCGCGCGCGCGTTTGCTCGCCGCCGGGGGCGGAACCTTGTGCGTGTTCAGCTCGGTTGCGGGTGAACGCGGCCGCAAGCCGGTGGTGCTATACGGCGCCGCCAAGGCCGGCTTGTCGCACTACCTCGAAGGACTCGATCACAAGTTTCGCGCGCAGGGATTGCGCACCGTGCTGGTGAAGCCGGGCTTCGTGAAGACCGGCATGACCGCCGGCCTCAAGCCGCCGCCATTTGCCGGCGAGCCGGAAGACGTCGCGCACACCGTTCTGAAAGCCATCGATCGTGGCACGCCCGAAGTCTACGCGCCGCCGATCTGGCGCTGGATGATGCTGGTGATCCGCCTGCTGCCGCGCGCGGTGATGCGGCGCATTGGATTCTGAAGCTCCTACACTTCCGCCGCATACGGCGGCGCCGGGTTGTACTCGATCCCCTTCTGAATCAGACGCGCGGTTTCCACGCTGTACATCTGACCGACCAGCCATAGCGCCATGTCGATGCCGGCGGAGACGCCGGCGGAGGTGACCACGTTGCCGTCGCGCACGTAGCGCGTGTTCTCGAGCACGGTCGCGTCGGTCTTTTCTCGCAAGGTCTCGACGAACGTCCAATGCGTCGTGACCCGCTTGCCGCGGGCCAGCCCCGCGGCCCATAACACGTGCGCGCCGGTGCACACGCTGGTCACCCACTGACACGGCTTCGCGGCCTCGCGCAGCCACGACAGCATGACGGGATTGTCGACCTCACGCAGCGTTCCGATGCCGCCCGGCACCAGCACGACGTCGAGTCGCGGCGCACCGGCAAAGCTGTGATCCGGGAGAACGCGCAAACCCTTGGCGCATCGAATCGGTCGTGACTCCTGCGCGATGGTCACAACTCGATCGCCCGGAAACGCACTCGCGGTCGCGGTGAACACTTCCCACGGACCGGCCCAATCCAATTCTTCCGCATCGTCGAACAACACGATCCCAATCGTTTTCGACATGGTGTCCTCTCCTGTTCAGTGAAGCTGGGCGAAGCGATGACGATACGCGGTCGGCGCCACCCGCAACCGCCGCTGGAACGCGAGCCGCATCGCTTCGGCCGAGCCGAAACCGCACTGCGCGGCGACCAGATCGACGCCGTGCGTCGACTCCTCCAGCCGGCGCCGCGCCGCTTCGATCCGCAGGGTCTCGACGAAGCGCGCCGGGGTCACGCCGACTTGCTGTGTGAACACGCGGGCAAAGTTGCGCGGGCTCATCGCCACGCGCGCAGCCAGCGCCGGCACCGATAGATCGGCCTCGAGATGATCCGCAATCCACGATTGCAATTCGCGGATCGGTTCGCGATCCGCCGATTGCACCGCGAGCTGCGCGCTGAACTGCGATTGCCCGCCGGGCCGGCGTAAGAACAACACCAAGCCGCGTGCAACCTGGAGCGCGACATCACGACCGTGGTCTTCCTCGACCAACGCCAGCGCGAGATCCATCCCGGCCGTCACGCCGGCGGAGGTGTAGACATCGCCGTCGCGGACGAAGATCGGATCGGGATCCACGGTCAATTGCGGATAGCGCTCGGCCAACGGAGCACACCATTGCCAATGGGTGGTGACGCGGCGGCCATCCAAGAGTCCGGCTTCGGCCAGAATGAACGTGCCGCTGCAGACCGAACCGAAGCGCCGCACACGCGGTCGCACGTGACGGAGCCACGCGAGCAACGCGCGATCTTGCATCGCCGCCTGCGTCCCCAGACCGCCCGCAACCAACAAGGTGTCGATGCCGCGGCGCACCGAAGCCGTTGCTCGCGCCGCGACCAACTCGATCCCCGACGACATCCGCAACGGGCCGCTGCGAGTCGCCAGCACTTCGACGGTGTACGCGGGCGTCGTCCGCCCGCGCTCACCCAGCCAGCGCGCGGCGCTCGAGAACACCTCTAGCGGCCCGATCACGTCGAGGATCTGAGCGTCCGGGTAAGCCACCAACGCGATGTGGCGCGTCGCCTGCCGATCACAGCCGACGCAGGCCGTCCGATTTGGTTGGCGTGTTCGTCCCATGCTTGCAACATGGCTTATCCGTGATCTGGCTGCAATGACGGTAACCCAAAGGATTCTGCCATGGCTGTATCCGTCGACGCCGATCTCTTCAACGATCGCCGCCGGCAACGCGCACCGCGGCGGTCAGTTCATCCGGTCGAGAGAAAGAGGCGGAGTGACTCGCGTCGATCGACAACACGTCGCGACACGGCAGCGCGGTGTACATCGCCCGCTGCAGCCCGGGTGATACCGCACGGTCCTGCAACAGTTCGATGTACACACGCGGAATGCCTCCGAAGCGCTCGTCGGTCGTGCGCATCGGCGTGTTGGTGGGACCGAGCGGCTCGGGAGCCAGGAGGGTACGGGCGAGCGCGACGTCATCATCGCAGCAATCGGCATAGAGCGCCGGCCTGAACGCCTCCGGCCGCAGTATGTCCCAGCCCGCCTCTTGATTGACCTCGAGGTTCGACATGATGAGCGAATCGCCGTCGGCGAACGCGAGCGGCAGGATGGTCTCGCCGTTCGGCACCAAGAAAGCGGCGAGGTAGACGAGTGTCCGAATCTTCTCGGGACGATCTTCCGCCGCTTGCGTGATGGCGATGCCGCCTCGGCTGTGCGCGACCAAGACGACCGGCTCATCCGCCGCATCGAGCACGCGCCCGATCGCGGCAACATAGTCCGCCATCGAGACGGCTCCCAACGGCGTGCCATCTCGTCCATGACCCGGTAGATCGATCGCCACCGCGGTGTGACCGGTTTGTTCGAGACGTGGTACGATCTTGTACCAACACGACGCCGCGTGCCACGAGCCGTGAACCAGAACGTATGTACTCATTCGCAATCCCTCCTGTTGACCCCTGCAACACCGCAGTCGGACTTCATGTGAAATGGCGCGACGACATCCGCGGAGATTTCACGTTCCGACGCGCGCGGTGTTACACGAAGCGAGATGAGTCCGATGTCATTCGCCGAATTCGCCGAACGGCATCGCCCGGAGATCCTGCGCTACCTGGTGCGGTTGTTGGGCAATGAAGCGGACGCGCAAGACGCCTGTCAGGACGTGTTTCTGCGCGCGCAACCGGCGTTCGTTCGGCTGGCGCCGGGCTCGAACTCGCGCGCCTGGCTCTACCGCATAGCCACCAACAACGCACTGAACGCCAAGCGACAGCGCGCGCGATTGGCCGCACGCGATGTCCACGTCGACCTCGACACGCTATCGGCCGTGGACGCCGGTGAGCCACGCGATGAACTGCGCGCGCTCCGCCGCGCGGTGACGGCATTGCCGGCGCGGCAGCGTGCCGCGTTGATGCTGCGGCAGTTCCACGACATGAGCTATGCGGAGATTGCTGCGAGTGTGGGCGGCAACGAAGGCACCGCGCGCGCCAACGTCTATCAGGCGCTCAAGAAGCTGCGCGCCGCGCTCGGAGGCGAACAATGAAAACCCGAGAGGATGAGCTGATTGCGATGTTGCTCGACGATGCATCGCCGTCGCCGCCGGTCCGCCGGTGGCTCGCGACGGACGTTGGCCGGCGCGGGCTCGCTGAGTACCGGCGGACGCTGTCGGGCTTGAAGCAATTGTACGGAGATGTCACCGCGACACCGCGCCCGGCGGCGTACTACGATTCGCTGCAGACGCCGATCGGACGCGTGCTGGTCGCGACCACCGATGCGGGGCTGGTGCGCGTGTCGTTCCGCCGCAGCGAGACCTCGTTCGCGGCAGAACTGCGCGAACGCCTGGGTGTTGCGCCGGTGAAGGCGCCGGCGAAGACCAAGGCCGTGGTGCATCAGTTGGCCGACTATTTCGCGGGGAGGCGACGCAGCTTCAACGTCCCCACAGATTGGCGGTTGGTCACGCCGTTTCAACGCCGCGTGCTGGAAGCAACCGCCGAAGTTCCCGCCGGCCAGGTGGCGTCGTATGGCGACATCGCGCACATGATCGGTCAACCGCGCGGCAGCCGCGCGGTGGGCCAAGCGCTCGGACACAATCCGATGCCGATCGTCATCCCGTGCCACCGCGTGCTTGCCGCCGGTGGCAAGCTCGGCGGCTACACCGGCGGCGTGGCGATCAAGAAGAAGCTGCTGCGTCTTGAGGGCGTGGTGGCGGCGAACGCGTAGGCCTTCATCAATGGCAGCCAGTCGCACGGAGGCGATCTTTGGCTCTACGTGCCGCCGGTCAGAAACTCCGCGACCAATTTCGCGAGCGCGTCCGGGTGCTCCTCTTGGAGGAAAAGCTTGGCCCTCGGGATCGTCCAGAATCCGACGACGTTGGGAAACTGCGAGGTCATGGCGCGGGCACGTGGTTCGGGAAAAGTCGGATCAGCCGCGCCCCACACGAATCCAACCGGCATGGTCAGCTTGCCGTGCAGAGACTTGAACTCATCGAGTCGCTCGAACTTCATCTCCATCAGAAAACGGAACACCGATGCGAGCCGGTCGGACGAAGCGATGAGCGGGGCAAGAAACAGATCGGCGAACTCACCGTCGATCAGGTCGAGATTGTCGAAGCATCCTCCGAATCCCATTGGCGAGTGCCGGAGACTACGCGAGATCAGCATGCGTCGCATCACCAGGCTGCTCCCCGGCAAGCGCACCAGTCGCTGGTAGAGCGGAATCCAGGGCGGGCGATGACCGGGAATTTCGGTGTTGGTCAGCAGCAGGTGCGTGACTCGTGTAGGGTCGAGCAGCGCCAGCTCGCGCGCAATCCAGCCGCCGGTGTCGTTTCCGATCAACGCGTAGGATGAGACGCCGAGCGCCGACAGTGCGTGTTGGAACGCCGCCGCTTGGCCGGGCGACGAGAAATCCCTCCGGTCTGGCGAGGTCGAATCTCCGAGCCCGATCAAGTCGAGCGCGTAGCAGGTGAATCGCCGCGAGAGTTCCGCCACGATCTTTCGCCAGGTCAGGCCGGAGAGCGGGAATCCGTGCAAGAGCACAAGAGCGGGACCGGCGCCGGTCTTGCGGTAGCACACCCGCGCGCGGCCGAAGTCGACAAATCGGGCGGTGCTGAATTGGTTGGTGACTTCTGACTGGGTCGTCATTCGGACCGCTCCGTCGGCGTTACAACCCGAGCCGCTTCATCATCCGATACAGCGTGGTCCGCTCGATGCCCAAGGTGCGTGCCGCCTCGTTGCGCTGGCCGTGCGCGGCATCGAGGGCCGCACGGATGCGCGCGGCAGCGGCCTGATCGAGGGCGTCTTGCAACGTGCCGTCGGCGGCGACCATCGCGCCGGCGTCATCGCGCTGTTCGAGCAGCAGATCCTCGGGCGTGACGAGTTCGCCGCGCGCCAGCACGACGGCGCGTTCAACCGCGTTTTCCAACTCGCGCACGTTTCCCGGCC
Source organism: Binatia bacterium (assembly GCA_035541895.1). Taxonomy (GTDB): domain Bacteria; phylum Desulfobacterota; class Binatia; order HRBIN30; family JACQVA1; genus DATKMK01. Next base: position 103,661 of record DATKMK010000021.1, on the reverse strand, counting down.
ACGCGTGCTCCAGCAGAACCTTCTCGGACTCGGCGGTGAACGCCAGCCGCCGTCCGGCTTCGCCGGCGTGGCGATCGAGGAAGTGGTGCGCCAGCGGCAGAATATCCTCACGGCGCTCCCGCAGCGGGGCGAGCTGAATCGGAATCACGTTGAGGCGAAAGTAGAGATCTTCGCGAAAGCGGCCGGCACGAATCTCGTCGCGCAAAACACGATTGGTGGCGGAGACCACGCGGACATCGATTGCGCGCGGCCGCATGCCGCCGACCGGCAACACCTCGCCGTCTTGCAGGACGCGTAGCAGCTTCGCCTGGAAATCGGGCGTGGTCTCGCCGATTTCATCGAGGAACAACGTGCCGCCGGTGGCGCGCTCGAAGCAGCCGACGCGCGCCGCCGTAGCGCCGGTGAACGCGCCTTTCTCATGACCGAACAGCTCGCTCTCGAGCACGCCCTCGGCGAACGCCTTGCAGTTCACCGCCACAAACGGGCGGCCGACGCGATCGCTCCAGTAGTGCAACAGCCGAGCGATGAGTTCCTTGCCGGTGCCGCTCTCGCCTTGAATCAGCACCGTCGATCGACTCGGCGCCACGCGCCGCACGAGGTCGAGCACGTCGTTGCTGCGCGCGCTCTCCGCGACGATCGCGTCCGGTTGATAGCGGCTGGCGACCTCTTGGCGCAGATAGCGGTTCTCGCGTTCGAGCCGTGTCAACTCGATCGCGCGCGCAACCACGGCGCGCAGTTCGTCGTTGTCGAACGGCTTCGTCACATAGTCGAATGCGCCCTCGCGCATCGCGGCGACCGCGGCCGGCACGCTGCCGTGAGCGGTGATCAAAATCACCGGCAAGCCCGGCGGGCGGGCGCGCAGTTGACGGAGCAACTCGATGCCGTCCATCTGCGGCATCTTCCAGTCGGTGACCACGACGTCGGCGGCGCGCGCGTCGAGCGCCGTCAACGCTGCGGCGCCGCTGCTGCAGGTCTCGCACTCGTAGCCGGCGCGACCCAACGCCATCGCCACCACGTCGGCCATGCGCGCTTCGTCGTCGACGATGAGGACGCGGGGTTTCATTGGTCCATCGGAATGGGCGCACAGCCGTGCGCCCCCACAAATGTTCGGCGTCGCGTTGTAGGCGCGCACGGCTGTGCGCCCTTCTTCGGTTTCATGCCGCCAGCGCCGTCCCGGTCGCGATCGGAAGCGAGATGGTGAACCTGGCGCCGCCGCCGGCACGCTCACCGACTTCGATGCGGCCGCCGTGCGCATCGATGATCTGGCGCGCGATCGCCAGACCGAGGCCCGTGCCGCTGCGGCGCGTGGTGAAGAACGGCTGGAAGATCTGCTCGCGCAAATCGGGAGGCACGCCCGGACCCGAGTCGGCGACCTCGATGGCCACCGCGCCATCGACTGCCTGGGCGCGGAGCGCCACCTCGCCGCCGATCGGTACCGCCGCGCTGGCGTTGGCCAACAATCCCAGCAACACCTGACTCAGCAGGTCCGGATCGGCGTGCACTGCCGGCACATCGAGGCGGTCGGCGCGCGCCACGTGAATCTGCTTGGCCGCAAGGTCCTCGTGGGCCAACAACAGCGCGCGATCGAGCAACTCGGCGACACCGACGGCGCGCGGATGCAGTTGCGGCGGCCGGGCGAAGGCGAGCAGCGAGGTGATCACGTTGTTGAGTCGATCGACCTCGGTGGTGATGAACGCACAGGCGCGCCGGCTCTCCTCGTCGGCCGCGATCGCCGACTCGCCGAGTCCCTGCGCCGCCGAACGGATCACCGCCAACGGATTGCGCACCTCGTGCGCGATGGCGGCGGCGAGTTGACCGAGAGCGGCCAGTTTCTCACTGTGCGCGAGCCGTACGCGAGCGGCGTTTAGCTCTTCGGTTTGCGATTGAATCGTCGCCGCGGCGCGGCGATCCCGCCGTCGGCTCGCCGCCAACAGACCAACCAGGTAGCCCAGCAGCGCAAACGTCAGACCGAAATATCCGCCAACCACGAGCGTCGCATCGCGGCCATTGATCGCGAAGCCGACGCCCAACCGCGCAAGGAATGCGGCATCGAAGAGCCCGGTCGCGAGCCCGGCCGCCGCTCCCCACCAGCGCCAGTGCCGGTTGCGATCGAGGATCGCTTGCTCTGACTTGTCCATTATGCGACGCCCGGAGCAACTCCAGTGCCGCATTCTTTCGCACCCGACGTTGCGAACGCAAGTCAGCCGCGCAACCACGCCGCGCCAGCGAACGTTGCGAGCGCGCAACGCCGTGTTGCCGCCGCACTACACCCGACCGCACGATCGACCCCCGACCCTCGCCAGCCATTTGTTCTGCCCACCCGGCACGGCGATTGAACAACCCTTCGCTCAAATTGAACCGCGCGCCGAACTCGGCCGCAATGAAAGGAGCGCAGCATGAACGCAAAGCAGATCGGAATCGGTGTGGTTCTAGCGGACTTTCTGGCGTTGAACGCGTACGTCGTCTACCAGTACGGCTACGTCGGCTTCCTCGAGTTGGTGACGGCCAATGCCGCCACCGCCGCCGCGCTGGTCGATCTCGTCATCGCCCTCAGTCTGGTGACGATCTGGATGGTTCGCGATGCGCGCGAGCGCGGCGTGTCGTCGATCCCGTACGTGATCCTGACGGTGGTCTTGGGGAGCGTGGGGCCACTGCTGTATCTGTTTCGACGCGCCGGCAGCGAGAAGGTCGTCCGCGCGCGAGTCGTAACCGCAGCGGCGCGCGGCTGACGGTTTGCGACCAGCCACCCTCGCGAGTTGACGTCGGCCGTTCGGCTGTGGCAGCAACGGCTCGTCTCAGCCGAATGAACCGACCGTCGCCGCGATGAGACCAGGAGGCGCGTAATGGATCCGGTTGCCCTGTTGCAGAAACAATTCGTCGGCAAGTCGCAGAAGGATCAGGAGGCGCTGCTGGCGCTGCTCGAACGCGCCGGCGCCGCCCTCTACCGGGCGTGGGCGGAGAATGAAGCCGATCCCGAGCGCAAGGCGGCGTTGCTGGCTGCCGCCGAGCGGGAAGAAGCCAACGCCGCGGTGCTCGAATCGTAGCGACAGCGGCACTTGCCTCAGCCGTGGCGGTGAGCGAAAGAGTGGGCACCATGAGCAGCGAACGCATCAGCTATCACGCCTGTCCCTTATGCGAAGCGACCTGCGGGTTGGAGATCCGTACGCGCGGCCGCGAAGTCATCGGCATCCGCGGCAACACCGCCGACGTCTTCAGCCAAGGCTTCATCTGCCCGAAGGCCTACGCGTTGAAGGAACTCGACGCCGATCCCGATCGCCTGCGTACGCCGCTGGTGCGGCGCAACGGAACGTTGCAGCCCGCGACGTGGGACGAAGCGTTCGCGGAGGTCGAGCAGCGGCTGATGCCGATCCTGCAAGCGCACGGGCGCGACGCGGTCGCGGTCTACCTCGGCAATCCCAGTGCCCACAGCATGGCGCTCGGCATGTACGCGCAAGTGTTGCTGCGCGCGTTGGGCACCAAGAACATCTACTCGGCGAGCACGGTCGACCAGATGCCGAAACAGGTGTCGGCCGGCCTGATGTTCGGCACCGCGTTGACCATTCCGATCCCCGATCTCGATCGCACCGACTACTTGCTCATGCTGGGCGCGAATCCGTTCGTTTCCAATGGCAGCCTGATGACCTGTCCCGACGTGCCCGGTCGCTTGCGGGCGATCCGCAAGCGCGGCGGCAACGTGATCGTCGTCGATCCCAAGCGCACCCGCACGGCGCAAGAAGCGAGCGAGCATCACTTCATCCGGCCCGGCGCCGACGCCTACTTCTTGTTCGCCATTGTGCATACGCTGGTCGCCGAGAAGCTCGTACAGCTCGGCGGGCTGAGTGAGCACGTCGCGGGGCTGGCGGAGATCGAGAAGCTCGCGAGCGAGTTTGCACCCGAGTCGGTGGCATCACGCTGCGGTATCGACGCCGCGACGACGCGGCGGATCGCGCGCGAACTGGCGCAGGCGGAGCGCGCCGCAGTCTACGCGCGCATCGGCACCTGCACGCAAGAGTTCGGTACGCTCGCGAGCTGGCTGGTCGATGTGATCAACGTGCTCACCGGTCACCTCGATCAACCCGGCGGCGCGATGTTCACGATGGCCGCTGCGGCGGCAGCGAATACGCGCGGGGCATCGGGTCGCGGCAAGGGCGTGCGCTTCGGGCGGCGTCACAGCCGCGTGCGCAACGCGCCCGAAGCGTTCGGCGAGTTCCCTTGCGCGTGTCTGGCGGAGGAAATCGAGACGCCCGGCGCCGGACAGATTCGCGCGCTGATCACCATCGCCGGCAACCCGGTCCTCAGTACGCCGAACGGCGCGCGGCTGGCCCGTGCCCTGGAAACGCTCGACTTCATGGTGAGTCTCGACATTTACCTCAACGAGACCAGCCGCCATGCCGACGTGATCTTCCCGGGCCTGTCGGCGTTCGAGCAATCGCACTATGCAGTTGCGCTGCGCCAGTTGGCGGTCCGCAACGTTGCGACATACTCGCGTCCGGTCTTCGACGTTCCCGACGGACAACAGCCCGAGTGGCACACGCTGCTGCGACTCTCAGGCATCGTCACCGGCCAGGGTGCGAGCGCGGACCTGGCGGCGCTCGACGACTTCGTTGCCGTCCAGCGCGTCGAGCACGAAGTCGGGTCGCCGCACTCACCGATCCACGGCCGCAATCCGGAAGACATCGTCAACGCGCTAGCGCCGCGCCGTGGTCCCGAGCGCATCCTCGATCTCATGGTTCGCACCGGTCCCTACGGTGATGGTTTCGGCGCCAAGCCCGACGGGCTGACGCTCGCCCAGCTCGAAGCGAATCCGCACGGAATCGATTTCGGCGCGTTGCAGCCGCGCATTCCCGAAGTCCTGCGCACGCCGTCGGGCAAGATCGAGTTAGCGCCCGAGGGGTTGGTCGCCGACGTCGCGCGCTTGCGGTCGGCATTGACCCGTCCGGAGAACGGCATGGTGTTGATCGGCCGGCGTGATCTGCGGTCGAACAACTCGTGGATGCACAACCTCGAAGTGTTGGTGAAGGGCAAGCCGCGCTGCACCGTGCAGATGCATTCGTCGGACGCGCAGCGCCTGGGCCTGACCGATGGCGCTCATGCACGCGTGCAGTCACGCGCCGGTACGGTCGACGTACCGGTGGAAGTGACCGACGACATTCTCCCCGGCGTCGTCAGCATTCCGCACGGCTGGGGTCACGACGAACCCGACATCACGCTCCAGATCGCCGCGGCCCACGCCGGCGTCAACAGCAACCGCCTCGCCGACGAGTTCGCACTCGATCCGCTCTCGGGCAACGCAGTGCTGAACGGGATTCCGGTGACGATCGAACGGGCGCAGTGAGTTCGAACATCCGCCTGATGATCTGTTGTGAGCTACCTATTGCTCACGAACCGGGACGGCTGAGAAACGCGAAGCCGGCGTCACGTCTCGTGATGCTAGCTGCTCGGTGGTCTGGGACCCTCGACGGATTCGATGCTCGTGTAGGCCGCATACGCCACGCCTCTTGAAAGCGTTTGCCAAAAAATCGAGTTCGCGTTGACCGACCTCGAAGCGCGAGAGCATCTCGTCAGGATCTGAGCCCTTCCGCGCCCAATAGACCAGGTGCAACGGCAGGGCCGCATGGTCGCAGCCGGACGGGACGTCATCATCGTTGTGTTCCGCCGCCGCCTTGGCTATCGCCACGCTGCGAGGGAGGACTCCACATGCCGCGATTGCGTCAGGTGCCGCGGAGCGAGGCGCCGCCGGAAGTCATCGAGATGTACAACATGCTGTTCGGCGACCGTGATCCGGTTGCTCAGCCGGGCACGACGACCGGGACGCCGGGCGATTGGTGGACAGTGTTCGCGCTGGTGCCGGACGTGTTTCGACATGCCGTCGCCGGCTTCGGGTTGTATCGCAGCCCGAAACGCAAACTGAATCCACAGCTGCGCGAGCTGGGACAAACCCGCGCCGGCTTCGCGCGCGGCAGTCAGTTCGTGTTCTCGCAACATTGTAAGTCGTGCCGCGCGGTTGGGCTGAGCGAGGAAAAGATTCAGGCGATCCCTGCGTGGCAAACGTCGGAGCTGTTCACACCGGTCGAGCGCGCCGTACTCGCCTACACCGACGACCTCGTGCTGCAAGGCGGACGGGTGCACGACGCGACCTTCGTGCGACTGAAAGAGTTTCTCTCCGACGAGGAGATCCTCGAGTTCACCTACATCACCTGCACCTATGAACTACACGCGACCATGTGCCGTGCATTGCGGTTGGAGTACGACAACGTCGCCGAGCGCATCGTCGAGATCGCCGCGCCGGCGGGCGCTGCGGCGCGCGACGTCATGCGCGACATCAGCCGACCGAGCGACAACTAGAGGTCATGAGCCGGAAGGCCGGTTTCCGTTTGATCACCTCACCCCGCCCCTCTCCGCGAAGGAGAAGGTGATCATTCGCGACCTCGGTTGATCCGATGGCGACTCCGCGCAGTGACTCTCTCTCCGCGAATGAGCGCGTGCAGCACGCGTTTGCCGAGGAAGAGTATCGCGGCTTGCTTCTCGCGACGCGCGTCCGAATGGTCGCACTGGCGGTCATCGCTGCGTGGCTCACGGTTGAGAATCCGTTTCCGGAAATATTCTTCTACTACGGCGTGCTGATCGGCTTCGGCGTGCTGGGGATCGCCCCGCTCGCCCTCCGCCGCGCTGGATTGTACGCGCCGTGGCAGCGCTATCTGTTTGCCCTGCTCGACGTGAGTCTGACGACGATCGTCATCATGGCGCCGAATCCCCTGAGCCACCAGCCCGCGTTGCCGCCGCAGTTGCGGCTCCGGCTCGGCAACGACCTCTACTTCTATGTCTTTCTCACCGCCGCGATGCTGACGTACTCACCGCGCGTGGTCCTGTGGACCGGGTTTAGCGCGGCGATCGCGTGGTCGGCAGCAAGCCTGTGGGTGCTGTCGCTGCCCGATTCCTTTGCGCTCACGCGCCGCGCACAGTGGCGGGCGCTGACGTACAACGAAGCCGTCGCCACCCTCCTGAATCTCCACTTCGTCAACCTCCAGACGTGGGGCCGGCAGGTCGTGGTGCTCCTGATCGTGGCCGGCAGTTTGGCGGCGGTGGTGTGGCGCGCGCGTCGATTGGTCATGCGGCAGGTCGAAGTCGAACGGCAACGCACCAACTTGTCGCGCTACTTCTCGCCCAACATGGTCGAGGAACTGGCCGGCTCGGATGAGCCGCTGCGCGCGACGCGCACGCAATCGATTGCGGTGTTGTTCGTCGACATCGCCGGCTTCACCACGCTCAGCGCCAACCGGCCACCGCAAGCGGTCATCGGATTGCTGCGCGAGTTCCATCGCTTGATTGCGCGCACGGTGTTCGAGCACGACGGTACGCTCGACAAATATCTCGGCGACGGCGCGCTGGTGACCTTCGGAACGCCGCGCGTCGGCGCGCACGACGCGACCAATGCCATCCATTGCGCGCGGGCGATCATCGAGGCGCTGGCGAGCTTGAATCACACGCGCGCCGAACGCGGCGAACCGGCGATCCGCATCGGCATCGGCGTGCACTACGGCCCGGCGGTCCTCGGCGATATCGGCGACGAGCAGCGTCTGGAGTTCGCCGTTATCGGTGACACCGTCAACGTCGCCAGTCGCTTGCAAGAGTTGACGCGAGTCGTCGGTACCGACGTTCTCGTCAGTCACGATTTGGTGGATGCCGTGCGGGCCGAGGACGGAGCCGCCGAACTCACCGGACTCACCGAGATCGCGCCGCAAACGATTCGCGGCCGCGACGGCACGCTGCGGGCGTGGACGCTCACCGTTCCGCCCGCGGGCGGAACGAAGCCACATCAATCGAGTACTCCGCCAGTTTGAGCTGCAGATGCTGGCGGTACATGCCCATCTCATCGGCGGCCTTCGAGATGTTGCCTTGGTGGCGCGTCAGCGCGTCGATGATGAATTGGCGCTCGAAGCGCTCGACCGCTTGTTGCTTCGCCGCCTTGAAGCTGGTCGCGCCGTCGGCGCTCGCTTCCTCCCCGATCGCAGGCGTAGACCACACCGACGGCAAGAAGTCCGTCAATTGAATGTCCGCGCCCGATGCGCCTCGGCGATCGGGATGTTGAGCGCGCCGATCGCCATCAGAGCAAACCCGCTCGTCAGCACGCTCGACGCCTAGTTGGCAAACAACTAGGCCGCGCGCGGCGCCCGTTCGGGGGTGGGGAAGTAGAACGACATATGTCGCGCGAGCGCCACGACCGAGAAGATCGCACAGTCGTTCACCGCGTACACCCATTTGGCGACCGCCAAATTGCGCAGCAGAAGATCGGTCGGCAGCAAACACAACAGTGTGAACTGGGTATAGTTGATCGTGACCGCGATGCCCACGTACGGCAGCATGCGAAAAAAGCGGCTGCGGGGCGCACGCGTCGAATGAAGCGCCAACTGTCATGGGCAACCATCGCCCACACCAGCGCGGGAAGAAAGTGCAGCGCCGCGGACAGCAACTGAAAGTTCGTCAGCTCAACCATGGAATCCGGCCGGTTGCGATGCCCCCGAGCATCGCGTCGTCGCTTCGATCAGTTCAAGTCCGACGCCGATCGAACGATGCTGGATCTCAACCATCTCGTTCCCCTCGATTGCCATCCGGGTTATGCAGCGGGTGCAGTCCGAGATACGCATGACGCCTTGTCCTCGTGGGCATAGCGGCAGGTTCGGTGGGCGGATGCCCATGGCACGCGCTCTGCTCCAGTCGATTTCGGGGAGGTCTGTCTATGAGGCGCACGTGGCCGACGCTTCCGGTCGCCGGCGTTCTTGGGTGTCTGCTGTGGTCGGGGTGTACGTCTCTCAAGCGCTTCGCGTACCAAGGCTGGGGACGCGATGCGTGGCAGCGTCCGGCCGAGGTGATCGCCGCCCTGGCGATTCAGCCGGGCGCGATCGTCGCCGATCTCGGCGCCGGCGGCGGCTATTTCACCTTTCGTCTGGCCGAGGCGGTCGGACCGGCAGGTACAGTGTACGCGGTCGACATCGACGCCGATCTCCTCGAATACATCGCCGATCGAGCCCGCACCGAAGGACTGAGCAACGTCCGCACGATCACCGCGGGCGCCGACGATCCGCGGTTGCCGTCCGACGGCGTCGACCTGCTGTTCACGTCGAACGTATATCATCACCTCGAGAACCGCTCGGCCTACTTCGCCAACGTACGCAAGGCCCTGCGCCCGGGCGGTCGCGTGGCGATCGTCGAACATGCCGGGAAGAGTTGGTTCTCCAAGTGGTTCGGGCACAACACGCCAAGCCAAACCATCCGTAACGAAATGGCGGCCGCCGGCTACCGTCTGGATCAAGAGTTCACGTTCCTCTCACAGCAGCACTTCCTCGTCTTCTCGCCGGCGTCGTGAGGCTAGGATGCAACAGTTGCCGCTTCCAGCATGCAACGTACGCAGCGAAAACTACGCGGCGATCGCGACCGCGCGACACGGTCGTCCGAATCGGCGAGCGCGCGGCGAATGGCACGACTGCTGCGGAAGCAGCCGCCAGGAGGTGTTGCCATGATGCAAATCGCGCCCTTGATGCTAAATCCCATCCCTGCTGCGCTGACGCTCACGCCCGGCCTGGCGCCGCTGCTGATTGCCCTTGCCCTCTTCGTGCTGGGTCTCGCCGAGATCGTCCGGGCGAAGGTCAGCGAAGGTCGCCGGCGGCGCACGACCCTGACGACACCGCGAGTGCGACTCCGACCGGTAGGCACGGCGACCAAGCAACCTCTCCCTGCATAGTACGGACGGGCTATGGACACCGTCGCCGACGAGCGACGCGCGTGGGTGTTTGATCCCCTCAGCGCAGAATTCAACGCCGACCCATACCCGCACTACCACCGCCTGCGCAGCGAAGACCCCGTGCACTTCGTTGACGTACCCGGTATGTGGCTGTTGAGCCGGTATACCGATGTGGTCACCGCGTTGCTCGATCGGCGGCTCTCGGCGGAACGCTTTCAGCTCAGCCTGCCCGAGATGCAAGCGTCGGCGCTGATCAGCAGCCTGTCGCGGATGATGCTGTTGCGTGATCCGCCGCATCACACGCGACTGCGCTCGCTCGCCAGCAAAGCCTTTACACCCCGTACCGTCGAGCAGTTGCGCCCTCGCATTCACCGCATCGTCGACGAATTGATCGACGCGATTGCGGCAATCGGGGGGATGGACCTCATCCGCGACATCGCCGAGCCGCTGCCCGTGGTGGTGATCGCCGAGCTGATGGGCTTGCCCGCCGGCGACCGCGCCCAGCTCAAGCGATGGTCGGACGCGCTCGTGACCGTAGCCGACGGCAGTCTCGCCTTGGCGGGCTTTGCGGCAGCGGAACAGAGCGCAGCCGAATTCAAGGAATATCTCGCCCGCATCTTCGCACAGCGCCGCATCGAACCTCAGGACGACCTCATCTCCGCCTTGCTCGCCGCGCGCGAGCACGACGACCGGCTCGACGACGACGAGTTGTTCGCCTCGTGCGTCCTTTTGCTCATCGCCGGCCACGAAACCACGACGAATTTGATCGGCAACGGCATCGTCACGCTTCTCCGCCACCCCGAAGAGTTGGCTCGACTGCGCGACGACCCGTCGTTGATCCGCAGTGCCGTCGAGGAGCTGCTGCGTTTCGAGAGCCCGGTGCAACTGACGTCGCGAGTTGCGGCGGTCGATCACGACATCGACGGCCGAACCATTCGCAAGGGCCAAGAAGTGTGCCTGCTACTCGCGGCCGCCAATCGCGATCCGGCCCAGTTTGTCGACCCCGATCGGCTCGACTTGGGTCGCGCCGACAATGAGCATCTGGCATTCGGGCACGGTTTGCACTTTTGTCTCGGCGCCGCGCTCGCGCGGCTCGAGGGCCAGATCGCCATTCAAGCCGTACTGCGACGCCTGCCGGGCTTGCGACTCGCAAGCGATACGCTGGCCTGGAGGGAAGGGCTAATGCTGCGCGGTCTCAAGGAGCTGGCGCTTGTCTGGTAGCAGGGCACACGCGGTTACCGGCGCAGGCATCGAGAGCCGACCGCTCGAAGCGACGCCGCGCTCTGCCAATCGCCTGCCGACGAGCACGATTGCCATTTACAGTCTGCCGATGCTGAGCGTCGGCTACATGTTCGGCCTGGTGAACACGTATTTGTTGAAGTTCGCCACCGACGTCCTGCTGGTCGCGCCGGCGACCATGGGGCTGATTTTCGGCGTCTCGCGTCTATGGGATGCGTTCTTCGACCTGCCCGCCGGCTATCTCAGCGACCGCACCGTGACGCGGCTCGGCCGTCGCCGGCCGTGGCTGTTCGCATCCGTGATCCCGATTTGCGTGACGTTCATCGCGATGTGGACTCCGCCCGGCGGATTGCACGGAGGTTCGCTCACCCTGTGGATGGCCACCGCGGTCGTCTTGTTCTACTCGGCGCAGACTATTCTCACCGTACCGCACGGTTCGCTCGGGGCCGAGTTGACCAGCGCGTACCACGAGCGCACCCGGGTGTTCGCGGGACGACTGATCGCCGAAACCGCCGGCCTGTTCCTCGGGCTCGTCGGGCTGTTCATGCTCGAGCGTGCGAATGCACCGCGCGACATGGCGTGCCGGCTCGGCGTCGTCGCGTCGATGGTAACCGCAGGCGTGATCGTGTTCTCGACGGTGTGCCAACGCGAACGCGCCGAGTACCAAGGACGCGGGAGCACACGCCTCCTCGGTGCGTTCGCCGACGTGTGGCGCAATTCGCATGCGCGGCTACTCCTGTTCACGTTCTTCATCGAGCAACTCGGCGTCGCCTCTCTGTCGACATTGGTCCCCTACCTCTCGCAGTACATCCTCCATACGCCGGGCTATACGGCGTACTACTTCCTCGGCTACCTGTTGCCGATGGCGGTCTCGATCCCGCTGTGGGTCCCGCTGTCGCGTCGATTCGGCAAGCGCAATGCGTGGGTCGCCTCGATGGTCGCCAAGGCATTGGGATTCGGTGCCTGCTTCCTTCTCCAGGAGGGCGACTGGTGGCAAATTCTGGTGATCGTGACCGTCGTCGGCGTCGCCGACGGCTGCGGACGCACGGTCGCACCGTCGCTGCAAGCCGACGTGATCGACTACGACGAGCTGCGTACCGGTCAGCGCAAAGAGGGCGCGTATTTCGCCGCGTGGAACCTCGCCGCCAAGGGAGCCACGGCCTTCGCCGTCATGCTCACCGGCGCCACCCTCCAGTGGTCGGGCTTCCAACCCAATGTCGAGCAGACCGATGCCACCAAGCTCGCGCTGCGCGTCCTGATCTCTCTCTTTCCGTTGGTCTTTTACGGCATCGCCGCGGTCATCGGCATCCGCTTTGGACTGAACGAGACGGAGCACGCTGCGGTTCGCGCCAAGCTGGCGGGCGCACCGGTTCGAGCGCGATCGTGATCGCGGCGGCACCCACGCCTACCGCATCGGGTGTTGCGTGAAGAATTGCCACACGCGCGCCGTCGCTTCCGGCGGCCAGTGATGCGCGAAGTCGCCTTCGCAGTACTCGACAACCGCCCCGTCACGGCAGACATCGTGTCGCTCGCAACTAGAGTGAGACTGCGCCTCGCAGTGATCGAGCGCGATCCAACGATCGCGTGCCTGCCGCCCTTGATCGACGTCGATCATGTCGTCCTGCCGGCCGTGATGAATCAGCACCGGCACCGGACGCGCCGGCGCGCACGGCTCCGGCACCTGCCCGCCGCTGACCGGAGCAATCGCGGCGAAGCGATCGGCCATCACGCACCCCAAAAGGTGACTGAAGTAGGCACCCATCGAGAAGCCGGTCGCGAACACGCGCGCGCGATCGATACAGTAGGTGTGTTCGAGTTGATCGAGGAGCTGACGGACGAACTGCACGTCGCGATTGTCCGCCGTGTTGCGGATCTCCCATCCCGCGCCGTCGAACGGCCGGCCGTGGTGGAAGAAATGCACCGGCAGGCCGTCGAGATACACGGTGATGAACCGGTCGCGCGCGCCCAGTTCGCGAAAGCCCGAGACCTTCCACGCACCGGCAGCACTGTGGCCGAAACCGTGAAAGTCGAACAACAGCGGGACAGGCGAACCGGCCGTGATGCGCGCTGGAACGTCGAGGATGTACGAGCGGCGGACGCCGTCGATGACAATCGTGCGCTCGATCTTGCCACCGGTGTCGATGGCGGACGCGCCGCAGCCAGCGCTCGGCCGCGGCGGCACGTCGGCTGCCAACGCACGCCCCGCGATGATCAACGCGGCGAGGAGGATAGTGAGTCGTGAATGGTGAGTGGTGAGTCGTAAGCGGTGAGTCGTGAGTGATTGAAGATACCGAATCATCCGAATAGCCATGGCAGATACGTGTCCCTCACGACTCACCGCTCACCATTCACGACTCGCCACTCACCCCATCTCCGGCTGCTTGAATGCGGTCCAGCCGCGATCACAATTGATGACCGCTCCGGTGAGGCTGCGGGCCTCGTCACTGGCGAGAAAGACGACGAGGTCGGCGATCTCTTCAACTGTTTGCAAGCCCATCATGTGACCGCGCTCGAATCCGCGCTTGATGTCCTCGTTACCCCAGATGAGTGCGTTCATCGGCGTGTCGACATATCCCGGGCTGATGGCGTTGACGCGAATGTTCATCTTCCCGCACCCGACGGCCATCGACTTCGTCAGCATGGCGACACCGCCTTTCGACGCCGCATAACCATCGAGCCCGCCGAGCGGCAGATGGGCCATCGACGAGGCGGTGTTGATGATCGCGCCACCGCCGGCTTTGGCGATTTCGGGAATCGCGTACTTGGAGCAGTAGAACACGCTCGACAAATTGACGCGGATCACCTTGTCCCACACCTCGGGTTCGACGCGCAGGGTGAAGCCGTCTTCGAATGGCAGGGCAATGCCGGCGTTGTTGTAGAGAATGTGCAACGCGCCGAAGACGCTGACCGCCTCGCCGATCATGCGCTCAGCGTCGCGTGGATTGCCAACGTCGGCCGCGCAGGCGCGCGCAGCACCGCCGGCTCCGGTAATCAGCGCGGCCGTCTCGCGCGCGCTCGCCTCCGCGAGGTCGGCCACCAGAACCGTGGCGCCTTCACGCGCCATCGCCAGGGCACCGGCGCGGCCGAGTCCCGAGCCGCCGCCGGTGACAATCGCCACGCGGTCTCGCAGTCGCATCGCCATTCGCCGCTCGTTCAACTCGGGCAACCGTTCAGCGCGGCGTTCACGCCCTGCACCAGTTCGTCGACCGTCACCTTGTCGTTGTGATCCGAATCGAACGCCTCGCAACTGGCGACGACGTCGTTGCCGAGTGCGATATTGACCCCTTTCACCAATTCATCGACGCTGACCTTATGGTCGCCATCGCAGTCGCCGACGCACCCGCCAGGCGTTGCGGTCGCCCCAACCACCGTTGCGGTTGGCGTCGAGACGATTGCCGTTGTCGCGATCGCGGAGGCCTCTGCGGTTGGTGAAGAGGTTGGTGTGGGTGTCGGCGGCATTGGAATCGTCGCGGTCGTGAACGTCGGCGACGGGACCGTCGCCGTGGCTGTCGGCACCTTCGCAGTCGGTGACGCGGTCGGGGTCGGCGTCAACGTCGGAGGGGTTGGGACGCCGCTCAGGATGCGCACGGCACCGGAAAACACGGCCAGTTGATCTCCGTTGGAGAACACGACGGGTCGTCCGCCAAGCGCCGCCGATGGATCGACGGTGACCTTCAGCACCTGGCCTGGCAACGGCGAATCATTGCACGTGAACGTGACCGCGTAGTGCGTGGTCGTATCGATAGTGATGCCGGGACCGAAATCGATGTTGTTGACCGGCACGTCTTTCACTCCGGGACCTGCGACAGCAATCCACTGCGTCGTGCCGGTTGCGAGCCCGAGGGCGACGGCGCCAACCGACGCGGAGATCATCACGCCGCCGCCGCTCGGCGTGACCGTCGCGGGACCGATTTGCACGGGATTCAACGCAGGCGTGGTACTCGGCAGCGCAAAGTTCAGCGTCGTGTCGGTGTCGGCGGTGACGACGACGTTGGCTTCGATATGCGTGAGAAAATCCGTCGACAGGGTCGAATCGCTGTAAATGCCCGCGCCGCTCAGATTGCCCAGTTCGATGCACGGGACATCCGGCGTGGCGCTGTGCGGCCCGTCGAGCGGCTCGACGTACACCCGATAGGTCGCCGGCGCGAGTTGCTCGATAGCATACGAGCCGTCGAGCAGGGTCAAGGTGCTGGCAGCGAGGCTGCCGTTGGGATCGATGGCAACGACATGGGCGCCGAACGCCATGACGTCGTCGATCGTCATCTTGCCCCGGATCGAACCGCGGCCGCTGCCGATCGGATACAGCGTGCGCGCGCCGGCAATATCGTCGGCGTCGAGCTGACGTTGCAGCACCGACGTCAGCGACCACATCGTTGCCGATTCGATCCCGGTATGATGCAAGCCGATGACATGTCCCAACTCGTGCGTTGCCACCGCCTCGACATCGAACTGGTTGGCGGTCTGCAGCGCCTCGTCCGTGGTCAGCGTCGTCGTGAACTGCAAGTTGGGATTGAACAGCAGGTCCGCATCAGAGATCTGGCTGGTGGTACTCGAAAAGGTCAGCAGCGTGAGCCCGACGACACTATCACCCCCGGCCATCTCAAACGCGGTCTGATTCGCTGCCGTATTGGCGAAGGAAATGACGTTCACGCCGTCGCTACCGTTGGCCGATGTGACGGAGGTCGTTCCGCTCTGAATCTGCACGCCGGAGATCGCCGGATATTTCGTCAGCGCAGCCTGAATCGCCGCGACCGGGTCGCTGCCTGGAGCCAGATTCGGCAGCCCCGGTCCGATCTGATCGTTCAGCTTCATCACGACCGGCTGCGCGGCGGCCGACCATCGCAACGGAGAGCTCGTAGGCCGGGGGCGGATTAAAGTGTAGGCCGCTGCACGTTCGGCCACCGCAACGACGACCAGCAAGACGGCCAGAGTCAATCGCTTCATCGCGGCAGCGCCTCCGCGTCGACCCAGTGGGAGAAGTCGTCGAGCGACATGCCGCGCACCGTTCGTTGCCCGACGCGTCGCGCCACCGGCAACACCCCGCCCGCACCCCCGGCAACGACGTAGTAGTCGCCAAACCGACTGCGTTGCAGCATCAACACCAGGTCCGCACCCGCCGTCAGCGACACGCTGCCGGACGAGATCATGCCGGTGGTACCGACGGTACCGCCGAGCACTTGGACGGTGACGACTTGGTCTGTCTGCCCTTTGAAGGCGCGCTCCACGTGACAGCTATGCGCAGTCACGATGATGTGCGGTTCATCGAGCCAGCGGCTCGCGCCGGCGTCGCAGGCGGTCAACACGATCGTATCCGCAGAGCGTGCGAGGTCGGCGACGGCAGCGGGGCGCGCCTGCTGAGCCCATGCAAGATCGGCCGACAGCACGAGCGCCAGCGCCAGCAACCGCCACAACCGTCCATTCGTCATGGTGTTCACCGCTTAGCATAAACTCCGCTCCCGCCAACAGTGGCCACCGCGTTGCCCGGACGCCGCGCGCTTGTTAAGCACGATCGACCACCGCGGCGGGAGACTTCGTGGCAAGAGAAACGTGGCGCAGAAATTTGTACGTGCTGTGGACGATCGAATTCGCGGCGTTCACCGGATTGTCGTTGATTCTGCCGTTCATTCCGCTCTACGTGCGCCAACTCGGCATCACCGAGGTGGCCGACGTGACGCGCTGGAGCGGACTGCTGCTGTCGGGTCCGTTCATGGTGTCGTTCATTGCAACGCCGCTGTGGGGAACGCTCGGCGATCGCTACGGGCAGAAGCTGATGGTCGTGCGTGCGCTGATCGGCAGCGCGCTGTGCTACGTCGGCATGGCGCTCGCCTACACCGTCGGCACGTTGTTCGTGTGGCGTTTGGCACTCGGCGGCGTCTCCGGCTTCCTCGCTGCGGGCATGGCGCTGGTGTCCGTGACGGTCCCCGACAATCAACGGGGCTACGCGCTCGGCCTGCTTCAGGGGGTTGTGCCCGCGGCCGGTCTCATCGGGCCACTGCTCGGCGGCGTGCTGGCCGACGTGATCGGCTATCGTGCAATCTTCCTCGTCGTCGGCGTGCTGTGCGCGTGCGGCGGGGTCG
The DNA here is from genome assembly GCA_035541895.1 of Binatia bacterium. Taxonomy (GTDB): domain Bacteria; phylum Desulfobacterota; class Binatia; order HRBIN30; family JACQVA1; genus DATKMK01. Next base: position 86,606 of record DATKMK010000021.1, on the reverse strand, counting down.
TTGCAGCAACGACGTTGAGGGAGCCGCGTCAAGCGACACCGTTGGTCACCGGCACTCCGTCGGTCCGTGACTACCTGCGAGTCGCGTGGGAAGGCCCGACCTTGCGCCGCGCGTTGCTCGCTATCATCGCATCGCAACTGCTGATCACCACGTTGCAGCCGGTGTTCGTCCTGTTCGTCGAGCAACTCGGGGTGCAATCGCGCGTGCTCTCAACCACCACCGGCATCCTCTACGCCGCCACCGGTATCACCGCGTTGGTGGCCGGGCCGTGGTGGGGTCGGCGAGGCGACCGCCGCGGCTTTCACGGTGCGCTCACGATTGCGCTGATCGGTTCGGCGATCACCCTCATCCTGCAAGGACTGGTGACGGGTATCGCACAACTGTTCGTCTTGCGACTGATCTACGGCGCGTTCGTCGCGGGCGTGCTGCCGACGCTGTTCGGCTTCGTGACTGCGGGCAGCCCGGCCGAGCGCCGCGGCGGCGTCATGGGTCTCAGTTCGAGCGCGACGATGTTGGGGAATCTGCTCGGGCCGCTCTCGGGCGGATATGTCGCGGCGCATGTTGGGTTACGCGCCGTCTTCTTCGTCTCCGCCAGTCTGCTGCTCGTCGTGAGCTGGTACACGCGATCGCTGCGAACCTGAGCCGCGCCCAGCTCACGCGGCTTCATTCTCTATTCGAACGCTTCTCGCAACACGCGCCCGGCCGACTCGCTCGGCACCGGCTTGCCATTGGTCAGCCGCGGCATCCGGACACCGAGAAGCCATGCGGCGGTTGCCCCGAGGTCAGGGTTCGCCGCGCTTGGCGTCGAACCGTTTGGCCCAACAACTTGAGATCGAATGCGCGAATCGCCGCCGGCGATGATGATCGGAATATGCGCCTCGTTGGGACCGCCGTGGTTGCCTTCCAGTCCGCCGAGGTGCGGGGTGAACGGGTCGCCGAAGTGATGGTTGGGCTTCGCCACCAAAATCAGCTCACCGAGACGCGGGTGATTGATGTGCCAGTCCGGGTGGGCGTGCGAGAGGGTGAACTCGTCGCCGCCGTCACTCGCGTTGGGCAGGCGATACCACGCTTCCGCCACCTCGGGTTGCGCGAGCGCCAACTTGCGAATGTCAGCGAGCCGCTGCGCGTCGCGATCGCCGAGCGATACCGGCGCATGGCCGGGCAACGCCAGGGTTTCGACTGAGCCGTTCGCCACCGGCACGACATCGTTGAAGCCGGCGCGCGCCAACTCGCGGCCGAACAGCACGAGCGGATACGGACGCCCCGCCCCGACATTCGGCGCCACCGACGACATGCCGTGATCGGCGGTGACCATCAGCACGGTTCGCGGCCACAGGCCGCGACGGCGCAGCACCTCGACCAGTCGGCTCACTTGCCGATCGGCTTCGAGCAGTGCCCGGCGCGCTTCGTGCGAGTCGGGGCCGAACATGTGCGAGGTCCGATCGACATCGGGTAGCGCCGCGAACATGAAATTCGGCGCCTCCAGCGTGAGCGTGCGCAACACCTCGTCCATCGTTCGCTGATCGGAGGCAAACCCCGCGCGGGCATCGAAGCTTTCGGTCTCGGTGATCACGTCACCCCACAAATGGTCGGGCGGCAACTGATGGCGCGCCTTCCTGAACAGCCCCGCCAGTCGCGACTTGCCGAACAGCCCGGCAGTCCGCAACTCGGGCCGTTCGTGTTCGATGACCGTGAAGAGAGTCTCGACCTGCAGGAACCGCGCAGACTCCGAACCGGTCGGAGCACGGCCCGGCTTGCGCTCCCAAAAGGCATTGCCGACCACTCCATGAGCCTCGGCGTACGCCGCGGTCATCACCGCTGCATGATTGGTATTGGTCACGCTTGGAATGACCGATCGGCCGTCGGGATAGAAGGTGGCGTGTCCGCTCGCGCCGTGCGCGAGCCCCCACAGTGTCGGCGTCAGTTGCTCGGTGAGTCGAGTGGCGTCCAGCCCGTCGATGAGCACGATGAAGACGTGCGACGGCGGTGCCGCGTCGGCGCCCGCGCGCAGCGCGGCCAACAGAATCAGACTCGTCACCACCCGTCGCAGCCACGATCGCATTGGGCCCTCCTGCAACCAGCGCCGCACCTTAGCCGTTTGGCACGACGGGATGAAGGCGCCGCGGTGAATTCTTCGCTCGCGCTCGGCGGGGCCTGTCGCGTCGGATTTGCTCTTCTGCAAGGCGTGATGATGCGCTACTTTTGATTTGAGATGCCTGACACGCAGTCCGCAGCCGAGGCGCCGCAAGACGGCACGCTCCTGCGAGTCTTGTTGGTTGAAGATTCAAAAGACGACGCCGAATTGGTGACCGCCGAGTTGCGTCGCGGCGGCTACGCCCCGCGCGTGACGTGCGTCGAAGATGCGGCGGCCATGTCCGCGGCGCTGCAGCAACCCGAGTGGGACCTCGTCATCTGTGACTACTCGCTGCCGCGTTTCAGCGGTCCGGCGGCGCTCCGGGTGCTGCACGCAAGTGGACTCGACCTGCCGTTCATCATCGTCTCGGGCGATGTGGGTGAGGAGTTCGCGGTGGAAATGATGAGGGCGGGCGCTCACGACTACCTGATGAAGGATCGGCTGGCCCGTCTGGTGCCGGCGGTCACCCGTGAGTTGCGTGACGCGGCCATGCGGCGCGAGCGCGCCCGTGCCGAGGCGGAAGGACGTGAGGAGGCGGAAATCACCGCCGCCATCGCGCGCGTGAGCGAGGCGCTGATTTCGTCGCTCGATACACCCCGACTGTTGGAGTCGCTGTGTCGCCTGACGACCGAAGTCTTGCAGTGCGACGTCAGTCGGACCTGGCTGTGGCATTCCAAAGATGACGCGTACGTCGCGGTGTCGAGCTACGGCGATCCGCCCGAGGAGCGCGAGGCAACCCGGGTCTTGCGCTTGCCGCGGGCGGTCATGAGCGAGCTGCTCGTAGCGTTCGACCAACAGGGGGTCGTTCAAATCGTGATGGGGGACTATCCGTCACGCGAGATTCCCGCTCTCGCGCGCGACCTCGGCATCACGGTGGTTCTGTACCTTCCCCTGCGGCGAGGAGCAAACCTGATCGGCTTTCAGACCGCCGCGCACCGCAGCCGTGGCCGCCGATTCACCCGCCAGCAGCAACGCCTCGGGGCGGGCATCGCCCACCTGGCGTCGCTGGCGCTCGCCAACGCGCAACTGGTCGAAGAACTCGAGCGCGCCAGTCGGATCAAATCGGACTTCGTGGCCACCATGTCGCATGAGTTGCGCACGCCGCTGAACGTGATCATCGGCTACGGCATGTTGCTGCTGGACGGCGAGTTCGGTCCCTTGACGCCCGAACAGGCGGAAACGTTGCGCAAGGTCGACAAACGCTCGCAGGAACTCCTCGAACTCATCAACGCCACGCTCAACCTCAGCCGCATCGAGAACGGACGCTTGCCCTTGGAGATTGCTGAAGTCGGGCTCCATGCGCTGCTTGATCAACTCGAAAGCGAAACCCGTGCGGCGATCAGTCGGCCCGGCGTCGAGGTCGTCTGGCAGCGGCCGGCCCGGGCCGTCGTACTACGCACCGACGCCGTCAAGCTCAAGGTGGTGATCAAAAACCTCGTCACCAACGCGCTGAAGTTCACGGAACACGGGCGCATCACCATCAGCACGGCGCTGCGTGACGGCGGCGTCGAGATCACCGTCTACGATACCGGCATCGGGATTCCACTGGAGACCCGTGCGGTCATCTTCGAACCCTTCCGCCAAGGCGACAGTTCGTCGACCCGCCGCTATGGCGGCGTCGGCCTGGGGTTGTACATCGCCCGTCGTCTGACTGAAGCGCTCGGCGGCACCATCGCGGTCGAGAGCGAGGTGGATCGCGGCTCGACCTTTCGGGTCTGGATCCCCGAGCGTTTGGACGCCGAAGCGCCGATGGTGTGAGTCGCGAGACGACGGGAAACCACCCTGAGTTCGTATTGAGGCGCAGAGCCGGAACGAGTCGAGCCGTGGCCAACAAACGTCGAGGCGAGCGCCGAACCGCCCCGCGCCAGTCGCAATCGCGAACCCCGGCGACGGCCAACCCCACCGCCGCCGGCCCGGTCTGGGAAGAGTGCTATCGAGCGGTCGCGGAACTCACATCTGATTGGATGTACGCCTTTCGCGTCGAGCCTGACGGCTCGCTGGTGCGCGAATGGGTGTCCGATAGATTTCGGCGCGCAAGCGGCTACAGCGACGACGACATCGACACCCGGGACTGGACCTCGGTGATTCATCCAGACGACCTGCGGATCGCGCTGCAGCAGCATCAACGACTGCTCGCCGGTCACGATGACGTCAGCGAGTACCGGATTTTGACCAAGAACGGCGATGTACGCTGGCTGCGCAGCTACTGTCGCCCGGTGTGGGATGCGGCGCGGCAACGAACCGCGCGGATCGTCGGGGCGGCGCAAGATGTGAGCGAACATCGCCGCGCCGAGACCGAGCTGTTTCGGGTCCACCAGGAAGAAGCGGAAGTGGCCAACGCATTGGCGCGCGTCGGTCGCGAGATCATTTCCTCACTCGACACTCCGGTTCTCCTCGATCGGTTGTCGCAATTGACGGCGGAAGTTCTCCGATGTGATTCGAGTCATACGTTCCTGTGGGAAAACGAAACGCAGACATTCGTCCCAATGTCCGGATTCGGTGACACAGCCGAACAGTCCGAGTCCGTGCGAGTGATGCGCTTTCCTGGCACCGTGGTAACCAAGCTGCTCGATCGTTTCCGTGAGCAGGAGCTCATCCAGGTGTCCAGCGACGATGCGACGATCCCGGTGCTACCGGCGCTGCAGGCACAGTACGGCGTTTCTCACACCCTCTACGTCGCGCTGCGGCGCGGCACCGAGATCGCCGGCATCTTGACGGCCGGCTATCGCGGGCGCGAAGCGCCCTTCTCCCCGAAGCACGAGCGGATCGCCCGCGGTATCGCCCAGTCGGCATCACTCGCGTTGGAGAACGCGCGGCTGGTGGAGGCGCTGGCGCGCGCGAACAACCTGAAGGCCGACTTCGTCGCCAGTATGTCGCACGAGCTGCGGACCCCGCTGCACGTCATCCTCGGCTACAACGATTTACTGCTCGACCATACCTTCGGCAGCCTGACCCCGGAGCAGCGCGAGACGATCGCGCGTGTTCGCGCGCGGGCCCGCGAGTTGCTCGACTTGGTGAACACGACGCTCGACTTGAGCCGCCTCGAAACCGGACGCATCCCGCTGTCGATCGAGACCATGTCGGTTCAGAGGCTGATGGCCGACCTCGACAACGAGACGCAGATCGTCCGGGAGAAGCCGGGAGTCGAATTTCGCTGGAGCGTCGCCCCCGATTTGCCCCCACTGACGACCGACCCGCTGAAGCTGAAGGTAGTGCTCAAGAACTTGATCGTGAACGCGGTGAAGTTCACCGACGCGGGGCGGATCGAGGTCGCCGCGGAGCGATCCGGCGACGCCATCGAACTGAGCGTGCGCGACACCGGCATCGGCATCGCGCCGAAGGATCTGCCGTTGATCTTTGACCCGTTCCATCAGGTGCAACGTCAGCCGGCGCATGGGTCGGCGGGTGTGGGATTGGGCCTTCACATCGTTCGGCGACTACTCGACGCGCTGCAAGGGTCAATCACTGTCGACAGCGTGCTGCATCAAGGGTCCTGCTTTCGCGTTCGACTCCCGCTCGAACCGCCCGCTGCGCGGAGTCGACGATGAACCCTGTGCACCAACCCGTCCTGCTCGACGAAGTGGTCGCGTATCTGGTTCGCGGCCCGGGCGGGCGGTTTGTGGACGCGACCATCGACGGCGGTGGGCACAGCGCAGCGATCTTGGCGCACAGCGCCCCCGATGGTCGGGTGCTCGGCGTGGACCGTGACGCGACCCTGCTCACGGGCGTGCGCGAGCGACTCGCAGCCTGCATCGACGCGGGTCGCCTCGTACTCGTCACCGCGAGCTTCGCCGACTTGTCGGCCCTCGTCGATGCGCAGCGCTTCGGTCCGGTCGACGGGGTGCTGCTCGATCTCGGACTCAGTTCGTACCACTTCGACCTCAGCGGCCGCGGTTTCAGCTTCGCGCGCACCGAGCCGCTCGACATGCGCTTCGACCCCGCGGATACGTCGTTGGAGACCGCCGCCGACATCATCCGCACCCGTGCCGTTGATGAATTGGCCGCGATCTTCCGTGATTTCGGTGAGGAACGCTTCGCCGGACGGATCGCCGGTCGAATTCTGTTCGAGCGCGAGCGAGCGCCGATCATGACGACCACCCAACTCCTCGACGTCGTCACTGCCGCACTGCCGGCACGCGTGCGCTGGCGCGCCGCCCGCTCTGCGGCGCGCATCTTCCAAGCGTTACGCATCGCGGTGAACGATGAACTCGAGGCGATCCGCCGCGTGCTCCCGCAAGCGGTGTCGGTCCTTCGGCCCGGCGGTCGTCTGGCGGTCATCGCCTTTCATTCGCTTGAAGACCGCCTGGTCAAACAATTCTTCGTCGCCGAGCGCGCGGCAGGGCGACTCGACGTGCTCACCAAACGCCCGGTCAGGCCGTCGGAGCGAGAGATTACCGCCAATTCGCGCGCCGCCAGCGCTAAATTGAGGGTTGCCGAGAAACGCTAGCTGCTTCGCCGATTCCGCCGCCAAGCGTAAAATTGGTGCTTGACCACAGCGGTGCAGTGGCAATACTCTGTTGCTGCGCCATTGTCCCCGCCCATCCGATGCCCAATCGTTGGAGCAATCCAAGAGGGGATCGACGGTTCATCGGCGGCTGGTGAGACGAGGCGGGTCATGCAATCGGCCACTGCGGCTCCACTTACGTTGCGTCGCGTCGTGCTCGCCGACGACGATCCCGAAGCGGTCGCGCGCATCGGTGCGGTTCTCCGTCGCGAATTTCCCGACTGCGAGATCGTCCACGTCAACGACGCCAGTCAGTGGCTCACCGTCCTGGGCGCGCAGGCGTTTGACCTGGTCGCGTGCGAGTACCGAGTGCGGTGGACCACTGCTCTGGCACTGTTGCGCGATGTAAAGGCCCGTCGACCGCGGTGCCCCGTGATCTTGATCACCGACATCGACAGCACCGCCACCGCCGTCTCCGCGATCAAAAGCGGCTTCGACAACTATGTCACCAAAGCGGATCTCGGCCGGCTGACGCCCGCCATTTGTGAGAGTCTCGATCACGGTGGCGGTACGATCGACGATGCCGGGGCGCGGTCGAGTCTGGTCGATGAGCGTTACCGCATCCTGCTCGAGCTCACGTCCGACTATCCGTTCACCTTCCGGGTCGAGGCCGACGGCCGTCTCGTCCGCGAGCGTTTGGGGCGCGACGTCCCGGTCGCCGGGTACTCGCCGGAGGAGGTCGAGGCGCGCGGCGGGCTCCTCGCGATCGTGCACACCGACGATCGCGCGAACGTCGGCGCCGCCATCGCCCGGCTGCTCGCGGGCGAGCAAGCCGCCGTCGACGCGCGTATCGTCGCCAAGGGCGGGAGTGTTCGCTGGTACCACATCGTCGCGCGGCCGGTATGGAGCGCAACGGATGCCCACGTCGTGCGCATCCACGGCGCGGCGCAAGAAATCACCGAGCGCCGAACCGCCGAACAAGCGCTGCAGGAATCGGAGGCACGCTATCGCTCGGTGTCCGAGCTGACATCGGATTTTGCGTACGCCGCCGCGATCCATCCCGACGGGCGATTGCAATTCGAGTGGGCCACGGGCGCGTTCACCGCCGTCACCGGATCGACGTTGGCGCAACTGCGCGACAGCGACACGTGGCCCGGCCACATTGTTGCCGAAGACCTGCCGCTGCTCCTGGCGCATCGCGATCGCCTGTTGGCGGGTCACGACGACGTGTGCGAGTTCCGCATCCACGGTCGCAACGGGAACCCGCGGTGGCTTCGCAACTACGCACGGCCCGAGTGGGACTCGACACACACACGCGTCCTCCGCTTCCTCGGCGCCGCGCAAGACATTACCGAGCGCAAAACCGCCGAGCGCGAGTTGCGCCACAGCCTCGCCCTCGTGCACTCCATCATCGAAGGAACCACCGACGCCGTGTTCGTGAAGGACCTCGATGGTCGCTACCTCATGATCAACAGCGCCGGTGCCCGCGTCATCGGTCGGCGACCGGAGGAAATTCTGGGACACGACGACGCCGCCTTCTTTCCCTCCGAGAGCGCGCAGCGCGTCCGCGACGGCGATCGGCGGGTCATCGCGACCGGCGAGACCCAAACCTACGAAGAGGTCGTGGTGGTCGACGGCACCACCCGCATCTATTTGTCCACCAAAGGCGTCTATCGTGACCCGCAAGGCCGGGCCATCGGTCTGTTCGGCATCGCGCGCGACATCACGGAGCGCAAGCGCGCCGAGGACGCGCTGCATGAGAGCGAGGCCCGCTTCCGCGCGGTCGCCGAGACCGCCACCGCCGCAATCTTCATCCAAGGCCGCACCTTTCGTTACGCCAATCCCGCTACCTCGACGATCACCGGGTACTCACCCGATGAGATGCAGGCGATGAATTTCTGGGACGTCATACACCCAGACTTCCGCGCCGCTGCGCTCGCCCGCCAGCACGCACGGCTGAACGGTGAGGTCTCCACCGGGCCGGCCGAAGTGAAGATTCTCACCAAGGCCGGCGAGGAGCGCTGGATCGAGGCGACCGCCACCAACGTCGTCATCAACGGAGAACCTGCCACGTTGGGGATCGCGTCGGATATTACCGAGCGCAAGCGGATTGAAGAGGTTCTCCGCCGGAGTGAGACTCGTCACCGTCACCTGATTGAAGACGCACAGGACATCATCATCACGATAGATCCGGCGGGGCGCATCACTGCAGTCAATCGGGCCGCGCTGTGGTTGACCGGATACTCTCTCGACGAGGCGTTGTCGATGAACTTCGGCTCGGTGGTGGCGCCCGACCAACGCGCGTATGCGCTGGACGCGTTTCGCCGCCAACTGCAGGGTGAGAAGACGCCGGCGTTCGAATTGGACATCTTCGGTAAGGACGGGCAGCGGATCGCGCTCGAAGTCAGCGCCAGCACGCAGTACAAAGACGGCAGGCCCATCGCGATCGACGCGATCGCCCGCGACATTACCGAGCGCCGGCGGGGCGAAGCGGAGAAGACGGCGCTGTTGGAGGTCGCGCGGGACATCAGCGGCACCCTCGACCAATCGGAATTGCTCGCGCGGGTGCAGCGGCGTACCGCCCAGGTGCTGCCGTGTGACGGCGTGTTGACCTTCTGGTGGGACCATCCGCAACAGGCGTTTCGAGTCATTTCCAACTGGGCGGTGCCGAAGCAGATGGTGGCGGAACTCGAAGCGCTGGCGGGCCCCGAGAACGCCTTTGGCCGCGCCTTGCGCGCGGAACGTTCGCTGATCGTCAATGATGTTGAACAGCAGCCGTGGCTTCCGCTCGCGCTGCGCGAGCGCTTTCACATCGGCGGGCTCGCCGCGGTGCCGCTGCGCGTGCGCGACCGCCACGTCGGCGTGCTGGTCACCGTTACGTCAGATCGCACCCAGCGGTTTGATGCCCGGAAGGTCGAGTTCCTCGATGCCATCGCGCGACAACTTGCCGTGGCGATGGAGTCCACCGAACTGTACGCCGCGTTGGAAGCCGAGGCCGCGGTCTCGGGAGCCCTCGCACGCGTCGGTCAAGAGCTGATCGCGTCCCTCGACTTGCCGGTGTTGATGGACCGGCTCTGCCACCTCACGGCGGCCGCCATCGGATGCGATGCCAGCCACACCATGCTGTGGCAGCCCGAGCACGAGACGTTCGTGGTCGCCGCCACTTTTGGGCTCTCCACCGAACACCGGGAGGCGTTGCGCGTGCTGACGATTCCGCGCAGCCGGATCGAACGGCTGTTGGACCGGTTGCATGAGCGTGGTGTCGCGCAGGTCGTCATGGACAAACCCTCGTTTGCGCTGCCGGGATATCACCCGAGCCGCTTCGGCGAGACCGCCGCCGTGTACGTGCCGCTGCGGCGGGGCGCCGAGATCTTCGGCGTCCACGTGGCAAGCTATCGAGGCAAGCGAGGGCCCTTCACGCTCGAACAAGAACGCATCGCGCGCGGCATCGGCCAACTCGCGTCAGTCGCGGTCACCAACGCGCGCCTCGTCGAGGAGTTGGAGCGCGCCAATCGACTCAAGTCGGATTTCGTCGCCACCATGTCGCACGAGCTGCGCACCCCGTTGAACATCATCATTGGATACAACGAGCTGCTGCTCGACGGCGCATTCGGCACGCTCACCCCGGAGCAGGCCACGCGCCTGGAGCGTGCCGACCGTAGTGCGCGTGAACTGCTCGAGATGATCAACGCCACCCTCGATCTCAGCCGGCTCGAATCGGGGCGGCTGCCGATCGAGCTGTCGAACACGCGCCTGCAGGACTTGCTCGATGAGGCGAGTCGCGAAATTCGCGAACTGCAACCCAATCCAAGCGTGACGTATAGCGCAGAGGTCCCGGCCGAATTGCCGCAATTGCGCACCGATCCGGTCAAGCTCAAGGTGGCAGTGAAGAACGTGTTGGCCAACGCGGTCAAGTTCACTCCCAAGGGAAAGATCCGACTCCGGGCGGCGGCTCGCAACGGCGGCGTGGAGATCGACGTCGCCGATACCGGCATCGGTATTGCGCCGGAAGCGTTACCGGTAATCTTCGAGCCGTTCCGTCAGGGGGACAGCTCCTCGACGCGCCGTTACGGCGGGGCGGGATTGGGACTCTACGTCACGCGCCGCTTGCTCGACATGCTGGGTGGGACCATCAGCGTGGACAGCGAAGTCAATCGCGGCTCGACCTTCCGGATTTGGGTGCCGGCCGACGCCTCTCCGAACGCCGGGCAGTTGACCGACGACGCCGCCCGCCGCCGGTAGTCGGCGCGCAGCCGACTACCGAAACGCCCGGGCTCAACTCAATTCTTTGCTGGAGTATCCGAGGATGCGGCGCGCAATGATCAGGAGGTTGATCTGTTGCGTGCCTTCGAAGATGTCGTTGATCTTCGCGTCGCGCATCCACTTCTCCAGCAAGATCTTGCGCGAGTAGCCGAGTGGGCCGAGCAACTCCACCGCCTTTTGTGTGACCTGCGTGACCGCCAAGCCCGCCTTGGCCTTGCACATCGACGCCTCGAGGCTGTTGTGCATGCCCTGATCCATCATCCAGCACGCCCGCCACGTGAGCAGGCGCGCGGCCTGCAGATTGGCCTCCATGTCCATGAAGTCGCGCTCGAGCGCGGTCAGTTTGTGCGCCGGCGCGCCGTAACGGATTTTGACGCCGGCTTGCTCGAGCGCCCCACGGGTGTAGTCGAGCGCCGCGCGACCGATTCCGAGCGCGCTGGCAGCGACGATTGGACGCGTAGAGTCGAAGGTCGCCATCACGCCCTTGAAGCCCTCGGTGGTCTTCTTCACTTCGGGGCTGCCCAAAATGTTGTTGAGCGGAATGCGACAGTCTTCGAGTACGATGGTGGCGGTATCCGAGGCACGGATGCCCATCTTCTTTTCCAAACCGGTGACCGTCATGCCGGGAGTGTGATGATCGACGACGAAGGCCTTGATCCCGGCGCGCCCGGCGGACTTGTCGACTGTCGCCCACACGACGACGAACCCTTCGGATTTCTCGACCGCCATCCACCCGCTGGTGCAGAAGATCTTCGTGCCGTTCAATACCCAGTGATCGCCGTCCCGTACGGCGGTGGTGGTGATCGCCGCCGAGTCGGAGCCGCAACCCGGCTCGGTGATCGCCATCGCGCCCCACTTCGGCGCGCCCTCCTTGAAGCGCGCGAGGAACCGTTCCTTCTGCTCGGGTGTGCCGGCCGCCATGACCGCCGCGCCGCCGAGGCCGGGATTGGGAATGCTCAGGTAGAGCCCCGCGTCGCCCCACGACAGCTCTTCGATCGTCACCGCCGAGCCAAGGCTACGCGTCGGCGGGAGGTCTTTCTTGGCGCCTTTGCCGTCGCCGCCGATGTTGACCGGGTTCATCTTCGACGCGTTCCACATCATGTCGAAGAACTCCATCGGCTTGTCATGCTCGCGTTCGTCGTACTCGCGTGAAATCGGGCGCATCGACGATTCGGCGAGCATGTGAATCATGTCGCGATTGCGGACGATGTCAGGAGAAAGTTCGAAATCAATCATGGCTGCCTCCGATTCGCATCCAATTTGTCGGGGGACCGACTACACGATCGCCATACCCTCGAACGTCGCAAAGCCGCGGCCATTGCGGGCCCACAGTTCAACCGGGTGCTCGCGAATGTAGCCGTGGCCGCCGAGCACTTGCACGGCATTGTCGGTGACCTTCATCACCATGTTGGCCGCGTACCGCTGGGCGAGCACGGCTTCGCGCGTGGCGTCTTGCCCGCGATCAATCACCCACGCGGCCTCCCACGTCAGAAGCCGCGCGGCGTCGATCTCGGTGGCCATCTCCGCCAGCATGAAGGCGATCGCTTGTTTCTGAGCGATCGCGACGCCGAACGCCTTGCGGTCCTTGGCGTAGTCGCGCGCGTACTCGAACGCCGCGCGCGCCACCCCGACCGCCATCGCCGCCAACGCCACCCGCGAGCGATTCATGAGCGCCGGAAAATCGCCCGCGATGCGAGCGGCGGCGGGCACCGCGCAGTCGCTGAAGTCGATCTCGTCGGTTTCCAGCGCCTTGAGCCCCATGTTCTGCTCGCGCTCGACGCGCGCCACCCCAGCGGCGCCCTTGTTGATGAGGTACGCTCCGACTCGGCCGTCTTCGTCGCGCGCGTACGCGAGGATCTGCTCGGCGCTGCCGCCGAGCGGCACGAAGCACTTGTTGCCGGTAATCGTGTAGGTGCCGTTCTTACGCCGCGCGGTGGTCCCCAGCTCCGCCAGGTCGAAGCCGAAGCGCGGCTCCATGACCGCGGCGGTCGCCGCACGAAAGTCGGGGCTGCCGAAGGCCGGCAAGATCTGCTGTTGCTGTTCGGGCGTGCCGAACAAGATCACCGGATAGAGCAGCAGCCGCGGCGCGAGCAGATGCATCGCAATCGAGAGATCACCCCAGGCGAGTTCTTCGGCGACCAGCCCGCCGCTGACCGCCGAGATCGCTTCGCCGGCGCCGCCGAACGCCTCGGGAATCGTGCTCTGCACCAGGCCCAGCTCCCAGGCTTGTTGCACGAGCGCGCTCGGCACCGCGCCGGTTTCGTCGGCCTCGTGCGCCGCCGGCCGAATCTGCTCGGCGGCGAAGCTCGCCACGGTATCGCGGATCAGTTGCTGCTCCTCACTGGGTTGGAAACTGACCATAGTCAACTCCTGTGCGCGCGCACGCGCGGCGCCCTCGCTGGGCGCGTGCGGCGATGGTTGGACTGACGGTGGTTGACGCCGGCCGACAACCATCCGAGGTATTGATCGAGAAACGCGTCGAGCGTTGCCGGCAACGAGATCGCGTTCGGATCTTGATAGTATTGAATCTCCGCACCCATGACCGCGCCGGCGTACACCTCGGCCGCGACGGCCGGGTCGATATCGCTGCGAAATTCTCCGTGGCGCTGTCCGCCGGCGACGACCGTTGCGAGGAACTCGCGAAATCGCTGCATCATGGCGCGAAACTCCGCCGAGATCGGGGCGTTGGTGTCGAGCGCCTCGACCATCAAAGTGATGATCATGCGCCGATGATTGCTCTTGGTCGCGTGGTCGAGACATACCTGCGCGACCTGCCGCAGCCGCGCGCCCGACGACGGGACCGGGCGCATCGCGTCGATCACCCGCCGTTCCCACTGCCCGACCCGGCTCTTCACCGCCGCGAACAGCAGATCCGCCTTGTCCTTGAAATGGTAGTACAGCGCGCCCTTGGTGACGCCCGCTTCGCGGGCGATGCGATCGATCGAGGTGGCCTGGTAGCCGAAGCGCGCGAAGCAGTCGATCGCGACGTCGAGCAGTTCCTGCCGCGATTCGCCCCCACGTTTTGCCGCCGTCGCCTCCATACTGAACGTTTAGTATGCCGGTTCGACGCTTCGTGTCAACGGGTCCGATGCGATGGGCCGTCCGCCGCTCGACGCGCCGAATTGACTCGGCAGACGACAGGCCATAAGCGTGCGACGAATGAGCACGACGGACTGGATGGCGGCGGAGTTGGCGCACCGCGAAGCGGTCGGCCTGCGGCGATCGCTGCGGTGGATCACGGGGGCGCAGGAGCCCTGGGTAACCCTGGGCGAGCGGCGGGTTCTCATGCTGTGCTCCAACAACTATCTCGGCTTGGCCAATCATCCGGCGATCATTGAAGCGGCGAACCGCGCCGCCCGTGATGGCGGTTTCGGCGCGGGCGCGTCACGGTTGATCTCGGGATCCATGCGCGCCCATCGCGAGCTGGAAGAACGTCTGGCGGCCTTCAAAGGAACCGAAGCCGCCCTGCTCTTCAATTCCGGCTATCATGCCAACGTCGGCGTGATCGCCGCGCTGGTCGGCGACGGCGATCTGGTGTGCAGCGACGCCCTCAATCACGCCAGCATCATCGACGGGTGCCGTCTCTCGCGTGCACGGCTGGCCGTCTATCCGCATGCCGATACGGCGGCGCTCGACGCCGCACTCCGCACGCCGGCACGACGCAAGCTGGTTGTCACCGACTCGGTGTTCAGCATGGACGGCGCTCTCGCGCCGTTGTCCGAGATCGCCGCGCTGGCCGCGCGGCATGGCGCGATGCTCATGATCGACGAAGCCCATGCCACCGGCGTGCTCGGCGATTCTGGTTCCGGCGCGGTCGAGCAGTGTGGAATTGCCGACGCCGTCACGGTGCACATGGGAACGCTCGGCAAAGCGCTCGGCGGTTTCGGCGCCTTCGTTGCCGGCAGTCGGCGAGTGATCGACTTTCTCGTCAACACCGCCCGCACGTTCATCTTCACCACGGCGCTGCCGCCGCCGATCGTTGCGGCCGCCGCCGCGGCCCTGACCATCGTTGAGACGGAGCCGGAACGTCGCGCGCGCACGCTCGCGCGCGCACGCCAGCTCAGTCGCGGGTTGCGTCAACTCGGCTATCGCGTTCCCGCGACGGACACTCCGATCGTTCCGGTTTGGATCGGCGAGCCGTCGGCGACCATGACCTTATGCGAGCGATTGCTCGAAGCCGGCGTCTTCGTGCAAGGCATTCGCCCGCCGACCGTACCGCCGGGCACCGCGCGTCTGCGAGCCACCACGATGACGACGCACTCGGAAGCGGACGTCGACATCGCGTTGACGGCGTTCGCGCAACGCACGACCCAACCTCGCGCCGGTCTTGGATGAGCCAGACTCGGGATGCAGTTGGATTCTTCGAGTTGGCGGAATGGGATCACAAGTTCCTGTGGCACCCGTTCACTCAGATGCGCGACTGGCTCGAGCACGAGCCGCTGATCATCGCGCGCGGCGAAGGCAACTACCTCATCGACGTGCAGGGACGTCGCTACCTCGACGGCGTGTCATCGCTGTGGTGCAACGTCCACGGTCATCGCAAGGCCGAACTCGACGCCGCGTTGCACGCGCAGGTGGATCGGATCGCCCACACAACGATGCTCGGTCTATCAAACGTCCCAGCGATCGAGTTGGCGCGGCGATTGGCGGCGGTGGCGCCCGAGGGTCTCACGCGCGTCTTCTATTCCGACGCGGGCGCGACCGCGGTCGAAATTGCCCTCAAGCTCGCCTTCCAATACTGGCAGATCAAGGGCGCTCCTGAGCGCAGCCGGTTCGTTTCGCTGACCGAGTCGTACCACGGCGACACCCTCGGTGCCGTCAGCATCGGCTATTCGGAGACCTTTCATCGTTACTTCAAGCCGCTCTTGTTCCCGTGCGAGCGGCTCGATCCGCCGCACATTTTTCGCTGGCAGCGGCGGATGTCCGAAGCCGACGCGCTGGCGGCCGCAGTGCGAGAAGCCGAGGAGTTGTTTGCGCGCTGCGGCGAACGAAT
Organism: Binatia bacterium; assembly: GCA_035541895.1. Lineage (GTDB taxonomy): Bacteria > Desulfobacterota > Binatia > HRBIN30 > JACQVA1 > DATKMK01. The sequence goes on along the minus strand of DATKMK010000021.1, from coordinate 70,772 downwards.
CGCCGCCCTGATTGTCGAGCCGATGATGCAGGGCGCGGCCGGCATGTGGAACCACCCGCCCGCTTATCTCGCGGCGCTCCGCCGACTGACTCGCGAGACCGGCACGTTGCTCATCTGCGACGAGGTCGCGACCGGCTTCGGCCGCACGGCGAAGATGTTCGCCGTCGAGCACGCCGGGGTGGATCCGGATATCCTGTGCGTCGGCAAGGGACTCACCGGCGGCTATCTCCCGCTGGCGGCGACGCTTGCGACCGAAGGGATCTTTTCGGCGTTCCTCGCGCCGTACGATGAGTTCAAGACCTTCTTTCACGGCCACACCTACACGGGCAATCCGCTGGCGTGCGCGGTGGCGTCGGCGAATCTCGAATTGTTCGAGCGCGAGCACGTTCTCGAACGGGTCGGGGAGCGCGCGGCCGACCTCGGGGATATTCTCGCCCGCGACTTCACCGCCCTGCCTCACGTGGGCGACATACGCCAGTGTGGGCTGATGGTCGGGATTGAAATCGTGCGCGATGTCGAATCGCGCACATCGTACTCGCCGGCCGACCGCGTCGGCCACCGGATCATTGAGCAGGCGCGTCGCTACGGCGTGATCATCCGCCCGCTCGGCGACGTCATCGTCCTGATGCCGCCGCTGACCATCAGCAAATCCGAACTCGCCGATCTCACCGACGCGACCCGGCGCGCGATCATCGACGTCACCGGTTGACGGTTTCTCGGCTCTCACAAATTTTCGAACCCAGCTTTGTCGCTTCGGTGAAACTCGAAGGCGCCGCCAACATCCTGGTGCTTGTACGACGGGAGCGAGGGGCTCGCGGCACAGGCCTTGCTCGTTCGGCAAAGCGGAGGTTGTCATGAGATCGAGTGGCGGTAGCACCTATTGGATGGATGGCCTGGACGTTTGGAGCGTAGATCGCGCGCCCGGGGTCCCCTTGCTCGGTTTTCTATCCGGCACGGTCATTAGCGGCGGGTTGTGGGCGGCAATCGGGCTGATTCTCTTTGCCCTGTTCGCGTAATCCTTCCGTTCTGTTGCAGCATCGCATCTGCTAAGCAGGCAGCAACTCGGACGAGAGCGTGCCTGCGCGAATTCTCTTCATCACTGGAACCGACACCGGCGTCGGCAAGACCACCGTCGCCGCCGGGCTTGCCGCGGCGCTGACCGCACGCGGCGAGACGGTCGGCGTCCTCAAACCGGCGGAGACCGGCTGCGAAGCAGCAGAAGGGCAGTTGCTTGCATCCGACGCCCGCCGCCTCGCCTTCTTTTCGGGGTGCGGAGCCGAGGCGCAGACGATTTGTCCGTACCGCTTTCGCGAGCCGTTGGCACCGAGCGTCGCAGCCGAGCGCGCGGGACAGCGCATCGATCTCTCTGTCATCCGGGCGGCGTGCGAGCGATTGCGTGCCGCGCATTCCGTCGTCCTCGTCGAGGGCGCCGGCGGCTTGCTGGTTCCGCTGGTGGATCGGGTAACGTTTGCCGACGTGTGTGCGGAGCTCGACGCGCCGCTCGTCATTGTCGTCGCTAACAAGCTCGGCGCGGTCAATCACGCCGCATTGACGATGCGATGCGCCGAGCGCGACGGACTGCGTCTTGCCGGCTACGTCATCAACACCATCACGCCGCAGCCCGACCTCGCCGCCGAGACCAACGTCAGTGTGCTCACCAAGTTATTCGGACCGCCGCTCGGCGTGATTCCGTGGCTGGGCGACGTGCGCGAGACCCCGGCCGACCGCGCGCGTCTCGCGCGCATCTTCCGGGAACACCTCGCGCTCGATCGTCTGCAGGGCTGACGTGCTCCCCATCTCACTTGCGCAGCGCGGCGGCGATGGCCGCCTGATACACGCTCTTCAGCGGGACCTGCCGTTCGCGCGCGATGCGACGGCAGTCGTCATGCTCGGGAGCGATGTTGTGACGACCGTCCGGCGCGAGCGCAAACTTGACCTTCACCGCGCCGAATTCGGTCATCACCTCGCGCACCTCGCGCGGCAGCGTGGTGCGGTGAACCGCATGATACCGCACCCCGATCGCCGTCGACTCACTGAGCATGATCGCCGCGAGCCGCTCACGATCGGGAGCGGCACCCAACACACTCAGTAGCACGCCGGGTCGGTTCTTCTTCATCAGAACCGGCGTCAGGTAGACGTCGCGAGCGCCGGCATCGAGCAGTCGCTCGATCACGTGATCGTATAACTCGGGGTTCGCATCGTCGATGTTGGTCTCGATCACCACCAACTCGTCGGCGTTGGGCAGCGAAGCAATTTCCCCGACGACCAGACGCAAGACGTTGGGGCGATCGTTCAGCCGCCGCGTTCCGGCGCCGTAGCCGACGTTGGTGACGCGCATCGCCGGCGCACCGGGCTTGGCCAGCGCGGCGACGATTGCCGCCCCGGTCGGAGTTACCAGCTCACCGTCCCCGTCGCCGGTGCGCATAGGAAAGCCGCGCAGCAGTTCCACCGTTGCCGGCGCCGGCACCGGCAATATGCCGTGCTGCGAGGAGACCGTTCCGGATCCCGACGGCAACGGCGACACGTAGGCGGCTTCGACGCCCAGCTCGACGAATCCGGCGGCAGCCGCCACCACGTCGACAATGGCATCGACGGAACCGACTTCGTGAAACTCCACGTCATCCGGCGCGATGTCGTGGACCCGCGCTTCGGCGGTTGCCAAGGCCGCAAAGATAGCCAGGGCGTTTCTCGCGATCAATTCGGTTAGTCCGGCACGTTCGAGCATGCTTCGGATCTCTCGATAGGGGCGGTGATGATGTGCGTGCTCGTGGTGTTCGATGCGAACCGCGAAGTGCTGTGCAGCAATTCCGTTGACCTTCACCGATTCGGCGGCGATCTCATACCCGCGCAGCGGCAAGCGACCGAGTTCTTCTCGGACACGACGAATCGGCACGCCGAGCGCCAGCAGCGCCCCGACGGTCATGTCGCCGCTGATGCCGGAGAAAGCGTCGAAGTAAAGAATGCGCACGAACGCAGTCTAGGATGTTGCCGTCGCTTCGCCAAGCGCGCGACGGCGGACGCGCGGCGGTCTGGCGTTACAGCGGACGCTGAAATTCGCCGGCGTGCGCGGTGTAGCGCTTGAGCTGAATCCGCATCGCGCCGTCGCTCACCCGAAAGATGCGGGTCATCTCGCGCACCACGTGGTCCGGGTAGTCGTGTCGCAGGCGGTAAGGCAGCACGTCATCGAGCATCCACAACGGGATCAACAGCGCGGCCGCACCGAAGTCGGCCTCGCGCTCGAGCAGCGGACGCTGTCCATGTGCGTGCTCGACGGTGCGACAGGCGGTCAAATCTTGCAACTGTCCCTGCGCAAAATGCAGCTCCGCGTGCATGATTTCATGCGCCAAGGTGAAGCGAATACGCGGCCGCGTGTTGTCTTTGCGCAGGTGAATCGTCTTCTGCTCGCCGTCGGGAGTGAGGAACAAACGCCCGTCCAATCCGAACGGCAAATCAACTTCGAAGACCTTGTAGGCGTCGTGCGCGGAGAGAAATTCCTCGAACCGAAACGGCGGGCGGCGGAAATTGAGGCGCTGATGAATCGTGTCGGCGATGGCTTGGGCGGCGGAGAAGTCCGGTGCGGGATGCACGGAATGAGCGGAACGAGCGCGAGCAGCGGTGTGCACGAGACCCTCCAGTATCGGTTAGTGGTTGAGGCGCGAATCGCTGCCGCCGGTCGAAGCCGGGGAGTACCGGCAAGGGCGCAGTACCATATCGGCGAGGTCAGATTTCATCATCAGCGTCGACTGGGGGAACCGCGATCAGGGCGTTTTCTACCACCTCATCGGCCTGCCGGCAACTGGGTTTTTTGATCTTTTTCCGGTGACCAACCGGGCGTGCCCGATCACCAAACGTCACTGGGCGGCTGGGTCATACGGCGCACGGCGACGTCCGCAACGAACAACGCCATTGCCAGCGGAATCAGGAGATAGTCGAGGGAATGGGAGAGCTGGCGGGTGCCCGGCTTGCGCGCGACCAGCTCACGAATCGGCGGGTTCAGCTTACCACCCGTCGCCTCGGCCACCTCCGTCAGCAGCGCCGTGTCCGGGACGGGTGCGAACCGCTCTTCATTCAACGGCTCATCGTCGTTGGGAACATCGACGACCGCCGTGTGTTCCAGCACATCCTTCTCGCCGCGGCGTTTGATGATCGTCACCGGATACCGGCCGCCCGCGAGCGTGGGCAGTCTGCCGGTGAATTGTCGCAGCGCGGAGGGTACCAGTGGGACCTCCAGGATTTGGTCGTCGGTGACGTGCAGGCGCGCCAACAGCACCGCGTCCTCGTTCGCGTCGAACGAACGCACGCTGAGTCGCGTCAGCCCTTCACGCCGCGTCACCGACACCGCGTAGTCCCACGGCGTCTGGTCGCGCACGCTCCAGTGCACGACTTGCGACCAAAGTTTTCCGAAGCCCGGCCACCCGATCCACGTCTCGGCATCGTCGTCGAGCCCGGCGGTCAACGTGACGACGCGGCCGAGACCGTACTGCCACTCGGCAAGCAACGGATCCTTGCGGTCGCGCGTGGTCACGAACACGGCGGCTTCCGCGCCCGGCTTGAGACGCGCGTAGGCATAGCCCGTCAACGCGGGAATCTCCTTGGCCGTGATCCCGTGCATCATCTGACTCGGCACGCCGAGCTGGGCCAGGAAGTGATGCTCGCCGCGCGGTGCCTGGGCCAACCGCTCGCTGGTGTCGCGCAACATCAGCTCAGGCAAGGTTTCGACGTTTTCAACATGGTAGAACTGGCCGCCGGTTTTCGCGGAGACATCCTGCAGGAATTCGAGGTTCACGGTGTCGTCGCCGATGCGAATGGTGGTGATGCTGATGTTGGCTTGGGCGATCGCACCGATCAGCGGATAGTGATCCGTCGCCGCACGATTAGTGTCCCCGTCAGTGAGGAGAATGATGTGCTTGGTCGCCACGCGGGAGTCGATCAACTGCGCGCGAGCGGTGTCGAGGGCGTCGTAGAAATCCGTGCCGCCACCTTCCACCAGGCGCGGGATGGTCTCCTCCAGAACGGGGCGATTGTCCTTCAGTGCCCGCAGCGGCGCGAGCGTGAACGGCTGTGAGTCGAATGCGATCACGCCAACGAGGTCATGATCCTTGAGCTGATGAATCACGGCGAGCGCGGCCTCGCGCGCGTAGCGCAACTTCTCGCCGTCACGCAAGTAGCGAACGCGACTGTTGTACCCCATGCTGTTGGAGCGATCGATGAGAACGTAGAGCGCCAGCGGTTCACGCTCGGTATGCTGGGGACGGCGGGGTTCGAGCGTCACCGGCAACAACGACTCGAGAGCGGTGCGCTTGAAGCCGGGATCGCCGTACGACCGGTCGCTGCCGGCGAAGATCAGGCCGCCGCCGAAATCGCGCACGTATCGTTCAATCATGGCCAGCCGCTTGGCATCCATTCCACTCGCCACAACGTCTTCGAGAATGACGCAGTGAAACGCGAGCAAGTCCTCGATGCGATCGGGGAAGCGGGCCGGCGACCGGACCTCTGTCTCGATCCCCTTGCGTTCCAGCACCCCCGCCACCGGCGAGTGCGCGTCGGTTGCCATCACCAACGCCCGTGTCTTGCCGACGACCATGATGTCGGTGTCGCGGCGATTGTTGCCGGCGATGTCGTCGTCGGGCGCGCGCAATTCGGCGCGCAGGTGATGCCCGCCGGCGCCGGTCATGCGGTACGGAATCTCGATCGTGTTGAGCCCGGTGTCGAGTTTGACGGTCTCGCTGCCGAGCGATTCGCCGTCGGCGTACAACGTCAGAAACGCGGGGCCGGGCTTGGCGTAGTTGCGCGCGACCACGCGCACCGGAAAGACCGCTCCGTCGGCCACCACCGGCGCGACCATCAGCCGATCGAGCGCAACATCTCGATGGACGGCGTGCGGCGGCACGGCGGCGGACACTTGCACGTTCGCTCGGCGCGCGCGCGCGATCCGGCTGCGAGTGTTGCCGCGCGATTCCAAGCCGTCGGTGAGCAAGATCAGCCGCCGCTCGGTATCGGGCGCAAACAGCGCGAAACCGGCATCCAAGCCGCGGCCAATGTCGGTGGCCTCTGATGCCAGCGTTCGCGGCAGGCCTTCGAACGACGCCGGCGCCGCCGGCGGACGCACCACGGTGGCATCTCGCGCGAACGCGACGACGGCCAGTTCGTCGCCCGGAGCCAACGCCGTGGCCAATTGGTTCAGGTACTGCGTCTCCCACTGGCGCGCCGTCTCGTCGATACTATCGGAGAGATCGACCGCCGCCACCACCGATAACCGGTCGCTCGGTAACATCGCCGTCAACGCCAAGCCCGCGATCGACAACGTCAGCGCCACCAGGGCGGCGACGCGCAACGCCGTGGCCGCGCGATGCACCCGCCGGCCGAAGTACATCAGCGCGGGAATCGCGAGCAGGAACAGCAGCAACGTCGGACGCCGGAACGTCACCCCCATGCTGTCGAGGTGGGCGAACAGATACTGCAGCGTCGGCTCTTGCATCACCCGCGCTCCGCCACCCGCATCGCGAGCAACCACTCGACCAACAACAGGGTCGCCGCGACCGCCAGGAGCCACCAGCCGAACTCGCCGCCGGGCGAATGCGTCGACCACGTGCGTTGGGCAATTGCGGCCGACGCGTTCGACACCGGTTGCGGTTCCTTCGCCGCGCGGCCGATGTCCGATTCGGTCGGATCGACGAAGTTGGCGTAGACCACGCGCTGCGTCCCGTCGTTGCCGACCCGATATTCACCCGCGGTCAACACTTCGAGACTTGCCGACCGGCTGTCACCCAGATCAAGCGGTTCGCCGTGCGGATCGATCGCGCGGACCGGGCCCGGGGGCATGCCCACAATCGGCAACACCGCGCCGGTCGAAACGGTCACCACGTCGGTCGATTGCGGAGCGAGCCAACTCAGGAGGTTGAGGAAGAACAGTAGAAAGTTGATGTTATCGCTGCTCAGTAGACGCTCCGATTCCAAGTCGAAGGTGAGGCAGGCGAGGCGCCGGCCGTTGCGTTCACCGGCGAGAGCCAAGGGGAATTCGCGCTCGGCCGTGCGCGACCACAGCAGCGGCTCGTGCCACTCCGCGGGCAGGATCACGCGCGCGCGCTGAATCGGCAAGGTCGCGAGCGGCCGCAAACCGGCGACAGCCTGGTGGCGATCATTCCAATCCAACACGTCGACGCCCTGCACGTCACCCGAGATCGCGAACAACCCGTTGTCGCGCGGCGGATAGACGTAGAGCGCGGGCACCGTGGGCTCCGAAGCCGGAACGAAGCGATGGAAGATCACTATGTCGGCAGCATCCTCTGCCCGGCCCCCATACGCGTCGGGAGTCATCGTGATGAGATGCAGCCCCGCGGTCGCCCGCGCGACCGCGGCCAACTCGTCGACGAGCGGACCGGCGGGCGAGACGAGCAAGACGCGCGTCGTCGACAGCGGGCGGATCCACCCCATCGCCACATTGTCGACGGCAAGCGCATCGTCGGCGTCGAGTTGCGCGACCACGCGACCGGGCCCGGGAAAACTCGGGACCAGGAATGAGCGCGCATCGCGTGGCGGCACGCTGAAGCCCGTTTGCATCACCGGCGCTTCGTTGAGCCGCACGGTCAAACCGCCGTGCCCTTCTCGATGCGAAAAATTCTGCACAACGACGTAGGCCCGCGCCGCCCGGGGATCCTGAAGGCGGCTCTGAAAGATCTCCAGCCCGGTGATCGCGAGGTTGGCGTCGGTCTCGCCAAACTGATGCATGCGCATGCGCCCGCTGCCGATTTCGTCGCGCCAGCGCGCCGGCAATTGGCTCGGTGCCAGGTCCGAAAACACCTCGATGTCGGTAAGCGCATCCGTGCGTCCGCGCGCACCGACGGCCTGCGCCAACGCGAGGTCGAGCGCCGTGCCGGTGTCGGTGGGCTGCACCGCCGCCAACCGGCTCTCCAACAACGCACGGTCGCGGGTGAAGTCGGCGACGATCTCGGGCCGCGCGGCGGCGGTGATCAACATCATCTCATCGTTGGTGGGCAAGGCGTGCAGCCGGTCACGCAACGCCGCCAGCGCCGCAGCGAACCGCGTCGTCTTGCCCTCGCGCGCTTGCATGCTGGCCGAGACATCAAGAATGAAGACGTGACGCCGTGCCGCTTCGACCGGCCGGCCGTCCGCCAAGTAGGGTCGCGCCAGTCCGCCGATCAACGCGGCCAGCAGCAGCGCTTGCAAAAAGAAGAGCCAGTCGGGACGAAATCGACGTGCTTGGACGGCATCGTCACTGACGGCCTGCCAGAGCAACAACGACGGCACCTCGACTCGCCGGCGGATGCGGTCCCACAGGTACAGCAACACCAGCACGACGTAGAGCGAGGCGTAGACCAGCGCGCCGGGATTCAGCAGCCCCATGAGTCAATCAGCGCACCATGCCGGCCGCCACGAGATCGTGAAACAGTGCATGTTCCAGACCGCTGTGGGGGTCGACGAGCGCGAAGTAGACCTCGTGTTGCGCGCACCACGTGCGCAGCCCGTCGAGATGTGCCGTCAGCGCGCTCTCGTAGCGCGCGCGATTCGCCGGCGTCAGCGAGATGATCCGCTCGGCGCCGGTTTCGCTGTCGCGCACGCGCGCGCGGCGAAATACTCGCGACGGATCGCGTTCACCCGGACCCAACAGCCGAACGACCCCGAGGGTCCACCCGTACCCGATCAACGTCCGCAAAGCCGATTCGTAGTGGCGCGGCTCCGTCAGGAAATCCGACACCACGACGGCGACACCCGGTACGCGCGCCTGACGCGCATACGCGCGCACGCTCTCCGCCAAGGTGGTCACGTCTCGCGCGCGCAGGCTGACGAGAAACGCACGCAAGCGCCCGAGAGCGTCGCGATGCCGGAACCACGGCGAGGTCCGAACCGTGTCGTTGCGCAGCGCCGAGAGCGCCACGATCCGCACCGGATCGTTGTTGCGCAGGCTGACGTAGCTCAAGCTGGCGGCGAGCGCTTGCGCGAACGAGAATTTCCCGTCGGCGGCCGGCACCCCCATCGACGCGCTGCAATCGATCAGCACGTGCAGCGCGGCTTCCCGCTCCGCGCGAAACGTCTTGATCAACAATTCATCGAGTCGGCCGTAGGCGTTCCAATCGAGATACCGCAAGTCGTCGCCCGGATGGTACGACTTGTAGTTCGCCAGCTCGATGCCCGACGGCTGGCTACCGTGCGGCATCGGCGTGTTGCCCGGCCGCGTCGCCAGACTGTGCCGCACGCGCAATTGAAGGCGATCGAGCTTGCGCAGGAAGGTCGGCTCGAACACGCTCGCCAGCGCGGCGGGTTCGGATGGGCGCGGCGCCGGATCGTGAACGGGAGCTGGTGTGGGATCGCTCACGGCTTAGCGCTGCAGGCGGCGAGCGGATTGGACGATCGCTTCGATCAGGTTGCGCGGGTCGACGCCGTCGGCCTCGGCGGCGAAATTCAGCACCAAGCGGTGATTGAGGGCCGGGACCGCGACGGCGTCGATGTCGGCGTAGGTCACGTTCACGCGTCCATCGAGCAGCGCGCGCACCTTGGCGCCGAGCAACAGCGCCTGTCCGCCGCGCGGGCTCGATCCGAAACTGACGTAGCGCGCGACGCCCTCGTCGAGCGGCAACGCGCTGGCCGTAGACGGCGCGAATTTCGAGCCCGACGGCACGGTTGCGCGCACCAGCGCCGCGGCGTACTGTTCGAGGTGCGGCGCGACTAGCACCTCCCGCACGAGCGTCTTCAGCACTTCGATGCGCGCCGGCGCCTCATCCGCCTCGAACAACGGCCTCACGGTCGGCAAGGTCGCGCTGGTCGTGGTGCCGATGATGCGCTGCATCTCTTCGGCGGTCGGGTACGACAGACGAACCTTGAAGAAGAAGCGGTCGAGCTGCGCTTCCGGCAACGGATAGGTGCCTTCCATCTCAATCGGATTGAGGGTGGCAAGGACGAAGAACGGCGGCGCCAAGTGATACGTCGTCCCGGCAACCGTGACCTGCAGCTCGGCCATCGCTTCGAGCAGCGCCGACTGGGTCTTGGGTGTGGCGCGATTGATCTCATCCGCCAGCAGCACGTGCGCGAAGATCGGACCTTGGACGAACGCGAAGTCGCGCCGGCCGTTGTTTTCCACCAGCACGCGCGTGCCGGTGATGTCGCCCGGCATGAGATCGACCGTGAACTGAATGCGGTTGAAGCGGACGTTGAGCACCTCGCCGAGCGTGCGCACGATCAAGGTCTTGCCGGTGCCCGGCACGCCTTCGATCAACACGTGACCGCCGGCGAAAAACGCGATCAGAATCTGTTCGAGAATGTCGTGGTGGCCGACGATGACGCGACTCAGCTCCTCGCGAATGCGATGAAAGATGTCGTGAAACTCCTCGACCTGTTGGCGGGCGGTGGCGGTGCTCATGATTCGGGCCGCTGACTATAGACGCGGCGGACGATCTCCTCGAATTCGGGCGGAATCTCCGGCTTGCGCATGAGGTCGTCCCCGAGTTGCTGATCGCTCAGCGCGCTCGATTGACGGGGGGCCGCGGCGAACCCTTGGTCGGCCACGCGTCCGCGCGGCACCTTCGGCTCGGGCGCAGCTTTCACCGTTTGGCCTTGGAGAAACGACGTCAGGGTGATCTTGAACGTCTTCAATTCACCGCCCGCAGATGCCGCACCTTCGCCGCCGGTAGTCGCCAGCAAGCCGCCACCGGCGCTGCCGTTGCCGGCACCGGAGCCTTTGCCATCTTTGCCCGCTGGTCCGTCGCTGCGCGGATGATCGCCCGACTTGCCGGGCTGATTGGCTTGCGCATCATTGGCCGCAGCATTTCCCGACGCGTTCCCACCTAGCTTGGTTTCAGCGGTTTTCATTGTTTGGTTGTCGCCGCGGCGAGCGGATCCAGACTGACCGGCTCGTGCCTGGCTGGAATCCGATCGAACGTTGCGTTCTCGGTCGCGGGCGGCGCCGGTTTGATCTCGTTGCGCGAGCTGTTGCGGTCGACCGGCTACTTGCGCGCCGAAGGCGGCGCGAATCATTTGTTGCAGTTGATGACCGAACGCTTCGCCCTGCTGATTCGAGCCCGGCGCATCGAGATTGGCAGCGGACGCGCCGTTCGTGCCCGCGCCCGACTGATCGCCGGACGTGCGACCGGACGCCGACGCGGAACCCGCGCCGCCGGATTCTGATGGCGCATCATCACCCGCGGGCTGGGCGTTGGCCGCTGCGAGCGGCTGCTCAGCACGTGACCGGCTCAGACGAGGCATGACCGGGATGGGCTGCGAGTTGACGCCGTTGAGTGTCGTGACGGCGGTATCATTTCGGGGAGGATGGTCACGCGGTAGCCACAGCGTCGAAACCAGCGCGGCGAGCGCGACCACGAATGCGTACACGGAGCGCGGCACGCGGCGCGGCACGATCACACGAGGTTCCCAGCGCCGGCCGAGCGCGAGCGTATCGGCGAGCAGAAATCCGGCGAGGCGTGCGGGCGGCTGTTGATCGCGCACGGCCAGCAGCGTGACGATTCGATCTTGTAAGCCGGCGCGGCGATCGATCAACGCGGCGGCCGCCGGCACGGTGCGCCAGCGACGGACGATCAGCCACGGCGTCAGCAGCAGGGCCACGCATCCGATCATCAGCATGACCAACAGCGTCGCGCTAAACAGTTCCGCCGATCCCCGTAACGCCGTCACGATCACTAGGGCTGCGGCGAGCGCAATGCTGCTCGCGCCGATGAACCCGAGGTGTTGGGCGTCGAACAAATTGGCGCGCCGCCGCACCATCCGCAGCCGATCCTCAATTTCCTCGAATCCGAGGGTGACCGCCGGCATCTCGTGTCTACCGCTTGGGGCGTCACCTTAAAGGAGGGGCTTTGAGCGGTCAACCGAGACTCCGCCGCCCTTCCGAGTCGTCGGATTGATCTGATAGAAGACCGTGCTCATGAGCGATCACATCACGTTGTACGACACGCAAGGTTCGCCGTGTGCGCGCCGGGTGCGCATCGTCCTGCTCGAAAAGGGCCTCGCTTGGGAGACTTGCGTGGTCGACTTGACCAAGATGGAGCAGAAGCGCCCCGAGTATCTCGCGCTCAATCCCAACGGCGTGGTGCCGACCCTGGTGCACGGCGACCGCGTCATCTACGAATCGAACGTCATCACCGAATATCTCGACGCCGTGTTCCCCCGGCCGCGCTTGTACCCCGTCGATGCCTGGCAATGCGCGCAAGCCAAGATGTGGCAGGCGTTCGAGTTGGCAATGGCGAAGGAGTTCCGGCCGTTGATGTATCTGCGGGTGATCGGTCCGTTCGATCGTCTGCGTCCGAAGGACGAGGTGATGGCCGACGTGCGCGGCTCGACCGACGATCCCGCGCACATCGATTGGGTCAGTCGCGTCTACGACGGCACCGCCGTCACCGAACGCGAAGCCGCGTTACTCGCATCGCAGTTGTATCAACGCATCGATCGTCTGGAGCACGCGCTGAACGGCAAGCGGTATCTCGTCGGCGACGACTTCACCATCGCCGATCTGTCCGTCTACCCGCGCGTCGCGATGTACCCGCTCGTGCAGCTCGCGATCGGCCCGGATCGTTATCCGAACGTCAGTCGATGGATGGCGCAACTCAGCGAGCGCCCATCGTTCCGCGGCAGCGAGAATCTGCGGCCGTAGACGCCTGGGGTTTCCGCTGTGATCGATGACGGCTCGCGCCTTCCTTCACGAGGAATCCGATCCGTCGGCGGGGTGGGACCGTCGGCGCCATCATCCGCGTACGGCGATGATCATCGAGCCAACGTCAACCGTGATGCCTGATGGCACGGACATCGCGTGGCTCCTTGGCACGACCGCGGCGTCACAGACCAAGCTGTGGCTAAGACCTCAGCGAGCGCTCCTCGTTCCGCCGCCGTGAGGGTCTGAGCCGTAGATGCTAGTGTCCTGTCTGGCAAGCTCCATGAAAAGGCAGAGCACCAAACAACGTGCTTCGTCAGTTCGCCGTCTCACCCTTCTCGCAAAGCGACCGTCGATATTCTGTAGCCACAGGGCTTAGCCTGCGCCGTAGCATTGCCGCAGCTTGACCTGCGGGCGAACGAGCGCACCCAAAAGGGTGCGGCTACAATGGGCGAGGAGAAAATCGACAGTCCCCAGTGGCGTATTCGCAGCCGTTCGCGCATAGTAGCCCGCATGACGAAGACGCTTGTCGGTGCCGCGATGCTTGTGCTCGCCGTCGCGCCCGTTCTGGCGGCCGAATCCGCCGGTCCGCCTGATCCTTTCATCGGCCAGCATATCCCGGCATTCACCGCGCAGGCGGTCGATCTCGCCGTCGACCCGCCGCGGACAACGACGTTCGATTCGAGCAAGGCGAACGGACCCGTCGCGTACATCTTCGTCGGCGTGACCTGTCCGGCGACGAACGCCTACGCCGACCGGTTCAAGCAACTCGCGCAGACCTACCGCAAGAAGGGCGTCGATTTCATTTTTCTCTATCCCAACCGCAACGACACGTCCGAAGCCAAGCGCGACTTCCACACGTCGAAGCAGCTCGGCGGGCGGATGATCGACGACCAAGGCGGCAAGCTCGCGCAAGCATTCCGCGCGCAGCGCACGTCGGAGCTGTTCCTCGCCGACAAGCAGGGCACGATCGTCTACCACGGCGCAGTCGACGACTCGCGCGATCCGAACACAGTCAAGCAGCACTACCTCGCCGACGCGCTCGACCAACTGCTCGCGGGCAAACCGATCGCGACGCCGGCGTCGCAAGTCTTTGCTTGAGGGATCCACTTCTGACGCTGCCGGTTCGGTAGCGCACCACATCCTTTCGCAATGCCGCTGCTGCTGACGACGCACCGCTTTCTCGCCAACTACGGCGAGCGGCTGCGACGGATCTGCACGGCGACCAATTTTCCTCTGGAGCCGGTGACGCTGCCGCACGACGTCGAGCAGCGGCTCGCTCCGGCCACGCTCGACCGAATCGAGATCGTCTGCTTCACCGGCACGTTCGAGGCCGATCCGGTCTTCACCCGCCGTTTCCTCGGCAGCGCCCTACGTGCGCCCAATTTGCGCTGGATGCATCTGCCCAACGCCGGCGTCGATCATCCCGTCTTCGGCCGGTTCCTCGAACGCGGCGTGCGTCTCACCAACTCGGCCGGCGCGGCCGCGGAGCCGATCGCCCAGACCGCGATTGGCGGGATACTCGCCTTGGCCCGCGGCTTCCCGCGGTGGTGGGCCGCGCAGCGGCGACATGAGTGGTCTCCGCACCCGCATGCGCCGCGAGAGCTACGCGGCCAGACGATGGTGCTGGTCGGGGTCGGGGCAATCGGCAACGAGATCGCCCGGCTCGCGCGCGCGCTCAACCTGCATGTGATCGGAATCCGTCGCCGTCCGCAGACCGCCAGCGATCACGTCGATGAGTTGCATCCGCCGAGTGCTCTGCGCACGTTGCTGCCACGCGCCGACTGGCTTGTGCTGGCCTGCCCGTTGACCGACGAGACGCGCCGCTTGATTGATGCCGCCGCGCTCGCGCGCCTGCCAGGCACGGCACGCGTGGTCAACGTCGGACGTGGCCAAGTGATCGACGAGGCCGCGTTGATTGCGGCGTTGCAGGCCGGCCGCTTGGCCGGCGCCTACCTCGATGTCTTCGAAACCGAACCGTTGCCTGCGGACTCGCCGTTGTGGGATCTTCCCAACGTGATCATCTCCCCGCACAATTCATCGGTGTCGACCGGTAACTCGGCGCGCGTGAGCGAACTGTTCCTGCGCAACCTCGAGCACTGGGCACGCCGCGAACCGCTGGAGAACGAGGTGCACGCACAATGAAGGTCTTCATCAGCGTCGACATGGAAGGGATCTCCGGGCTGGTCCGCTGGGCCGACGTGGTGACGCGCGGGATCGATTTCGAGCGCAATCGCCGCTGCATGACACTCGATGCCAACGCGGCGATCGCCGGCGCGTTCGATGCCGGCGCGACCGAAGTCATCGTCGAGGAAAATCACGGCGTCGAAGAGCTGTGCGACCTGCTGCTCGACGAGATCGATTTGCGCTGCCGGATCATCCGTGGCGCCGGACGGCCGACGGCCACGACCATGGCCGGCCTCGACGCTGGCGTTGGCGTCGTGCTGCTGATCGGGCATCACGCGCGCGCGGGCTCGCGACCCGGCATCATGGCCCACACGGTGTCGTACGAAAATTTCCGCGCGGTCCGAGTCAACGGGCAGGACTGCGGCGAGCCGGAGATCTTCACCATTCGCGCCGGCGAGCTGGGGGTTCCGGTTGGGATGATCAGTGGCGATCAGGTCGCCGGCGCGCAGTTGCGCGCCCGCGCGCCGTGGGCGGAAGCGGTCGAGGTCAAGCGCGCGCTGTCGAACGTTGCCGGCGACGTAATCCCGCCCATGCGCGCGCGCGAACTCATTCACGCCGGCGCAGTGCGCGCGATCGAACGCGCCCGCCGCGGCGAGCTGCGACCGTACCGTGACGAACCCGCGCCGTACACGATCGAGGTTGAGCTGCGCCAGCCGATAGCGGACGCGCTGCGCGCCAACGTGGCTCGCTTGCCTGAGTTCAGCATCACCGACGAGCGCACACTGCGCACGGTTGCCGAGGACATGGACGTCGGCTTCCGCCGGATCGCCTACTGCGCTTTTGGAAATCAGCCCGGCATGACGCGCTACTGACTCCGGCAGCCGCCCTGACAAAAGTCATCCGGTAAGTTCGGACCCCTTCGTTGACATAGCGTCGGCTCACTGGGTAATCGTGTAGCTCCACGTTCGTGGACAGAGGGGTGCCATGAATTTCGATTTCTCGGATGACCAAAAATTGTTGCAGAAGACTGCGCGCGACTACTTGGCCGAGCATGCGCCGCTGAGCGTCTGCCGCGCCGTGCTCGAATCCGACGCCTCGTACTCGGAAATGCTGTGGAAAGGCGTCGCGGAGTTGGGCTGGCTGGGGACGGCGATTCCGGAACAGTACGGCGGTTCGGGATTCGGCCGCCTCGAACTGGCTGTGATGGCCGAGGAAGTCGGCCGCGCGCTGGCGCCGATTCCGTTCTCGTCGAGCGTCTATCTCGCGACCGAAGCCATCCTCCGGTTCGGTTCGGAGGCACAGAAGCAGGAGCTGCTGCCGAAGCTCGCAAGCGGCGAACGCTTGGGGGCGTTCGCCCACGCGGAACGGCCGGGCGAGCACGGACCGGAAGGCGTGGGCACGAAGCTGACCAAGGGCAAGTTGAGCGGCACCAAGGTTCCCGTCGCCGACGGCGACAGTGCGCACTTCGCACTCGTCACCGCCCGCAGCGGTAAAGAGGTCGGCCTCGCATTGGTCGATCTCACCGGCGACGGCGTCAGCCGCACGCGGGTGCGCTCGATCGATCCCAGCCGCTCCTTGGCGTCGATTCAGTTCAACGGTGCTCCGGCACAGTGGCTCGGTACCGCAAAGAGCTGGGACGAGATTCAGCACGTACTCGATCGCGCGGCGGTGTTGATGGCGTTCGAGCAACTCGGCGGCGCGCAACGCGCGTTTGATATCACGCGCGAGTTCTGTCTCGGACGCTACGCATTCGGCCGGCCGGTTGCGTCGTTCCAAGCCATCAAGCATCGCCTCGCGGACTTGTACGTCGAGATCGAGTTGGCGCGCTCGAACGCGTACTACGGGGCGTGGGCGCTGAGCAACGAGAGTCCGGAACTGGGCCGGGCCGCCGCCGGCGCGCGTGCCGCAGCGAGCGACGCCTTCGAGTTGGCGAGCAAAGAAATGATTCAGATGCACGGCGGCGTCGGCTACACATGGGAGTACGACTGTCATTTGTTCTATCGACGCGCCAAGTGGTTGGCCGTCGCCCTGGGCAGCACGCATCAGTGGCGCGAACAACTGATTCAACGACTCGAAGCGTGAGGACGGCCGCTCTCGACTGGTGACGCTCAACGGAGATTGCCATGGATTTCAACGATACCCCCGAAGAAGCCGCCTTTCGCAAAGAGGTTCGCGCGTGGCTCGACGCCAACGCCGAGCGACTCAAGCCGGGCGAGAACGCGCCCGGACTCGCCGAAGGGCGCAGCTCGCCCGAGCTGATCAAGCGCGCGCAAGACTGGCAAGCCAAGAAGGCCGACGCCGGTTGGGCGTGCATCACCTGGCCGAAGCAGTATGGCGGCCGCGGCGCCAGCGCGATTCAAAGCATGATCTGGAACCAGGAGGAGTCGAAGTACCGGACGCCACCGAACGTCTTCGGCATCGGTCAAGGCATGCTCGGGCCGACGATCATGGTACACGGCAGCGACGAACAGAAGGATCGCTATCTGCGCCCGATGCTGCGCGGCGAAGAGATCTGGTGCCAGTTATTCAGCGAGCCGAGCGCGGGCTCCGACCTCGCCGGACTGCGCACCAGCGCGGTCCGCGACGGCGACGAGTGGATCATCAACGGCCAGAAGATCTGGACCACCGGCGCGCAGTACTGCAAGTGGGGCATGATTGTCACCCGCACCGATCCGACCACCGAGAAGCATAAGGGCATCACCTACTTCATCGTCGACATGCAATCGCCCGGGATCGAAATTCGCCCGATCAAGCAGATCAACGGCATGTCGGGATTCAACGAAGTGTTCTTCACCGATGTGCGGGTATCCGATCGCAATCGCGTCGGCGCCGTCAACGAAGGGTGGCGCGGGGCGATCACGACGTTGATGAACGAGCGCGCGTCGATCGGTGGCGGCGGGGCCGGCGGGCCGGATTTCACCGATCTCGTTCGCATGGCCAAGCAGACGCAGTGGGACGGCCGGCCGGCGTTCGAGGACAGTGACGTCCGCCAACGCTTGGCGCGTTTCTACATTCGGTTGAAGGGCCTGCAGTACACGGGCTATCGCACGCAAACCGCACTGTCGCGTGGGGAAACACCGGGGCCGCAGAGTTCGATCGGCAAGCTGGTCGGCGCACCGCTGCGGCAAGACATGGCGAGCTTCGCCATCGATTTGGAAGGCGCGGCCGGCGGTTTGATCGACAAATCACTCGCGCCCGAAGAAGGCGCGTGGCAGCAGACGTACCTGGCCTCGCCGGGTTTGCGACTGGCCGGCGGAACCGATGAGATCCTCCGCAACATCATCGCGGAGCGCGTCCTCGGGTTGCCGCCCGAGATTCGCGCCGACAAGGGCGTGGCGTTCAAAGACATTCCCACCGGCGCCAACAAGTAGCGATCATTCCCGCAGTCACGCCAGAAAGGGCGCACCGAGGTGCGCCCTTTCTGTTGCCACCCGCGGCTGATACAGCCAGCGCGATCGATGGCTTCCGAGCACTCCCGCGCGTTGCGCATTCTGTTTCTCTGTCTGGTCTGCATCGGCCTCGGCCAGTCGATGTTGTTTTCGATCTTGCCGCCGGCCGCGCGCGAGATCGGGCTGTCACCGTTTCAGGTGTCGACGATCTTCGCGACCTCGGCCGCGTTGTGGGTCTTCGTCAGCCCGTGGTGGGGGCGTCGCAGCGACATGGTCGGCCGCCGGCCCATCATTCTCGTCGGCTTGCTAGGCTACGCGCTGTCGATGTCGCTGTTGGCGACCATGATCAAGCTGGGGCTCGCCAAGCTGGTGCCGGCAGTCACGATCTATCCGTTGATGATCGCATCGCGGTCGATGTTCGCGCTGTTCGGTTCGGGCACCGGACCGGCGTCGCAAGCGTACGTGGCTGACCGCACCAGCGCGACTGAGCGCACGGCTGGGGTCGCGCTGGTCAATGCGGCGATGGGCTTGGGCGAGACCGTCGGGCCGGGCGTCGGCGCGGCGCTCGCGGCAATCGGCCTGCTGACGCCGCTGTACTTGTCGTCCGCGTTGGCGGTGGTCAGTGCCGCGATGATTTGGTTCTATCTGCCCGAGAAGGAGCAACCGCAGGCGCACCTGGTCGAGCGGCCGCGGCGGCTGAGCGTACGCGATCCACGCGTGTGGCCGTTCCTGCTCGTCGCCACCTCGATGCAAGCGGTGCGCGCGACCACCGTGATCACTTTCGCATTTTTCCTCCAAGACACGCTCACGCTCACCGCGCAACAAACGGTGCAGTACTCGGGCATCGGGTTCGTGACGCTCGCGGTCTCCGGCTTGTTCGCGCAACTGGTCGTGGTGCAGCGTTTCCGGCCACCGGCGCGACTGATGATTCGCATCGGCACGCCGCTGATGCTCGCCGCGTTTGTCCTGTTCATCATCGGCCACGGGTACGCGACCTATCTGGTCGCGTTGACCTCGTTGGGTCTCGGCATCGGATTGGTTCGTCCGGGCAACGCTGCCGCCGCGTCGCTGGCGGTATCGGCCGACGAGCAAGGCGCGGCTGCGGGCGTCGTCGGTGGCGTGTCGGTGATCGGCAACGTCTTCGGCCCGATGCTCGGCACCAAACTCTATCAGGTGGTGCCGATCGGCCCGTACCTGCTCAATGCGGCGGTGATGACGGCAGTGCTGGTGTATCTCTATACGAACGCGCGCTTGCGGACGCGGCGGTAAACGTCGCCGCGGATGCGCTTACGCTTCGATTGCGGGCAGGACCTTGTCGTCCGCTTGCATCCTTTCGATGCGCTCGAACAATGCCCGGCGGACGGCGTCGAGGTCGTTGGGCAACTCGACCGGCGCGTTGGCGTAGCGGCTGCGGACATCGGCGAGCGTCTTCTGATGATAGCCGGCTTTGAACTCGGTGAACTTGAGACCGTGGGCGGTGGAGATCACCACAACCCGCTCGTGCGAGCCGATCACCTTGCGCTGCCGCAAGCGCAGCAACGCCGCGAGCGCCACGCCGGTGTGCGGACAGTTGAACATGCCGGTGCGATCCGCCAGCGCCGCGGCGTCGGCGAGTTCTTCTTCGGTCGCTTGCTCGACGATGCCGTTGAACTCCTTGAGCATGCGCACCGCCTTCTTGAAGCTGACGGGATTGCCGATCTGGATCGCGCTGGCGAGCGTCTTCTGCGCCTGCACGGGATGAAAATCTTTGAAGCCGTTGAGGTAGCTCAAGTACAGCGGATTGGCGCGCGCGGCTTGCGCGACCACGATGCGCGGCCGTTTCGCGATCATGCCGAGCTGCTCCATCAGCAACAGCCCCTTGCCGAGCGCGCTGACGTTGCCGAGGTTGCCGCCGGGAATGACGATGGTGTCGGGGACCGCCCAATCGAATTGCTGGACGATTTCCATCCCGACTGTTTTCTGTCCCTCGATACGCAGCGAGTTCATCGAGTTGGCGAGATAGATATTCTCGCGTTCGGTGATCTTCTGCACCATCGCCATGCAGCCGTCGAAGTCGGTATCGAGCGACAGCACCAAGGCGCCGTTGGCGATCGGTTGCACCAGTTGCGCGAGCGAGACTTTGTTGCGCGGCAACAGCACCACCGCAGGAATGCCCGCAGCCGCGCAGTACGCGGCGAGCGCGGCCGAGGTATCGCCGGTGCTGGCACACGCGACGGCCGGAATCTTGATACCCTTGGCGCACATCTCGTTCACGACGCTCACCAGTACGGTCATCCCGAGGTCTTTGAACGAACCGGTGTGCGAATTGCCGCACTGTTTCACCCACAGGTCTTCGAGTCCGATCTGCCGGCCAAACCGTTCGGCCCAGAACAGGTTGCTGTTGCCTTCGTACATGCTGACGATGCGCTCGTCAGAGAGCGACGGCAGCACCACCTCCTTGCGGTTCCACACCCCCGAGCCGTAGGGCCATTGGGTCGAGCGGACGCGCTTGTCGAACAGCTTCTTCCAGCTCTCGGGGCTCACGCGGCGCAACCGATCGACGTCGTGCACCACCTCCAACAGCTCACCACAATCGTGGCAGCGGTAGACGATCTCGAAGATGTCGTAGGTCTTGGCGCATTCCGGATTGATGCATTGGAACCAGCACTTGTATTTCATCGCGTCATCCCTCGAGCCGGTCGGTCTCGGCCCCACTCGCTTATAGGGCAATCAGACGGTGGGTGAAAGGCACCGCTTTCCACCGGCGGTGCACGTTGCCATTCGCGTGGCATCAGGGTAGACGAAGTGACGCTGACGATTTCGAAGGGAATTGCTCCTTTCCCGCGAAACTTCGGGGAGGTACCGATAAAATGGTTCCAACTGATGCTGAACTTCGCGCCGCGATGCGCGCCCACGGCGAGCGCGTCGACCGCTACCGCCGCGGCGAACTCACGGACGACCAGTTTCGTCCGATCCGTCTGAGTTATGGGCTCTACTACCAACTCGACCACACGAGCCACATGCAGCGCATCAAGTTGCCCGGGGGCTTGATGACGGCCGCGCAGGCCGACTGTCTCGCGGACATCACCGACGACTATGGTCGCGGCATCGCGCACGTGACCACGCGGCAGGATCTGCAGATCCATTGGGTCGACATCGCCAAGATCATGGAGATGTACGAGCGGTTGCACGCGGCCGGCATCACCACCCGCGGCGCCTGCGCCGACAGTGTGCGCAACGTCACCGGCTGCATTCACGCCGGGACATGGCCGACCGAGCCGTTTGACGTCACGCCCTACCTGCTGGCGGCCCACGACTACTTTCTGTTTCACCCCCTCAACCTCACGCAGCCGCGGAAATTCAAGATCGCCTTTTCCGGCTGCGACACCGATTGCGCGCAGGGACCGATCAACGATCTCGCGTTCTTCGCGCACGTGCGTGATGGCCAGCGCGGATTTGCCGTGTACGCCGGCGGCGGCTTGGCGGCGCAGCCCTATCTGGCGCAGAAGATCTGGGACTTCATCCCGGCGGAAAACACGTTGCTCGCCGCCGAGACCGTGGTGCGTTTCCAGCACCGCTACGGCGAACGAAAGAATCGCCACAAGGCCCGGCTCAAATATGTGTTCAAGAAATGGGGCGTGCCGAAGGTGCTGGAGGAACTGCAGCGCGAGTACGATCGCGTCGAGGCGCAGATGGGCGATCGGCTACGGCGCGAGTTGAGCGAGTCGGCTGCCGCCGCGCGCCAGCCGGAACCGACGAATCCGCCAGCTTCGCTGACGCCGTCGAACGACGCAGCCTTCACGCACTGGTGCCGCACCAACACCTACGCGCAGCGCCAAGGCGGCTATTTCGGCTGCACCGGGCAACTCCCGCTCGGCGACATCAGCGGTGCGCAACTGCGCGCCCTCGCCAACCTCAGCCGCCAACACGGCAACGGCGTGCTACGCGCCAGCAACGATCAGAACATCCTGATTCCGTGGGTGGCCGGCGATCACGTGCGCGCTGTCTACGACCAGCTCACGGAACTCGGATTGGCGGCACCGGACGCGCTCCACATCACCGACGTAACTTCGTGCCCCGGCGCCGACTACTGCAGCCTGGCGATGAGCCGCTCGATGGGCGTCGCCGCAACGATTCAGGAGCACTTGCTGGCCACCAACGGCGAGGTCGAGAAGCTCGGCGTCTTCCGCGTCAAGATCAGCGGCTGCCCTAATTCCTGCGGCCAGCATCACGTCGGCGATATCGGCCTCACCGGCATGACGCTCAAAGGTGATGACGGACATGATCACCCGCATTACTCGATCTTGGTCGGCGGCAGCATCGGTGAGCGCACGGCCGCCATCGGCCACCGCGTCACCGGCCGCTTCCCGGTCGACGAAACCCCGAAGGTCGTCGCAGCGCTCGCCGCGTTCTATCAACGCGAACGGACCCGCGGGGAGCGGTTTCCCGATTTCGTTCAGCGGGTCGGCATGCCGCGCATCAACGACGTCGCTCGCAGCGCCGCCCGCGTGGTGCATTGAACGTGACCACCGACGAACTCGACGAGCTGCCCATCGGCGAGCGTCCGGTCGGCGAACGCTTCTACCGCGGGCACATTCTTCGGCTGTCCACCGGCCGGCAAACCGGCGTGGTAAGATCGGCGAGCGGCAAGGACATTCCGTTCGTCTTCGCCTTCGTCGAGATGCTGGGCGAGCGGCGCCGCTTCGAAGATCTCCACGTCGGCACCACCGTGGGCTACGACGTGAGTTGGACCTCGCACGGCTTGCGCGTCAGCGTGATGCGTATCCTGGATTGAGTTTGGTGACTGGGGATGGTGTCGGTGACTGGGGGGGCGATCGCGGCCCTCATTTCACCACCACTCACCCACACTAGTCACCAACACCAATCCCCTTCAGAGCGGCAGCGAGGTGCGGAACAGAATGAAGCGTCCCATGAACTCGCCGACGAGGACCGACAGAATTGCGATGTAGAACAGGCCTGTCGCGGCCATCGTTTGCGGGACTTTCAACGTCTGCCGGATCATCCACGCCAAGATCCCCGATGCGATCGGGCCCGTCAGCAGTCGTATTGCGAGCAGCGTCGTGTGATCGGTGAGCAACAGCGTCACTCGCGATGCCGTCGCGGCATCGCCCGCGAACGCAAACAACACCACATCGACCAGCATCAGCGCGACTTGGACGCCGACCATCGTCGCGAAGAACGACCACATGGTCTTGAAGGGTTCGAGCGGGAGATCACGATCGATCAAATACCAGTGCCCCAACAACATCCCCGTCAGCGTCGCACCGAGCAACAAGGCGGAGACCAAGAAACTGAGCGGATAGAGCAGCGTCTCCACCGACGCCGTGCCGGCAAGGCGATACGACTGAGCGCTCGCGATGAGCGCCAGCACCCCGCTGCCCCACGTGGCGACGAAGGCACGCGCCCGCAGCACCACCGGCTCGCTCCACAGAGTGGACAAGTATATGGATGCCGCGACGACGAAGACGGCCCAGAGCGAGCTGCCAATCCAATCGAGCGCGGTGGCCGCAGCGGGATTGCGGACCAGCAGCGCGGCGTTCCCGAGTGCGGCGATCAATCCGAAGAACAGGTACACGCCCGCGCTCGACTTGAAGAAGCCCCGCTCGATGACGTGAAATGGTGGCACACTCAAGGACAGGAAGCCGCCGACGGCGAGTTGGCCGAACACCAGAAGAAAGCAACGCGGAAAGAGATCCATGACGGGCGGCATGCTAAAGATTCACCATGAGGGACTCAAGGTGATTCGAGCGGGCCGTGCGATTCCGTGGCTCGTGATCGCACTGGTTGCGTTGGGCGGCGGATGTGTGTCGACCCGTCGACGTCCAAGCGCGGCGGCGCGCGTAGTTGCCGGCGTTCCGTTCTTTCCCCAGCAACCGCATCAGTGTGGGCCCGCCGCGTTGGCATCGCTGGTCGGATTCTTCGGTCACCCGGCTACCCCAGACCGCATTGCCGCGGAAATCTATGAACCAACAGCGGCGGGTACCTCGACCGCGTCGATGCTCGCCTATGGCGCCCTCCACCAGCTTCCGCTGCACGTTGCGCGCGGCACCATCGACGCCGTGTACGCCGAGATCGACGCCGGCCGTCCTCTGATCGCTTTGCATCGGCAGAGCCTTCCGTGGAGCGATTTTCACTACGTGGTCGTGACCGGCTACGAGCCCAGCGACGGAACGCTGTATGGCTATTCCGGACACGACGCACATGCCCAGTGGAGTCGGAAGGGCTTCATGCGCCGCTGGGAGTCGGCAGACAACTGGCTACTGACCTGGGCCGACGGCGAAGCCGGCTTCGCGGCGGCGGCGGACCGCCGTGCTCGCGCCGAGGATCAGCCCCAACCCGATCAAGCTGAATAGCGCACCGCCGGTGCGTACGACCTTGTAGAAATCGACCTTCGTCGCAGTCAGCCACTCGTCATCGACGCCGCGCTGCAGCGGGCGCAGCAGCTCCGCGTTGGTACGGGCGTCGAGTTCGGTAAATTCTTCAAAGTTGCCGAGGGTCGCAACTGGCTGGCCGCCGGTTGGCGCGGCGGCGAATTCGGCCAACCGACTGCGCGCCACCAACCAATTGCCGACGCCGAGCACGAGCAGGACGAGTCCGACTGGAAACGCCGGATGCCGCAGCAAACTCATACGCCGACTTGTGCCACTGCCGGCGCGCGGGAGCAAGATCGCGAGGGTCTGGGCATGCGGTTGCGGCTGACGGGGGCCTGGGCTATCACCTGAGCACCGCAGACGCGCGGGATGCATCCGCGCGATGAGTCGGAGTCTCTCCATTGCTGGCACGTAAGCTGGTCGAACGAATGCTTGCCGGCGACAAGGTCGCCCTCGCGAAGCTGATGACGTTGGTCGAGAACCGCCACGCCGACACCGCGCTTGTGATGAGTCTCGTCCACGACCGCTGCGGGCACGCGTACACCATCGGCCTGACCGGCCCGCCGGGCGCAGGCAAGTCGACGTTGGTCGACCGCATCGTCGGTGCCCTGCGCGCCGCCGGCCATCGGGTGGGCATCGTGGCCGTCGATCCCTCCAGTCCGTTCTCGGGGGGCGCGGTGCTCGGTGATCGCATCCGGATGCAGAGCCACTTCCTCGACGAGGGCGTCTTCATCCGCAGCTTGAGCAGCCGCGGAAGTCACGGTGGCCTCGCACGCGCCGCGCGCGATGTCGCGCGACTCTTCGATGCGGCGAGCTACGATTACGTGTTGATCGAAACGGTCGGGGTCGGGCAAACCGAACTCGACGTCATGCGGCTCGCCGATACGACGGTGGTGGTGCTGGTTCCCGAAGCGGGCGACACGGTGCAGGCGATGAAGGCGGGGTTGTTGGAAATCGCCGACGTGTTCGTCGTCAACAAGGCCGATCGCGACGGCGCGGCGCGCATGAAGAGCGAGTTGGAGATGATGCTGCAGTTGCGCCCCGCAGCCGCGTGGGCAGTTCCGGTCACGATGACCCAAGGCACCAGCGGCGACGGCGTCGGTGAACTGATGGCGCAGATCGCGCACCATCGCCAATTCTTGGCCGCAAGCGGCCATGGTCACGCGCGCAGCGCGGCCGGCCGGCGGGAAGAGTTCGTCGCGGTGTTGCGCGAGGAGATCGCGCGCCGACTCGAGGACGCGCTCGACAACGGTCGCTTCGGCCCACTCTTGCTGCAGCTCAAGCATGGCGAAATCGACCCGTATCGGGCGGCGATCGAGATGCTCGGCAGCGAGGAGACTATCCGCGTGATCGTACAGGCGGGGGAGACCGGCGGAAGACATCGATGAGCACCCGAACGTTCGTGGTCGGCGACATCCATGGGTGCCTCGACGAAGTCGATGCCCTTCTGGATGGTTTATCGGCGACCGCTGGCGATCGGATCGTGTTTCTCGGCGACTACGTCGATCGCGGGCCGGCGTCGAAGGCGGTGATCGATCGGCTGATTCGCCTCCAACGCGAGGGGCCGCAGTGTGTGTTCTTGCGCGGCAATCACGAAGACATGTTCCTCGCCTACATGGGAATGGACGGCCACTACGGCGATGCGTTTCTCGTCAATGGGGGACGTGCGACGTTGCGCAGCTACGACCTCGAGACGTGCGACGGGGCCGCCGTCGCCCAGCGAATTCCATCCGCTCACATCGAGTTTCTCCGCGCACTCCGTGACTACGAGATCGCCGGCGATTTCTTGTGTGTCCACGCCGGAATCAACCCGTTGCGGCCCCTGGAAAAGCAGTCGTCGGAAGATTTGCTGTGGATCCGCGAGGAATTCATCCGCAATCGCCATCCCTTGCCGTACATCGTCCTGTTCGGTCACACTCCTCATCGCGACGTGCCGACGAATCTGCTGCCGTACAAGATCGGGCTGGACACCGGACTGGTGTATTCGAACAAGCTGAGCTGTCTCGAACTCGAAAGCGGCGAGCTTTTGCAGGTTCGGCGCGGCGAGCGGAGCGTGCGCCGATCGAGCTTGGCGGAGTTGCTTCGCCCCGCTCAGCGACGCATACAATCGATGCGCCGATCAGAATAGGACGCCGTCACCGCCGAATGCGTCGGGCCGGCGGCGTGCGCAATGTCACAGCACTGCCAATGCCGGATTGGCGGATTGTTTAATGAAACGAAGGGACGGAGACCATCATTGCCAGCAGGCCTGCCGCCGCAAGAATGATTGGCCACCGGAACACGTCGATCATGTTGAGCCCTGCTGCAGAATCTGTTCCGGCAGCGATCGTGCCCACCGTTTCACGGCCCGATCGCGACCGCGGCGAGCAACAGCGCCATCGGAGCAACGATCGCCACTCGCGCGCCGCGTTTCGGCGCGACTTCATTCACTCACAAGAGGTGTGCTAAACGACGGCCTCCGCCCACGACCGCCGGGTGGCGACCGGGCGAGAGACCGTCGAGCAGATCATGCGAAAAACGATCGCCAGTTCAGTGTGCCGAGCTAGTCGGCGCCGGCCGCGACAAGGGTTCGGCACCGTCGCCCTCGTTGTTGTGTTGGCGCTCCTAACCGACCGCATCGCGTATCGGACCGCGCATGCGCAGACACCGACGCCGACCCCGACGCCGGCGATCTGCGGTGATGGGAAAAAGGCGCCAAGCGAGCAATGCGACGATCACAATCAGGTCGGTGGCGATGGCTGCGCGGCCAACTGCACGTTCGAAACGACGCGAACTTTCACCTTGGCGTCGGATCGTAGTTCATCCAGGTTGCAAACCGGACTGCATCTGTTTTCCGCTGATTCGCCGGGAGTCAACGGCACCATCGACCTCACGACCGGCGGCCCTGGTTCGGACGGGACAATTCCCGTCGTGATCAAAGCCGGAGCCGTTCACATCGATGCGATTCAGACCGGATTGGTGTGCATGTGCATCCGCGCGGTGGCGCGGTCCGATGTGTTCGGTTCGAACAACGCCGGGAGCGGCTTGATCGGTTGTAACGGGCTCAGCAACATTGATGCGATGTTGTCGATCAACCACAACACCAACGAGTCGGACCCCGAATGCACCGCCAGCGATCCGACGAGCGACAACAACGCCTGCCTCGAAAACGGGGCGGCGCCGCCGGCCTGCAATTCCAGCTCACCTCACAACGGCGTCTGCAACGGCCCGTTGCACCTCGCGACGAGCGGAAACGGCCCCGCGGGTTCGGCGTTCTTGCGATTGAATTTGGCGGTGTCGTTCATCGCCGCGACGCAGCCGGGCGAACTTGGCTGCGCGAAGAACACGAACAACCCGGCCAAGGGACCAGACGGTCTTCCGTGCACCGCTGACGATCCCGACAAGGGGACCCCGCGCATCGTTGCGGTCTCGACCGGACAGGTGTCGCTCGAACTCCTCAACAGCGGCAATGTCGCCGGCGCAACCATCGCCGTCGGAGCCCAATGCGGTGACGGCCCCTGCGCGCCGACGGCAACCGGGGCACCGTTCGACTGCGACGCGCTGGCCATGAATCCGACGGGAGGCACCGACGGGGCCGCGCTCGCGGTCACGATGCCAATGATCGATGCGCTGGCGGTCGGCGATTCGGTGGTCGCCCAACTGTGGAACACGGAAAACGGACCGCTTCCAACCGCCACTCCAACCCGCACGCCAACGCAGACGTTCACTCCTTCGCCGCTGCGCAGCGCAACCCCGTCGTCTACTCCGACCCCGAGTCGTACGCCGACTATTACACCAACCTTCACCATCTCACGGACACCAACGCGAACTCCGACGACGACGCCAACGAACACTCCCAGCTACACGCGAACGCCCACCAACACCCCGACCGCGACGCGGACACCCAGTTCCACGGCGACCGAGACGCCGACGTCGACTCGAATTCCTACCCGAACACCCACCGGCCCGACCAGCACGCCAACCGTCACCCCGAGCGGACCGACCTACACCGCCACACCGACACGGACACCGTCCGACAGCCCAACTATGACTCCGACGAATACGCCGACGTTCACGCGCACCCGCACGCCGACGATCACGTCGACACCGACACGTTCGGCAACGCCCACGTTCACCTACACGCGCACCCGTACCCCCACGCGCACACCCACCGTCACCCCGACGCCAACGTCGACGCCGACGATCACCAACACGCCCACGATCACCGAGACACCGACCATCACGCTGACGCCAACCATCACCCTGTCGCCGACGATCACCGACACACCCACGATTACTCAGACGCCGACGATCACGCTGTCGCCGACGGTGACACTGAGTCCAACACGAACCGAGACATTGACCATCACACCAACGCAGCCAACCCCAACGCGAACCGCGACCCAGCCCACGCCGACCATCACCTTGTCTCCGACACGCACCGCGACGCAGCCGACGCCCACACCAACCAACTCGTCGACCCGAACGTCGACGATAACGCAGACACCGACGCCCACCGGGACGTCGACCGCAACTGGCACTGAAACCCCGACGCCAACCGGCACGGCCTCCGATACCCCGACTCACACCGAAACGGCCACCGTGACACCCAGCGCGACGGAAACCGCGACGATCACGCCGACCGAGGCGACATCAACGCCGACCATAACCGTATCCGTCACGGCAACCGAATCCGAAACCGTCACGCCCGAGCCAACCGCATCGGTCACGCCGACACCCAGCGAATCTCCGCTGCCTCGCGAGACGGTCACCGAAACGCCCAGCCCGGCACCGCCCACTGCGACGCCGACGATCGCGCCCGGCGATGTGAACGGTGATGGCCATATCGACGCGGCCGACTTGGACGCGTTGACCATAATTCTCTACGGCGGCGCCCCGGTCACGGATGGGGCTGACGCCAACGGCGACGGCCGGATCTCGGCTGCGGACTTTACGGCGGTGGCGTTATTGAGTCGGCCGTAGATCGGCAACCTTCGTCACTACTTTGCGCGCCGATCGTGAACGTTTCGGGACTGTTGAGTTTCGTCGGTGTCGCGTGGGTGCGATTGCGTCGGGCGCGCTAGGCGCGCTGGGGAACCTTTTTCCAGTCCGACAAGAAGCGTTCGAGGCCGACGTCCGTCAGCGGATGTTTGACCAACTGCTGGATCACTGAAAATGGACAGGTCGCGATGTGCGCGCCCATCTGCGCCGCCCGGATGACGTGATCCGGCGTGCGCACGCTCGCCACCAATACCTCGGCGGGGAAATCATAGTTGCCGAGGATCTGCACGATTTGACCGACGATCTCCATGCCGTCGTGCCCGACATCGTCGAGCCGGCCGACAAACGGGCTGAGAAAGCGCGCCCCGGCCTTGGAGGCCAGCAACGCCTGCGGCGCCGAGAAGATCAGCGTCACGTTCACACGAATGCCGCGATCGCTGAGCAACTTGGTCGCCTTCAGTCCCTCCACCGTCATCGGGACTTTGACGTAGATGTTCTTGTGCAGGCGCGCGAGCCGTTCGCCCTCTTCGACCATGCCGGCCGCTTCGGTGCTGACCACCTCGGCGTTGATCGGTCCGTCGACGATCGCGCAGATTTCCTTGATGACCGATTCGAAGTCGCGTCCCGTTTTCGCCACCAACGAAGGATTGGTCGTCACACCGTCCAGAATGCCCCAACTGGCGACCTCGCGAATCTCATCCAGGTTCGCCGTATCGATGAACAGCTTCATGAGTCGGTGTCCTTCCTCGGTTACTCTAGCAAAGCCGTCCGCTTCACGCGCGCAAGAGATGCACCTTCTTGGTATCCTTCAGTCCGGCAAGGAGTTCGGAGATGGTGAGGTTGAGGCGCGGGTGCACCATTTGCGGTGCCAACTCGCACAGCGGGACGAGCACGAAGCGCCGGTTCTGCAACTCCTTGTGCGGCACTCGCAGGGTACGCTTGTTGATGATCTCGTTGTCGAAAAACAAGATATCGAGATCGATGATGCGCGATCCCCAGCGCTTGCCCTTCACCCGTTTGCGGCCCATGCCCTTCTCGATCGCCTTCAGACGCTTGAGCAACTCGTCGGCCGAGCAGTCGGCCTCGATTTCTATAACGGCGTTGACGAACCAGGTCTTGGCATCGCCGAGCGGTTCGCTCTCGTAGAGCGACGAGGTCTTGAGAATACGAGTTGCCGGGAGCTTCGCAATGCGGTCGAGCGACTCGCGATAGTTCGCTTTGCGGTCGCCCAAATTTGACCCGATCCCAATCAATGCCCGGTGGGGCATAGCGCCGTCTCAACCTCCCCGCCTGTTCTGCGGTGAGTCGACGCGCACCGGTGCCGCCCACCCACCGCCCACCTCCTGGCACGACGAAGGCGCCAAAGTTGACTTGCTCATAGCGCCTTCGTGCCCGATTTACAAATCGCCCCGGACTCACGGCCGCGCAAGCCGACGCCGGCCCCGCGCGACTTGATAGCCCAACGACCCTGTTGTAGCGTCCGTCACGGCGGGTTGGCGCTTGGGAGCATCCAACCCGCTCAGCAAGCGAGGTGCGCAGCCGTATGGCCAAGCAAGAGAAGTCCCTCAAGCCCAAGGTGACCATCATCCCCGGCAAAGGGGTCGCCCAGACCATCAACTATCTGCTGGAAGATCGCGACGAGTTGGAGTGGCTGGTGGCGGTGGGACGCAATAAGAACGGCGAGATCTTCTTCTACGACACCGGCGGCGATATTGTTGAGGATCTCGGCACCTTGGAATATCTCAAGGAACGCATCTCCCGGGCTCACTTTGGTGATGAACCGGAGTAAGCGCCGACCCTAGCGCCGAAGATCGGCGGGAATCGCGTCGTCCGGGCACTGTGCCCGCACCTCGGTACCGGCGATCTCGATCGGCACCCGAATGAGTTGCTTGCCGATCGGCGGTCCGCTGACGCATTCACCGGTATCGGGGACGTAACACGCCCCGTGTGTCGCACATTGGATGAATTGACCGTCCTCGGTGAAAAACTGGTTCTCGATCCAGTCCATCGTCATCGGGACGTGGCGGCAGCGATTCACCCACGCGTGCAACACCCCCTGGTAGTTGACGACGAAGCACTCCACCTCGTAGCCGTCGCGAGACAGGTAGAACTTTTTGCTCTGACCCGGGGCCAATTCGTCGACGCGGGCGACCGTGATCGCTGCGCTCATCGTGGCCACCGTCGAGACGCGACCGGCGCCGACGACAGCGGTCGGATCAACGCTTCACCGGCTCGAACAGATCGTTGAGCGACGCCCGCGTCGCACCGGTCGGCACGTCGAACTCGTTGTCCGCGATGTCGGCGCGCGTCACACTGCGAACTTCCTGGGTGTAGCTGCCGGCCGCATGGTTGGTAATCGTCTTGAGGATCGCGCCGGAGGACAGCAGCGCCAGATAATCGGGGCTGCGATACAACGCGTTGAAGTGGCTGGCTGATGCCCCCGCCATACCCGCCGAGACCTTTGTTTGACAGGCCAGGTACTTCTTCGGATCGAGATCGGCGTTCATGTTGATTGCCGTGCTCAGCCACACCTCCTGAAACGTGGCGCCGTCGCTTTCGATCACGTACTTGATGGTGTCGTACCCCGCAATCTTCGCCTGCTCCTCGGTTTTGCGCACCACGATCTTGGGCAAGCCGGCGGCGTTGACGGTCGGAATTTTCGGCGCCTCGCCCGTCGACGGGGTGGCCCCAACCGGTGCACCAGCGACCAAGCTGCGCGTGAGCTGCCCACGCAGTTCGCTGACGTATTCATCGATGCTCCCACTCCAATAGATGTTGCGCTCCGGCACGAACATGATGAAGCGGGATTTCACACAATCCTGCACGGTAACGATGTTGGGTTGAGCGACTCGCAGCCGCCCCTCGGAAATCCGCAGCGTCGCCGGCTCCTCCGGTCCCGCATCGCCCCTCGGCTGCTTCGCAACGTTGATCTGTTCGATCACCCACCCCGCCTGGGCGGATGCAACCGACCCCACCACCAAGAGCCCCACGAGCAGGGCGCCACGTATCTGCATGCTTGCAACTCCTTCGACAACGAGATGCGCGGAGTGTAGTGAGCGGTATCGGTGAAGTCAATTTGCGCCGGCGAAACGGTGCGGCGGCTCGTCGCGCAGTGCGCTCGCCGTCCCGATCACGGTCTTGGTGCCGTCCGGCTTCTCGCCCCACACCGCAACGTGCACTCGCGTGTGACGGCCTTCCGGTTCGTGCGCGCGCACTTGCGCACGCGTGGTGATGGTCTCGTCGCCCCACACGACATTGACGAGATTGAGGGTCAACTTGCCACCCAACCACCACCCTTCCCCAAACGCCCGAGCCATCACCTCCGAGACGAAGCAGATCGACATCATCCCTTGCACGACGATGTCCGGAAACCCGAGCACGCGCGCCATCTCTCGGTCGTTGTGGTAATTCTTCTCGGGTCCCGAGAACGCTTCGCACATCGCCACGGTAATGTGGCGAGACACGGAAGCGAGCCGCTCGCCGCCGTCGTCGCCGATATCAAAACGCCGATCGCTGCGCTTCTCGCGCGTTTTGTCGACGACGTCGGTGTGCGCGTCAGCCGGCGTCTCGGCGAGAAAGCTCTGGTGCGTACGGCTGCGCTGCAACCAACGACCGCTCGCATCGGTCACCAAGACTTCGTTCACGATGTAGTCGCGATTGCGCTTGCGATAGCGCTCGACCACGGTCGAGTGCGTGCGCACGATTTCGCCGACCAGCATCGGCCCGAAGAATTCCCACTCCTGCTTCGCATGCAGATTGCCGATCAGATTGGGCAGGTACCACGTCAACGTACGATAGACCTCGGAGTGCAACAACAACGCCGGCGCGACCGCGCCGCCGAACGGCGATGGCTGTGTGTACCACGGGTGGTCGTCCCCGGTACCGGCGGTGTAGCGCGCGACCAGGTCTGGAGTGACGTGCACCTCGCGGCCGCCGATGTCCTTGCCAACGTAAACGTCATGGGGATCAAACTGCATCACACTCCTCGCGAGTCGGGGCGACGATAGGCGGCACGCGCGATCAGGTCAAATCCGGGTGAAACGTCGCACCGCGAGGATCGTTTGCGCACCCACGGAAAGGTGCTATGCGTGAGCGCCGTTCGCTCTATGTCGACCCGGCCTTTGACAGAGTTGCTCGGCTATCCCGCCGACGCGCGCCTGCTGATCATCAACGCCGATGACTTCGGCATGTCGCAGGCCGAAAATGCCGCGACCATTGCCGGCCTCGAGCAGGGCGCGTTTTGTTCGACCACCATCATGGTCCCGTGCCCCTGGTTCGCCGAGGCTGCCGACTACGCGCGGCGCATGCCGAAACTCGATGTCGGCGTCCACGTGACCCACACCAGCGAGTGGGAACACTACAAGTGGGGGCCGCTGCTCGGACGTTCCGACGCCCGCTCGATGGTCGACCGGCAAGGGCACTTCCATCGCACCACCGAGGCCGTGTACGAGCACGCGCGGCTCGACGAGGTCGAGGCCGAAACTCGCGCACAGATCGAGACCGCGCTCGCCGCCGGCATCGACGTGACCCACCTCGATTCGCACATGGGCACGATGCAACTCGACGTCAACTACCACGCGCTCTACGTGCGGCTCGCCGCCGAATACCGGGTTCCCATCCGAATGGCGCGCCGGACCTGGCTCGAAGCGATGGGATTCGGCGCCGTCGCCGATCAAGCTGACCACCTCGGGGTGCTGCATCCCGACCACTTCTACGTCGGCGGCCCGGCGTCGCCCGAATCGACACCGGCGTATTGGACCCACCTGTTGCACAACCTGCATCCGGGCGTCAGCGAACTCTATATTCACGCCGCGTTCGATTCGCCGGAAATGCGGGCGATGACCGATCAGTGGCGCCAGCGCCGCGCCGACTTCGATTTCTTCACGGCGCCGGCGACGCGCGCGTTGTTGGCCGAGCTGAACGTCACGCTCATCGGCTATCGCAGCCTGCGCGACGCGCAACGCCGTCTCACGCCATGCTGACCGCGCTACTGGCGACGCTTCTCGTCTTCGTCGCGCTCGGCCTATTTCTGTATCTGATCGCCCTGCTCTACAACGGCGTGCGCGCCGTGAGCGGCTCGCGCCGTTCCGGCTCCTCGGGACCGAACACCTTCGACCGTCTGCGCGTCGTGCGCGGCGGCAATCGCGGCGGCGGCGGCGCCGGCGGTTGGACGCGCAGCATCGAGCAATGGCGCGTCGACCGCTGCATCGCCCACAGCCGCCGCGGCGATGCGCTGCGCGAACGCGGCGACCTCGACGGTGCGCTGCGCGCGTACCAAGCCGGCTTCTGCTTGTACACCGTCCGCGACCGCCAGCTCGCCACCACCGTAGCCAATCATCACACCGGACTGCTGAGCCGCTTCATCGCCGTGACCGAAGACGTGCAAGGCGGCACCGTCCGCCTCTTCTCGCTGGCGAAGGTGGATCGTGCGTTGAACGAGCGCAGCGAACTGCAACGCCGCTACCTCAGTTCGCGCCAATCGGGCGACCGCCAGCGCTGCCGCGAAATCGAGGGGCAACTCGCCCACAATCGGACCGAGCTGCAAGCGGCATTGCGCCAACTCATCGTCGAAATCCAAGCGTCGCGCCCGGCCGAACGGCTGCAGTAGGCGCACGCGCTACTGACTCGGCCGGATTGATGTGGTAGCAGCGGCAGCGCGCTCGACGACGACGCAAGGAGAACGCGCGATGGCGAAGGCACCGCGGCTGAAGCACAGTAGACGAATCGATCCCCAGCCGATCGACGCGTCGATCTCGGTCACCGACCTGGTCGACCGCACGTTTCTGGCGTACAACGCCGCCCGCTTGCGCGAGGCGTGTCAGCTCTTCACCCGGAAGATGCTCGACGCCGACGTCACCATCGGCGTCAGCCTGACGGGCGCGCTGACACCCGCGGGACTCGGTATCGCCGCGCTGATCCCGCTCATCGAACACGGCTTCGTCGACTGGGTCGTCAGCACCGGCGCAAACCTGTACCACGACACGCACTTCGGCATCGGGCTCGACATGCACGTCGGCACGCCGTTCGTGGATGACGTCACGCTGCGTGAGGAAGGCGTCGTGCGCATCTACGACATCTTCTTCGACTACGACGTGCTGCTCGAAACCGACGCCTTCTATCGCCAGGTGATGGCGGCGCCGGAGTTCCAGCACGCGATGAGCACGGCGGAGTTTCACTACCGCATCGGCGCGTACGTGCGGGAACGCGAACGTGTGCTCGGGTTGACGCGGCGTTCGCTGCTCTCCACCGCGCACGAATGCGGCGTGCCGGTGTACACCTCGTCCCCGGGCGACAGCTCCATCGGCATGAACGTCGCCGCGCTGGCATTGAGTGGCAACCGACTCGCCTTCGATGTGTCGCGCGATGTCAATGAGACCGCCGCGATCGTGCTCAACGCCAAGCGGCAAGACGGGCGCAGCGGCGTCCTCATGCTCGGCGGCGGCTCGCCGAAGAACTTCATGCTGCAGACCGAGCCGCAGATCCAAGAGGTCCTCGGCATCAGCGAGAAGGGGCACGACTTCTTCATCCAAATCACCGACGCCCGCCCCGACACCGGCGGCCTGTCCGGCGCCACGCCGGGTGAAGCGGTCAGTTGGGGCAAGGTCGATCCCGAGGCGTTGCCCGACACCGTGGTGTGCTATCTCGACACCACTGTCGCGTTGCCGATCTTGACCGCCTACGCGGTCACGAATCACGCGGCGCGCCCGCACCAGCGGCTGTACGATCGGCGCGACGAATTGCTCGCGACGCTGCAGCGCGAATACGTCGCCGCGCGCAAGGCCGAGTGATGCCGCGACACGAACTCACGGTTGCCAGCGAGGCGGCGCGCGCCGCCGGCGCCGCCATTCGTGCGATCTATGACACCCCGTTCGAGGTGCGCCAAAAAAGCCACGACAATCCCGTCACCGAAGCCGATCTCCAAGCGAATGCGCGTATCCACTCGCTGATTCAGCGCGAATTTCCGCGTGACGGATGGTTATCCGAAGAAACCCACGACGATCGCAACCGCCTGACGCAGTCACGCGTGTGGATCGTCGATCCGCTCGACGGCACCAAGGAGTTCGTCCAGCACCTGCCCGAGTTTTGCGTCTGCATCTCGCTGGTCGAAAATGGCGAACCGATCGTCGCGGTCAGTTACAACCCGATCGCCGAGGAAATGTTCGTCGCCGAGCGCGGCGGCGGACTCGCGCTCAACGGTACGCCGGCGCACGTCACGCAGACGACGACCTTGAAGGACGCCCGCGTACTCGCGAGCCGTTCCGAGGACAAGCGCCGCGAGTGGGATGTCTACCGCTCGCACTTCACCGTCGAGCTGACCGGTAGCGTCGCCTACAAGCTCGCGCTCATCGCCGCCGGCCGCGCCGACGCGACATTCAGCCTGACGCCGAAGAACGAGTGGGACATCTGCGCCGGGACCTTGCTGATCACCGAAGGCGGCGGCCGCGTCACCGACCGCGCCGGCCAGCCGCTACGCTTCAATCAACCCGACACCCGCCGCACCGGCCTGATCGCCACCAACGGCCGCTTGCACGCGCCGATCATGGAGTTGATCGCCCGGCTGTCCGCCTGACGTTCCTCTAACCGCGCAGTGCATCAACCGCCACGCGCACCAAACCCGGCAGGTCCGACATGACGCCGTCGACGCCGAGCTTGAGCAGACGATCGATCTCATCGCGGTCGTTGATCGTCCAGGCGTGCACCTCCAGCCCGTGACGGTGCGCGGCGGCGAGACTGTCGGCGGTGATCAGCTCGATCTCGTTGTAGCTCGGCGGAATCTGCAGCGCGCGACCCACCGGATGGTAATCACCGAAACCGCCGCTGAGCCGCGTGATGAAGTCCACCACTTCGCCGGTGCTGAAGCTGGTGACGATGCGATCGCCGACGGCCTGCCGAATCGCAGTCATGATCGAGTCGTGCTCCGCCGCCAGCAATACGGTATCCACGCGTCCGGCGGCGGTGATGATGCGAACGACCTCGTCGACGATCGCCGGGGCTTCTTGCTTGATCTCAATGTTCAAGCGGACGCTCGGGAAGCGACGCAGCAGTGCTTCGAGTGTCGGAACGCGAATGCCCTGGCCGCGATACGGAAAGTGGCGGCCGTCGGTCGAGAACTGAAAGCCGGCGTCGAGCCCTTCGATCTGTGCGAGTGTGAGCGAAGCAATGGGCCCGTCGCCATCGGTGGTGCGTTCGAGCGTAGGGTCGTGATGCACCACGATCGCGCCGTCGCGGGTGCCGTGTACATCCAATTCGAGGTAGCTCGCGCCGAGTTCGAGCGCGAGCGCAAACGACGGGAGGGTATTCTCCGGCGCGACACCGGCGGCACCGCGGTGTCCGAACACTCGCGGCTTCGCCGCATCGAAGTAGCCGGACACGGCGATGGTCGTCGCTATTGAGTGATGGCGACCGGAGCCGGTCGCCGCACCACGGGCAATGCGGCCAGCGCGACCGGCCGTGATTCGACCGGCGCCGCCGTCGGGGGTCGCTCGATGCTGGCGAGCTGCACCAGCAACGACTGCTTGGCTGCCTGAAAGCGCTGCGGATCACTCACCAACCGCCGCAGCGATACGCGCGCGGTGAGCGGATTGAGATATTGGCCGTCGTGGAACAGGGAGAAGTGCAGATGTGGGCCGGTGGCCAAGCCCGTCTGGCCGACGAACCCGACGACCTGCCCCTGGCGCACCGCGGTGCCGGGACGCAGGCCGCGCGCGATCGCGCGCAAATGCGAGTACGCCGTCACGATCCCACGCCCGTGGTTGAGCGCGACTTGATTGCCAAAATCGCCGTTGCGTCCGGCGATCATGACGACGCCGTCGCTGGCTGCACGGACGGGCGTGCCCGGCGGCGCTGCGAAGTCGACCCCGTTGTGCGGGCGTTTACGCTTCAGAATCGGATGAAAGCGGCTGTCCGAGAATACCGAGCTGACGCGCGTGAATTCGACCGGATAGCGCAGAAAACTTTGCGCGAGCAGGCGCCCTGATTCGTCGACGTACATGCCTTCGACACCGTCGTCGTAGTAAAACGCTTGGGCGGTCCGACGGGCGCCGCGAATCTCGGCGGCCAGCACGCGGCCCGGCGTCAGCACGCGACCGTCGCGGCTCACGCGCCGCTCGTACACGACGCGGAAACGATCCCCTGCTCGCACGTGGCGGAAGTCGTACTGCCAGCCGAGGATGTCGGCCATTTGCGAGATGATCCGATCGGGAATGCCCGCACGTAGCGCCGCCAGGTGAAAATTCTTTTCGACTACGCCTTGCGCCCCGACCACCGACGCGATGACGGCGAGCGGCTCGCTGCGCGCCCGCAGCCCGTTGGCATCGCGCTCGACGATGACCTGGGTTTGGTCGTCGACGTCGTAGGTAAGCTGGTTGAGATGTCCAGGACCGGCGAACTGAAACGACAGCACGTGATCCGGAGCTAACTGGAGCGTAACAGCGGCCGTGCGCATCGCCGCATGCCAGGCGGCTGCGTCGCGACGACCGAGGCCCTGCGCGCGCAGCAGCCCATCCAACGTTTCGCCGCGCCGCACCACATGACGCACCGCCCGCGCACTCGGGGCCACCGTCGGCGCCGGCGCGCGCCGACTTGCACGGTGCGCGCGTCGCACACCGGCTGTCGCCGGCAGTGCGCACAGGATCACGTACACGCCGACCGCGACGTGCACCGCCGTGATCGCAAACCGAGTACGGATAGATCTCACGATCAGCTCTCCTTCCGCGACATACCCGGAGAGAGGATTCGCCCGACTACATCAGCCGCACGGTCACCAAAAAAAAACGGCCCGAGGATCGCTCCCTGGGCCGAATCCAGTTTGGCGCCTCTCCTTGAAGGCCGGCGAAGTTAGCTGTCGGGTTCGGGCTCAAGAAGTTACCCGTCCTGGTGCCCACCACACCAGGATTCACCCCAATGAAACTGGTTCCTCCGCTCCCCTTTTCTGGGGATTAGGCCTATGTCGCGAGTGGGGATGTATAAAACCTGGTGGGAGGAATCAAGCGCGAAATTGGATTTTTTCTGTGACGCGCTCGCTCTAGCGTCGCGGCGGCGGACGAAATTGCTCGCGTGCCGCCTCGACCCCGAGCAACGTCGACGGCAGGTTCAGCGTGCCACCGATGTTCGAGTAGGGATAGTGCCGCGCGTTGACGTGAACGTGCAACGGCACGCCTGGGCCATCGTGGATCTCGTAGTCGAGGGCGAGCGGTCCGAGAATCTGCAGCGCGTTGTGCAGCAAGTCCGCGAACACGTGAAGCTGCGCGATCGGCAGATCCGTCAGGCACCCGCGAAAGCCGGGGCACACCACCTCGTAGCTGCGCGGAAACGTCCCGAACGGACAGAAGTACGAGACCCAGCCGTCGCGGCATTCGAGCAGAAAGCCTTCACGCTCGGCGAATTGGATGATCTCGTTCCAGATGGCCGGCTCCGCCGCCGTGGTTGCGGCTTCGACGTCCACCACACCGAACGGCACGTCGGAGCCGATCACTTGGCAGTGCACGTGCGGTTGCGACGCGCCCGATTCACGTCCCTGATTCTTGCGGATCAAGACGGCTGCGACCGCCGGATTTCGGTACGCCCGTCGGGCCACCTCCACCGCCGCCGTCAGCAGCGCGCGAAATTGCTCGCGCGGCAGCATGGCGGTGTACATCACGTCTTCGTGTCCGCGTGCGTCGTCGGCGAAGTGACGCGGATCTTCGACCACCACGTACGACTCGTTCCGGCCGCCGGTACAGCATTCGGGCAGGCGCGGGACAATGTTGTGAAACGCGCGGATCAGCCACCCGTCGCTCGCGGCGCCGTGAAACACCTCGCCGGGATGCACGCGCATCACCTCGCTCATGGTGAGATGCTCGTTCCCCGGACAGAAAACACACAGACTCCGCGCCTGCTCCAACTCGTGCCGACGCGCTTCCTCCGCCCGCGTCGGCGACTCCGGTGCGCTCGCCTGCAGCGCCGCCTCCTGCGCCCGACGGATGAAGCCGCTGCGCTTGAGATGAACGTGCGTAAAGTACGTGATGGCGCGCGTGAACGGGTTCCGCACCCACACCAGTTGGTCACCGTCTTTGCGAAACTCCAGCGCCATGGCTGCCGTCAACCTGCCAGCCGCGCGGCGGCGGTGCAAACGATCCTACGTTGCAGCGCGGCACCGGACTTCACGCCCGAGCGCGCCCGGAAGAGCGCGCACCACCGGAGCAAGGCGACTTGGTGGACCGCCCTCTCCGAGCGCGTTTGCCGGAGTCATCACCATGAGGTCGAGGTACCCTTGGTCGTCGCGAGATCACGGCCGCTCGTTGCTGACGATCCAGCGGTTGTTGCTGTGGGCGATGATCCAGAACGGCTCGGGGACGACGCCTTTCATCGACGTACGGCGCTCGGCGAGCGGGTCGGAGACCAGGAAGATGCGTTCAGTCTGCCAGCGACGTTCGAGTTCGTCGCGGGAGATGAAGAGTTCGTTCTCATGCGGTGCCAAGTACGGCGGCGAGACGAAGCCCGCGGGGCGCAGCATCAGCCACTTGCGGTGGGTGTAGAAGCACAACCCCGCACCGCTTTGGTATTCCATCGGCGCTTCGTACACGAGCGTGTCGTCTTCAGATGTGAGCGACCGGATCACCGCCGACAACTCGGCGCTCGAATTGAACGGCGCAAGCAGCGTCAGTCCGTGCTGCATCGACGGGACGATCGCACACATCATTGCCACCAGCGGCAGCGCAACCCATTGAGGACGCCCGGCGAGCGCCACACTCGCCACGGAGCCGAGTGCGAGCAGCACTCCCGCAGCGCGCGCGACGTCCGGCAGCCCTTTCACAGCATTGAGCCAATCCTGCCCGGCGACGATCGCCGGCAACGCCAGCGGTGCGGCGATCCCAAGCGCAACCAACGGCAGCAGATGGAGCGCCACCACTCGCGGACGGGGTGCGCGTCCGATCCATGCAGCGACGGCGAGCGCGCATGCCGGCAACGCGGGGATCGCGTAGTGCTCCAGACGCGACGGCGTGAGCGAGAACATGCCCATCACGGCGGCAACCCATCCCCATACCAACCCTGCCGCCCAGCGATCGCGCGACTCCGCGGCCACGGGCCAGGCACGAATCAGCGCGGTCGGCACCAGCAACGTCCACGGCAATGCGCGAATCGCAAACGCCGTCCAGAACTGCCACAAGGCGATACCGTTGGAGTCGCGCGGGACCTTGCGATCAAGGAGGAACAGCAGATGTTGGTTGACGGTGTAGTCCCAGCCGAATCCGGGATGGCGCATGGCCACCGCGACGTGCCACGGCGTCACCACGAGGATGAACAGCCACCACGCGCGCAGCGTGAACAGGCCACGCAGCCACTTCACGTTGCGGGCAGCCAACATCGCAATGAAGACCGCCGACGACGGTAACACGAGGCCGATCATTCCTTTCGCGAGCAGCCCCGCCGCCAGCGCGAGTTGCAAGCCGATCCGCGCGCCGCGCATCTCGGCATAGTGCGACGCATGCGCGAGGCGAGTGGCCGCGAGCAACGCCCCGGTGGTCGCGGTCGTCAGCAACAAATCCGGTCGAACCTGTCGCGCTTCCAGCAGGACCCCCGCGGTACCGAGTAAGACGGCGGCAGCCAGCACGCCGATCGAGTCGTTCCACAGCGCGCGCCCGAGTCGCCACACCAACAACAGCAGCGCCAACGCGGTCAGTACGCCGGGAAGCCGCGCCGCCGCCTCGTTGACACCGAAGACTTCATACGACAGCGCGATCAGCCAGTACGACAGCGGCGGCTTGTTGAGGAACAGCGTGTAGTCGAGCTGCGGGCTGATCCATTCGCCGGTCTCGACCATCTCGCGCGCGATCTCGGCGTACTGCGCGTCGTTGGGATCATCCAGCAACGGCGGGACGTTCAGCCGGTAACCGTACGCGAAGGTCGCCACGAGGAGCAGGCCGAGCAACCACCGCAGCGCCGTACACGGCGCAACCCCGCGTGCGTGATCCATGATTCGAGATGGAGCGGCCTAGGCGAAACCGCGAACGCCGGTGCGCCGCCCTCGATCATTCGCGCCGCGGAGTCGATTGCTCATGATGGATGTGTTCGCGCCCGACGTTGAGCCCTCAACGTCGATGCAGTATAGGAAGCGCCACGAATTTACTCAACGCCGCGAACGGCGCAACGCAATCCAACGGCAAGAGGAGGCTCGCAGATGTTGATCGGACGCATGATGACCGCGGTGACGGTACTGATGGCCCTGGCTTCGCCCGCGCTGGCATTGACCCTGACGGATCAGCAGCGCATCACGAACGAGGACGGCACCACCTCCGCGATTGTTGTTACTTGCGACGCCAACGGTTTGCTCGATGGGCACGCGTGCGGGAATTGTCTGATGGATGCCAACTTCGGTTTCCGCGCCTTGCATTCGGTCGACTTGCAGTTCATCGGCTATCTCAAGGACGCCAACGGCCAGCCGCTCAAGGCCCAGTTCGTCAAGATCGTCGAGCCGAACGGGTGGGTGTTCACGACCCGCACCTCCGACGACGGATTGTTTCGGATTCTGTTGGGGGCGACGATCGATCGGACCAGTAAGACCCCGGTGACCAAAGACCTCGGCACGTTCACCACCGTCGCCAAGACCGGCAAGGAAGGTGCCTTCTCCATCTACGTTCTGCCCGAGCACTTCAAGCCCTGCGCACCGCCCAAAGCGAAGAAAAAGAAGAAATAGCGCGGGTTGCGAATCCGGCCGCGGGGCCGGTACACTTGCCGCAGAGGTGCGATGGTTCCGCGACTGGCGTGGCTCACGACCGGGGTCCGCCGCGAGGTAGTGCGGCAGGCCGCGTATCCGCTGCTGATCGTGCGGGTAGTCGAAGGACTGGCCGCATGGCTGCTCTTCAACGAGGTGTTCCTTGCGCATGCTCGCCATCCCTATCCGTGGTTGGTGCACGCGGGGTTCGTGCTGTATTTCGTCGTCAATCTCCTTGTCGCCCTGCGCTACCACGCGGGACGCGTTCTGGTCCGCTTCCTCGCCGTCGATCTGGTCGGCAACCTGACGCCGTTGGCCTTGGTGATTGCCGCCTCCGGCGGATTGGCCAGCCCGATCGTCTTGTTGCTCGTATTGAAGATGTTCGCGTACGCGTTCGTGTTCGGGCCAGAGTGCGGGATCGTCGCCGTCGCGGTCGGCGCCGGCAGCTTGCTGGCAATCGGCGGACTGCACGCGCTGGGAGTGCACACCTACGTCCCGATCTCGATGTTGTCGCCCGAGATCGAACGCCGCATGAACGAGTTGGTGCGCGCGTTGGTTCTGCTGATCGCCGGCGGCGGCGCAATTCATTTTCTCCGCCAGACGA
This sequence comes from Binatia bacterium, assembly GCA_035541895.1. GTDB lineage: Bacteria > Desulfobacterota > Binatia > HRBIN30 > JACQVA1 > DATKMK01. The sequence continues at coordinate 26,995 of DATKMK010000021.1, read as the reverse complement.
ATCGCCGCGAAACCCAGCTACGCCAAGAGATGGAGCGCGCGCGTGACGCCGCCGAGCGACAGCGCGCGGCCGCCAACGTCACCGGTGCGCTGCTAGCCGTCAGTGAAGCCGTCAGTCGACTCACCCGCCTCGATGAGATCCTGGAGAAGGTGGTTGAAGTCGTCCCGCGCGTGCTCGCCGTCGACTACTGCAGTTTGTTTCTGTGGCGCGAAGATAGCGGTGTGTACGTCGGCGCCGCCGCCTCGGGAGTCGAGCCGGCGATTGCCAAGCAATTCACCGCGATGCGCCTGCGGCCGGAGGAAGCCCCCGATCTCGAGTGGGTGCGCCGGCTCGGTCACTGCGCGATGGTGTCGCCGAGCAGTTGGCAGGGCTTGGGCGTACCCGAAGTTCCGGTGTTGCTGATTGCGCCGTTGTTGAGCGGTGGACAGTGTTTCGGAGTCATGCAACTCGCGCGACAACGCGGCGCCGCGACGTTCACCCAGGGGGATCTCAAGCTCGCCGACGGAGTCGCGGGACAAACCGCCGTCGCACTCGAACGCGCAGAACTCGTCGAAGAAGGTCTGCGGCTCTTGCGCGCGGTCGAAAGCACCGGCGAAGCCGTACTCATCGCCGACGCTCAAGGCCGCGTGCGCTTCGTCAACGCGGCGTTTCGTCGGACCTTCGGCTATCTCGACGAGCCGCTCATCGGCCGCGACACATCCTGCCTCACCGACCAACTGCCGTCGCAATGGCTCCACGAAGTCACCCAAGCCATCACGACCACTGGGTGGCACGGCGAGGCGACGGCACGGCGGCGCGACGGCAGTGAGTTTCCGATGCTGCTCGATGCCAGCCTGATTCGCGACGAGCAAGGTCGCGTCGTCGGGGCGGTCGCGATCCTCAAGGATATCTCCGACGAAAAGCGTCTGCAGGAACAGCTCCGCCGCGCTGACCGATTGGCGGCCAGCGGCGAACTGGCGGCCGGCATCGCCCACGAGGTCAACAATGCGCTGGTCGGCATCTTGGTTCAGGCGGAGCTCGCGCAGAGCGACGCCGGCGTCGAGGAGCTTCGCACCGCGCTCGCGCGGGTCGACGGCCAAGGCCGCCGCATCGCGTCGATCGTGCGCGCGCTGCTCGGGTTCGCCCGTCCGCAAGTGCCCACGCGCGAACCGGTCGAAGTGCCCGCGCTGGTCAGTGAAACGCTGGCGTTGCTGGACCACGAACTGCGGCGGCATTCGGTCGCGGTCCAGTTGCACTGCCCGCGCGCGCTGCCGCCGATTCTTGCCGACGCCAAGCAGATCGAGCAGGTGCTCGTCAACTTGTTCACCAATGCGGTGCAAGCCATGGCAGGCAGCGGCGGACGCCTCAGCATTCGCGCCAGCGCGGACGGCGAGCGCCTCCGCCTGGAGATCAGCGACACCGGCCCGGGCATCGCCGTGGACCACCTCGGACGCATCTTCGATCCCTTCTTCACCACCAAACCCGCGGGCAGCGGCCTGGGGTTGAGCGTCAGCTACGGCATCGTGCGGGCACATGAGGGTGATCTCACCGCGCGCAGCGAAGTCGGAGTCGGTACGACCTTTACTCTGACGCTGCCGATCGCCCCGCGTGCGACTGCGAGCGGGTTGCGCACCGCGCTCGTCGTCGACGACGAAGACCAGGTGGCAGATTCCTTGATCGCACTGCTGGAACAGGAAGGACTCGCCGCCGTCCGAGCCGCGTCGGGCGATGCGGCGTTGAAGCTACTCGCCGAGAACGCGTTCGACGTCGTGTTGCTCGACGTGCGTTTGTCAGACATCACCGGCCCCGAAGTCTTTGCGCAGATCAAGGCTCGGCAGCCGGCGCAAGCCGAACGGGTCATCTTCGTGACCGGCGGACTGTGGCGCAGCGAAAGCCGGCTGCAGATGCACCTCCCCGCGCAACCCGTGCTGAGCAAGCCGTGCACGGGCACGCAACTCCGCGAGGCGCTGCTGGCTCTCGCCGTGCGCCCCGCCGCGTGAACCGTTACGCACTCGGCAGCCGAAACGCCGCGACGGTGTTCGCGCGCGTTTGGCCCGCAATCGTCTCGACCGATTCTCCGCGGACATCGGCGAGCGCTGCGGCGGTGTACACGACCAACGCCGGTTCGTTGCGACGGCCGCGCTGCGGGATCGGGGCGAGAAAGGGCGCGTCGGTTTCGACCAGAAGGCGGTCGGCGGGGGTTCGGCGCGCGGCGGCGCGGATCGCGGCGGCGGTTTTGAACGTCACGATGCCGCTGAACGACAAATAGAATCCCAGATCGAGGAAGACGTCGGCTTCCGCTGGCCCGCCGGAGAAACAATGAATGACCCCGCCGACCTCGGCCGCATGCTCTTCGCGCATGATCCGCGCTGCCTCGTCAGCGGCGTCGCGCAAGTGAATTGAAAGTGGTCGGCCGAGGCGCCGCGCCAATTCAATCTGGCGGCGGAACGCGTCCGCTTGCGCCGCCCGCGGCGAGTTGTCGTAGTAGAAGTCCAATCCGGTCTCGCCAATCGCGACCACCTTCGGCTGTCCGGCGAGCCGCTCAATCTCGGCGAGCGCGTCGTCCGTCGCGCGACTCGCATCATGCGGATGAACGCCGACGGTGGCGAAAATTTCGGGGTGCTGCGCCGCCAACGCGACCGCACTGCGATTGGCTTGCATCGGCCCGCTGGCTCCGATGGTGATCATTGTCCCGACGCCGGCGGCAATTGCCCGCGCGATGACTGCTTCACGATCATCGGCGAACGCATCGACTTCGAGGTGGCAATGCGAATCGATGAGCGACACGCCGTCGCCCAGCCGCGGCAGCGAGTCGAGCGACGCGACGCGTTGCATGACCCTATTTCGATTCGGTCTCGATGCGCGGAAACAAGATGACCGGCTTGCCGACGAGGTGCCCGGGGCCGAAGTTGGTGCCCCACGACCCGCCGCCGGCGACGTCGCCGGGGAGGCGGAGCGCAGTCCAAATCGCGGTCGCGGTTTCAGGCAGAAACGGCGCGAGCACCGCGGCGGTCGCGCGCAAGGCTTCGAGCAAATGATGGAGAATGGCACCGACGCGCGGCCGCTGCGCCGGATCCTTCGCCAACGAAAACGGCGCGGTGGTCACGACGTACTTGTTGGCGTGATCGATTGCCCGCCACAACGATTCGAGTGCGCGGTGAAACGCGAAACGCTCCGTCCACACCGGAACCTCCTGCGCGGCGGTGTCGAATGCCGCCGCCAACGCGCGATCGTCGGCGGTGAACTCTCCGATCGGCTGCACCGCGCCTTCGAAGTATCGGTGTTGCATCGATAACGTCCGGCTGATCAGGTTGCCGAGGTTGTTCGCGAGATCGGCGTTGACGCGCGTGACGAAGGCATCTTCGGTGAACGAGGCGTCCTGGCCGAACGCCATCTCGCGCAATAGGAAATAGCGGAAGGCATCCATGCCGTAGCGCGCCTTCATATCGAGCGGCCGAATCACGTTACCGAGGCTCTTCGACATCTTGCTCGCGCCGCGAATCCAGTAACCGTGCACGCGCAGTTGGCGATACAGCGGCAAGCCCAACGCCATCAGCATCGTCGGCCAGAAGATGCCGTGAGGTTTGAGGATGTCCTTGCCGATGAGATGGTGCGCCGCGGGCCAGAAACGCTCGAACACATCGTCACCCTGGAGCTTCAGCACGCTGACGTAGCTGAGCAGCGCGTCGAACCACACGTACGTCACGAACGCCCGATCGAACGGGAGCTCGATGCCCCAGGTCAGACGCGTCTTCGGGCGCGAGATGCAGAGGTCGCCGAGCGCTTCGCCCCGCAGCATCGCCAACACCTCGTTGCGGTACTGCGTCGGAACGATCAGTTCGGGCCGGGCTTCCAGCTCGGCGATCAGCCGCTGTTGATAACGGCTCATGCGGAAAAAGTAGTTGTCTTCAGCGATGCGTGTCGGCGGGATCAAGTGATCCGGGCACTTGCCGTCGACCAATTCCTTCTCGGTGTAGAGGCGTTCGCACTCGGTGCAGTACAAGCCGCTGTAGCTGCCGAAGTAAATGTCGCCGGCGGCGTGCAAGCGGGCGAGAAAGTCCTGCACCAATCGCTCGTGGGCGGGGTTGGTGGTGCGGATGAACGCATCGAGCCCGAAGCCGCACGCCGTCCAAGTGTCCTGAAAGATGCGACTGATGTGGTCGGCGTGGGCGCGCGGTTCGCGGCCGGCTGCGGCGGCGGCGTTGGCGATCTTGTCGCCGTGCTCGTCGGTGCCGGTGATGAAATAGGTGTCGTCGCCGCGGCGGCGATGGAATCGCGCCAGCACGTCGCCGATGAGCGTGGTGTAGAAGTGTCCGATGTGGGGCTCGGCGTTGATGTAGTAAATCGGCGTGGTGACGTAGAAACGATTCATCGCACGATCGGATTGCGCGCAGCGCCTATTGCGGCTTGCGCTGCACCAGGTCATCGAGCGTGGCTTCGACTTCGCTCCCGTCTTCGCGGCGCACCATGACGGTTTGCTGGAGAATGTTTTGGCGGGTGACGACCCCGTCGCCCTTCACGCACACCACCGCGGCGCCGATGCTCGGGAGCTTGCGGCCGAGTTCGCGATACGTGTCGTATTCGTAGCGCAGACAGCACTTCAACCGCCCGCACATGCCGGCGAGCTTCGAAGGATTGAGCGAGAGCCCCTGCGCCTTGGCCATGTTGAGCGACACCGGCTGGAACTCGGTCATCCAACTCGAACAACACAGTTCGCGCCCGCACGGGCCGACGCCGCCGGTGATTTTGGTTTCGTCGCGCGCACCGATCTGTTTCATCTCGACGCGACAATGCAGCGTCTGCGCCAGGTCGCGCACGAGATCGCGAAAATCGACGCGCCCCGAGGCGGAAAAGTAGAAGACCATCTTGCCCGCGTCGAGTTGGCCTTCGACGTTGATCAGCTTCATCGCCAACTCCCGCTCGCGAATCCGATGCAACGCGATCCGCTGAGCGTCGCGGGCGCGCTGCATCTGATTGTCTTGTCGCGCCACGTCCCGGGAATCGGCCTTCTTGATCACGCGCATGCGTCGGCCTTCCCCTTCGGGCGCGGGCGCCGGTCCAAGCACCGCGGCAACCGTGGCGAGCGCCGTGCCACGCTCGGTCTCCACCACCACTTGATCGCCCGCCTGCAAGGTGAGCGAGCCGCAGGCATAGGGATGGATCGGCCCCGCGTAGTGAAAGCGGATGCCGACGACCTGCGCGGGCGGCGTGGTTTCGCGCGGTTCGCTCATCGTGCGTCGCGCAGTTGGAGGAACAGCGCCTCCAGCAAGAGTTGGCGGTTGGGATTCTGACGGCGCAGACGAGCCAGCGCGCTCGTGATCGCGTCGGCGTGGCGAACGGCTCGGTCGACCGGGATGGCGGCGCGCTCGTCAAGCAGATCGGCGTTGTGTAACGCAACGTCGGCCGGCCCAAGCGCTCGCACGGCGAGATCGCGATACCAGGTCAACGCCATCGCCAGCGGCACCGCGGGATCGTCGCGCCCTATGTCGTCTTGGATCATGTGAGCGAGCGAAACATACCCGGCACGCGGTAGCTCCGCAAGGTGATGCAGCAGCGCGGCGCGGCGTTCGCCGAGCGCGTGACGCAGTTGCAGCGCGCGGCCCGGACTGCCTTCGGCGTACGCGGCCGCCACCGCCGCTTCGACTGGCGGCGTTCCGCAATCGCACGTCAGAATATCCGCGACCATCTCGTCCGGCAGCGGCGCGCACTGCACCCGTTGGCAGCGCGATCGCACCGTCGGCAGCAAAGCGCCGGGCGCATGCGTGACCAGCAGGAGCAGCGAGCGCGGCGGCGGCTCTTCGAGCGTCTTGAGCAACGCGTTCTGCGCGTTGCTGTTCATCGCATGCGCGTCGAGCACGATCGCCACTTTGCGCCGCGCGCTCAGCGGCGTGAGCTGCATGAACGCGCGCAGCTCACGAATCGGCTCGATGCGAATGTCCTTCTTCCCTTCCGGTACGGCGATGACGCGCATGTCGGGATGACTCCCGGCCGCCACTTGCCGGCAACCCGCGCACTCCCCACACCCGTCGTCGCCGGGGGATTCACAAGCGAGGCGGGCGGCGAGCGCGCGCGCCAGGCGTTGCTTGCCGACGCCGTCGGGTCCGCTGATGAGCACCGCGTGCGCCAGCCGGTCGCGCTGCAACGCGCTGCGGAGTTGCGTGATCGCCCGATCCTGGCCGCGCAGGGCTGCGAAGCGACACGCCGTCGCGTGAGCGTCAGGACGCATGGTCGATACGCGCCGTCACGGCGGCGAGAATATCGGCTGCGACCGCGTCGATTGGGCGCGTCGCGTCAATGATGCGAAAGCGATCGGCGTGCTGCGTAGCGAGTTCGTGAAAGCCGCGGCGCACGCGTTCATGAAACGCGAGATCGGCGCGGTGAAAACGATCGTCGCCGAGGGCGCGACGCAGGCCGACTTCGACCGGGCAATCGAGCACCAGCGTCAGATCGGGCGTGACGCCGCCGCGGGCGAGCGTGTCGAGCTGAATGACCATCGCCAGGTCGAGTCCGCGACCGTAACCTTGATACGCGATGGTCGAGGCCGAGAAGCGATCGGTGAGCACCACCGTGCCGGCCGCCAGCGCCGGGCGAATGATCTGATCCAGATGTTGCGTGCGATCGGCGAGATAGAGGAGCAACTCGGTCGATGGCGTCGGCGGGTCACCCTCGACGTGCATGACGAGTCGACGGATCTCCACACCCAGCGACGTGCCGCCGGGCTCGCGGGTTTCACAGACCGTGCGGCCGAGGCGTCGCAACGCGGCGGCTGCGAGTCGAATCTGAGTGGATTTGCCGGTGCCTTCGGTGCCTTCGAACGCGATCAGGTGGCCGCGCGCCTCACTCACGCGCCCCCCCCTTGCCGAGCACCAAGTCGATCCCGTACAGCAGTTGCTTCGCGGTGAACGGCTTGGTGATGTAGTAGTCGGCGCCGTATTGATACCCGCTCAAGACGTCATCGTCGTGAGTCTTCGCCGTCACCAGGATCACCGGAATGCGCGCGGTGGCGTGCGTCTCCTTGATCTTCTGCAGCACCTCGAGTCCGTTCATTTCCGGCATCATCACGTCCAACAGGACCAAGTCGGGCTTGGGATCGCCGTCCACGATGCGCAGCGCTTCAACTCCGGAGCTCGCCACCAACACCGTGTACCCGCGGGTCTCGAGGATGCTCTGAAGAATGGTGATGCTGTCGGGATTGTCGTCCACGACCAGGATCTTCTGGCTCATGGCACTATGCTCGCTCACCGCAACGGGTCGCTTCCATCGGAGCCGCTTTTCTCATGAGTCGGGAAGGTACTTCTTGACGATCGCCCGGATGACCATCGGGCGGGCGGGTTTGGGGACGTAGTCGTCGCAGCCGGCGGCGCGCGCCTGCTCTTCGTCGCCGCGCATCGCGAATGCGGTCAACGCGATCACCGGGATGTGTTTCAATTCGGGATCCGCCTTGATCCGGCGCGTGGCTTCCCACCCGTCCATGTTCGGCAGCGCAAGATCCATCAGGATGAGATCGGGGCGTTCGGCCTGGGTCTTCGCGATCGCTTCGTATCCGTCGGTCGCTTCGACGACCGTGTATCCCTCGACGCTGAGAACCTTGGTGACGATCCGGCGATTGTCGGCATCGTCCTCGACGACCAATATGCGCTTTGGCTGGCCGCTCTCCCTCAAATGATCCCTCGCTCCGCACGACCTCGTGCCGTCTTCAGGTTCTTACTGTGCCGCCGGTGGCTTGTAAAGATTGAGAACGTTGCGAACCCGCGGGCCGCTCGCGACCGCGCGCCGGCACCTGTTCTCATCGCAACCGTGTGCTACGAAGTTACAGGACTGGCTTCGGAGTAGACGCATGATCAACGGAACAGTTCCGCAGTCGGATAGCGCGAAGTCCAGCGCGCGACGCGTGCTCATCGTCGGCGGCGTCGCGGGTGGCGCCTCGTGTGCGGCGCGATTGCGGCGGTTGGACGAGCGGTGCGAGATCGTCGTCTTCGATCGCGGCCCGTATGTGTCGTTCGCCAATTGTGGTTTACCCTACTACGTCGGCAACGTAATCGCCGACGAGCGCAGCCTACTGATCGCGTCGAGCGAACTGTTCCGCGAACGCTTCAACGTGACGGTGCATACCGAGACGGACGTCATCGGCGTCGACCCGCGTGCGCACACGATCTCGGTGCGCGATCTGCGCACCGGCCGGACTCGAACGGAGCGCTACGATGGGCTGGTGCTGTCACCGGGCGCCGCACCGATTCGGCCGCCGCTGCCGGGCATCGATTTGCCCGGCGTCTTTGCAGTCCGCAGCATTCCCGACTCGCGCCGCATCCGCTCATGGATCGCCGATCGGAATGCGAAACGCGCCGTGGTGGTCGGCGGCGGATTCATCGGGCTGGAGATGGTTGAGAACCTGATGCATCGGGAACTCGACGTCGGCGTGTTGGAAAAGCTGCCGCAAGTGATGCCGCCGCTCGATCCCGAAATGGCCGCACCGATCGCGGAACACTTGACGGCGCGCGGCGCACAGCTCCACTTGGGTGATGGATTGGCGAGGATCGAAGAGCACGACAACGGCTTGGCGGTCATCGCCGAGAGCGGCGCAAAGTTGCTCGCCGACTTGGTGATCCTCGCAATCGGCGTCCGCCCCGAGACAACACTGGCGAAGGAGGCCGGCCTGCAGATCGGCCCGCGCGGCGGGATCGTGGTCAACGAAGCGATGCGAACCTCCGATCCGCGCATCTGGGCGGTCGGCGACGTGGTTGAAGTCCACGATGTGCTCACCGGTCAAGAGACCGTGCTGCCGTTGGCCGGCCCAGCCAATCGGCAGGGACGCGTCGCCGCCGAATCGATCGCCGGGCGCTCCACGCACTTCCGCGGCGTGCAGGCAACCGCCGTCGTCGGCGTTTTAGGATTGACGGTCGCGTCGACCGGCGCGAGCGAGAAGGGATTGCGACGGGCCGGCGTCACCAACTTCGAGAAGGTCTATCTGCATCCCGGTCATCACGCGGGCTACTATCCCGGGGCGAGGCCGATTCACCTCAAACTTCTGTTCTCCGTTCCGGAGGGCCGCATCTTCGGCGCGCAAGCCGTCGGAGACGAAGGAGTCGAGAAGCGCATCGACGTCATTGCTACCGCGATACAGTTTCAGCGCACCGTGCAGGACCTCGCCGAGGCTGAACTCTGCTACGCGCCGCAATTCGGTGCCGCCAAGGATCCGGTCAACCTCGCCGGCATGCTCGCGGTGAACGTCCTCACCGGCGACATGCCAGTCGCCGACTGGCAGCAACTCGATCGTACCGAGGCCCTGCTGGTTGACGTCCGCGAGGCCGGCGAGTTCGTCGCCGGCCATATCCCGAACGCGATCAACGTGCCGCTGTCGGAGATACGCAGCCGCTACACGCAGTTCCCAAGAGATCGCGAGATTTGGCTGTACTGCGGCGTGGGGCAGCGCGCCTACTATGCGACGCGCTTCCTCGCACAACACGGCTATCGCCCCCGCAACCTGTCCGGAGGATATGCAACCTATCGCATGCTCCGGACTGCAGGCATGCTCGCGTGACGCCAGGAGGTTCGATGTTCACGCGAGGTCTTCGCGAAGGAGTCGGCGGCGCCGGCGCGCGTTGCGCAACTGGCGCAAGCCGATGTGCATCAACGTACGCCAATCGAATTGCGGCCACTCCAGCAACGCCTCCATGATGGTGAGGGTCTTGCGCCCGCTGCCGCGCCAGTCGCTGAGTTGACCCGGCTTGTAGATTTTCGGCGTGCGAAACAGCGCGCTGCGGTCCAGCACGTCGTTGTGGCGAAGATATTCGACCGTGACCGGCAGGCCGATACGCTCCGCCAGCCGGCGCTCGGCAGCCGCGTCCGCAGGCCGATCGGGATGCGCCACCTCAACGAGGAGGTGCAACCCGCGCCGTCGGATGAGAACGAAGAAGACGCGCGTGCCCAGCCGATCGGCGAAATCGTACGCGGCGTCGAGGATGTCGTAAGCGGTCGCGCGGCCGGTGCCGATCTCGACGATCTCTTCCGCTCGCCCGAAGATTTCGGCGACCGGACCCGGCTCACCGCACTCGCACACCTCGCCGGTGAGGCGCCCAAGATCCCCGGTGACGTAGCGCACCAACGGCATCACCTCGTGCACCAGACTCGTCACCGTGACCACGCCGCGCTCGCCGCGCACCACCGGCACGTGTTGGACGGGATCGAGGATTTCGAACTCCAAGAGATCGGAGCACAAATGCAACCGCCCGTTGCTACAGCCAACCCCCATCAGCATGGTTTCGTTGGAGCCGTAGATCTCAACCACACGCGCGCCCCAATCCGCTTCGATCACGCGACGCAACGCCGGGGTGAGGACGGCGCCGCCGGCGAAGATCACCTTCAACGAACGGCATTCGCGCCGCACGTCGATTCCGAGTTCGCGCGCCAGCTCGCCGAGCAGAATGGGTTCGAGGGGCAAGCAGCTCAAGGCGGTGACGTCGAGGCGGCGGAGAAAGTCGAGCGCACGCGTGAACGGCACATCCCAACTCAGGTTGCCGGCCGCGATGTGACAGGCGCCGACCTGGCGCAACGCCTCTTCGAACACGAACGCGACCGGCGCAAACAACGGGAAACGGTTGAGCAGGATGGTGTCCTCCGCCAACTCCGGCGTCATCCGCCGGACGATCGCCGCCATCGCGCGCAGCTCGTCGAGTCCACACCACGTTGAAATCGGCTCGCCGGTCGTCCCGCTCGACTCGTGATAGTGCCACGCGCGCGCCGCTGGCACCGCCAGCATGCCGTAGGGGCTTGCGTCACGCAGATGAGTCTTCAGCGTCAGCGGCAACCGCGAGAGATCCGCGGCGTCGCGCGGCTCGTGACCAGTCAGATGCGTCGCGTAGAACGGGCTGCGCCGCGCACGCGCGACCGCTTCGGCCACTCGCTGACTCCGATCGCTGTCGTCAACGCTCCCGCTGATCGCGCCGCTCGCTCCCATATCCCCCCGGGATCCCAGGATCTCGACCGATAACACGCGCGCCGGGGCTTAGAAACCCTTGCCCGCAACCGGCGGCGCAACCACTCGCAGCAGCGCCGGCAACAGGACGATCGACAACGCAAGACTCAGGAAAAGTCCGACACCGGCGAGCATCCCCATCGAGGCCAGCGGCGGATAACGCGACAGACCGAGGAAACCGAATCCGGCGATGGTGGTGAACGCCGTGACGACCACCGCACGGCCAGCCGACCGGATCGCTGCCGCGACGCTCGCCTGCTCGCGCGCGCGGGCCACGATGTACACGCCGTAATCGACACCGATGCCGAAGATCAGCGGGGTCACGATGAGATTCACCGGGTCGAGCGCCGTACCGGTCAGCCACATGCCGGCGAACAGGGCGGCAATCACCAACAGTACCGGCGCCAAAATCGCCAGCGCCACCCCGAGGCTGCCAAACGTGCAGAGCAGCAGCGCGAGATTGCCCGCGATCCCAAACCCGAAAAACATCGACAGTTCGTGTCGCATGACGGTGCCGAGCTCTTCTTCCAACGCGCTCCGTGCGGCGACAGCGAACGAGACGGTGGGCAGATCCTGGTGTAAACGCGCGGTAATCGCGCTGACGCTGACACCTGGCGCAGGCTGTAAGTAGGTTGCCACAATCGACTCACCCCCGTGCGCGCGCACATGATGTCCAACCAGAAAGCGCAACGGCGCCAGCACGGGATCGTCAAGGCGGACGATTGCATCGCGCGGCTGTTGAAACGCGGCAAAGAAGTCGTGGAACTTGTCGGCGGAAAATCCGTGTCGTTGGAGCGCGTCGCGCAACGCGACGCTGGCCGCTTCGCGCGGCAGGCGATTGAAGCGATCCAAGCGGCGCTGCTGCACCTGCGCCGACGGCAATACCGCGTCGACACTCTGCACCGATTGCAGCACGCCCTCCGCGCGGTAGGCGCGCAGCCGCTCGGCAACCGCCTCGGCGTCAACCAGCGCGGCTTCCAGATCGGGTCGCTGCACCAGCACTGCCCCGCCGGCGAGTTGCTGGCCGAAGCGTAAGGCGACTTCATCCTGCACGCGCGCCGCCGCCGATCCGCTCGGGCGCAGATGGGTCAGCGCCGCGTCGAGCGGGACGCGAACGGCGACCGTCACCAGCACAAGGCCGCTTACGGCGGCGACCACGGCTGCCACACGCGCATGCCGGGACACGTATTGCGCCACACGGGCGAGGCGATCGGTTTCACCTACACGCATCCGACTCGCACGCGGCAACAGGAAACTGAGCGCCGGGAATACCGTGAAGAACTGCAGGGTAGTCAGCACCATCCCAAGCGCCGTCAGAATGCCCAGTTGCCGCACCGCCCCCAGCACCGAAAACCCGATCACCGCGAACGCGCCCGCGGTTGTCGCCGAAGCGGCCACGTTGGCACGGCCCAGCCCCTTCAGCGTGGCCGTCACCGCCTCACGCAGCGACTCGGCCCGCTCCCGCTCCTGAAGCAAGCGCGTATAGAAGTAGATGCCGGAATCGATCGACAGACCGTAGAGAATCGCGGCGAAACTCAGCGAGATGGCGTTGAGCTCTGCGAACACCACCAGCGACAACGCGAACGTCATCAACGTCGTGGCGATCAGCGGATAGGTCACGAACGGGAGAATGCGCAGACTGCGATAGCCAGCATAGAAGACCGCCAAAATGCCAAACAGCGCCAACGTCGTGTAGCGACCGACATCCCACTTGAGCGTCGCCGCGTCCTCGAGGGCAAACATGTAGCTGCCGGTGTAGCTGACGCGAACGTCGGCGCCGGCGGCGCTGCGCGCGTCAGCCTCCACCGCGCGCACGTCGCGCAGCAGCCCCTCGCTGAAGGCGATGTCGAACGGCGACCGGCGTGGCCGCGCGAGCAACAACAGCGCACCGCGATCGGACGAGGCGAAGTATCCGCCGCTCAACGACGACCCCAGGCCTGCGTAGGCGTCTGCGAACCCGGCCGCGGCGAAACGGCGTACGCCGAGGGGATCTTGGAGCACCAGACGCGCCGCGCTGAGATCGAACGGGGCACTCAAGATGGCGCGATCGGCTGCTGCCTGCGCATCCAGCCCGCCCGGCGTGAGGCGCTGCTCCAACACATCGTAGTCTGTCTCGCGCAGGTAGTTGTACACGTAGCGGCCGAGCATGCCCTCGAGAATCGGTTCCAGGTCGAGCCGCGCCTGGACCTCGGCGACCGCGTCGAGTCGGGCGAGACGCGGCGCGAACTCGTCGGCGAATCGCTGCAATTGCAGCGGCTCGGCGCCGTCGACCAGGATGACCAGTTCGTTCAGCTCGCCGAAGTCGGCGACAAAGGCCTTGAAATCGTCGAACGCCGGCGTGCCCTGCGGCAGCATGTTGAGGACGTCGATATCGAGCCGCAATCGCGTCAACGAGAGCGCCGACGCGAGAGTGATCACCAGCGACGCGACCGCGATCAGTCGGTGATGACGTTCGAGGCCAGCTACCCATGCCGCATACGACAAGCGCACAGGTCGTCCTACTGCGGAATCGGCTCGAACAAGGCGTCGGAGAGCGCAGGATTCACTTCGTAGCGCTGAATGCTGATCTCGACCGACTGCTCGCGACCGGGATACTGCATGGCGATGTGAAACGGCAGCACGGAGTCGCCGATTGGACGGTAATCGTCGTAGTGAATCACCAATCGCGGCGCGCCGGCTTCGTAAGTAGTCTCGTCATGAATCCACGCGGTCGTCGCATCGACGACGGTACGGCGAAGGACCGTGTCCGGATTCGCGCGGCAAACGATCGCGACGTTGAACGGCCCCGCGGTCTCGGCGAGACACGTTCCGGGAAACGCATCCGCGCCGCGCAGGAAGGCTGCACCCAGGTCGGCTTGCGAAAAGGCGGTCGCGTCATCGGCCGGCGGATCATCGATGACACGGCCTTGAAGCGGCAGCGACACGTGAACGTGATCGCGTGTCCGCAGGTAATCGAAGACGGTCACGCCGAACGGCAGCATCATCCGCAAGCGGAATCGGTCTGGCTTCTTCACCAGCAAGACGCCGCTGGTGCTGTGTCGTTCCGTGCCGCGACGCGATTCGGCAGTGAAGCGCGCGCGCAACGTGGTGATCGCGGCCTCACCTGCACGCAGCTCCGCGAACACCGCGTCGGGTTCCGCGGGCGCCGCTGGGGCCAGGGGCCGTGGTTGGCGCGCACAACCGGCCGCGACGAACGCGAACAACAATGTTGCCGTGATTCGGCGCACACTGCTCGCAGGATCTGTGCGAACCGACGACATGCGCCTCACCGCGGCGATCCCGCCGATGCTGGTGCGAAGTGCAACACCAGCTCGGTCGCGGCTCGCGGGCGTTGATCGACCAACACACAGGCATGGACACTGACTGCGGCGCCCAGGCGTCGGACGACTCGCGCGATCGCGAGCAGTTGGTCGCCAACGGCAATCGATCGGCAGCGGAACCGATCGAGCTTCGCCAGCACCGCCGGCGTCGGGCTCGTGGGTGAAGGCGCCGCCGCCAAGCCGGCGGTCTGCGCCATGACCTCAGCCAGGATCACCGCAGGCAGCTCGCTGCGGTCGTTCACCATCGGCTCGTTGCGCGTGACGTTCTTGACCGCCGCCGCCCACCGCCCCGGTTCGATCATCAGAATGCGGTCGATCAGCAAGAACGGAAACGCATGCGGCAGCAGGCCCACAGCAGACGGCGGCGGAGACATGGACACACGCCCGGAGTCAGTTGCGCTGCACGTTGCGCAGCGTGATCTCGAGACGATCGCCGAACCCGTCTTCGATGCGGATCGCTTGCGGCACCAGATCGCTGCCCGCGAAGACGACGTCGATGCCGCGAAACATGCGCTTCCAGGCATCCAGGCGCGGTACCAGGTGCATCCGAATCGTGTCGTGGCCCTCCGGATCGGCCGCGGCAGTCACATCGAAGCCGTCCTGCAACGCCCGCGCGGAGCCGCTGAGGATCGCGCCCAAACGCGTGAACATATCGGCGACCGGCACCATCGCCATCGCCTGACGTTCCTGCTCAGGGAGGTTGGGAATCTGCACGTCCTTGCCGTTGATGATCACGGTCGCGGGCTGCGGTTGATCGATCCGCAGCGTGATGCGGTCGGGACGGGTGAACGAAAATCGCCCGCTCGACGTCAGCGGCTCGTCGAGCAGACTGACGTGCTTCACTTGTTCGAAGTCGGCGGTGAAGCTGTGCAGGTCGCGCTGCGCCGCTTCGAGCATGCGCAGACACGCGTCGGTCGACGCACACGGTGCCGCCGGCGCATGAGCCGCGGCGAGCAGCAGCCACAGCGCCGCGGCTGTCGCCACGCGGACGCTAGGCTTGCGAAGCAGCGGCTACCCCCTGATTGGCCAGAACAAAATCCGCGAGGGCATCGATCGACGCGAACGCCAGTTTACCGACCTCCTCGTCGGGAATGCTGACGTGAAACTGTTCTTCAACCAACACCACCAACTCGAGCGCATCGATCGAGTCGAGCCCCAAGCCTTCCACGAAAATCGACTCGCTGTCCTTGATGTCTTCGGGACGGACGTCTTCCAGTTTCAATCCGTCAACCAGCAACATCTTCAAGCGCTGTTTCAACTCGTCACGATTCAACCGGGAACTCCTTCAACGTCCCTTTTTATACGGACGCTTCAGTGTTCAGCAAGGGTTTAGTCAGAACGCCTGGCGGGTCCCGAAGAGGAATTGCACGTCGTCGCTTTTGCCGGTGTCGTCGACCCGGGTGGCCATCTCGAGGTAGGCCACCGACGGAAAGAAGCCGAGAAACTCGTAGACCACCCCGAGACCCACGCCGACGCCGACGGCGAAACGGCCGACATCGTAGGCATCTCCGGCGGAGTTGCTGACGCGCCCGCTGTCGGCAAACACACGCACCTGCCCGCGCCGCACCACCAGCAGGTCGAGCAAGTTGAAGTCGACTTCCGGATACACATCGTGACGGAGTTCGGTGCGGACCATCACGATGTTGCGGCCGAGTTCGTCTTCCGCTCCGATGCCGCGAATCGAGCGCGAGCCGCCGAGGCTGTACAATCCTTGGTTCGGCACCACGCTCGAACCCAGCGGCTCGCTGAAACCGTTGAGCAGCTCGGCGGCGCCGATGAGTCGATAACCCCAGAGGGGGTGCGAACCGACCAGGCGATAGCCCCAATCAACGTAGTTGTAGTCGCCGCCCAGGCCTCGATCGTACCAGTCGGCATAGAGACGCAGATACCGCTCGTCGGTCGGGCTGTCGTACGCGAACACGTTGCTGTAGTCGTAGCGCGCGCCCAGCGAGGTGAGTTGTCCGGGCGTCCGCACCGACGGACGCCGCGCGTCGGTGAATCCCGCATCCAAACTTTGAAGGCCGTAGAAGGCGTAGAGGTTGTGACGAAACAGCGTGGCGTCGACGGGTGTGCCCCAGTGCCAGCGTCCGCCCGCCGTGAAGCCGATGCTGCGGTTGGTGTAGAAGCCCGCGAACGCGAGGTCCTTGCGATAATCGTAGCGGCCGCGCTCAACGACCAAACCGGAGACGCCGAACTCGGTCGAGCTGATTTCGACTTCCGCCGTATCCAGGACGACCTGTGGCGTGGGTGGGCGAGCGTTGTCATCACGCCGGTCTTCGATCAGTCTGCGATCCGGGTCTATCACCGCCTGCCACATGCGCCCCGATGAATCGGCTGCAACCTCCCCGACGGTGGCTTGCCCGTCCCAACGCAGGTCGATCGTGCGTCCGCCGACGCTTCGCAATCGCACGGTAACGGGTTCGACAATCGGCCGCGACGCATCGCGCCGGACGCGCACGCTGTGGTGGTAGCCCTCGGCGGCGGGCTGATTCAACGCGACTTCATCGAAGCGATAGTTCAGTTCCGGATAGGGCTGGAGCCATTGATCGAGCACCGGACCCGCAGCCGCACACGAACGAAATGCGACGCCGTCCGCCACGCAACGGTCGATGAGCGCGTCGAACTCGCTCGCGCCGAGGACTTCGCGCAGCTTGGCGAGGATAACGTGCCCCGGCGGCAGCGCGCGGTTGAAGGTCATGATCTCGGTGTGGAGCGGGTCGGCCACGCGGGCACGCTCGAAGAACGCGTCGACGAACGGAATCTTCGGAACGGTCTCGAAGCGATCGACGATCGCGAAGATGTTGAACAGCTCGATCCAGTCTTGCACGCTGCGGGTATCAGGATAACTGCCTTTGAGGTAGCGATCGGCGAGCACCCGCGCCGTGCCTTCGCTGACCCAGACGTAGTCATCGTCCTCGCGCGCGGCCAATCGCGGACGCAGCAGTTCGCCATAGACCGCGTGCGCCACTTGCAGTTCGTGGAACGGTCGCAGCAACCAATTCACTTTGAAGGCGCGATCCGACACGACCACCATGCCCTCGCCGAGCGCCGTGAGATTCAGGCGCATCGGCGCCTCGACGATCGTCAACTCCGCGGGCGGCTTCGGCACGATCGACGGACGATGCGCCACGATGGCGCGCAGCGCGTCGAGCAGGATCTCTGAAAAACTGGGCTCCGGTGAATGGCGTACGGTGCGCCGAGCCGGACGGTGGAGAAACACCACGCGCGTGCCGTCGATCACGGTCTCATCGCGCAACAGCCGCGGCGCCGCAACCAGCGACAGGTAGTGAACCGATGACAGCCGAGCCTGCACCGGCTCACCGGAGGCGAAGTGTTGGCCGTTGAGCACCGCCTCAAGGTCGGGCGGCAGCACGAGCTGCACGGCGAAATCCGCCACCGGCGGCGAACCGTCGAGTCGCCAAGCACCGGTCGTCTCGTCAAGCGCTGCCAGATAGGGATACCAGCCGCCGTTGAGTGTGAGCTGTTCTTCGAACTCGCCGAAACTGCCGAAGCGATGCGGGATGCGCGTATGAAAGCGCAACCGCACCTGCGTTTCCGTCCCCGGAGCTAGCGGCGGAATCGGCACGCGCACCAGCACGCCGCGGGCGACGCCGGGATGGCTCACCGGCTCGACGCGAGCGGTGGGATCGGCCGCGTCGACCTCGACGTCCATCCGACCCGGATCGAACTCCTGCTCGGGGTACACGAACGGGCGATTGAAGTCGTTGATGCCGTCGTCGGGTTTGGAGAAGCGGTTGGGAAACAAAACGAAGACCGCGTCTCGCACCACAGCGCGGCTGCGATTGGCGAAGCGGACGGCGACGGTGCCGGCGATGTCCCGCCCCGCGATGGTCGCCTCGACAGCATACTGCGGGACGGCTCGCTGGAGGGCGGCGTCCGTCCGCGGCGGAGACAGGCAGAGCAGCAGCAGCGTTTCGCACAACCCCGCCATCCGCAGCGTCGTGCGGCGACTCCTCGGACGCACGTGCACCCGCAACCTACCGGGCCAAATAGTGAGGCGTGAAGACCGAATCTGGCAGGTCGACTTGGTACTGGATGTCGCTAATTTGGAGGCGCGATTCCTTGTGGTCTTGCAGGTTCTTCATGAGCTGATCGAGCAGCACCCAGTGCCCGTCGCGCTTCTCGACGCGGGTAACCGTCCACGCCTTCACGAGTTTACCGATGTCGTCGAGGAACAGGCGCTTCAAAATCAACGCGTCCTTGATGTCGATCGCCACGATCGTCTTCGAGTACAGCTCGCGCGCCGGTTGCTTGGGCACCGCCTCGATGAGCTTACAGCGGCGGCCGAGGAGGTCGTCCTCTCCGGCCACCGTGTAGGTGAATGCGTCCAGTTGCGGTTGGATCAGATCGGCGACGGAGAACGTCGAGCCGAGAAACGAGTACTTGCGCACACTGTCGGATGCCTGCAGGATCTTGCGCGACACCGGAATGGTCAGGAACTGCTGCGACTGGCCCGCCGACGGTTCGAGAAACAGGAAGCGCGCGCCCTTGAGATCGGCGGGCGACTGCACCTCCAGATAGCTCGACCGCGTGCCGTTGATCACTTTGTAGCTGAGCTGCAGCTCGCGCGGCGGACCGTCCACGCTGGTGAGCGTCATCGTCGCGACGAACGGGACCTGCGGCAATGCAGCGAGTGCCCGCTTGACCAGGTCGCGGGCTTCATCGGCGGCCGCCGATGAGGGCAACAGCACCAGTCGCGTGATCGCCGCGACCAGCACCACCCGCGTGATCGCGCGCTCACGAACCCGCGGTGTGGGCCTCGCGTTCTCGCTAACGCGCGCCACGCCAATACTTCCGCAGCCTCGCCGCCAGCGACGATTCGCTTTCGTCCGCCACTGGGCTGACAGGGGCTTTGCTCTCAGCTTCACCCCACCACACCAACTCGGTGGGAACCAGTTGCGCCACCCGACTGATCGCCGGCACCAGGCGCTCGGTCACGAAGAACTGCCCCGCATCGAGGCCGTCGGCGAGGAGCAAGTCGGTCTGTTGCACGTAGTTGTCGGCGCTGCTGCTGACGCTCGGCATGGGAATGACTTCGGTGACCTGCGGCAGCGCGTGCCGCAGCTCGTCGGTCGCCAGCCGGTTCAGAATCGCCGCGATCCACTGGCGCGCATCGCGGTTCGGCGTATCGACCACGAACGTCAGCGACAGGTAGTGCGACCGGCCGGGATGTTGCGGCCGGGACACCTTGCAGAGTCCGGATAGCGGCGGCGCGCCGGCGGCCGTGTGCGTGAATTCGAAGAACGCCAACAGATCTTCCTGCGCGCTCAGATCCGTCAGCTCTTTCAGGATATCAATCGGCTCGGATTCCACCACAACCCTCCCAAACTCGATTGGGGACGCTCACGATCGTCGTTCACCGCGAAGCCTACTCTCTCAGCAGGCGTGGTCAAGGATTTCATGGTAGGGTGAGCAACGATGCACGCCGCAATGACTGACAGCGGACCGGCTCCCGACAGCGTCCGGCTCCGGCTCCTCTACGATCTCGGGTGCGCGTTTGCTTCACAAGTGCAGCTCGACGAGCTGAGCGCGGTGGTCGTGGCCAAGTGCCGCGAAGCCCTCGACGCAGAGGGAGCGGCGATTCTGTTGCACGATGAGGCGCGCGGCGAGCTGTACTTCCCGTACGTCGCGGACGAAGACCCGCAGGTCGCGCGCCGACTGCTTGCGCTGCGCTTCCCGGCCGGTCGCGGCATCGCCGGCACCGTGTTGCAGAGCGGTCGGCCGTTGCGCATCGATGATGTCTCAAGCGACGCGCGCTTCTACTCCGGCGTCGATCGACACACTGGATTGACGACCCGCTCGATTCTGTGCGCACCGCTGCGCGCGCGTCACGGCACCATCGGCGTGATCCAGGTACTCAACCGGCGCAACGGCATATTCGGCGATGACGACCTGGCGTTTCTCGACGCGCTCGCCGGCAGCGTCGCGGTTGCGATCGAGAACGCGCGCCTGTACGCGCAGCTTCGAGCCTCGGCCGAGCAGCTCGCCGAGGCCAATCGTACGTTGGAACTCAAGGTCGCCGCGCGCACCCAGGAGTTGCGCGAACGCAACGACGATCTCGAGCGAACGTTGACGCAATTGAAGAACACCCAGCAGCAGCTCATCGTGCAGGAAAAGCTGGCCTCGTTGGGCGCATTGACGGCCGGCGTCGCCCACGAGATTCGCAATCCGCTGAACTTCATCACCAACTTCGCCCAGCTCGCGGGCGAGTTGACCAACGAGCTGCGTGCTGAATTGGATCAGCACCGCGATCGCTTCGACCCGAAAGCTCTGGACAATCTCGACGACACGCTCAGCGACCTCACTCAGAACGTGCGCAAGATCAACGAGCATGGCCAGCGCGCCGATCGCATCGTGCAAGGCATGCTGCAGCACGCACGTCCGCGCACCGCCGAACGTCAGAACACCGACCTCAACGCCCTGCTCGCGGAGTACGTCAACCTCGCGTATCACGGCCTGCGCGGTCAGGACGCGACGTTCAACGTCACGCTCGAAAGCGACTACGACCCGAGCGTTGGCGCGGTCCCGGTTGTGCCGCAGGACATCGCGCGCGCCTTCCTGAACCTGCTCAGCAACGCCTTCTACGCGGTACAGGATAAGAAGCGCAGGTTCGGCGAGGGGGATGGCTTTTCGCCGACGGTACGCGTCCAAACCAACAACCTTGGCGACCGCGTGGAAGTCCGCATCCGCGACAACGGCAACGGCGTCCCGCCGGCGGATCGCGAGAAAGTGTTCACGCCCTTCTTCACGACGAAGCCACCGGGCGCGGGCACCGGACTCGGGTTGTCACTCACGCATGACATCGTCGTACAGCAGCATCACGGAGAACTCCGCCTCGACAGCGAGGATGGCGCGTACGCCGAATTCACGATCGTTCTCCCACGTTCGACGACGGAGACCGGACGATAGGTTTTCATGCCGACGAGCGAAGACACAAAACGACCGGTGACGCTGCTGGTGGTCGACGACGAGCCCGATCTCGAGCTGCTCGTCCGTCAGAAGTTTCGCAAGCAGATTCGCAGCGACGAATTTCGTTTCGTGTTTGCGCACAACGGCGCCGATGCGTTGGAGAAACTGCACGCACAGCCGGAGATCGATCTCGTGCTCACCGACATCAACATGCCGGTGATGGACGGCCTCACGTTGCTGGTCAAACTGAACGAACTCGATCGCCTGCTCAAAGCCGTCATCGTCTCGGCGTACGGTGACATGGAAAACATCCGGACGGCGATGAACCGCGGCGCCGCCGATTTCGTCACCAAGCCGATCGACTTCCAGGATCTCGAAATCACCGTCACCAAGACCCTCCGGCAGTTGCGCGACCTCAAGCTCGCCATGCGGGAACACGATCAACTGCTGTCGATTCGGCGCGAACTCGACATTGCCGCCACCATCCAGCAGTCGATTTTGCCGCAAACGTTCCCGCCGTTTCCCGATCGCCGCGATTTCGACATCTTTGCGGAGATGATTCCGGCGCGCGAAGTCGGCGGCGACTTCTACGACTTCTTCCTCATCGATGCGCATCGACTCGGCTTCGTCATCGGGGATGTCTCGGGCAAGGGCGTGCCCGCCGCGTTGTTTATGGCCGTGAGCCGGACGTTGTTGAAGTCGACCGCCTTGCAAGGCGTGGCGCCCGGTGAGTGTCTGCAATCAGTCAACAGTTCGCTCTGCCTCGACAACAGTGCCGAGATGTTCGTCACCGTGCTGTACGGCGTCCTGCACACCGATACCGGCGTCGTCGAGTACGCCAATGGCGGACACAACCCGCCGTACGTGCTACGCCGCGACGGACGCGTCGAGCCGCTCGCCGGAACCGGCGGAGTCGTGCTCGGCGCGTTGCCCGATCTACGGTACGCGTCCAAGACCGCCACGCTCGCGCCTGGCGACGGCATCTTTCTCTACACAGACGGCGTCACCGAAGCGATGGACGGCCGCGACGCGCTGTACGGTGATCAGCGATTGGAATCGCTGCTCGCCCAAGTCGGCACCAGCGCGCCGGCGCCGGTGATCCGCGCCGTCGCCGATGACGTCAAGCGCTACGCGGACGGGGTCGCCCAGAGTGACGACATCACCACGCTCGCCGTCCAATATCGCGGATGACCGTCGATCTCACCATCACGGCGAAGAACCGACTCGCCGAATTGGAACGCGTCGGTCACGCGATCGCGGAGTTCGGCACCGAGCACGCTGTTTCGTCGAAGGCTCTGTTCGAAATCAATCTCGCGGTCGACGAATTGCTGACCAACACCATCTCGTACGGGTATGACGGCGACGCGGAGCACGAGATCATCGTGCGGCTCTGCTTGCAGGCCGATGAGCTGCTGATCGAAGTCGAAGACGACGGCCGGCCATTCGATCCGCTCACCGTCGACGCGCCGGCGGTCGATCAATCGCTCGAAGATCGACGGGTCGGCGGCCTCGGCGTTTTCCTGGTGCGCAAGGTCATGGACGAGTTGGCGTACCGACGCGAGCACGGCAGGAACATCCTGACCATGCGAAAGACGATGAGAGCGAAGGAGTCCGCGGCGTGAGCGGCCGCCCCGGCAGAGGGAGCAGGAGACGATGGAGATCGCAGAGAGCAGGCAAGACGGCGTGATAATTCTCGGCCTCAACGGCCGTCTCGACGCCAGCAATGCACACGCGTTCGAGGCCAAACTACTCGCCCTCATCGACGCCGGTGAGCAGCGCTTCGTGATCGACTGCGCGAAGCTCGACTACATTTCCAGCGCCGGCTTGCGGGCGTTGCTGGTCGGCGGCAAACGTTTGAAGACCAGCGGCGGGCAGATCGGCGTGGCCGCGTTGCAAGAGCACATCAAGGAAGTATTCGACATCGCCGGTTTCTCGTCGATCTTCCACGTCTATCGCACGCCGGCCGAAGCGGCGGCCGCGCTACGCTGAGCGCGATCGACCGCGCCCGACGACTCTACACGTACGCGCGCCGCAGCAATTCCGCCGCCGACTCGTATTCGCCCGCCGTACATCATGATCAGTCGATCGCCGAGATGGGTGGCTGGCTGCATGGAGTGCGTGACCATCAGGGTGGTGAGTTGATCCTTCCTGACCACTTCGTCGGTCACTCGAATCACCTGCGGCCGCGTAGGCGTGCAAATCGGGATCGACATACAGCGGCGATTCCACATGCTCCGTGTCTCGGAAGTCGATCGCATGATGCGGCTGGCCATTGCCGACGATGATCAGCTCGGCGTCGCGGCCGCGGATCTCCGGAAGTGCGTCACGCAACTGCGCGACCTGCTGGCGGCAGAAGATTCAACCAAAGTGGCGGATAAAGGCGAGGACCACCGTCTGGTCACGCCACAGATCGCCGAGCCGGACAGCTTGGCCGGCCGGATCCAGCACCTTGATGTGCTCCAGACGTTTCGCCACGTTCATTGGTGCAGCTCCCTTCATGGGACTGCGAGACCGCGATCAGGTGCTGCGATGCGCGCCAGTTCGTTCTCGATTGTATTCAGGTCATCCACCACCCAGCCGCGAAAGCGCTTGACGGCAGCGGCCGCGCGGCGCGCATCGGCGCCGCCGAGCCACAGCTCAGTATCCGCCGGCAACGCCATCTGGATTGCTGTAATTTCTCGTACCGCCTGGACATGGTTCTCACTCACCACGACGCTCAGGCCGACGACCCTCGCCCGCCGGTGCTTGGCGGCCTCTACGATTTCCACCGCCGGCAGGTCGATGCCGAGGTTGACGACGTTGACCCCAGCGTCGAGCGCTAGCAACGCGACCAGCAGCAACCCGAGTTCATGCCGCTCTCCCGCCGGCGTCGTGAGCAACAGCGGCCGGCCCGCCTGGGCGCGGCGCTGTATCAAGCCGCCGAGCAGGTTGCGCAAGGTCGCCGTCAGCAGATGCTCCGCCGCCATCGGGAGCTTGCCCTCAGACCACAGCGTGCCGGCCTGATGCACCAGCGGCACCGCAACCTCGTGCGCAAAGCTTCTCGCTCCCAACCCGACTACCGCATCGCCGAGCAAACGGGTCACTGCTGCATCATCGAAGCGCTCCAGTCGTTCCAGGATCTGCTCTACAAACTGTTCACGCGATGGGATCGTTTGCGGGCTGCCCAGCTCCTGTCCGTTAGGCGACGTCTGGGCCACCAGCTTCTCCAACTCCGCTGATCGCAAGGCGGCGACATCCCCGATGGCTCTTCCGCCACCCACCGCCCGCGCCAATAACCGCAGGTGCGCAATGTCGCCGGCCGTGTAGAGTCGCGCACCCCGCGCGCCGCGGATAGGAGCGACGACCTGGTAGCGCTTCTCCCAGGCGCGGATGAGATCCGGGGTGAGGCCCGTCATCGCTGCCACGGTGCGCAACGGGTACGCATCATGGGTCCTGATCACTTTGAGCGGTGGAGTGTGCTTCATGTCGTCCTCATACGATACGCGCAGTGCCGGGCGCGCGATCCTCGACACGGCGCAGACGCATCGATTCCCGCGGCACACCGAGCCCGGCCTCGACTTCCGGACACACGGGCACCCATTCAACGTAGCGGCCGAACGTCTCCACCAGGAACGGGGCGCGTTTGTGTCCTCCGTCGAAACGGACGTGCTCTCCCAGCAAGCAGGTGGAAACGCCGATGCGGATCGCCACATCCGGCGGCCTCTCCACATCCGTGCTCAGCCTGGCGTGCGTTGACTGTTCAGCGGCGCTCATGTGCTGCGCTCCTCTCCCAGCGCCTGCATCCGTTCGCTGTACGCCTTGCTGTCGAACTTCCGCGACGTGCTGGCGTACGACATGTAGCGGATCGTGCCGTAGATGGGCCGCTCCGGGCCCCAGGCGCGATCGTGTTTGCCAGCGATGGCCCAGGCGATGCCCGCGTAGCCGTTGGGATCACGGCCGTCGAGTTCGTAGCGATCGTTCAACGTCACCGCGATCTCGTATGCCGCTTCCGGCGATTCACTCCATTCCAAAATCTTTTTTGCCCAGTACATCCGCAGGTAGCCGTGCATCCAGCCGGTGCACACCATCTGTCGCTGCGCCGCGTTCCAGAGCACGTCGTGCGTCTCGGCCTGTTCGAGCTGGCGCGGTGTGTAGCGATGCAGCCGCGGGTCTGCTCGGTGTGCGGCGAGGGTGCGCTGCGCCCACGCCTCGGCGCTGCCGAGGCGATCATATGCCGCGTTGTACCGGACGAAGTTCGCCGCCAACTCACGCCGGACGATCAGCTCTTCGAGAAAGGCCTCGCGGTCACGAGCAGGGGCATCGGCAGCGCGGACGGCGAGGGCCACGGTGTGCGGCCCGATATGCCCGAAATGTAGATAGGGCGACAATCGGCTGGTCGCATCCTGCTCGGGATGGTTGCGGTGTTCGGCATATCCCCTCAGGCGCTTCGCGACAAAGTGGCGCAATGCCTGGCGCGCGGCGTGGCTGCCGCCACGATAGGTCGCCACCGGGCCCACCGAGCGGTCGATGCGGAATCCGTCCAGCAGACTCAGGTCCGGACGCAGGGTCTGCAAGCCTCGCTGCTGCGTCCACGTGTGGCGCGGCACATGACGACGGATGGGGTGCAGAAACGCCGACAGCTGGGCGTGAATGCGTGGACGGATCGTCCGCGCGGCGTACTGCTCCTTCTGCAGGAGACGCGAGGGGACGATGACATCCGCGTCGACCGTCCAAAAGGGGACGCGCAGTGCAGCGGCGAGCCGCTGCTTGGTCTGCTCGGCCCGCCGCAGCGGATTTTCGTCGCCGATCACCAGCGCCGGCCGCACCTCGTCGCAGAACCGCAGGACGTCGTGATCGGGCGACCTGCGGACCACAAACCCGATGCCGCGCCGGGCGAGGTCGTCGGCCACATCGTGCAGGCCCTGCACCATGAAGTGGTAATGACGCAGATTGGCCCCGGCGGCGCCCGCGATCAGTGCAAAGTAGACCACCACCGGCTTGCCGAGGGCGTTGGCCGCCACGATCGCCGTTTCGAGTGCCGGGTTGTCAGTCGCCCGTTGGGCGTGCTGCATCCAGTACACCACAGCCGTCCCTTCGTGCGCTGGTTGACCGCTGCACCGCACGGTCACGTTCGAGTTGGTGCTCAGCTGCTCTATGTCCATGCGGCGAATCGCTCCGGTCGAGCGGCGGCACGCCGCTCGAACCGTTTGTTGACTGATCGTTTTCTTATCGCCTTCTCAAAAGCCCTCAAAAGCGTTTAGGCGAAGATCAGGCGAGGTCGAAGCGATCGAGGTTCATGACCTTGTTCCATGCTGCGACAAAGTCTTGTGCGAACTTCTCTCGTGCGTCGTCCTGCGCATAGACCTCGGCCAGGGCCCGCAGTTGCGAGTTGGAGCCGAAAACCAGATCGACACGGGTGCCGGACCATTTCAGTCGGCCGGTCTTGCGATCATGTCCTTCGAAGAGCTGCCCGGCAGCGGACGTGGGCTTCCACGCCGTGCCTATGTCGAGCAGGTTGACGAAGAAGTCGTTGCTGAGAACTCCGATCCGTGAGGTGAAGACGCCGTGTGTTACGCCGCCGATATTGGCACCCAGCACGCGCAGGCCACCGACCAGCACCGTCATCTCCGGTGCACTCAGGGTGAGAAGCTGCGCCCGGTCCACCAGCATTTCCTCCGCCGGCGCGGCGCAGGCCTGCCTCTGGTAGTTGCGGAAACCATCGGCCTGGGGTTCCAGCACGGCGAAGGAATCCACATCGGTCTGCTCCTGCAGGGCATCGACGCGACCAGGGGTAAAGGGCACCTCCACCTCAAAG
>DATKMK010000020.1:0-85449 GCA_035541895.1 Binatia bacterium | reverse complement strand
GCGAAGCCGCCGTCTTTGAATCCGTCGGGCTGCCAGGGATCGACAGTAAATGCCCAACTGTCGAAGGCTTCGGCTTGCAGGATGAGCTGCGCCCGCTTGATGTCGTAGCGATCGTTGACGTCGATCATCCAGGCGTCCTTCGAAATTACCGACCCGATGCGGCCGACCGGCGTGTCGAGTACGCCGAGATCGTGCACCGCCCCGTACGCCAGACCCAGCGGATCCTGCTCGATCTCGGTGAGGTAGGCCTTGTTGAGGCTGCCGCGCAGCACGCCGTCGGTTTGCGACGGGCTGCGAACGGTAGTGCCGACGTCGTCCAGCGCCAGCACTTCGCCGTCGGGGGCGAACATGAAGAGGGTATTCACCGCGTTGGACGCGATCGCTTCGTACGCATAGCCGCGCGTCGGCTCGTCCGGGTCACGCAGCATCTGAACCAGGGTGGGATCCTCGGTGCGACGTGCAGGTGCGACGTTGACGCTGGCGGCGATGTGCACGCCGTAGGCGATCGCGAGTTCGCGGAAGGTTTCGTAGAACGCGCGATAGTACGTGTCGGTCTCGGCGAGAAAGAGGTAGCGCAAGCCCGGCAGACCGGGAAACTGCTGCGTGTAATATCGAATCAGCTTTGAGTAGGCGATCGCGAGCGAGGCGAATGCGGCGGTCGATCCGCCGACTGCGGCGGTGGCGCTGCGCGCCGCAGCCCCGCGACTGCCGATCAAACCGGCGATCAATCCGACGTCCTCGGGAAATGCGACCAGCGCGTTCTCCGGCGCACTCGAATCGCGTGGGCTCAGGTGGCTCGCGATGTCATCGACGCCCGACTGGACCAGCTCGCTTCGTCGCGGGCTGCCGGCATCGAGCAGCGCCGCCATCTTGTCGTGGTAGTTCTGGTACGAGTCGGCGTAGCGCAACTCGACGCGCGGATTGACGACGAACACGCGTACCGGATGGGCCGCCGCTGCGCGCGGAACGCTGGCGCTCGCTGCGGCGAGCCAGGCGATCGCGCGCGCCGCGCGCCGCGCGCGCATCATGCGGCTCGCTCCATCAGTGCCTGTACGGCGGTTAGCGCGCCGCCGGCGGGATCGTCGACTTGCCAATCGCTGTAGGCGTGCAGCACGCGTCTGTCGCTTCGTTGCAGTTGATGTTCCGTACGGAAGCCGTCTCGACACACGTCGGTGACCCACACCCACCCGGTCAACTCGTCGCCATAGAGTGCGGCCTCGAAATATTCGAGATCGAGTCGTCGCAGGCGCACACGGTTGTTGGGCGCCACTGGATCGAGTCGCCAACCGTGCGCGCCCAGGGCGTCCCACAAATCTTGTTCGAGGTATGCGGCGTAGTGGGCGTTGTTGACGTGGGCGACCGAGTCGATGGCGCTGAACTCGACGCGGCGCGATGTGCGAAAGGCACGCGAGGGCGGCTCGCTCGGCTTGCCGGCTGGCCGCGGCTGCGCGGGCAAGTCCTCGGACATCAGCCCGCGCTGCAGCTCCTCGGGCGCGCGTACCGGCTTCCCGCGTAGGGTGTCGACGTACACCCAGTCGCTCCAGCCGCGAGCAACGAGTTGATCATCGCCCGTCCGGCGCAGCTCGTACTCGCGCTGCGAGCGCACCCGGCGCATATCCGATACCCACGTGTGCACCGCAATCTCGTCGCGATAGACGACGGGGAGCACGCAATCGAGCACCGTACGGCGGATGAGCCAGATCGTCCCTTGCTGCGCATACCATTCGACGTCGAAGCCGGCCGCCGCCGATGCATCCGACGCCGTTTGCTGCATGTAGCGCAGGAATCCAGCGGTATGCAGTTCGCCGAACGCATTGACATCGTAGAGCTGAACGCGATAGCGCGACACATGACGGCGCATCGCGTAGTAACTGGCGGGAATCGCGGGCGAGGGCAAGCCCCGTTGCAGCCCGACAACGAGTCACGATAGACGACCATCGAAAACTCGGGAGACCAACATGGCACGACTTCCTTACGTTGATCCGGCGACCGCACCCGACGACATTCGCGAGATTCTCGAAGGGATGCCGGTGAAGCTCGGCGTCTTTCGCATGATGGCGCACGCGGAGAGCAGTTTTCGGTCGCTGATGCGGCTCGGTCGCGACATTCTCGGTCGCCAACAACTGAGCGCGAAGCTGCGCGAGTTGGCGATCCTGCGCGTCGCCAATCGGTCGAACGCGCGCTACGAGTGGGTGCAGCATGTACCGATCGCCAAGGGTGCCGGGGGGAGCGATGCCCAGGTCGCCGCGCTCGACCGCGGCGACGCGACCGCGAGTTGCTTCGACGCCCGCGAACAGTTGCTCTTGCGTTTCACCGACGAGTTGATCGATAAGGTCAAGGTCACCGACGCGACCTTCGCCGCGGCTCAGCAGGAATTCTCATCACGCGAGATCGTCGAGATCATTCTCGCGGTCGGTTACTACATGCTGATCGCGCGGTTGTTGGAGACCACCGCGGTCGACCTCGAGGCGGACGCCGGGACCAAGATCGTCGATGCGTTGAAGCGAACGGTGAGTGGTGAGTCGTGAGGGGGGATGGTTCACCAACTCAAGCCGCCGACCTGCACGATCTGTTGGTCGCGGCGATGTTGGTTGCGGATGTAGGCGCGGATGGCGCCGTCGAGTTCGAGGGTCGCGGCATCTCCATTGTTCGGCAACTCGCGGGATAACGCGGGCACAAGGCTCCGCATGCGTTCGTTCTCCGCGTCGAGCGCGCGCGCAGCGGTGGAAGGCGTCGCCGCCGCGTCGAGCGCCCGGCGAATGCGTTCGTCGTTGCCGAAGACCGCGAGCGCTTGGGTCAGCAAGGCGCGCAGCTCGGCGCGTTCTTCGAGCAACAGTCCGCCTTCGATCTCCCAGCGGGCGATGACGTGATCGAGCAGCAAGGTTGAGTACATCGCTTGCGCGCGTGCCTGCTCGCTCTGCAACTCGGGGAGCAAGATATTGAAGATGACTTGCTTGATGCCGTTCAGCACTTCGGTGGCGTCAGGGCGCATGCCGTGCTCCTTCAGATTTCCAGCTTCTCGATCAGATCCGCTTCGAGGCGCGGCACCATCAGGCCGACCAGCGCGTTGACGGTCTCGCAGGTGCGGCCCTCGGCGAACGAGCGCACGCCGGTGAGACAAATCACCGCCATCTTCACCGCGCCCAACACTTCGTAGAAGAACAGCCGTTCCAGATTGACCGGCTTGCCGCCGGCGCGCGCGTACGCTGCGACCATTTCGTCGTGGGGCAGCAGTCCCTGACAGAGATCGCCGGTACGATAAAACTTCAGCACGGCCCAGGCGAGATCTTCCATCGGATCGCCGAGGTGGGCCATCTCCCAATCGAGGATCGCGGTGATGTGATCGCCGTCGTGCAGGAAGTTGCCGGCGCGATAGTCGGCGTGCACCAAGACAATCTCGCCGGTCTCGGGCAGATGACTCGCCAGCCACTGCAGCGCTGCTGCGAGCGCCGGCCGCTCTTCCAGTTTCTGCCGATGATACTCGCGCTCCCACCACGCGAGCTGTGCGCGAGCGGCATCGTGGCCCGAGGCCGGCGCCGCGAGGAAATCGAGATCGAGTTTCGGCCAATCGGCTTGATGAACGCGAGCGAGATGCGCGACGAATTGCTCGGCAAGCGCGCGCCGCGTGGCCTCGCTCTCGCTCGGCGGCACGACGACCGGCGGGGCCATGCCCGGCAGCCGTTGCATCACCATGAACGGCCGGTCGAGCCAGCGCGGATCCTCCTCCAGCCAGTACATTTGGGGCACGGGGATGCCGATTTTACCGGCGGCGCACAGTACGCCGAACTCGGTCTTGCGGTCCGACTCCAGCACGCTCGCGGTCGGGTCGCGGCGAATGATCAACGGATGCACCACTCGGGTGCCGTGTTCGCTCCACTCGGCGTCGACCAGCCACGTTTCACGCGACGCGCCGCCGCCGGTCCGTTCGAGTCGATGAATGACGATATCGCCGCCCGTCGGCACCCGCGCAGCCAGATACTCTCGCAAACGATCGCGATCCATGCGGCTTCTCTACGCGAACCGTGTAACCGAAACCAGTGCGCACGAATGGCAATGGTCAGCAATGAGGTTGACGGACTCGCCTTGTCTTCGCCGCTGCTCAGTCGCCGTAGCAGGAGGCGACGTTCATTTCGTTGCCGTCGCGAACCGCGCGGTACTTCTCCCAGAACAGGTCGTCGATCTTCTTGAGCGCAGGCTTGGGTTTCTTGGCGCGATAGCGAGAGCGATGACCGGGGCCGCCGTTGTAGATCGCGTAGGTGGCACGCGCGAGATTATCGATGCCGCCGGGTTGTTTGTGTTCGTCGTTGGCGATGGCGTAGTCGTCGAGATAGCGCATCAAGATCTCGCTGCCGGCGCGTCCGTTGTACTGAATGTCGCCGAGCAGGCCCTTGAGGTCGTAGACGCCGCGCCAGACGTGCTGGTTCACCTGCATCATGCCGACGGAACCGACGGGGGACTTGAGCGGCACGAGCTTTCCGCCGCTACGGATGAACTGGCGCCAGCAGCTCTCTTGCCACGCGGTGGCGAAGACGAGATTGCGGTACACCGTCTGGAAATCCGGCGCGAGGTCGCTGGAGGTGAGTGTTTGCTCCCCAACGTGCTGCAACAGCTGACGCACCAGTGGGAGATAGGCATCGACGTCGGCGCGCGTCGGAGCCCAACGATTGAGCTTGCCGACGACGTCGGGAGCGATTGCAGCATAGGCAGGAGCGATGAGCCAGTTGAACAGGTAGTCATTCCGGCGAAGGTCGGATAGGTCGATCTCGACGTCGGTCGGAATCTCGGGCGGTGGAATTGGCGCGCCGAACCCCAGGGCGGTGCGAAGGTCTGGATCAATGTCGGTGCTGAAGGCAACCGGGTCTTCCGCTGCAGTTGGCGCCACGATGCGCGCGAGACGCCGGAGGCCGTCGGCGGAGATGTCCAGGCCGAGATCGGGGCCGAGGTCCTTGAGGGCGGCGAGCGCGTCGCCGGCGGCGATGAAGCTGGTGTACTGCAAGGCGGTCTCGGCCGGCAGACCGGAGGCGGTTTGCCGCAAGACTGGTGCAAGCCGCTCCCAGGTCGTGACGAAAAATCCCGGCACCGGATCGGGCGCGCCGGGAAACGGCGGTATGAGCGCTTCGAGGAGCTCGTAGCGCCCGTCGAGCAACACATCAAGGACGGCGCGATGGAGGTCGCCGCTGGTATCGCGGGCGAATCGCTTGACGATGAAAGTGAGAAACGCATCCCACTGCTGCCACTTGGTTTGCCACGCGTTCAGCTCGGCGGCGGTGAGAGTGGGCTCCGGTGTCGGCCCGCCGGTGGGCGCGCGCGGCTCAACGTCGAAGGCGATCGTGACGGCGAGCTTCCCCTCGCTCATGCGCGGATCGCGCAAAGTTATTGAAGACGCCAGCCGTTCCACCCGCTCGGCGCTTCCCGGCAAAATGAGCGGCAGCCATTCGCGTAGCTCGTTGAAGGGTTGATTGAGATCGATGCGCAACGACTCCAGGCGCGGGTGCACGTAGTCTTTGACCAGGTCCCAGAGCTTGCCGCTGGTGAGGCGCTTTTCGTGTTTCTCGTCGTAGATGTTCGAATCGACGACCTTGAATGTGAGCACGCGGTTGCCGGCATCGAGTTGCGGCTCTTGGCGGACCTCGACGAAACCCTTCCACTCCGTCAGGACGAGGCACGGTCCGCCGATGGTGGTGCCGATACGGGCGTCGCCGCGGCTGACGATGCGCAACGCCCCGCCGGCTTCATCGACTTGCGGTTCGTACAGATCGAGCCAGCCGCAGCCGTGGCCATCGTCGAAAATCTTGGCGCGCTCACCCGGTAGCGTATAGATCTGCTGGACCAGGGCCTGTCGGACAAAGGGCAGGTCGAGACGAACCGGAATCAACACCTCGCGCGCGCGCGCACCCGTTGCCCACAACGGCACGATCACGAACAGCGAGAAGACGACCCGCCGCGCCGAGATCATCGCGGTCGTTCCTCATTCACCTGAGATGCCACGCGGCACCATCGGTGGCGACTCGCTCTTCCTTCTCCAGCTTGCGCAAGTGCGCGCGGACCGACATCGCGGCGGCCGGGTGCAGCGCCTCCGGCACGTCGGCGTACATTCGCTTCACCAACGCCGGCACCTCGGTGATGCCGGCTCGCAGGCCGTCGAGCACTTGCTCTTCCCGTAGCAGCCGATGCGCAATGTATTGCTCAACCTTTGCGCGTGCGTTGCGAATCATCGGGCCGTGGGCCGGGTAGATCACGTCTAGGTCGAATTCGAGCAATCGGCGCAGCGAGCGCAAGTAGTCGCCGAGATCGCCGTCGGTGTCGCTGATGACGGTGGTGCCGGCGCCGAGGACGTTGTCACCGGTGAAGAACGCGCGTTCCTCTTCGAGATAGAAGCAGAGGTGATCGCGTGCGTGTCCCGGCGTCCACAGCGCGGTGAGCGTGGCACCGTCGGTGGCGATCACGGCGCCGTCATCGATCGGGTCGAAGGACATTTCAGGATCGCGCCCTGGCCCCGGTTTCTTTGAAACGCGCAACGGCCCGAATCGTTGCTGAATCGCCGGCACCCCGCCGACGTGGTCGGGATGCGCATGAGTGAGGACGATTTCCTGCAAACCGGCCGCGTTCCGCTCTCGGACAGCTCGTTCGAGCAACGGCAGGTAGCTCGGTACACCCTGCCCGGTGTCGAGCAGCAGCGGCCGGTCGCTTGTGCCGATGAGATAGGTGTTGGTGCCGGGTCCGGTGAACATGCTCGGGTTCTGACCGAGCACCACCGTCACGCGCGGACTCCACCGGTCGATGTCGGGCATGCGCAGACCGATCATCGAGTCGGTGACGACTCGCGTCGGTGCCACAGACTCTGCCATGGCTGGTGACTAGCTCGAATCCCGGAGGGTCACAAGCTGGGCTGCCCGCGCAGCGCTGCTGTGCGTGCTGCCCGCGTTATTGCAATGCCACCCGAGCGTTGTAATGACGCAGGTCAGCTTCCGGCCGAAAGCACCGAGCGCACGGCCTGCACGTAGGTTTGCGGCGGCGCCGGACTGCGGATGTACCCGTGCGCACCTGGAAGGACCTGGGCGATGTGATGGTCGCCGTCGACGACCAACACACGGACATTTTGCACCCGCGGCGTGCAGCGAATTTTTTCCAAGATTTCTGCGGCGCTCTTCCCGTCGACGAGCAGGAGATCGGGCGGATCGCTGAGGAGGCGCAGCCACAACGCTTCGGTGCTGCTGCACGCTGTCGCCACCGTGCCGAATCCTTTCAACGAGAGCACCTTCGCCAGCGCCGCGCTGAACTCCGGGTCACTCCGATCTGCAATGAGAATACGAGCCATCCGCGTCCCCCTAGCAAGACGATGGCCACGATCGCGAAACGGATTCAGTTGGCTTGCGCGCGCAGTTGTGTGACGTGCGAGCTCGCATCCGGTTCGAGTCGAATCACCTTCGGTCCAGCGGCTTCAATCTGCCACGTCGGGAAATTCGAGTTCGACGCCCACACGCCACCGGCATCGTCGAAGTCGATCTCGCGCGTGTAGGTCACGCGCGTCGGTAACGGGAACACCGTGAAGGTTTCGGTTGCCGGATCGAAGCGAATGAGCGTGTCTGAGTTGGTCCCGCAAATCCAGACGGTGTCGGTGCGTCGATCCACGTTGAGCGCGTAGGGAGTTTCAACCCCGTTGATCGGGAGCTTCCAGGCTTTGAACTCTCCGGTCGCGAGCGAATAGCGTGCGATCACGCCGGCGCTGAACCCGGGAATCCACAGATTGCCCTTCGAATCGAAGCGCAGGCGCCGCGGACCCGGGAACGGCGTTTCGATCAGTGTGATCGCATTGCTGTCGGGATCGATGCGGCCGATGCGGTGTTCGTTGAGCTGGCTGAACCACACCGCGCCGTCGGCTGCGATGTCGATGCCGTATGGAACCGGAAGATTCATCCCCTCACTGTTCGAGCTTTGATCGCCGATCGGCAGGTACTTTGCCGCCCACAAGAACATCGGCATCACGCGCACGGCGATGGCTTGGCCCCAGGTGCGCGCCGGCAACCGAATCGTGCGCTGCTCGCCGGTTTTGGGATCGATCATGCCGACGTGGTTGCTGACCGCGAGCGTATACCACACGCGACCGCGGCGATCGAAGCGCAGCGTGTGAGGATAGAGACCGTCCTTCTGTTCGATGATCTGCCACTGCTCGGTGCGAGGGTCGAAGCGGCCGACCTTGTTGCCGAGACACAAGGTAACCCAGATGGCGCCGTCGGGTCCGACCTGCAGACTATGCGGCGCCACGTGGGCATTGCTGTTGGGGGCCAGCAATGTACCTGTGACGTTGAAGACGCCGCCGAGCGGGGAGTCACCGCGCGGGATGTCCCAGGCCTTGCGTTCGTTGGTGCGCGGATCGAGGCGATAGAGCTGATCTTGATTCGTATCCACTGAGTAAATGGTCCCGTCCGGGTGGACGGCGAGATCGTGCTGCATCGAGGCCGGGTGACCGAGATCCCATTCGGTGATGACCGTGCGACCGCCGGTCGGCGCCGTCGGTGCGCGCGATCGAGCGTCCTGCAATTGCGGCAGGTAGTTCGCCTCGTCGTAGGCGGTGTTGAACGCGTGCGGCAACTCGGCCCGCAGTGCGGGCGAGATGATGCCGCCCATGCGTGCCATGAGCTTGAAGATCTTGTCCCAGTCCTCGGCGCTGCGCGGCACGCGTGTGGCCCAGCTCCCTTGTTGGTGGCAGAAGGTGCACTGGCGGGTGAACTCCTCGCGCTTTTCATCACTCGACAGTTGGGCCAACAGCAACGGCATCCACAGGCTCGACGGCAGTTGCCACGCCAATTCATGCGGCTCGGTCTCGGTCATCAGTACCAGATCGAGTCGATGTGTCCCGTCTGAGAGCGTGCTGCCTTGTTGAACGAGATCTTGGAAGCCTAGCCGGCGCACTCGAATGTCGTACACACCCGGGTCGAGCGGCGGCAGGCGAAAGGCACCGGTTGCATCGCTGTAAACCGTGGTGCCGCGCCGGAGTTGCCGATGGGTCGCGGTGATCATCGCGCCGTCGACCGGTCGGCCATCGCCATCGGCGACCCGACCGTCAAACACGCCGGTCTCGATGGCGGCGGCCGGCCGGACGACCAACAGGTTGGCGGCGCTGAACAGTGCCAGCAGTGTGCGTCTCATTGGGTCACCTCCGGTTGCTGGGTCACAACGAGCGTGAGCGGGCTGTTCGGTGCGCCGGCGCGCAGGTCGAATTCGAGAACGATAGGGACGAATTGATGGTGGTGCGCCAATCCAACGTACTCATTCCGCGCGCCGGCAAATTCAGTGATCACACGATAGCCGACCGGCTCGCCGGCGGCCTCGCGACAGGCTTCCAAGTAGTCGACACCCACACGGTAATGTCCGGCGTCAGGTTCCACGAAGGAAACCGCCTCGACTTGAGGCGTGTTGGCATCGCTCGGGATCACGGCGCAGCGGGCATCGTGTTCGAGCGTGCCGCCACTCTTGCTCGGGGTATTGCCGAAGTAAACCGTCTCCCACGAAGGACCGGTGACGTAGAGATCGAGGTCGGCCGGTCCGGCCCAGACCAACGTCACTCGCAATCCGGCCGCGGCGGGCGCTGAGGGTGCCGGCGGGGGTGACGGCGGCATTGGGCGGTGCGTGCAGGCGGCAAGCGACACAACCATCGCCGCCGGCGCGAGCCATCCGAGGCGTGCGCTAGGTCTCATCCTTGCGCGTGACTAACTCGATCATCACGCCCTGGGCGGCATCGGGATGCAGAAAGGCGACGCGCATCGAGTCGCCGTCGCGCACGCTGTCGATTCCGGGGACACCGTCGCGTTGCAGCGCGGCGAATTCCGTATCCACGTCAGCGACGCGGAAGCCGATGTGGTAGATGCCGGGCTCTTGGTGCGGCAGGTAACGAATCATCGTGCGCGCCGGATCTGCCGCTTCGATCAATTCGAGGCGCACCGGTCCAACCTGAACGCACGCCATGCGGATCGGCGGCTCGCTACGGGTTTCGATTGGCGACGCGGTCAAACCGAGCGTCTGTGTATAGAACGCCAGCGCGGCGTCGAGGTCGCGGACGAGAATTCCGATGTGATCGACCGCGGTGATCATTGGTCCTCAGACCGTCGGGTTGGAGCGGGCGCGCCCGCGACGGCGCCGAGTAGCGCCAGCGTCAGACCGTTCAATCCCAGCAGTACACCGCCCGACAGAAACACGATGTCGAAGCCGCGCTTGATTTGGGCGAGACCGAATTCGAGTTTGTAGACGTCGTTATTGGGATTGCGGCTGGCGACCAGCGCCTTCTTGGCGTAGTCGTCGTCGTGCGCGATGCGATGGGCGAACAGCCCGGCGGTGATCAGACCGACCGCGATGAGCACGATCCCGATGATTCTGCAGGCCCGCGCCATTTACGACGCTCCACGCAGACTGCGGGCCGCGCCGATCGCGGTGGCATATTCGGCATGCTGCGGGATCATGAAGTTGCGTTCGAACAAGAAGCGCGTGGCTTTGATCCGATCGACAAACGGTTTGACGCGCACCAACTTGCCGGTGAGCACGATGTCACGATGATCGGCCGCGCGCGCGGCCGACACGCTGAGCACGACGATCACCTCGGCGATCATGTTGACGAGGGCCTTGGCCTTGTCTTCGGGAGTGGCATCCGACGTGACCTTGCCAAAGTTACTCGCGGTTGCGTCGGCGGGCAGCGCGCCGACGGGACCGCCGGCGATGTCGCCGACGGTGAGGTCGATCCGGGTCAAGTCGCCGCGTTCGGCGAGTTGTTCGAGCGTCTCGAGCCGCGCCACGTTGAGAAGATGTTTCGACAAGCCGAGCAATGTGCCGCCGCCGACACCGGTACCGCCGACGTGCATGATCTTGTCGTTCTTGACGGAAACCACGGCGGTCCCGGTTCCCATCGACACGACCAATGCATCGGACTTCTCAGCCAGCGTCGAGCCGCCCACGCCGATGGCGGTGATTTCGGGAACCTTGTGTACCGGAATACCGAGCAACTGCTCGCCGAGACTGCGGACGCCGCCGCCGGTGGCGGCAATCGCGGTCACGTCACCCAGCCGGGCATTGAGGTCGCTGACCAGCTTGCCGAGCGCGCCTGCCGCCGCCGCAACTGGATCGTTGGCTTCAACCGAGACCACGCGGATTTCGTCGTCGAGCAAGACGGCGTCGGTGGTCGACCCGCCGATGTCGATGCCGATGATCATGCGCGCGGTGGAGCCACGATATCCTGGCGATACACTGCGACCTGCGTCAGCCGCGTCGAATCGTAGTTGCGCCACTTGGCGGCCGGGACGTCGTCCATGCTCACGCGGCGAAATCCTTGCCGTTCGAAAAAAATCTGCGCCCGCTCTTCGGTGGTGCACGCGAACACATAGCGCAGTCCCTGCGTGGCGGCGTCGGCGAGCACGCGCTGAACCAGCTTGGCGCCGACGCCCTCGCCCTTGAACCGTGTGACGGTGTAGAGGGCGACGATCTCGCCGGCCTGCTCGGGCGCATATGGTGCGGTCACCAGTGCGCAGATGCCGGCAAGATGATGCACACTGATCGTCGCTCCGTAGCCAGTGAGCAGAATCTCGCTGATCTCGTCGGGGCTCCGCAGTTTGAGGAAGCCC
Organism: Binatia bacterium; assembly: GCA_035541895.1. Classification (GTDB taxonomy): domain Bacteria; phylum Desulfobacterota; class Binatia; order HRBIN30; family JACQVA1; genus DATKMK01. The sequence goes on along the minus strand of DATKMK010000020.1, from coordinate 73,840 downwards.
TCGCGTTGCCCGCGCTCGATCAGGCGTTCGACTTCCTCGAAGTCGTCGATGCGCAAGCGCTCGACACGACAATAGTCGGCGAGCGTGAAGAGCGTCCCGGACCCCTCGTACGTGAAGAGTTCGCGCGCCAAGCCCGCCAGCGTACACAGATTGACCGACCCGACGCCGCCATTGAGCGCCGTTCGGGCGACTTCCAGTGTCTCGCGACGATGGGCCAAGCCGGCCCATTCGGCCTCGCCCTCGTGCTGCACGGCGGCGAGCATGGGCTCGTCCATGAAGGACAACGCACGGGCATCGGCGGCGCAGATGCCGCCGGTGGCTTCGACCAAGACGAGCTTGTGGACACCGAATCGCTGCGCCAGCGTGCCGGCGACTTGAAACAGCGCGGCCTCATCTTCGACGGCGCCGACGAACAGCGGGCCTCCGCGCAAGATGTTCCACACCTGTGACATGATGGCGATCGCCGTCCCCGCGTCTGCCAGCGTTTCGGCTGAGATCCGAGCAAACGGTGCCGTCCGGCCGCGTTGGCCGCGCATTTGGGGGAACAGCGGCAAGACATCTTCGCGAAACAGGCGTGGCCCGAGCCGGCGCTGCAAGCGCCGGAGCAATTGCTCGCCCGACATTCGCCGGGTGCCGCCGAAGAGCAGCAAAATCCGGGTGTCGTTCCGCAGCAGCTCGCGGACGATCGCGCCGAGCGCGTCGTAGTGCTCGGCGCCGGTAAACTCGCTGAGCGGCAGCGCGAACACCAGGGTTCGGCCGCGGAATTCGTCGAGGTAGAATTCCTTTTCGCCGAACTGGAGGTCGCCTGCGCTCTCCAAGGGCGCGGGTTTGGTCACAGCGGCTGCATAGCACAATCGCGCCGCAGCGGTAATCGGACCGAACGCCGGCTTATCGACATCACCGTGCGCCCGCAGTAAGTGCTTCGGTGTGCGGATCCAGGTGGGTTTACTCGCCCTGTGGGGAGGGCGCACGGCCGTGCGCGACGATCGTGTTCTGCGGCTCCCGGTTTGGTGGTTCATCGCGATCCTGCTCGCTCGCAGTGCCGGCGCGACGGTCGCGACTCACGGCATGGTGGCGTCGGATCATGCGCTGGCGTCGGCCGCCGGCGTTGAGATCTTGCAGCGCGGCGGCAACGCCGTCGACGCGGCGGCGGCCACGGCGCTGGCGGTGTGTGTGGTGAATTCCAGTTCGTGCGGGATCGGCGGTGGCGGGTTCATGCTGGCGTACTTTCCGCGGACGCAGCGCGCGATCGCGCTCGACTACCGTGAGCGCGCGCCGGCAGCGGCTTCGCGCGACATGTTCGTTCGCGATGGCAAGGCGGTTCCGGAGTTGAGTCGGGCGGGCGGCCTCGCCATCGCGGTGCCGGGTGAGATCGCCGGTCTCGCGCACGCGGTTCGGCGCTACGGTCGCTTGCAATTGGCCGTCGTGATGGAGCCGGCGATTCGGTTGGCACGCGACGGATTCCCGATCGGCGAGCATCTCGCCGACGAGATCGCGCGCGGGCGCGAGGCAATCGCGGCGTACCCGGCACTGGCCGCGGTACTCCTTCACGCCGACGGTACGGCGCGCGCGGTAGGCGAGCGGCTGCAGTTTCCGGCGCTCGCGCAGACCTTGACGCAGATCGCCGATCAGGGACCGCAGGCATTCTATTCGGGCGCCACCGCCGCGGATCTCGTCGAGACGGTGCGCGAGGCCGGCGGGGTCTTCACCCGCGACGACCTGGCTTCATATCGGCCGCTCGAACGCCCCGTCCTGCGCGGCCGTTATCGCGGTCGCACCGTCCTCACCATGCCGCCGCCCAGTTCCGGCGGCGGCGTGTTGCTGCAGATTCTCAACATCATCGCCCGCGACGATCTGGCAGCGCTTGGCGCGCAGTCGCCGACGACGCTGCACTTGCTCGCTGAAGCGATGAAGCACGCGTTTGCCGATCGCGCCGAGGTCTACGGCGATCCCGATTTCGTGCGCGTGCCGTTGCCGCAACTGTTGTCGCCACGCTACGCGGAAACGTTGCGCAATCGAATCAGTGCTCGGACCACCTTTGACCGCAGTTTCTACGGGCAAGCCGATCCGCCGCGTGACGCCGGCACGTCGCACCTATCGGTGATCGACGGCGAGGGCAACGCGGTGGCCCTCACCACGACGATCAACACGGGCTTTGGATCATTGGTGATGTCGCCCCGCACCGGCGTTATCCTCAACAACGAGATGGACGATTTCGCTGCGCAGCCGGGTGTGCCCAACGTCTTCGGATTGGTCGGGGCCGCAGCCAACGCAGTTGCGCCGCGCAAGCGGCCCCTGAGCAGCATGACCCCGACGATCGTGCTCGATCACGGGCGACCGGTCCTGATCGTCGGCGGGTCCGGCGGCCCGCTGATCATTACGGCGACGCTACAGACACTGCTCAACGTCGTCGACTTCGACCTCGATGCGGCGGCGGCGATTGCCGCGCCACGGATTCACGACCAGTGGGTGCCGGACGTGCTGGCAGTCGAGCCCGGCATCGATGGCGCGACGCGCGATGCGTTGGCGCGGCGCGGCCACCTGATCAAGGAAATGCCTCGCATGGGGGCGGTGCAGGCCATTCGAGTAGACGGCGGCGGACTTGACGGCGCGGCCGATCCACGAAAGGGTGGCGCCGCCGTCGGCTGGTAATCATGCATCGGGTGACAGAACTCTTCGAATCCTTCTGGTTCAAATGTGTACTCAGCGTGGGCTTGTTGTCGCTCGTGCTGTTACGCAAGACCGATCTGCCCGAACTCGGCACGGCGGTCGCGCGCGCGCGCATGGTCTGGGTGCTGGTGGCGTTCGTCGGCTACTTGGGGAGCCAGGTGCTCAGCGTCGTGCGGTGGCGGATGCTCGCGCGACCGCTCGGGTTTACGGCGTCGTTCGGGCGCTACTTCGTCTGCTACTTCAGCGGCATGTATATGAATCTGTTCGCACCGAGCACGGTGGCAGGCGACATTGGGCGCGCCCTCTTTCTTGCCGGTGGCGAGAAGCGCAAGACGCTGGCGTTCACGTCGGTCATCGCCGATCGGGCGCTGGGATTCGTCGCGCTGGTCTGGGTCGGAGCGATTGCGATACTGGTGCAACCGGCCTACCCGGTTCCGCGGCTCCTGTATTACGGCGCGTGGATCGTTCCGCCCGGGACGTTGCTCGGATGGTTGTGGGGGCCCCAGTTGGTGGTGCAACTGTTGCCGCCGGCAAACAGGTGGCGCGTGCTGGTCGAGCAAGAGATCGCGGCGTACTGGAACGATTGGCCGTTGTTGATTCGCACCACCGTCCTGGCGATGTTCTTTCACGTGGTGCAAGTCGCGACGCAGGTGGTGCTCGGTTGGGCGCTGAACATTCAGGCACCGGCGTCGTTCTTCCTGATCTTCGTGCCGGTGGTGAACATCCTGGGGATGCTACCGATCAGCTTCAGCGGTGTCGGGGTACGTGAGGGCGGCTATGTCGTCGCGCTCACCAGCATCGGGGTTGACCGCGAGCTAGCGGTCGCACTCGGCTTGCTCGGGAGTGCGGTCGCGCTCGCCACCGGCGTAGCGTCGGGCTTGGTGTTCGTGATCAACAAGACGCCGGCGCCGATTCCGGACCGCGGCGAAATCGCGACCAGCGACTCGTAGCGCTGTCGCCCTCTGCCGAGGGTATCCGATCACGCCGTGAACGGGTTGGCCAGCACGATGGTCTCTTGGCGGCGGACGCCGACCCCGATCATCATCATCGGCGTGTTGGTCAGCTCCTCGAGTCGCCGGATGTAGCGCTCGGCGTTTTCCGGCAGCTCGGCACGGATGCGGGCATTGCTCAGCGGCTCACTCCACCCAGGCAAGTCCTCATAGACGGGTTGCACCGCGCGCAACACGGCGGCGCTCGCCGGCATCTCCTCGATCCGTTTGCCGTCGTGTTCGTACGCCACGCACACGCGGATCGGGTCGATCCCGGTCAAGACGTCGAGCTTGGTCAGAGCCATGCCGGTCATGCCGTTGAGTCGGGCGGCGTGGCGCACGACCACGGCGTCGAACCAGCCGCAGCGGCGCGGGCGTCCGGTGGTGGCACCGAACTCGTCGCCGTCTTGGCGCAGCTTGGTGCCGAGCGCGTCGAGCAACTCGGTCGGAAACGGGCCGCTGCCGACGCGGGTGGTGTAGGCCTTGGTGATGCCGATGACGCCCGAGATGCGGCGCGGTGCGATGCCGGCGCCGGTGCAGGCAGCCCCGGCGATGGTGTTCGAGGACGTCACGTAGGGGTAAGTGCCGTGATCGACGTCGAGCATCGTGCCTTGACCGCCTTCGAGCAGGATGCGCTTGCCCTGCGCGAGAGCGCGGTCCAGGTAGAGGCTGGCATCGACGACGTAGGGTGCGATGCGCTCGCGAAGCCGGCAGTATTGCGTGTACACCGCGTCGAAGTCGTGGCGTTGTTGCTTGAGAATGGCGTCGAGATAGATGTTGCGTTCGTCCATCGCGCGGCGCAGCGAGTCCTCGAAGACGTCGTTGTCGAGGAAGTCGGCCACGCGAATGCCGATGCGCGCCATCTTGTCTTCATAGGTCGGTCCGATGCCACGACCGGTGGTGCCGATGCGGCCCTCGCCGCGAACGCGCTCGCGGGCCTGATCGATAGCGCGGTGAAACGGCATGATGAGATGCGCGCGATCGCTAATTTTCAAGAGCTGGTCGTCGCGGAGGTACCCGCGCTGGCGCAGCGCATCGACTTCCTTGAGCAGTTCTTCCGGATCGATCACCACCCCGTTGCCGATGACGCAGACCGTGCCGTCGTGCAGGACCCCGGACGGAATCAGGTGCAGGACGGTCTTCTCGTTGCCGACTACGACGGTGTGCCCGGCGTTGTTGCCGCCCTGGTAGCGCACGACGATATCGGCGTGCTCGGCGAGGATATCGACGACCTTTCCTTTTCCCTCATCGCCCCACTGGGCACCCACGACGACTATGGCAGGCATGGCGCGGCCTCGTGTGCGGAAATTCTGGGCGACATTAGAGTGTGATCAACTGGGCCGATACGATTTGTGGGAGTCGGCGCAGCTTTTCAAGCACCGTCGGCGGTAGCGGTTCATCGACATGGAACAACGAGATGGCCATCCCACCGACCTTTTCGCGCCCGAGTTCGACACTGGCGATGTTGATCTTCGCCTCGCCCAACAGCGTGCCGATCGCGCCGACGACGCCGGGGACATCGCGGTTGGTCGACATCAAGATGTATCCCTCGGGGACCGCTTCCAGATAGAAGTCGTTGATCCGCACCAGGCGCACGACTCGCCGGCCGAACACGACTCCGGCCACGTGACTCTCGCCCTGGCTGGTGGTGACGCGTACCGTGACCAGATTGAGGTAGCCCTTGGCTTGCGAGGTCTTGGCCTCGACGACCTTGATGCCGCGGTCGCGCGCGATGGCGGCCGCGTTGACGTAGTTGACCTCGCCGGCTTCCAGCACGCGATTGAGCAGCCCGCGCAACACCGCCAGCGTAACCGCCTTGACGTCGTACTCGGCGACCTCGCCGGCATATTCGATGAAAACCTCACGCGGGGTGCCGCTGAGAATCTGTCCCTGCAAGTTGCCGAGCTTTTCTCCGAGGGTGAGGTAGGGCGTCAGCACTTCGAGCAGCTCGGAACTCATCGACGGGACGTTGACCGCGTTTTGGATGACGCCGTCATTGAGAAACGCGACGATCTGCTGCGCAATGGCGATGGCGACGTTGAGTTGAGCCTCGCTGGTGGCAGCCCCGAGGTGTGGCGTGCAAATCACCTGCGGGAGCTTGAGCAAGGGATGGTCGGCGGGTGGCGGCTCTTGGGCGAAGACGTCGAGCGCGGCGCCGGAGACTTTACCGCTGTCGAGCGCTGCGGCCAACGCGGCTTCATCGACGATACCGCCGCGCGCGCAATTGATGAGGCGCACGCCCTTCTTCATCCTGGCGAACGCGGCGGTGCCGACGAGATTGCGAGTCTCGGGATTGAGCGGGGTGTGCACGCTGATGAAGTCGGCGCGTTCGTACAACTCGTCCAGGCTCACCGGTTCCACGCCGAGGCGTGCGGCCGCGTCGGCGGATATGAAGGGATCGTAGGCGATCACCTTCATGTGCAGCCCGCGCGCGCGATCGGCGACGAGGCCGCCGATGTTGCCGACGCCGATGATGCCGAGGACCTTGTTGCACACCTCGGTTCCCATGAACTTGCCTTTTTCCCACTTGCCAGCCCGCATCGATGCAGTGGCTTGTGGAATCGAGCGGGCCAGCGAGAGCATCATGCTGATGGCGTGCTCGGCGGTGGTGACGTTGTTCCCGCCCGGCGTGTTCATCACCACGATGCCCTTTTTGGTGGCGGCTTCGACGTCGACATTGTCCACACCAATGCCCGCGCGGCCAATCACGCGGAGATTGGAGGCGGCGGCGATGACGGCGGCCGTCACCTTGGTTTCGCTGCGAATGACCAAGCCGTGATAGTCGGGAATCTTGGCAATGAGTTCGTCGCCTGAGAGGCCCGGGAGGTGATCGACTTCAATCCCGGGCGCCGCGCGCAGGATGTCCATTCCCTCGGCGGCGAGCTTGTCGGAAACCAGCACGCGCGGCATGATGGGTCTCCGCTCAGTTCCGCGGCGGGAGCGCGTCCATGAGAACGTGCTGGGCGGCGGCGACTCCGCGCCCAAGTTCGACGGCGTGCCCGAAGTGGCGCAATGCCATTTCGAGCGCGGCGATTGCGGTGATGATGTCGAACGCACCAGTGTAGCCCAGGTGCCCGATGCGAACGATCTTCCCCTTCAGTTGATCTTGACCGCCCATGAAGGTGACGCCCATGCGGTCGCGCAGGTAGCCGACGAGCTTGCCGCCGTCGACGCCCTGCGGGACGTACATCGCGGTCAGCGCGGGGCTGGGCGCGTCGGGTGCAACCAACTGCAATCCCAACGCCGCCGCAGCGGCTTGCGTCGCCGCCGCCATCCGCAGATGTCGAGTGAAGACGTTGGGCAAGCCTTCTTCGAGCAGCATCGACAAGGCCTCGCGCAAGCCGGTGACCAGCGAGATTGCCGGTGTCCACGCGGTCGTGTGGTTGGAGAGGTTGTCGCGCTCGCGGGCGAGATCGAAGTAGAATCGCGGCACCTTTGCCTGCTTGGTGCGCTGCCAGGCGCGTTCGCTGAGCGAGATGAACGCGAGGCCCGGGGGCAACATGAGCGCCTTCTGCGAGCCGGTGATGAGAACATCAATGCCCCAGCGATCCATCGGCACATCGAACACGCCGACGGCGGTGATGCCGTCGACGACGAGCAGGGTATCGCGGGTGCGTGTAATTTGGGCGATCGCTTCGGTCGGATGCAACGCTCCCGTGGAGGTTTCGCTCGCCTGCATCAGCACGCTGCGGATGGCGGGATTCCGATCGAGGCGCGCGCGGACGTCGTCGACCTGAGCGCTCCGCCCCCATTCGACTTTGAGTTCCGTGACTTTGAGCCCGTACGCGGTGGAGATCTTGGTCCAACGCTCGCCGAACTTTCCGCCATTGATGACGAGCACCTCATCGCCCGGCGAGAAGAGGTTGGTGACCGCGCCTTCCATCGCGCCGGTGCCGGAGGCTGCCAGGATGAGAACGTCTTGCTGAGTCTGGAACACCGCCTTGAGGTTGCGCGCGGCGTCAGCGAACGTCTGACTGAACTGCGGTGTGCGGTGATGGACGACCGGCTGCGCCATCGCCAGCAGCACGCGTGACGGCACCGGCGTCGGCCCGGGAGCAATGAGATAGTTCTTGATCACTGGAGCACCTCGTGGGGCCAAAAAAAAGCCTGAACCTCAAACTGCCAGAGGCCCAGGCGAACGGCCAACTGACGGGACGCACTTCCTCGTGGTTACTTCCACGCGCGCCAGTCGTGCAACCCGACAAAACTGCCGGTCAATTACCCGATCACCGCCGGTGCTGTCAACGTTTCCGGACGGACGTAGTCAGCGAGCCCCGGCGTTGTGGACGAGTGTCATGAATTCTTGGCGTGTCTCTTGGCGGGTCCGAAAAACACCCAGCAGTGCGCTGGTAAGGACCACCGAATTCTGCTTTTCAACGCCGCGCATTCGCATGCAGAGGTGTTCCGCCTGTAGCACCACCGCCACGCCCTGCGGGTCCAGTTCCTCCATCAAGGTATTGGCGATCTGCGTGGTCATTCGTTCTTGCACCTGAAGCCGGCGCGAGTAGACATCGACCAGTCGGGCGAGTTTGCTGATCCCGACGATCTTGTGCTTCGGGATGTAGGCCACATGCGCCTTGCCGAAGAACGGCAGCATGTGATGTTCGCAAAGAGAGAAAAAATCGAGGTCCTTGAGGACGATCATCTCCTGATAGTCCTCGGTGAACAGCGCCCCGTTGATCACTTCCTGAGGGCTCTGCGAGTAGCCGCGGGTGAGAAATTGCAGCGAGCGGGCGACCCGATAGGGGGTTTTCAACAGGCCCTCTCGGTCGGGGTTTTCGCCCAGGTCGGCCAAGATGTGGCGGACGGATTCTTCGAGTGAAACGGATCGCTCGTCAGAGGTCATAGCGGGTGATGTTAGTTGAAAACGCGGTCGTCGCAAGGCCGACCGGATGGGATGAACGAACGGGTCAACGTCGCTTCGCGACGGCTTTGACTTTCTGATACTTGCGGTAGTCGTACCCGGTTGCCATCGCCATCAGGAGCGCTTCCATGCCGCCTTCACGTTCGCGCCGCAGGATTCGCAGGCGATCGTAGAAGTCCTGGAAATCCTTGTTGATGCGCTCGCGTTCGTCGACCGGATTAAGGAAGAAATCCCGCAGGCGAATGATCGTGAACCGGAAGGCGGCAAACCGCAGCTCGTTGGGAAAGGCGTCCCACTCCGCGAGCGACAAGGTGCGCAGCGCCTCGTAGCCGCCGACCAAGGTTTCAAACTTGCGGATCGAGTATCCGTTGGTTGCGTCGAAACAAAAGGAATTCACTGCGGTCGCGAGATCGAAGATGAACTTGCCGCGACACGCAGCCTCGAAATCGAGCACCGCGACCACCTTGTCGCCCCGAAACATGATGTTGTCGCCAAACAGATCGCCGTGAATGACCCCCTTGGGCAATTTGCCTTCGAGGTAGTGGTGCAAGTACTCGACCTCGTCGTCGAGGGTGCGCGTGATCTTCTTGAAATAGTGGGGTAACCGGCCGCGGACGTCGAAATAGATCTCCGCCACGCGCTCGAAGCCGAACCGGTTTTCGACCCCCTTCTTGTACGTCTTGCCGATGAGGTGAAGATCGGCAAGCACTCGCCCGAGATTTTCGAGCTGACTCGCGGTGACGAATTCGGGGTCGATGACTCGTCCATCAATGTGCCGATAGACTGAAAGTGCCTTGCCGCCCCAGTCTCGGTAGTGACGATTGTTGCGGTCCGTGAGCGGGACCGGGCAGGGGAATCCGTGCTTGCGCAGAAAGGTCAGAAGGTCCTGTTCCCGTTTGACCTCGATCTCGCTCTTGATCTCATCAATTTTGACAACGAATTTTCCCTTGACGGTGTCCACCAGAAAGTGGGTGTTGACGGATTTCTCCCGAACCTTGCGGACAGAGATGGCCTTCGGCAGACCGTAGTCGGCGACAATTTCGCTGATCTCGCGCTTACTCAGCACGGTAAAGACCGCCATGTCCCCCTCGTGCCCACCGCCCACATTCGACAATTTTATAACACAATCACTTTCGCCTATAGCCCCCTTTCCTCAAAATTGTCAAGAAAAAAACCTGCAGAACCTATATTGATCAGCCGTGCCTACGAACCGCTTGAGCCGCTTGACGGGCTGCTCGCCTTTTGGTCAAGCAGCGGTGCAATGAGAGCCTCGATTTCTTCTGCCGCTTGGTGTGCAGCGCGATCGTTTCGAATCGAGATCTGCGTTCGCCGACGCAGAATGTCTTCGGCCTGAACAGCCATTTCAGTCTGCACGGCGTAGACGGCCTCTCCCTTGGTGTACGGCAAATCTGCGACAATCCGACTGGCGAGTTCGCGCTCATCTTGCACAATGGCAACGACTTCCGGCATCCTCGTGCCATAGCGATCGAGGTGGTTGGCGATCTCTGAAGTGGGCAAAGGCTTTGGGCTCGTGCGCTTTGCAGGCGAGATATTCCCGATGAGTGGAACGCTCCTTGTCCGGCGCCGACGCGCGTGATTATGCGGCAGGGCGTGTATGATTTTATTCGTAACGTTCTCGGCCACCATGCGAAACGTGGTCAGTTTGCCACCGATGAGTGAGATGAGACCAAATGAGCTGGTCACAATGTGCTCTTCGCGTGAGACAGCAGATGGATCACGTTGGTCGTCTGGCGCGACCAAGGGTCGGAGGCCGGCGAAGCTGCTCACCACGTCGCTCGAAGAAAGGGCGGCTTGAGGAAAAAAGGCGTTCACCGCTTCGAGTAGATAGTCCACGTCTTCCGGCTCGACTGTTACCTGGTCCGGTGAACCGGTGAAATCGGTGTCGGTGGTGCCGATGAGGGTTTGGTCCTCCCACGGGATCACGAAGAGGATGCGGTGATCTCGCGGCGACCGAAGCACGACCGCGAACGTGTTGCCGATGCGCGTGCGCGGCACGACGATATGCACCCCCTTGGTCAATCGCAGCGACGGCGAGCTGGCCGGGTCATCAAGCCGTCGAACCTCATCAACCCACGGTCCGGTAGCATTGACGACCACATGAGCAGGTACATCGTGTTCGTCACCGGTCCGTTGATCACGCACCCTCGCACCGACGATCTTGCCGCCATCCTTCAACAAAGCGATCAATCCAACGTAGTTGGCAACCACCGCCCCCTCCGCGCTGGCACTCAAGATGGTCTCAAGGGTCAAGCGCGCATCGTCGGTGACGCAGTCGTAATACAGCTTTGCTCCCCTCAAGCCCTCCTGACGGAGGTGGGGTTCGAGCTGCTGCACTTGGCCGCGTGTCAACCGTCGATGCATACGGATGTTGCGAAATGCCGCCAGTAAATCGTACGCCCACATGCCGAGTTCGAGGCGAAACAAACCGACGGGATCGCCGTCGTACACCGGAAATAAGAAGGCGAGCGGCTTGACCAGGTGGGGTGCGATCCGGCGGCGAAGCCGGTCGCGTTCGATGCAGGCCTCACGTACCAGGCGAAAGTCGCCGATCTCCAAGTAGCGTAGGCCGCCGTGGATCAGCTTGGACGATCGACTACTCGTGCCGCTTGCAAAGTCTCCCTTTTCGATGAGGGCAACACGCAATCCACGCAGGGCGGCATCGCGAGCGATCCCCGCTCCGTTTATTCCTCCTCCGATGACCAACACGTCGAAGAGGTTTTGGCCCAGCCGAGCCACGTTTGCGTGGCGGACCGCTGGGGAGAGCGCGACCGGTCCACGAAATATCGAACGGTGTGACGCCACCTTTACTCCTGATAGCTGTAGCGTTCCTCGGCCCACGGGTCGCCGTGGTTGTGGTAGCCGCGGACTTCCCAGAAGCCGCGCCGGTTCTCCACGGTCAGCTCGATCGCCCGAACCCACTTCGCGCTCTTCCAGGCGTACAATTTGGGGACGACCAAGCGCAGCGGCCACCCATGCTCCGGCGTCAGATCGTCGCCGTCGTGACGATGGGCGAAGATGACGTTGTCATCCAAGCACTCGTCCACGGTTAGGTTGGTTGCGTACCCCCCATCGCAGTGAATCAGGGCGAATCGAGCGGTCGGGAGCCGTTCCACGAGCGCGAAGACGTCGCGGGCCAAGACGCCCCCCCAGTGGTTGTCGAGGCGCGACCACGAGGTCACGCAATGAAAATCGGCCACGACCGCGTGTTGTGGTAGCGCGCGGAATTCTTCGAAGCTCAAACGCTTGGGCGCATCGACTTCCCCGAAGATCCGGAAATCCCAGGTCGTCGGATCGAACCGCGGTGTTGGACCGTAGCTTAGCACTGGCCACTTTTGCGTAACCGTTTGCCCGGGCGGAATCCGGGAACGTTCGGCGGGTCTGAAGACCGTGTTCACGATAGATTGAATGATACCGAAATTTGCGCGCCAGTCACGAGCGAAGCGGGGGGGCGCCTTCAGAATTTATGGGATTCTCAAGATTTTATGGGTTTGCGGCAGCACGCGAATGCGATCGTGGTGCCGGCGAGCGACGGCAAACAGTTGATCGAGGTGCGGCCGATCGATTTCCGGTCGGGCGTCTGGGTCCATGATCGGCTGGAGGTACAGCGGCGCCCGGCCGTGACAAGCGACCAGCTCGGCGGCGCGCGCAACGTCGTCCTCGGTCGTTGCGTCGTCGACGAGTACCTTCACATACAGATCCTTCCCTTCCGCGGCCGCAAGAAACGCCGCGTGTTCATCCCAGAAGACACGCTCGCCAGTATTGCTGGGCGGTTTGATGTCCATGCTGACAATCGTGATCTGCGGCAAAACTAACCGCAGGCGATCGGGGAGCATTCCGTTGGTTTCCAAGAGTACCGGAACCTGGAAGCCGGCTTGCCGCAGAAACTCCGCAACGAACTCCGCTTGCACGAGCGGCTCGCCGCCGGTCACCGCCACGGCATCGACCGGGCCCTCGCGGTCGATCAACGCCGTGGCGTGCGCAGCCAGCGTCGACGCGAGAAGCGGATTGGGGACCAAATCGGGCGAATGTCGTGCGTGACGAATGCTCAAGTTGGAAACGCGCACCAGGCTATCCGGTGTATCGCAATAGCGACACCGCAAGTTGCAGATCGCCATCCGCACAAACAAATGGCGCTCGCCCACGTGCGCGCCTTCTCCTTGGAACGAAACGAACAGTTCCGATGCGTACCCAGTCATCGAGTCCAGTGGGTGGGCCTCAGTTGCGACCTGTCGCGTAGCACGGGTTTTCGGGTTCCGCTATGCCACCCCGGGCGCCAGGGTGATCTTGATATCCATCACGTTGGTTCCCGTTGGCCCGCTACGAAACAGATCGCCCAGCGCCTCGAAGAATCCGTAGCTGTCATGCCGCATAATCGCGCCGTGCAGGTCGAGCTGGCGTTCTTCCGCTCGGATCACGGTCGTCGCGTCGGCGAACGCGCCAGCCGCGTCGGTGGGGCCGTCGATGCCGTCGGTGCCGGCACTCAAGAGGTGGACGTTCATGCCGGCCAGTTCTGCCGCCGCCACCAGCGCGAATTCTTGGTTCCGCCCGCCGCGGCCATGGTCTTGGGTCAAGCGCACAGTGGTTTCGCCGCCGGCGAGAAAACATCTGCGCGAGAGCCCATCGGCCAGATTCTTCTTGATCCACTCGACGAACTGCCGCGCCGCGGTTGCGGTATCGCCGGACAAGGGTTCGGCGCGAATCAGCGGATCAAACCCTTCCACACGAGCGGCAGCCGCGGCGGCTTCCAAGGCGATCCGATTCGAGCCGATCACGAAGTTGGCCACGTCGCGCAATTCGGCGGCATCGGCCTTGAGCGTCTCCGGAAGCTGCGCTTGCTTGCCCAGTTCGAGGACCTGGACAACCGACGACGGCAGTTTTTCCCGCAACTTATACCGATCGACCACGTCGAGTGCGTCGGCAAAGGTCGTGGGGTCCGGCGCGGTCGGCCCCGAGCCAATGGTCCCAGGCTCGTCGCCGATTACGTCGGAAATGATCAGGCCCACCAGCGGCCGGCCACGGGCACGCCGAGCCAATCCACCGCCCTTGATCTGCGACAGGTGTTTGCGCACCGTATTGAACTCGTGAATCTCGGCGCCGCATTCCAGCAGCGCGCGGTTGACGGCGATCTTGTCTCCAAGGGTCAACGGCGGCGTCGGCTGCACCATCAGACTCGATGCGCCGCCGCTGATGAGCGCGATAACCGCGGCCGCGGGGTGCTGCCCGACAAAGTCGAGCAGCGCGCGCGTCGAATGTTGCCCAGTGGCGGACGGCAACGGATGTCCGCCGGCGAGACAGGTGAGATGCGGGATCGTCGTGATGTCATCCTGAGGCGCAACAATCACGCCTCCGACGAGGTCGTTGCCGACAATATCCGCGGCGGCGGCAGCCATCTGCACAGCGGCCTTTCCACCACCGACGATAGCGGTCGGCTGGCTCCATTTGATCGAAGACTGCGTGATTCCCAGCCAACGCCCGCGCCGCTCCAATCGCGCCCGAACGAGTCGAGCGGGATCAGCGCCATGGGCGGCCGCGGCGAACACGCGTGTCAAGACGGCGCGCGGCGATCGCTCCGCAGCCGCGGATTCAACTGTTTTCTTCGTCGACGTCGGTGGAACTGAGCTTGCGGTAGGCCCGCTCATCCTCGAAGCGCCGGGATTGCTTCAGCTCTTTCTCACGATCCGACTGGCAGCTCACGCACAATCGTGTGAACGGCAGGGCCTCGAGCCGTGCGGGCGCGATTTCGCTCTCGCAACTCTCGCAGATGCCGTACGAGCCGTCGTCGATCCGATCGAGGGCCTCTTGAATGCCTTGCAACTTTTCGCGCTCGCGGTCACTCAGGATGAAACTGATCTCGCGATCACGCTCTTCGCTGGCCAAGTCATAGGTGTCCTTACCGTCGTCCTTCGTGCCCTCGCGGCCTTCTTTCAGGTCGTTATCGATTTCGCGCAAGACCTGCCGCCGCATCTCCAGCAGTTTCTCGCGCGCGTTCTTCAGCAACGCTTTGCGCATGGGTCCTCTTGTTGGGGCGCCGGAATCTAGAGACTATCCATCGCAGTGTCAACGGGGGTTGCGGGCACCACTCGCCCTTCGAGGTCGTAGATCGTTGCATCGGTAATTTCGACCGGAACGATGGCGCCCGGCACCTCGGGGTCGGTCACGTACACCACGCCGTCGATATCGGGGGCCTGCCGTGAGGTGCGCCCATAGCCACGTCCCGATTCGTCCTGTCCGCACATCAAGACCGGCCGCACGAGTCCCACCTGCGCGCGGGTCGTTGCAGCGGCGACTCGTGCCTGCGCGGTCATGAGTTCGTGATACCGTTGTTGCTTGATTGCGTTTGGAATCTGGTCGACCATCGCGCCGGCCTCGGTGCCTTCCTCTTGGGAGTACCGGAACACCCCGACATGGTCGATGCGAGCCTGCTCGACAAAATCGAGCAATTCGGCGAAGTCCTGCTCGGTCTCGCCCGGGAATCCAACGATGAATGCGGTTCGCAGCGCCAGATCGGGAACCCGCTCCCGCATACGTTCGATCAGGTGACGGATGGCCGCCCCTGTCCGCTCACGCCGCATGCGCGTGAGCATGCGATCGCTGATGTGCTGCAACGGCATGTCGATGTACGAACACACCTTGGGTTCCTCGGCGATGGTGTCGAGCAGCTCGTCGCTGACGTAGCGCGGATAGGTGTAGAGGAGGCGGATCCACTGGATGCCGTCGATCTGTCCGAGCCGGCGCAACAGCGTGCTCAACGACGAGCCGTCGCGCCGATCTTTGCCGTAGGCCGTGAGGTCCTGCGCGATCAGATTCAGCTCCACGACGCCGTCGCGGGCGAGCGCTTCCGCTTCCGCGACCACGAGATCGATCGGCTTACTTTCGTGGCGCCCGCGAATCTTCGGAATGATACAGAAGCTGCACCGGTGATCGCAGCCTTCAGACACCTTCAGGTAGGCGCTGAAAAACTGACCGGTTCGAACTCGCGGCACATCGAGGTTTGGCAGCAGATGCGCGGCGCCCTGGTACCCGGCCGCCTTGGATGCGGTGCACGATTCGAGCAACTCGGGCAGCCGGACGAAATCACCGGTCCCGAGGAACCCATCGACTTCGGGCAGTGATCGCTGCAACTCCGCGCCGTACCGTTGCACCAAGCAGCCGGTGACGATCAAACGTCGCCCCGGTGCAGCCCGCTTGATTTCGGCGAGTTCGAGGATCGTATCGATGGACTCTTTCTTCGCCTCGCCAATGAAGCCGCAGGTGTTCACCACCAGCACGTCGGCCGCTTCGGGATTGAGCACGATCTCGGCGCCGGCGTGGGCCGCCAGGCCGAGCATCTGCTCGCTGTCGACCAGGTTCTTCGGACACCCCAGGCTTTGTAGATAGATCCGTCTCACCATTTCGAAAGGCGACATCGTAGTGATAACCAGTCGCCCGCGCAATCCCGGCATTTCCGTCGGCCCTTCGACTGGATATAAGCGGTCTATGCAGCGATCCGTACGGCGAACCGTTCAGATTATCGGCCTCGGAATCCTCCCGCTTCTCCTGCCGTCGTGCGCGTCGGAATGGCAGAAACACCGTGAGCGAGTCCGTCAGGCCGAGGCCGCGCGACAATTCGATGATGCCATGACCCAGCAACGCTGGCTGATCGATCATGCGTTTCGCGACGCGCCGCCGTCCGAGCGAGGCAAGCGCGCTGAGATGGACCGCTACCTGAAGCTGGCCGATCTGGCCGTCCAGGCCGGCGACATTGGTGAGGCCGTATCCGTCCTGCGCACCGCGCTGCAGACCGACCCGGCGCGTTATCAGGATATCTTGAGCCGGCTGGATCGCTTGCCGCTCTCGCCTCCAGATCGACGGCGGCTGCAAGCCGAGTTTCGTTGGAACATCCGGGCGCTGCAACCTGGTGTGCTTCCGCCCGACGACGGTCCGCGTCCGTGTTGGTCGTATCGCGTTCGCGAAGTCCGCGTGCACAGCACCACCGTGCATCAAGGAATTGGCTCCCGCGAGCGTCGGATTTCGTACGACGCGCGCGATTGGATCTACGACGATGCCGCCGAATCTTGGCGCGCCGATAGCGAATGGCTGATGGACGTGGGCACCGAGGTGGAACGGATCGGCGGACCGCAACAATCACGCTATCGGGCGGTGATTGCTGCCGATGGAGGGTTTCTGGCCGAGGGCCCCATCCCGCCGTGCCATCGGAGCCAGTGGAGCGGACCGTTCGACACCGAGCGCGAGCGCCTTTTCGTCGCCGAGACGTTGCCAGCCTCGCAGTGACGATCCCGGCGCGTGCGTTGCCCATTGCGAGTGGTCAGGGCGGCCGCTATACGTAAGCTCAACCGCCACTCCCCTGACGTTGGGCTGCGGAAAATTTTGGATCGGGAGGTTGCGAAGCCAGGGTGTAAATACCCACGGCGTCGGCGGCCATGCACCATGAACCGTCAATCGAAACATCAACTTGCGCGTGCCGCGACGGCAACGCGGCTCCGTCGTATGGGCCTGGAAGTTCGCGAGGTCAGCCGTGCGGACGGCTACGACCTCCTCGTCAACGGAAGCGTTCGAGTGGCGCTGCGGATCGCTTATCCCGGACGCTATGCCCATACCGTGATCGTCGGGGGAAAGCGCTACGCCTACGACTATCGGAGTTGGAACTTCAATTTCCATCGTCACGGTCGTTGGATCAAGCGGTACTGCGACGTGTTCGTGTGTGTTGCCAAACGACGACGCGCGGCCGATGAGATCTTCGTGATTCCGGCCTCTGAGATTTCCGGTCCGACGTTCAGCTTACACGGCGCGGGCAAACCGTATCGCGGCCGCTACGCGGTGTATCGCAATCGGTGGAGCATCATTGCTCGCGCGAAGTCCGCTGGCGCCGAGCCCGCGCGCACGGTCGCGCAAGCATCCTAAGCCGTCCCGCCGCTGCACGGCCAGCGATCCAAAACTCCGCGGCAGTTGAGACTAGCCCGGACCGACCTGGGACGTGGTAGTAGCGGTGCAGCCGTCCAGCGCGCTATTGACCGCCATCACCAACTCCTCGACGCCAACGTGTCCGTCGTGATTTGTGTCCAACGCGGAACACTCCGACGGATCGATGAAGCCGAGGGCGATGTTCACTGCGGTGACGAGCTCAGCGACCGACACCGCGCCGTTGCCGTCGCAATCGCCGGGACATGGATTCGTGCTCGCCGTGACCATTCCCGACGAACACTGCGACGGCAGCCGAGCCCCGTCTGGAGTGCTGGCCACCGCATTCGCGCATGACAGGGGAAAGCTCTCGGTAGACCCGGTCGCTGGGAGATTCACCCGACACGTATAGAGGATCGATTCGTCATCGATCGGATCGTTGTTGTCGATTGCGAACACCAGGGCATGCACGCTTTCACAATCGCCGACTTCGCAGCCGGCGGGCTGAAACCTGAAGGTCGTGGCGCCCTTGTTGATCAGCGGGTTCACGGTGCAATTCGGCGCTCCGTTGGCTTTCGCCGCGATCGGTGCGTCGGGGTCGAACGAGATATCATTTTCCGTCCCCGCAACTTGATGCCCGTTAGTGTCCAGGAGCACGTTGACTGAGACCTGCTGGCCGGGTGCTCCGGCGGCAGAACCGACCGCGAGCGAGACTGAGCAATCGGCGGTATCTCGCATAATCGTGTACGGGCCAGTCACCGGTTGCGCGCACGCACCCACGAGCACGGTGTAGCGACCGGGGTTGGCGGGGCGAACTGATACCGTGCCGTCGCAGGTGTCTGCGCCGGGAATCGGGACACCCTGTGGATCGAACACCCGCATGCGCAAGCGCTGTGGCGGGGCCGGCGTGCTTGCCAATGAGAGCGCAACCCACGACCCATCACCGCTCGCGGCAAACACGTACGAATCGACTTCGCCCGCTACGCTCAACTGCCCGGCAGTCGGCACCCCGCACGAGAGCGCGGTGCCGCAATTGCCGCGCGAATCAGAGGCGACGTTCATCGAGACGGTGTACTGACCGGACGTGTCGTCGCTCACAATGCAGTCCGAAACCTCGATGACACCGCTGGGACCGTCAAGCGACAGCACGCCGCTACACGTGGCGGTGTCCGGTTGGCCCGCAACGGCGAGCTTCAGCAGTCCCAAGCGATTGGAGATGTCGATCGCGTCGATGACCACGCGATCGTTGGGCTGATTGATTTGGTACGATTCGCGGTCGCCCGACTCCAATTCGCTTACCTGCGCTCGGCCGCAGCGAAGCCGTTCCGAGTCCTCAGCGCGCGCGGACGCAGCCAGCCCGCACACAACGGCAAACACCACGGCGACTGCGGCGAAACTGCGGATCATGGCCGGCTTCGCTCTCTGCTACTCGAAGGCCTCGCGTTCAACCCAGCCTTCTCTTCCGTCCGGCAGCGCGACCCGATACCAGTTTCGGTCTTCCCCGCGTACGGTCACGTACTCCCCGCGATCGAGGTTCGCGATTTCCGCAGTGCGCGAGCTGGGCCGCTCGTACACCGGAACGTGATGCCTCGTCACCCGCAGCGTCGCGGAGGAACCCGGTACGGCACGACTTCCGCCGGACGGCGTCGTCGAGGGTGGTGGTGACACAATCAACAGCACCGCAACCGCGGCCACGGCCGCGGGCACGAGAATGGGCAGGCGGCCAAGCGAACCCGCCCACTCTCGTACGGCCGCGACCCAGTCGGAGCGCCGCGCAGGAGTGACGGGTGCGGCGGCCGGCGATGCGACTGGCACCGGCGGGCGCACCCGCGCGGCGATCGCGTCGGGAATCGCGATGGGCACTTCGTCGCCGATCCGCAATCGACGCTGGACCATCGCCGCCGTGATCACACAACGGTCACACTCGCGGAGATGCGCTTCACATCGCTGGCGCTCGGCTGCCGCCAGGTCGGCGGTCAGATATCCCACCAGCAGCTCATCGCTCGGGCAAGCGCTATCCTTCGGGTTGCTCGTCATCTGATGTTCCCGCATCGACCACCGCGCCCCGAATGGACGGGAGCGCCGACAGCTCTTGTCGCAGCCGGGCGATTTGCGATCCGACGTTGCCGGTCGTCGTATTGAGAATGGCGGCAACCTGCTTGTACGGCGCCGTGACCTTGCGGCGTCGCGTCCGCGCCAGCAACTTCTCCTGTTGGTGCCGCCGACGCTCGATCTTTCGTTCCAAGTCGCTTTGCTCCTCGCGCAACCGAGTGGCGATCGGAGAACTCGGTGCCAACTCGGCGAGATCGGCTTGCACGCGCTGGACGCGGCGCTGATAGAGTTGGATCCATGCCTGGACGGTCTCCAACGCGTCCTCTTCTTGTTTGACGGCGGCTTCCCGCTCGCGCACGACCGCGCGCAATTCTTCGACCTGCTGCAGCACGTCGGCGATGCTGCGGCCCGACACCTCCGCGACATACCGAATCTCGGACGGGCTCAACTCGCAATCTTCGATGTACAGCAGTTTCATCACCACCGACTTCGGTGGGGCCAGATCCCCGAGGATCTGGTCGATCGGGGGATGTGGGTCAGTCGTGTTCCCGCCGCCCGCCGTACTCCGGAACCCTCTCATCGTGTCACCGCCGTCGGGTAGTTCGCCGACGCTTTCGATCGGGACGGTCTCGATCTCGCGCTGCCCACGTTTCCATTCGAGCACCAGATCGTCGAGGACAAAGCCGAGCAAATAGGCCCGCAGCGGCGCGCGACCTTCGAATGTGCGCAAGCGACGGAAGATTCGTCCCTGGTCGAACGCAAAGACGTAGAAGTCGCCCGCCTCGTCCGCGGGCAGGCGGTAGACGCGAATCGGGTAGCCGTAGATGAGTTCCCCGTAGATCTGCTGAAATTCCAGCGTGGCGGATGGTTCGCCGGCCAAAGCGCGGCGAATGAGGTCGAGTGCTTCCCGCGTGTCGCTGGACGATGTCGGCATCCGGTTCCTTTGCCGTGCTGTGAACGTACTCTATCGCGTGCGTGCATACGCTGCCACCTGTTGCCGGTGGAGATGCCGTGGTTCGTCGGTTTGCTGCACGCGATGGGTATGTGTCATCGCCCTGGATGATGCAGAACGAGTTGCAACCTGTGTCCCCCATGTGAAAATGCCGGGCTGTGACGCGATGACGGCGGCCGGAAAACTTGCAACGTTGGGCGGATGCGCCGCAATCAGCGCGCTCGCTGTGTGGGCACTGCATCAACCGCGTTCCGGTCGAACGCTGACTCGGTGGTCGGCCTCACCGCCTCGCGTCGCCGCTGAAGCAATCGCCAGCACACCGACCTTGTGGGTACTGGCCATCGGCGTCAGCCACTATCAGCGGGCCGACTTCGACCTACAATTCGCCGACGCGGACGCCCGCGCGGTGGCGAGCGCCCTGGAGCGGCCAAGCAATCGGTCCTTGTACGGGAACATCAACACGTTGATCTTGGCCAACGCCGAAGTCACGCGCGAGAGCATCCTCGACAGCTTCGAAAGGTTCCTGGCTCACGCAGGTCCGGACGACGTGGTGGTCATCTTCTTGGCCGGTCACGGAGTGCAAGATCGCGCGTCACGCAGCTATTACTTCCTTCCCTTCAACGCAAACGACGAGAACCTGGTGACCGCCGGCCTGCGAATGTCTGACTTCGACGAGATGGTCCGGGTCGTGCGCCGGAACGTTCGCGGGATGGTGCTCATGCTCGACACCTGTCACGCCGGCGCGCTGCGCACGACGTCCGGCTTGCTTCCGGCGGATGATTCGAGCGCACGGCTGTCGGTGAGCGAAGGCTTCTTCCTGCTCGCCGCGAGCAAGCCGGGCGAAGAGTCGAAGGAGAACGCCGACCTTGCGCATGGCGCATTCACATACGCACTGCTGGAAGGATTGAACGGCGCGGCCGACAGCGACGGTGACGGCTTGCTGACCGTCTCCGATCTGTTCGGCTACGTGGCCCGCGAAGTGCCGCGTCTCAGCGGCGGCGGTCAGCATCCGTATCACAAGATGGAAGGCACCGACCTCGTCCTTGCGGCCGTGAAACCAGGGGCAAACGTCGCGCTTGCACCGGCGACACCGACGGTCGACGTCCGGAGCGGTCCGACCGTTGCCTCGCGCAGCGTGAACACGATCGGGGTGATGGAGTTTCATGATTTGCGCGCCGAGCCGCAAAACGATTGGATCGGCAAGGCCGTCCGCATCGCCCTCAACACGGAGCTGAGCAAGGTACGGGCGCTCCGGGTCTACTCGCCGGAAGCGATCGACCGCAACGCCGACCCGCGGCATCCCGATCAGTTGGCGATCGCCCAGCGGCTGGGAATCGGGACGCTCCTCACCGGCTCGTTTCACGTCGTCGGCAATACGATTCGCATCGACGCCCAAATCATCGATACCGCCACCGGAGTAGAGAAAAGTTCGGACAGTGTGGAGGGCCAGGTCGACGACTTCTTCGCGCTGCAGAAGCGGTTGGTGCTCAACATGCTGCGTCGTCTGCCGGTGGAGGTTTCGGTCGAAGAAGGGCAGTCGATTCAAAATCCCAGCAACACCAGCGTCAACGCCTACCGGTTGCTGCTGGAGGCTGAAGGGGTTGTCGACGAGCCGTCCTCGCGCCCTCGTCCGCACGCGACCTCGCCAGCGAGCGGGCCGCATTCGCGCGCGGATCGCTGGCGGCACTGGTGGTGGTTCGATTCGACCGCGTTGGCCGTTGAGCCCTCGCCCTCAGCCGGCGACGCCGACGTAACGGCCTTTCTCGAAGCCTACCGCCGCGCCCACGAACAAAAGGATCTCGACCGCTTGGCGAGCCTGTACGTGTCGTTCTCGGTCCGCCAGCGCGACGCATTGCAGGCGTATCTCGATTCCGCGGTCGATCTGGTGGTCGAGATCACCGACGTCACCATCGAGCATCTCGGCGATCGGGTGAGCGTGTCGTACACCCGCCGCGACCGTTTCGTCGATCGCGAGAGCGACAAGCCGACACGGGTCGAAGTGCGCCTGACCAAGACCCTCGTCCGTGACGGCGGTGCGTGGAAGATTGCGGAGCGTCGATGACTGGACGATTGGTCCGTGTGGTCCTGCTGATCGGCGCACTGCTCGCGGCGAACCACCGCGCGCACGGGCAAGCGCTCGATCAGCGGATCCCGGGTTTGTTCGGCGGCCAACTCGGCACCACGATCCAGCCCGGTGTCTCCGAGCCGCAACCGCTGCACTTTGCCGATCAATTTCGATCGCTGTCCGCGGCGCTGGCCGCGGCCCGTTCGCAGGCGCCGATCCCGTCGGCGAGCGGCGCGTTTCGCTTCGCCTGGGATCCCGACCTCGACACGTTCGTGCGACTGCCGCAAAGTCTCGGCCCCAGCCTCGCCGAGCGCGCACAAACCCTCGGCCGGCACGTCGGCACCCTCAGCGTCTCCTACACGCGCATCGACTTCGACACGTTAGAAGGCAACTCGCTGAACCACCTGGTGTTCTCGCAAAGCGCCATCTCGCAGAGTTTGCTGAACAGCCTGCCGCCGGGAGATCGCGAGCAATACAAGAATGATCGGTTGAACACGACGCTCAAACTTTCGCTCGGATTCGACCTGTTGTTCTTCACCGCGGCGTACGGCGTGACCGACGACATCGACGTGAGTCTCGCGTTGTCGGTCAACCGCGCGCGCATGAACGCAACCGCCACCGCGGTCATCACGCCGAGCGGCTTCTCGCACGCGGCGTTCGTGACCAACTCGGCCGGAAAGCTCGACGCCGCCTCGGGCCAATTGTGCAGCAACGCCCCGTATCAGTGTGCGGTCGATTCGTTCGACGACTCCGCCACCGGCACCGGCGACTTGTTTCTGCGCGGCAAGTGGCATCTGCTTGACACGCGCTATGCGGACGTGGCCGCCGCCGGCGTGCTCACGGTGCCGACGGGCAATGCCGACGATTTTCTGGGATTCCACGACGTGACATTTACGCCATGGCTGATCGCTTCGAAGACGTTTGGGCGCGTCTCACCCCACCTCAATCTCGGCTACGCGTTCCGCAGCGGCAAGGACGTGAGTCAGGCACAATGGATCGCCGGGACCGATCTCCTGGTGGTCAAACGCCTGACGCTCACGGCGGACTTCCTTGGGTTCCACGACGACAAGCGCGACGGCGTGAACGACGACGTTCTGCAGTCGGCGGTCGGGTTCAAGGTGAACCCCATCGGCCAGTTCGTGTTGTCGGGTAACTTCCAGTTTCCGCTCAATCGTGACGGTCTGCGAGCGGACGTGATTTACACTGGCCAGATCGAGTGGACGTTCTGATGCGCACGGTCGGCCGATTAGCTGCAGCCATTGAGCGCGCTGTTGACGGCTTGCACGAGTTCGTCGACGGTGACGACTCCATTGCCGTCGGTGTCGGCAGGCGAACAGTCGTCGACGCTCGCCATGCCTAATGCAATTGCAACCGCGCGGACCAATTCGTCAACGGAAACCGTACCGTCACGATTGCAGTCTCCCGAACAGATCTGCGCGACGGTCGGCACGGACACGGTCCACAGCTCGAAACCGGTTTGACCGTTGTTGGCGACAAAGTCGACGTTGTTGCCGACGACGGTGAAGCGTCCCGGATCCGATGAAGCGGGTCCGGAGTTGATGTCCTGCAGCACAATGGTACCGCTCTCGGTGCCGTCGCTGCGCCACGGTTCAACTCCGCTGGTGCCGTCGGACGCGGAAAACAGCAGCGCGCCCTGCGCATTGATGAGATTCGAAGGGCTTCCCGAAGGCGGGCCGGGAA
The DNA here is from genome assembly GCA_035541895.1 of Binatia bacterium. Taxonomy (GTDB): domain Bacteria; phylum Desulfobacterota; class Binatia; order HRBIN30; family JACQVA1; genus DATKMK01. The sequence goes on along the minus strand of DATKMK010000020.1, from coordinate 49,628 downwards.
CAATGTCTCGGACCAACGTGGTGGTCGCCGCCGTTCCGTTGCTGCGCCACAATTCGCGGCCATGCGCGCCGTCGTCTGCGGTGAAGAACAACGTGTTGCCGACGGCCGTCAGATTCTGCGGCGACGACGACGATTGGGGACGAGGGTCGATGTTGCTGACCAGCACGGTGCCGGCCTCGGTGCCGTCGCTGCGCCACAACTCGGTGCCCTCATCGAGGCTGGTCGCGGCAAAGAACAGCGTGCCGTTGACGTTGGTGAGCGACTGCGGATTCGAGCCCGCGTCGGGCACCGTCCCTTGGAAAATGTTCTTCACCAGCCGCGTTCCACTGCTGGTGCCGTCGGTCCGCCACAATTCTTGTCCGTGCTGCCCGTCATCGGCGCCGAAGAACAGGGTGCTGCCGGCCTGGGTCAGATACTGCACCCCGGCACTGGCCGACCCCGGATTGATATCAGCAACGCGCACGGTGCCGGCACTACTTCCATCGCTGCGCCAGAGTTCGACACCGGTTTGTCCGTCATCCGCGGCGAAATACAGTGCGCCCTTGAACGGGGTGAGCCAGGATGGCCGTGAGTCGGCGGCTCCGGGATTGATGTCCTTGACCAGCACCGTTCCTGCATCGGTGCCGTCGCTCATCCACAGTTCCACGCCGAAGAGCGACTCGGCGGTGAAGTACAGCAGATCGCCGACGGCGGTGAGATTTTGCAGCGCGGTCGAGTCCGCTCCAGGGCTCAAATCGGCAACCAACTCAGTCCCCGCGTCGGTACCGTCGCTCTTCCACAGTTCGCGGCCGTGCACGCCGTCGTCGGCGGTGAAGAAGATGGTGCCGTTCACATTGACGAGACTGTCGGGGGCCGAGCTGTCGGAACCGGGACGAATGTCTTTCACGATCCGCGTCTCCGCAGCGGTGCCGTCGCTCCGCCACAGCTCGACGCCGTGGGTGCCATCGTCGGCGGTGAAATACAGCGCCGAGCCGGCCGCCACGAGATGTTGCGGCGTCGCGGGATCGTCGAACCGATTCAGCCCCGGCGCGATGTCCGCGACCAGATGCGCGGGTCCCGGCGTTCCGTTGAGAATCCGGACGACAATTTGGCGTGCGGCGCCAACCACACCATTGCGGTTACGCACCCGAGCCATGACCACGGTATCCCCTGGTGGAAAGGCCCACGCGGTTTGGATCGACGCGCAGAACTGCATCGTCGTGGTCGAATCAACGAAGCCGAACCCGAATCCCTGATCAGAGACCGTGCACGCATCGAGCGCCGACCCGCGACCCAAATGATTGCCGACCCCGTCACTCACGCGGCAACCGAAGTCGTTGATCGCGTTCACGGTCGTTGTCGTGTTGAAGTAGGCAAACGGGCTGGCCGCCGGCACTCCGCCGAGCAGGGGAAAGGTCGCATCGCACACCGCTGGACTGCCGTTGCCGATCGGGTGAGAGAGCAAAACTTGCAGGTCGGGCAACCCGTCGAGACCATCTGGGTCGTATGCGCTGTTGCCGACCGCCGCGCGATCGCTTCCCGGGTGTGCTTCGATCACCAGCGAGAAGCCCCGACCGAACTGGCGCACGAACACCGGTCGGCCGCCGTCGTCGAAGCCGGCCGGGTTCAGCGGGATGTCGTCCGCGCTCGCGACTACGAACGAGGTGATGACCGGCCCCGGCTCGCAATCGCCGCTGGAGCGGGTGATGCGGTAGTCTCCCGTGCGCGGGCCATCGCACGCGCTCGCCAGCAGCGTGTACACCCCGCCACTGGAACTGGTGAAACTCACGCTCCCCGAACAGGAGTCGCCATGCGACACCAGCGAGCCGGTTGGATCGTACACGCGCAGGTGCAACGCCCCGATGCTGGCACTCACGTTGGACGCCGCGAGGGTGTAGGTGGTGCCCGCGGTGGTGAGGATTTCGTACGAGTCGACCTCGCCCGGTGTCGCGAAGCCAACCCCGTCCGCCGTCGCGCCGCACGTCAGCGCGCGGGCACAGTAATCCGCGCTTGGTGCAACCGCGTTGGCGGTAATAGTGTACTGGCCGCTGTCCTTGCCGAGACAGTCCGACACCTCAATGGTAGTGCCGGCGCCATGGTCGAGCTGGAGCGTGCCGCTGCACGTCTCCGTCACACCGTCCGGGCCGCTGGCGCGGAGTTTCAGCAAACCGATCGTGCTCGAGACGTCGGCGATTTCGATGACAACCGGTCCGGTCGACTGCGCGGGAAGCTCGTAGGTCTCGACCGCTCCCGCGGCGAGCGACCGCTGGAGCGCCGCCCCGCACGAGAGTACTTCCTGCGCGACCGCGCCGTGCGCCACAATCAGCGCACCCGCGACGACGGCGAGGCGTACGGCGATCCGCCGCGCAGAAACACGCCGACCTCGGCGAGATCCTGCTCGGGATCCGCGCATGCGGACCTTACTCAAGTGCGGACTGCTCCACCCACCCGTCGTGGCCATCTGGTAGGGCAATGCGATACCACGAGCGGTACTGTTCGCGCACGTCGATCACCCTCTTCGCAGGCAACGTGGTGATGAGGGTGGCGTGCGTGTCGGGTGCCGCGTAGACGGGCGTGCGGTCGCGCACGCGCAAGACTTCCTGAATCGAAACCGCACGGGTCAGCGATTGCGACGGCTGCGGCCACACTTGCTGCATCGCCAACATGATGAGCGCGCCGGCTGCAAATGCGGTTGGCATCAGGATCGGTAGTCGAGTCAGGGCCGCCAGCCGTTTGCGCCGCCCCGATCCGGCGCTCGCTCGGACAGCGGCCCGCGGCGCTGCCGGCTGCGTCGTCAACGGGACGGGCACGGGAACGGCAATTCGCTCGGCCATGCGCCATCGCTGGTGCATGATCGTCACCGCTTCAGTGCAGGCGTCGCATTCGAGCAGGTGGTGTTCGAGTGTGATCTCCTCGCTCGTGCTCAAGCCGGTGGTCAAGTACGCGACGAGCTGTTCGGCGTCCGGACACTCAGCTCTCATCGCTCAGTCCTCGCTCTTTCAGTTGCTGGCGCACTCGGGCGATCTGCGATGCGACGTTGCCGACGCTGGTGTTCAGCAACGCCGCGATTTCGCGATACGGCGCGGTGACCTTGCGGCGCTGCGCTTGCGCGAGCAGTTTCGCGCGTTGCTGCTGGCGGCGGGTGATCTTCCGCTCGACCTCCCCGCGGGAGGTCGAGAGTCGCTCGCGCATCGGTCCGGGTGGAAACGTGGTCAGTTCGGTGTTGATCCGCTGCAATTGTCGCTCGTAGACCGAGATCCACGCCTGCACCGCGTCGAGCGCGTCCTCGATGCCCTTCAGCCGTGCCTCCCGTTCGCGCACGGTGGCACGCAGGCGATCGATGCCGGTGAGCACGTCGGCCATGGTGCGCTTCGAGATGCGCGCGAGGTGACGAATCTCGGGCGGCTGCAATTCCCAGTCTTCTACGTACAGTAACTTCATGATCACCGCTTTTTCCGGCTCAAGGCCGGCGAGCAAATCCCGCAGCGGGCGCGCCTCGCTGGCGCGCAGGGTGTAGACCGGGTCGGGTAATTGACCGAGCGTATCGAGTGGCACGGTATCAAGCTCCCGTTCGCGGCGTTTCCAATCGATCACCAGGTGATCGAGGACGTACGCGAGCAAGTAGGCACGCAAGGGCGCGCGGCCGGCGAACGTGCGCATGCGACGGAAGATGCGCCCCTCGTCGAATGCGTAGACGTAGAAGTCGGCAGCATCTTCGGGCGGTGTGCCGAACACGCGCAACGGGTACCCGTAGATGAGCTCGCCGTAGTGACCCTGAAACACTTGAATCGCTGCCGGCTCGCCCGTTAGACAGCGGCGGATGAGTTCCAATGCTTCGTTCGCTTCGGTTGGGTCCACCCCACTCTCCTGCGCCGACGCACGCTTGCCCGCGATGCTTTGCACCCATGGTGCCTCCGAAGCACGAGGCGCTCGGATTCGGCGATTTATTGCGCCGGCACTCACGTGGAGACGTAGCCATCGGGTGCCACGTCGCGCGCGACAATGCAAATTTCCGTCCCATTTTCTCGCCTTCTCTTGCTGCATTCTCGGTTGCAACCGGCAGGACAATGCGAGAAGACCTGGCCCACGGGGACGCGATGACAGCAGGTGGGCGAGCGGCCGTCGCCGGCGCATGTGCGATTGCGGGAATGTTGACCGTGTGGGCCGTGACGCGCCAGGCCCCTCAGCCCCCGGCGCGGCGCCTGGCTGGCGAGCAGGCGGCCGTGCGATCACCCATGGCTCGGCACGCCGTCTTGTGGCTGCTGGCGATCGGGGTCAGTCACTACCGGCAGCCGAGTCTCCAACTGCAATTCGCGGCGAGCGACGCGCGGGCGATCGCGGCGGTGCTGGAGCAGCAGCGTGGCGGGACACTTTTTCGCGATGTCCAGACCCGCGTCCTGACCGATGAAGAGGTGACGCGCGAAAGCATTCTCGACAGCATGAGCCGGTTCATGGGACAGGCCGGCCCCGACGACGTGGCGGCGATCTTCCTCGCCGGGCACGGAGTGCAGGAACGCAGCACCGGCAGTTACTACTTCCTGCCGTCCGCCGCGACCGAGAGCAATCTAGTGACCGCCGGCCTGCGCATGTCGGATTTCGACGAGATGTTGCGCGTCGTTCGGCGCAACGTGCGTGGCGTGATGGTGATGCTGGACACCTGCCACGCCGGCGCCTTGCAGATCGGCGACACCCCGCTCGCCCGCTCACAAGAACTGGCGTCGTCGTTGTCGGCCGGCGATGGATTTTTTCTGCTCGCAGCTACGCGGCCGGGCGAAGTTTCGGAGGAGAATCCCAGCCTCGGACACGGGGTTTTCACCCGCGCGCTGCTCGATGGGCTCGATGGCGCCGCGGACAGCGACCGCGACGGATTCGTCTCCGCTGCCGAGTTGTTCAGCTACGTGGCGCGCGCGGTGCCGCGTCTCACCGGACAACAGCAACACCCCTATCACAAGATGGAAGGCACCGATCTGTTGCTTGCCGCGGTCAGACCCGGGGGAGCGAGCCCGGCTCCGGCCGGCGGACTGGAACCGGTGCTGGAACCGGAATGGACCACGCCGGCGGTGCCGGCGCACGCGCTCGACGTCAACGCGATTGCCGTGCTGGAGTTCCGCAATTTGCAAGGCGATCCGCAGCGGGAATGGATGGGGAACGCGTTGCGCGCCGCCTTCAACACCGAACTCAGCAAAGTCACGGCGCTGCACGTCTACGCGCCGGAGGTCGTCGATCGCAAGGTCGCGGGTTCGGGGGCGGGGTACCTCGACGCCGCACGCCAGATGGGCATCGGCAAGTTGATCACGGGCTCATTCCAAGTCGTCGGCGACGGCATCCGGATCGACGCGCAAATCCTCGACACCGCCAGCGGGACGCACGAGAGTTCCGACAGCGTGCAAGGATCGCTCGGCGAATTCTTCGACCTCGAGAAGCGCCTGGTGCTGAGCATGCTCCATCGCTTGCGTGTGCGACTGTCCCCGAGCGAGGGACAAGCCATCGAGCAGGACACCAACACGGATGTCGACGCGTATCGGCTGCTCTTGCAATCCGAAGGCTTGCTCGGTGCGACCCCGGCGCCGAGCGTGGGAACGCCGCCGCCGCACGGCGACGACCGACGATCGCAGCTCGGCTCGTGGGAGTCGATTGCGGCGCTCGGTGCTTCGCCGGCCTACGCGCAGGAGCCTCCCGGCGGTCTCGAAGGTGACGTTCAAGAATTCCTCGACCGCTACCGCCGGGCCTTGGAAGACAAGGACCTGACCGCGCTCAGCACGCTGTATGTGGTCTTTCCGCCGGCGCAGCGGGACATCGTCCGCGCGTATCTCGACAACGCCGAGCGGTTGACCGTTGCGATCTCGGCCGTCAGCATTCAGCGGCAAGGTTCCGAAGTGATCGTTTCGTTCAAGCGCAGCGACGGGTTCGTCGATCACAAGACCGGTCGATCGGTGCGACTGGAAGTGCGGCTCACGAAAATCCTCGTTCGCGAGCAGGGTACGTGGCGCATCGCACCGTAATGACGCTGGTGGCCGGATGCGTCGCCGCGTGGTCCGCCGCGGCGTGGGCCGAACCGCTCGATCAACGCATTCCCAACTTGTTCGGGGGGGTGCTGACGACCTCGATCAGCCCGCGCGACATCACCGACGCGCAGAAGCCGCTGGTGGCGGCGCAATTTCGCGACCTCTCCGCGGCGTTGGCGGCGGCGCGCTCGCAAGCGCCGATTCCATCGGCAAGCGGCGCGTTCCAGTTCACCTGGGACCCGCAGTTCGATAGCTTCGTACGGCGCGACGTCAGCCTCGGATCGACCGTCGCCGAGCGCGCGCAAACCCTCGGCCGACACGTCGGGACGTTCAGCGTCTCGTACACCCACATCGATTTCACTAGCCTGGAAGGCAACCAACTCAGTCACCTCCGAGCGACGCAAAACGCGCTGTCCGACGCGTTCCGCAGTCAGCTGCCGGCGGAAGATCAGGCCCGCACAGCGGACGACGTACTGGAAACGCGTCTGAACCTGGGCTTCACTTTCGACCTCATGTTCTTCAGCGTTGCCTACGGCCTGACCGATTCGATCGATGTGAGCATGGCATTGTCGGTGAATCGTGCACACATGCACGCCAGCGCCGAGGCGGTCATCGACGATCGTTTGGGCAACGGTGGCACCTACTTCACGGTGAAGCAGAAGGGCGTGGTGATCGGCGGCACCGGCGAGTGCAGCGTGGACTTCCGCTGCGCCCGCGACGGTTTCAGCACCTCCGCATTCGGCACCGGCGATTTGTTCCTGCGCAGCAAGTGGCACATCGCCGACACGACGTACGCCGATCTCGCGGCGGCCGGGGTGCTGACGTTCCCCACCGGCAACGCCGACGATTATCTCGGCTTTCACGACGTGACGTTCACTCCCTGGCTGATCGCGTCGAAATCGTTCGGCCGGGTCTCGCCGCATCTCAATCTGGGCTACGCCTTTCGCAGCGGCAAAGACGTGAGCCAGGCGCAGTGGATCGCCGGCGCCGATTTTCTGGTCCTCGACGGCCTGACGCTGGCCGCGGATTTTCTCGGCTTCCACGATGACAAACGCGACGGGATCAACGACGACGTGCTGCAAAGCGCCCTCGGATTCAAGGTGAACCCATTCGGCCAGTTGGTGCTCTCGGGCAGTTTCCAGTTGCCGCTCAACAGCGACGGCATGCGGGCCGACGTGATCTACACCGGCCAGGTCGAGTGGACCTTTTGACCGTCAGATGTGGTATTCGATGTGCGGTGGCTTCGGCTTGTGGCGTTCCAGGTGGCGGCGCACGCGCGATGCGGCGATTCCCAGCCGCCGCTCAGCGTAGTAGATTACGGCCAACAACGCGGTGCTGAGCGCCGCGGGTACCGCGGCGCCAACACGCCGCTCGGCGGTGGTGAACACCATCTGCACCGCAATGAAGAACATGAAGAAGCCGAAGACCCGGCGCATCGTTGGGACGGAAATCCGGTCGACGAAGAACGCACCAGCGTACGCACCGAAGACGAACCCGAGGCAGATGAATCCGACGACCGAGAAGTCGATGTACCCCTTGCGGTAGTACTCGAGTGCCGCGAACAACCCGATCGGCGGAATCAGCACCGCCAACGAGGTGCCCTGCGCCTCGTGCGGACTGAAGCCGAACAGGAAAATCAACGCCGGCACCAAGAAGATGCCGCCGCCCAAGCCGAGAATGCCGCTGAGCGCGCCGACCACCAAACCGAGCAGTACGAACTTCATGTGACCTCCACGCCGATCTCACCGATCCGATCGGCCAGTTCCTCAGCCGTCCAGCACTCGTGCCGAGGGCGCAACGCGCGACCGATACTCGCATCGACCAGCGCGATCTCGTTCCGCGCGACGCGCCAGACTTTGGCCGTGATCTTCACCGCCGCGTCGGAAGCGAGGAACACCACCAGCGGTGCAATCGCATCCGGCTCCAGGTGCGCGTCACTCTGGCCCGCGAGATAGTGCGCCGACATGCGCGTCCGCGCCAGCGGTGACACCGCATTGCAGGTGATGCCGTGCGGCGCGCCCTCGACGGCCGTTACGCCGGTCAGCGCAATGATGCCGCCCTTCGCCGCGGCATAGTTGGCGGTACCGGCGGCGGGTGCCCCGTACGCCTGACCCGAGGTCGTATTGATGATGCGGCCGCCCCGTCCGGCAGCGCACATCGTGCGTATCGCCGCGCGGGTACACAGAAAGGTGCCGCGCAAGTGGACCGCCACGACCTCGTCGAAGTCGTCGACGCGCATCTCGGCAAGCGGTCGACTGCGCACGATGCCGGCGTTGTTGATGAGGATGTCGACGCGATGAAACAGCGCCAGCGCCGATTCGAACAGGCGCTCGACGCCCGCCGGGTCGGTGACCGATTCGGTGTTCGCGATCGCATGTCCGCCGGCGCGGCGAATCGCGCTGACCACTGCACCGGCGCTGTCGTCGCCCGCGGCACTCCCGTCCACCTGTACGCCGAGATCGTTCACCACCACCCGCGCGCCAACGCGCGCCAGCGCGAGCGCGTACGCGCGCCCCAACCCGCGTCCGCCGCCGGTGACGATTGCGACCTTGTCATCGAGTCGAATCATGCTGCGGCCTCCGTCGAACCAGGCGGCCGAGGTGGTTGTCGCGAGGAGACGCAACGACGCGGGAGCGAATCCGTCGATCCGCTCCCGCGCCGGCAATGCAACAAATCTACTCCGAGGTGACCCGTAGCTCGACGCGCCGGTTTTGCGCGCGACCTTCGTCGGTGTCGTTGGTTGCCACCGGTCGCGACTCGCCGAATCCTTCGGTAGTCATACGTGACTTGTCGATGCCATGGCCGGCGAGATAATCGCGTACCGCGTTGGCGCGGCGCTCGGACAAGCCCTGATTGTACTCGTCGCTACCCATGCTGTCGGTGTGGCCTTCCACCGCGATGGTAATCGAACTCGCTTCTTTGAGCGTGTTCACTGCCTCGTCGAGCACCGGGGCGGCGTCGCCGCGAACATTCGACTTGTCGAAGTCGAAGTTCACGCCGCGTAGCACGATCTTCTTCTTGACCGGTGGCGGCGGTGGCGGGGCCTGCGCCACAACTGGGGCTGGAGGCGGCGGAGCTGGTGGCGCCGGCAGCACTCGATAGGTCAGGGCGAGTCCGGTGCTGAGATAGGTGAAGTTGGCGTGTGTGCCGGCGGCTGCTTGAATCGAGCTTTCGTCGCGCCGGAGAAAGATACCCAACGCCGTGCTGGGCGTGATGTCGTAGTTGAACCCGCCGGCGATGGCGAATCCCCCTTTGGTTTGTTCCAACGGGCCGGTGAGGGAGTGGTAGAGACCACCGTGGATCTTGAAGAAGACCTCTTTGTTCTCGTCGATCATCGAGAACCGCAGACCGGAGGTCAGGACGAACAGGCTGGTGACGTCACTGCCCGGATCGGGCACGTTGCCGGTCGGGAAGGCCACGAATTGCGGCTGCAACTCGGCGGCGACGGCGAACGTGTCCCCCAAGCGGTAGCCGACGTACGGCGCGATCATTCCGCCGGTGTCGACGGTCCGCTGCGTCTTATCGGTCGGAATCGCCGCGCCCGCGTCGACACCGGCGACGGGGACACCCGCGCGGGCAACCGGTGCCGACGCGATCGACACCGCCACCGCGAGCACGACCGCACGTCCGACCTGCCGCCACCACCCTCGTGTCTCCATGCACCCCTCCTCAGTGGTTTTGGGTTTGTCCTCTAGCCCGGTCGAGGGCTCGCTGTAAAGGGCTCGGCAAGGCGCTAGGCGCTCGATCTGACGCGTTGGTCGGGCAGCTCGTCGGCCGTTTCCAGCGCCGGCTGCAGATGGCGAAACTGCTCGACGTAGAGCTGACTGTACAACCCCCCGCGCGCCAACAACTCCGCGTGCGCTCCGATTTCGCACACCTCGCCGTTTTCGATCACGACGATACGATCGGCGTTGATCACGGTCGACAGCCGATGGGCGATGATCAGCGTCGTCCGCCCGGCCATCAGGCGTCGCAACGCATCGTGAATCAGGTTCTCCGATTCCGAATCCAGCGCCGACGTGGCTTCGTCGAGAATCAGGATCGGCGGATCTTTGAGAAAGGCCCGTGCGATCGCGATGCGCTGGCGTTGCCCGCCCGAGAGTTTCACGCCTCGTTCACCGACGAGCGTCTGATAGCCGTCCGGTAACTCTTCGATGAAGCCGTCGGCGTTGGCGGCGTGCGCCGCGGCGGCGAGTTCCGCGTCGGTAGCGCTCGGCTTGGCGTACAGCAAGTTCTCGCGCAGCGAGCCGCTGAACAGCACTGGATCCTGCGGCACGATGCCGATATGATCGCGCAGCGACGCCAGCGTCACCGTGCGCACGTCGACACCGTCGACCAACACCGCTCCATCGCTCACGTCATAGAAGCGCGGGAGCAGCGCGACCAACGTCGACTTGCCGGCACCGCTGCGGCCAACCAGCGCAACCGTCTGACCGGGCTCGACGATCAGCGATACGCGTTGCACCGCCGGACGATCATCGCGACCGGCATACCAAAACGTCGCGGTGCGCCACTCGACGCGACCGGTGAGGCGGTGTAGCCCGCGTGCTCCCGGTGTTTCGGCGACTTCCGGCCGAATGTCGAAGAACTCGAAGATGCGATCCATCGCGGCCAGCGAGTTGCTGATCACCACGCTGAGTTCGCTGAATCGCTGCAACGGCAAATAGAGACTGCTGAGGTAGGCGTAGAACGCGATCATCGTGCCGACGCTCAGTCCGCCGTGCAGGATCATGATGCCCGCGGCCCACACGACGGCGAGCGGCGCCGCGGTGGTCAGAAACGTGGTGGCGGCTTGACTGCCCGACGACAACCGCACATTGACCATCGTAAGGTCGAGGAGGTCGCGGCTGGTGCGGTAGAATCGCCTGGCTTCGTGTTCCTCGCGCCCAAAGGCCTTGACCAGGCCGACCGCGGCGATGCGTTCCTGCAGATCGCCGGAGAAGTCTTCGATCATCTCTTGCACCGATTGGCTGGCGGCCTTGATGCGCGGGCTGTAGTAGCGAATGCACAGCACGTAGACCGGGATGACCGCCAACGCCACGCACGCCAGGCGATGTTCGAGCACGAACAGGATCCACACGACGAACCCCAACGACGCGCCGTCCATCCACACGTTGGTCAGCGCCGCGCCGACGAAATTCTGCGCGAGCTGAATGTCGCTGACGAAGCGCGCGACGATGCTGCCCGAGCGCCGTTCATCAAAGAACGAGTGCGACATGCTCTGGATGTGTTGATACAGCGCGTAGCGGAGATCGAAAATCAATCGATGACCGGCCATGCCGGCGAGGTAGCTGCGGTAAAAGGTGGCGACCGCAAGCAGGAGGTACAGCGCGGTGACCGAGACGCCGATCACCGTCAGCCGACCGAGCGCGCCGGCGCCCAACCACGAGGCGTGCGCCAACACCGTCGTGCACCACCATTCGATCCAACGATTGGTCGCCTCGCTCGCATGCAAGGCGGTCGCTTCGCGCACCAGCAGCACGTCCGTGAGATACTTGAGCACCAGCGGAAAGATCAGCGGCAGGACGAACTTCAGTACCCCGCACAACGACGCCCCGGCGATCAGCCAGGCGTGCGGCCCGACGTACGAAAGAAACCGAAGCAACGGCGAGCGCCGGTGCACGGTTGCTGGCGTGGGGATGGTCATGCGGCTGCGTCCAGCGAAGCAGCCGGGGCGTCGTGGGTCAAGTGAGCCGTGACGAGACGCCGCTCCTGTCCTTCCGACGTGGCAATTTCGCGCAACCAGGATGGTCCGGCGGGCCGCACGGGCCGGCCCGCTGTATGAAGTGGTCGCGGTGACTGGCAGCGCACTCACGAACAACCGTCGTCGAGCGACGCGATCCAGTCGCGGATGACATCGACCGCTTCGGTGTGCACGCGCTGCCGGCCGAGTTCGGGCATGGCCACGCCCGGCTCGGTCGAGTTCATCCGATAGAGCAGGATCGAGCTGTCCGGATCGCCCGGGGCGATGTCGAAGTGGAAACCACCGGTGGCGCGCCCCGCGGCGACCGGCGACTTGCAGATGCCGAGCCGGGTGCGATCGGTTTCACCGATCGTCAAGTAGAATCCGGTCGTCCGCGCCGCGCCGCCGGGATTGTGGCAATGCGCGCAATTCACGTCGAGATACCCGCGGGCACGTTGCTCCAACGTTCCGGCGCTGGGATCATCGAACGGAGGCGTAAACGGCGCGTTGCCCGGGCTGGGCGCGCCAACCAGCAGACCGAGCCGCGTCCAACGGCTCAATTGGTTCTCGGTGCCGTCGGCATACGCGTACAGCTTGTTGAGGTTGCGCGCCTTCGGCCCCAGCGGTGCGGTGGTCTTCACCGTCGCCTGGTGACACTCTTTGCATTCGTTGCCATTGGGCACGTGGTAGTTGTAGGTGCGCATGACGCCGTCTTCTTGGATGGCATCGACCGGAACCGTTGCGCCCACGACCGCCAGGCGCGCCTCGGTTTTGTCGTCGTTCCACAAATACGGAAGTCCTTCCCAACCGCTGGCACGACGGACCAGGAGGCGAGTTTCGATGAGCATGTCGCCCGCGTCGGGCGAGCGCAGGTCGAGCGGGTAGGCAAAGGTCTTCACGATGACCGTACCGACCGGGAAGTCGAACGCATCGTTGTCCTTGTAGGTCGCGCTGGTGTGCGGAGGGAGCCAGACGAATCGGTGCTTCACCGCGTAGTCGGCGAAAAGCTGCGTGTTGAGGTCGTAGGGTACGACCCCGTCGTTCGGCTCCTGCGTCGATCCGTTGCCCTTGAACAGGCGATAGCTCGACAGCAGATCGCACGGCGCATCGGTCGGATCGAAATTGACTGCCGTTCCGTTCGCGACCTTGCAACGGGTTTCCCCGCTTGCCTGGGCGGGCGTGGGTGTTGCGGGAGCGCTGGTTGGGAACGCTGCCGGTGTGGGTGCCGTCGAGCCGACGCCGGGAATCTCGATTGCGGGCAACGGGTCATGGGTGCAGTCGTACGGCGTCACATCGGTGCTGGCGTGGGCGCCGGCCTGCGGCAGATCGAAGTTGAGGAAGGTGGTGCCCGGTTGCTGGATGCAGGTCTTGAGTGCGTCCGGCAGCGCGCCGTTGACGAGCTTCTTCGGATCGACGAAGCCGTCGAACAAGATGTTCGGTACCGGCACGTCGCCGAGAAGCCCCTTGATGAGATTGCCGGTGGTCTTGTCGGGCATCGTGCCGCCGCCGCTGAAGGTGTTGCCGAAGATGTAGAGGTCCTCCGAAAACTGGTCGTACGCCGGATCCGGGCTGTTGAAGCCGCCGATGATGCGAGCGGTCAGATAACTGATTAGCAGCACGCCGGTGGTGCCGTTGTCTTGAAAGTCGTTGTCGAATACTTCCACTTGATCGTTGGCCACGATCATGACGCCGGTTCCGACGGGAACGGCACTGACGCTGGTGCCGACCGCGCCGAAGTTCGGCGTATTGTTGGCGATGACGCGATTGTTGAACACGCGCGTGCGCCGTCCGTCGGTGAACGGCACACCCGGCAGGTTGAATACAAGGATACCGCCGGTGTTGTGGGTCGCGAGGTTGCCGTACACGTCGGCGTCGGTCGAGTTTTCGATCTCGATGCCCGAGACGTTTTCCTCGACGAGGTTGTTGCGCACGATGATGTTGTGCGACTGGCCGACATAGATGCCGGTGTCCGACGCGCCGCGCGCGATTGAGTTCTCGACCAGCACGTTGTGGCACTCGACCGGATAGATCCCATACGAACCGTTGCTCGTCGCGGGGCCGTTCGTGTACTCGGTCCGCACCCGACGCACGGTCACGCCGTCGGCGCCTTCGATTTTGAGCAGGTTGCCGGCGCTGTCTTCGATGGCGAGATCTTCGATCACGAAGTTGTTGGCGGTAACCAGCAGACCTTGGGCGCCGAGGGTCTGACCGCGAAACGACAGGATCGTCTTGTCCATCCCTTCACCGCGCAGGGTGACGTTGTCGACGTCGAGCGACAGGGGAGTCAGCAGATGGTAGGTGCCGGCGCGCAGCATGATGACGTCGCCGGGGCGCGCGTCGATCAGCGCCAACTGGAGCGTCGCCTCGTCTTGCGTACTGGCCTGCAGCTCGATGCAACGGCCGTTGGGACACGCGCTGCCGGTTTGCGTTACGCCAGGTGTGGATACCGCGCCGCCGCACGCGGCGGCGGCGGCGAGGGCGAGCACCGATATGATTCGAAGCAACTGTACGCGGGGCGAACCGGTCGACTGCATTTTTCTCCCTCTCTCCGCAAACCAAAATTGGTCGCAAGGTTGTATGAGCCCGTTGCCGCGAGATACACGCCATCCTCGATCGCGACCGCAACCGCGGGCTTCGTCACAACTGCAACCCGATCTACTGCGCACGTCGCGCTGGATTTGACAATAGAAATTTCATCGCGTCCGCGGGGCAGAACACGCCTCTGTAGTTTGAGAGAGCTGGTTGCTACACTCGCCGGCGATGAACATGGCTGAAGCGATCGAACGCGTGTTGCGTGAACGGCTGACGATCGAGCGGATCGAAATTACCGATGACAGTTGGCGCCACGCGGGCCACGCCGGTGCGGCCTCTGGCGGCGGGCATTACGTCGTGACGATTGTCTCGCCGGACTTCACCGGCAAGCCGACGCTGGCCCGCCATCGGATGGTGTATGATACGCTCGGCGCGCTGATGCAGCGCGAGATTCACGCCCTCGCGTTGACCACGCGCGCGCCGGGAGAGACGGGCTGACGCGCCGAAGAACTATTGTTTGGGTGCCGGCGGCTTTTCGGGTTTCGCATCCGGCTTTGCGGCAGCCTTCTTGTCGCCGCCGGCATCGCCTTCCTGGCACTTCTTCACGTCGTCGACGCCGATGATCATGGTGTCGGCGACGTCCTCGACCGAACGCCCGGTGCTGAGATAGCGGCGCACTTGTTCGCAATTCACCGCCGCTGCGGGCCGCGCCATCACCAAGACGAATCCGGCAAGTATTCCTGTCAGCAGAGCTGCGCGCATGTTCTTCTCCTTCCGGTTCACGCCGGCACGTCAGGTCGATACCATCGCCCCCACCGGCCGGCAACGGGGTTTTTGGTGATGTTGATCAGGTTCCGTGCGGGATGCGATCAGAACGTGAATCGGCGCATGCTGATGTTCATCAGCAAGCCGATGCCGACCATCAGCGCCAGCAGCGACGAGCCGCCGTAGCTGAAAAACGGCAGCGTGATGCCGACGACCGGCAACGAGCCGGTGGCCATGCCGAGATTGATCAGCACTTGCCAGAAGATGGTGGCGGTGATGCCGAACGCCACCAGAATACCGAAGTTGTCCTTGGCGCGGCTCGCCACCACGAAACACCGAATCAGCAGCACCAAGTAGAGCGACAACAGCAGCAGGGCACCGATGAAGCCCCATTCTTCGGCGAACACGGAGAAGATGAAGTCGGTGTGCTGCTCGGGGAGGAAGTTCAGCCGGCTCTGCGTCCCGTGGAGGAAGCCTTTCCCCCACCATTGTCCCGACCCGATCGCAATCTGCGACTGGATGACGTGATAGCCGGCGCCCAGCGGGTCGGCCATGGGATCGACGAAGGTGAGCAAGCGCTGCTTTTGATACGTCTTCAAATGATGCCAAACGTACGGCAGCACCGGGATCGCCACCGCGCCGGCGAGCAGCACGTAGCGGATGCGAAAGCCGGCCAAGAGGATCAAGCTACCGGCGGTCGCGATCAGCACCAGCGCGGTACCCAAATCCGGCTGCTTCAGGATCAAGAGCACCGCCGGTGCCAGCAGCAGGACCGGAAGGATCAGCGCGCGCAACGGGAGCGCTCGATCGCCGGCGAGACGGTGGAGCCAGCGCGCCAGCGCGACCACCAACGCCAGCTTCATGAACTCGGAGGGCTGCAGCGACGCAGGACCTAGGATCAGCCAACGCCGCGAGCCGCCGCCGACCGCGCCGAGCACCGGCACCATGACGAGCAACAGCAGCGCCGCCGCGTAGATGACATACGCCCAACTTTCCAGCCGCCGGTAGTCGAAGCTGAGCGTCGCCAGCAGCGCCCCCAATCCCACGATGGCCCAGATCAGTTGGCGAAGGGCGACCGCGCTGAACGCCCGCACCGGGGTGTAGGTCGCGCTCAACACCGTGGTGATCCCCCAGCCGGTGATCAACGTCACGACCGCCAACAGCGGCCAATCAAAGTGGACGATCAGTCTGCGATCGATTTTGAGCATAGCGATGTTTCTCGCGCTCGTCGCGCTGCTGAAAGAACGCCGTGAGCACTTCTTGAACGATCGGCGCCGCCACGGCACCGCCACCGCCGTCGGCGTGTTCGACCACGGCGGCGACGGCGATGGCGGGGTTGTCGACCGGCGCATACGCCACGAACCACGCATGGTCGCGGCTCTGCCATGGCATTTGATGCGCCTTGAGGCGCACCTCGCCGATCTTGACCACTTGCGAGGTGCCGGTCTTGCCGGCGACCTCGATGCCCTTGACGCGTGCCTTCTTGCCGGTCCCGTGATCGCTCATCACCACATCGCGCAGGCCGTCCCGTACTTGCTTGAGCGTGGTGTCGCGCACGCTCAGCTCGGCCACACGTTCGGGTCCCGCCTGTTCGAGCACTTCCCCGTCGGGTGTCGTCACCTGCTTCACAAAGTGCGGCCGATAGCGCGCCCCGGCCGCGACCGTGGCGATCAGATTCGCCATCTGCAATGGCGTCGACGTCACGTAGCCTTGGCCGATCGCCACCGACAGCGTTTCGCCGGCGTACCACGGTTGGTTGAAGCGCTTCTTCTTCCAGGCGGTGTCCGGGATGATGCCGGACTTTTCGTGTTCGAGTGCGATACCCGTCGGCATGCCCAAACCGAACATGCGCGCGTAGCGCGCGATGGTGTCGATACCGAGTCGTTGCGCGACTTGGTAGAAGAACACGTCGCATGATTGCACGAGGGCTTCGTGCAGATCGACGGAGCCGTGGCCACCCTTCTTCCAGCACCGGAAGAAATGTCCGCCGAATTGCACGCCGCCGTTGCAGTGGATGCGGGTGAACGGGTTGATCACGCCTTGTTCGAGTGCGGCGGTCGCCATCACGATCTTGAACGTCGACCCGGGCGGATACTGGCCCTGAATCGCGCGATTGGCCAGCGGATGGTGCGGGTCTTTCATCAACTCGCGCCACTGATGCGGATTGATGCCGTGAGCGAAGGTGTTGGGATCGTAGGAGGGGTGGTTGACGTAGGTGAGGATCTCGCCGGTGTTGGGGTCGAGCGCGACGATCGATCCGTCGTTGCCGCCAAGCGCGCGTTCGGCCGCCGCCTGCAATTGAAGATCGACGGTCAGGGTAACGGTGTTACCCGGAACCTCCTCAACTTCGCGCAGCACGCGGAGCTTGCGGCCGACGGCGTCGACTTCGATCTGCTCGCCGCCGTCCACGCCGCGCAAGTACGGCTCCCACCCGCGTTCCAAGCCGGTTTTCCCGACTAGGTCGCCCATGTGGTAGCGGTTGTCGGCGGCGAGTTGCTTTTCATCGATCTCGCCGACGTAGCCGAGCAAGTGGGCGAGATTGGTTCCGAGCGGGTAGCTGCGCCGCGGCGTGATCGTCAGGTTGACGCCGGGCAAATCAAGCTGGTGGGTTTCGAGCGCCATCATGTCGTCCCAACTCACGTCGCGCTTGACGGTGACCTCTTGGAACGCGGGTCGACCTTTGGCTTGGTGCAGAATCGCCTGCGTTTCCGCCGAACTCTGGTTGAGCAATTGGGCGACGGTCTCGACCGTGGCCGCGAGATCGTGCGAGTCTTCGGGAACCAGCGTCGCATCGAACGAGGGACGGCTATCGACGACAACTTGCCCATTGCGATCGAGCACGGTGCCGCGGGTGGCGTGCACGCGATGCAGGCGGATGCGGTTGTTCTCGGATAGGGTGCGTTTCTCTTCGCCCTCGATCACCTGCAGCACCCATAACCGGGTGAGCAGCGCGCAGAGGCCAAGAATGGCGCCGATTAAAAAGATCGCCAGTCGACGGCGGAGCGCGAGCGGCGTTTCGCGCGGCGCGATCGGGATCATGCGTCATCCTCTTCGGCGGTCACGCGGCGCGTGCGTGCGAGGAGCGTGAACACGGCGGGGCTCAGCGCCGCCGCGATCGTCGCTTCGATTGGGAGGTGACGACTCACGGTGGTCCACAGCCCGTCGGTGGAGAGGAACACGGCGACCAGCGCGACCACAACCGCTGTTTTCATCACGGAGGCGATGAACACCAGGACGATCTTCGAGATGGCGTTGTCGACCCACAACCGGCGCGAAGTCAGATACACCACGGTGAAGATCAGCGACATCGCGAACGCGTTGAGGCCGACGGTGCTGCCCGAAAAACTGTCTTGCGCATAGCCGAGGAAGAACGCGCCGACGGCACCGCCGACGGTGTGCTGATGCAGGCCGAGGTAGACACACACGATCAGGAGCAGGTCCGGGATGGCACCGCCCAGCGGGAGCCAGTGCCACACAGTGCTTTGCACCAGCAGTGCCGCAACGGTGAGGGCCAAGTAGAGCGTGAACGTGCGCATGCTACGAGGGTGGGTTGTTGGCGTCGCCGCTGTCGAGCAGGCGCGCGTTGGGAGCCACCACCAGCACTTCTTCGAGTCGCTCCAACGGCGCGCTCGGCTTGATTTCGGCCATTTGCAGCAAGCCGCGGTGATTGCGCGACACCTTGGTGACTTCGCCGATCAGCATGCCGCGCGGAAAAATCCCGTCCAGTCCCGAGGTGGCGACCCGATCACCGACTTGCACGTCTTCTCCACGCTGCAAGTACTTCATGACGCAGCCGTCGGCGAGGGCGCCGGCAACAATGCCGCGGGCGCGACTACGCTGTACGATGGCGTCGACGCCGCTGTTGTGATCGGTGATCAACAATACGCGCGACGCGTGCGGGCTGGTGGAGACGACTTGGCCGATGACGCCCGCGGAGCTGAGGACGGCAAAGCCTTTGCGGATGCCCTCGTGCTCACCTTTGTCGAGGGTGAGGCTTTGGAACAGCGCCCCGGGGTCGCGGCCGGAGACCTGCGCGGTTTGCGCTTGGCCTTCGAGCGCGGATTTGAATCCGAGCAGCTCAGTCAGCCGCTGATTGGTTTCCTCCAACTCGGTGAGTCGCGCGGCGTTTTGTTCGAGTTCGGCGACGCGCCGTCGCAACGATTCGTTTTCTGCACGCACGTTGACCAAATCGACGTACTGGGTCCAACCGGTTGCCGCGGCGCCGACCGCATCGCTGACCAGCACCTGCAGCGGGCGCATGCCCTCGAGCAAGAGCGTCGCGAACGGATCGTTGCGACGCCGCGAACGCACCCCGGTCGACACCAGCAGGAGGGAAATGAGCAACAGCGATCCGGAGGTCAGAACGATCCGATTTCTCCGGAGGAATTCCAACATGACTCAGGATGCCGGACACGCCGGCGAACGCTCCACTGGAACGGCCGACTCACTGAATGGTGACATCTTTGAGCAACGACAATTCGTCCAAGACCTTGCCGGCGCCCATCACGACGGCGGTCAAGGGGTCGTCTGCGAGCACCACGGGCAAGCCGGTCTCCTCGCGCAGCAGCACGTCGAGATTGCGCAACAGTGCCCCGCCGCCCGCCAGCACGATGCCCTTGTCGACGATATCCGAGGCCAGCTCGGGCGGGGTGCGTTCAAGGGCGATGCGGACCGCATCGACGATTTGGTTGATCGGTTCGAGCAAGGAGTCGCGAATCTCTTCGTCCGAGACTTCAACGGTCTTCGGTACGCCGGCAACCAGATCTCGCCCTTTGATCTCCATGGTCTGGATTTCATTGCCGGGGTAGGCAGACCCAATTGTGATTTTGATCAGCTCCGCCGTCCGTTCGCCGATCAACAGATTGTACTTGCGCTTGATGTACTGGACGATCGCCTCGTCCATTTTATCGCCGCCGACCCGCACCGACTTGGAGAATACGACGCCTTTGAGCGAGATCACCGCCACCTCGGTGGTGCCGCCGCCGATGTCGACGATCATATTTCCCGTTGGCTCGGTGATCGGCAGGCCCGCCCCGATCGCGGCAGCCATCGGCTCTTCGACCAGATAGACTTCGCGAGCCCCCGCCGACTCGGCCGACTCTTTGACCGCCCGCTTCTCGACCTCGGTAATGCCGAACGGCACACAAATGATGATGCGCGGCCGTACCAGCGCTTTGCGGTTGTGAATCTTTTGAATGAAATACCGCAACATCGCTTCGGTAATCTCGAAATCGGCGATCACACCATCCTTGAGCGGGCGAATGGCCACGATCGACCCCGGCGTGCGCCCGAGCATCTTCTTGGCTTCGGCCCCGACTGCCAAAACCCGACGCCCGCCGCGGGCATCCTTTTGGACCGCCACGACCGACGGTTCGTTGGAAACAATACCCTCGCCCTTGACGTAGATCAGCGTATTGGCCGTCCCCAGATCGATCGCGAGATCGTTGGAGAACATGCCCAGCAGAAAATCGAGAACCATCGTCAGAGTTCCGTGAAACGAACGCGTTGATCGAGTATCGGCGTGCTACCAGAATCCCCCCGACAGGGCAAGAAAGAACTCTGCTTCCGAGTGAAAATTTCAACCCCATATGCCCGGTGGTCCCGAGTCGACACCCAAAATGACGCGCCGCATTGACGGATTGACGCACTGTGTTATATTTGGCCTGTAGAAAAGGAGGTGTAGCCATGACCAACAGACGAACGCAGAAGGGGTTGATGGCGCAGTTGCCCAAACGCATGGCGGCGGCTCGCCGTGACGTAGAGAAGGTGACCCGCCAGGCACTTGAGCGGGCGATCGAGTTGCTGCCTCCGGCACCGCGGAAGCAGGTGAAGGAGCTAAGGCACCGGCTCGAAAGGGCCGGGACGGAGTTGCAGCACCAGATGAAGCGGACCCGCCACGATGTCGAGAAACGGGGCGAACGCCTGGTTGCGAACGTGACCGAGCGGGCCGAAAAGGCCTTGGCGCCGCTGGTTCGCCGGCTGGATGTACCGTCACGGGCCGAGGTCGATCGGCTTCGCAAGCGGATTACGGCGCTCGAAAAGCGCGCCGAGCACCCCGCGAAGCGGGCCGAACACGTCGCAACGCCGGTTGGGCTTGCGTAGACAGACGTCCCCTGAAATGGCCGTCGCGGAATCTACCGCGACGGCCGAGCGCTATGCGGCGCTCGCTTCCTTGGTTTTGGTTTCGGAAGATTTGGAGGATTCCTTGGGGGTTTCTTTGGGCGCCGCGCTCGACGTCTCGCCCGTACTAGCCTTTCCCCCGCCGGTGTCCTTTCGAGCGTAGTCGGTGACGTACCAGCCAGTTCCTTTGAGCTGGAACGAGGTGTTGGAAATCAGCTTCGACACCTTGCCCTTGCAGGTCGGGCAGCGCTTCAGGGTCGGCTCGCTGACCTTTTGCATCAGTTCGAACGGCCCACACTTTGGGCACTGGTACTCGTAAATCGGCATCAACTGCTCCGTTGATTGGCGAGCGTAATCACCGGCCGCTCGGTTGTCAACGAAGTTCAGACGGTGACGGCGGCTTGTCCGTGGCCAGGCGTTCGAGACGTCGCGCGATCGCCACTGAGTCCAAGGTCGCCACTTCGACGACCTTTTCGCGGCTCGTGATACCGCTGATAACTCTGACCGAGGAGCGCCCGACCCCCACCGCCTGCGCCACCAGTTGCTCCAGCGCCGCGTTCGCGGCGCCCTCCACCGGTGGGGCGGTTACTTGCGCCTTGAGCGCCGTGCCGTGCAATCCGACGATGCGATCGCGTGACGCGCGCGGCTGCAAGCGCACTCGAAGCCGTACCGCGCCCTCCACGTAGGTCAGAACCAGCAGGCTCATCGCATGCTCGCGGCGAGGTCGACCAAACTGCTTACCAGGAACGACTGCAGGAAATAGATTCCAACCAACACAATCAAGGGTGAGAAGTCGATCCCACCGCCAAACAGCGGCACGACTCGCCGGACACGATACAGCAGCGGCTCGGTAGCGTGGTAGAGGAAGCGAACGATCGGGTTGCTGGGATCCGGGCTCACCCACGACACCAACGCTCGACCGATCACAATCCACATGTACAGCCACAACACCATGTTGAGGGCCTGAGCCAGGGCAATCAGAAAGTTGGCGAGAATGAACATCGACGACCCGTCGCGCGCGATTCGTTTACCCTTGATGACTGCCGTTCACAAGGCGGCATCAGCCGCGACCGAGTTCGACGGACCGGTTCGTCGCTGCC
Source organism: Binatia bacterium (assembly GCA_035541895.1). Classification (GTDB taxonomy): domain Bacteria; phylum Desulfobacterota; class Binatia; order HRBIN30; family JACQVA1; genus DATKMK01. Next base: position 27,444 of record DATKMK010000020.1, on the reverse strand, counting down.
ACCACGGCGGCGGTGACGGTATCCTTGAACCCGCGTCGATCCAGCTGCGTCAACCCGGCCAGTGTGGTCCCGCCCGGTGACGTTACTTGAGCCCGTAGGCGTTCGGGCGTTTCGCCGCTCTCCTGCAGCATCGCCGCCGCCCCGACGAGGGTTTGAAACGTCAGCGTTGTCGCTAATTCGGCGGGAAGACCGGCGGCGACCGCGCCGGCGATCAGCCCCTCGGCAAACAGGTAGACGTACGCCGGACCGCTGCCGCTGAGACCAGTGATCGCATCCAACCAGCGTTCGTCGGTGACTGCGAGGGCTTGGCCCACGGCTCGAAATAGTCTGACCGCCAAGCGCTCATCGGCGGCCGTCGCGTGTGCGCCGCGAACGACGACAGACATGCCTTTGCCGAGCAGCGCGGGCGTGTTGGGCATGACGCGAACCACCCGCGCGTATCCGCCCAACCCGCGCTCCAATCGTGCGGTCGGAACCCCGGCCGCGATGGAAACGACCACGTGGCGGCGAGTCACGTCGGAACGCACACCCGCCAAGACTCCGTCGATGATCTGCGGCTTCACCGCCAAGACAACCACCGGGGCCGCACGCATGACCTCGCTGTTGTCGGCAGTGGCCCTGACCCGCAGACGGCGCGCCAGCGTCTGCCGGCAAGCGGAGTCGACATCGCTCGCGACGATTTGATCGGCGCGGTACAACCCGGCCCCGACGAGCCCACGGATCATTGCCCTCGCCATGTTCCCGCCGCCGATGAAACCGATCTGCCGCCCGCCACGCTGCTGCGCTGTACGTGCTCTCCGCTTGGTCATAATTCCCTGGCTCCAAAGATTCCCCGTCCGATTCGCACCATGGTTGCACCCTCCTCAATGGCCACCTCGAAGTCGTCGGTCATCCCCATCGAAAGCTCCGTGAGGCCCGTGATCGTCGCTCGAAATTGGTCTCGCAACAGCCGGAGGTGCGCAAAGAACGAGCGCGCCGAATGCGGGTCGTCTCCCGCCGGCGGGACAGTCATGAGTCCTTCGACGCGAAGGTACTTCCGCTCCGCCAGCGCGGCCAGCAATTCTCCAGTCTGCTCCGGACGCACGCCACCCTTGCTCGCCTCGCTCCCGACGTTGACTTCCACGAGCACTCGGACCCGACGCCCGCGCGCTGCGGCGTGCCGATCGAGCGCGTCGGCCAATGCCAGACTGTCGACTGTGTGAATGACCGCGAACAGTTCGACCGCGCGTGCCGCCTTGTTGCGTTGCAAATGGCCGATGAGGTGCCAGTGAACGGCTGGGTCGTTGACTTGCGCAATCTTGCCCGCCGCTTCTTGGACGTAGTTTTCGCCGAGGTCCGCGACACCGGCACGCACGGCCGCGGCGATCAGCGCCGCCGGTTTGGTCTTCGATACCGCAATCAGACGAATTTCGTCGGCCGATCGGCCCGAGCGCTCAGCCGCGCGCGCGATCCGTTCGCGAACCCGCGCGATGTTGTCGGCGATGTCGATCATGTGGCGGGCCGCATTCCACCCACGTTCAGCAACCCGTGCCGCTCGCACAGCTCGCGAACCTCATCGAGCGGCAGGCCGACCACGTTGCTGTACGATCCCTCGACCGACTCGACAAACCGCGCCCCGCCGCCTTGCACCCCATAGGCGCCGGCCTTGTCGAACGGTTCGCCGGTGTCGAGGTACGCCTCGATTTCGTCGTCGCGCACGACACGAAATCGCACGGTGGTGGCGACCGCGACATCGGTTACCATCCCGCCGTCGGGTCCGAGCAGAACCACCGCCGTCAAGACCCGATGCGCGCGCCCACTCAGCCGACGCAGCATGCCGCGCGCGTCCGAGCGATCGACCGGCTTGCCGAGGATGGCATGGTCGATGACTACGACCGTGTCGGCAGCCAAGACCCATTCGCCTGGTCGCTGCGCCGCAACGTGCTGCGCTTTTTCGCGCGCCACTCGTGCGGCAAAGGCATCGGCATCTTCCCCCACAAGCGGCGTCTCCGGCACCTCGCTCGGCACCACGTCGAATGCGATTTCCAACTGCGACAGCAACTCTCGCCGGCGCGGCGAGGCGGACGCGAGGATCAACGACGGCATGTGCGCTTGTTGCCGATGCGATTGCGCGCTGTCAATTCCCGCGGAGCGTTCAGGCCGGACGCTGGATGTGCTAGCGGACTGCCGATGCGTCGACTCCTTGTCGGACTCGCCACCGCCACGACACTTGCCGCGTGTACGCGACCACTTGCACCGCCGCAGTTTCCAACGGCTGGGCCTAGCCCGGCGGATCGCCGCGCGGAGTTCAGTGCGGCACTTCGGTCGCTCAAGAGCGGGGACTGCCGCGATGCCGCTGGCCGTTTCGAAACGTTGCTGCGAACCTATCCTGGGTTGACGGACTACCACCTCTACTATCGCGGCATGGCGCTGCAACGCTGCGGGCGTGATGCCGAGGCGGCGGCAGCCTTGCAGCGGGTCGTCGATCAATTTCAGGAGAGCGTTCATCGCGATTCGGCGGCGCTCGATTTGGGCCGCCTGCAAATCAAACTGGCTGAGCCGGCCGCGGCGCGCGTAAGCCTCGGCATCGCAGCGGCGGCCCGCGATCACGCGACCGCCCACCAAGCTGAGATGGAGTTGGCGCACCTTGATCTGGCCGACCATGACGTCGCCCGCGCGGCCAACCGATTTCAGGCCGTGCGTCGCGCGGCACCGCGCACGCAGATTGGGACCGACGCCCGCACTGAGTTGGACCGGCTGCGGGCCGCGCATCCCGAGCTGGCGCCGACCGGAACGTTACTTGTCGACGAAGTGCGCCTGCTCCTGTCGGAAGGTGATGCCACCGCAGCCGAGGCGCTCGCTCGTCGCTTGCTCGAGGCGACGGACGCCGCGGAGCGCACGACGCTGCTCCATCTCCACGCGTCGGCACTGCAGTCGCTCGGAAGGATCGACGAAGCCATCGAAGACCTGCGTGCGGCGGCGCGCCGTGAAGTTGGCGAGACCGCGGCGGCCACGCATTTTCGTGTCGCGTCGATCTTGTGGAATCGCGATCGTGACGATGAAGCGCTCGCCGCGTTTGTCGAGTTCCGCCGCCGTTTCGCGCGCGCGGAGAATGCCAACGAGGCGCTGTACGCCATTGGCCGCATTCACGAGAAGGCCGGCCGCGCCGAGGCGGCCATCGCGGCGTACCGTCAGCTTGCCGCGGTTGCTCGCGACCGACTCGGACGCGAAGCGCAATGGCGTATCGGCTGGATTCACTACCAACACGGCCGCTACGCAGTTGCGGCGCAGGACTTCGCGGCGCTCGCGGGCTGTCGCAACGCGGACGACTGCGCCGACGGCCGCTACTGGCAGGCGCGCGCGCTTGAACACACGGGTGATGTCGCGCGCGCACACGCACTCTATCAACGCCTCGCGCACGAGGCCCCCGCCAGCTACTACGCGATGGTGGCGGAACGTCGATTGGGAACGCTCGCGACGACTCCGGTCGCGATTCAGCCGCCCGCGCCGCCGCCCGTTCCGCCAGCTCACGGCGACTTTCACCTCGAACGCGCGATGGAATTGACCGGTGCCGGCATGTCTCCGCTGGCGCGCGACGAGCTCGCCGCCTATGAGCGCGACCATGCAGACGATCGCACCGCCCTCCGGCAACTGCTGCAGTGGTACCGCGCCGTCGACGGCGATGGCGCGGCGATTCGGCTGATTCGGCGACTCGGCGATGACGCCGGGCTTGCGGCCGCGGAGCGTGAGCGTGTCCTGTATCCGCTCGGGTTCTGGCCGCTGGTGTCCGACGCCGCTGCGCACGCGTCGCTCGACCCGCTCTTGGTCGCCGCCGTGATTCGTCAAGAGAGTTTGTACGATCCCAACGCGCATTCCCCCGCCGATGCCTTCGGCCTCATGCAGGTGCTGCCGAGCACCGCACGCCGCGTCGCCGGCGCGCCGGTTACCGTGGACGAGTTGCGCGATCCGCAACGCAACGTCGCCCTCGGCACGGGCTACTTGGCGCAACTGATCAGACAGTTCGACGGCGATCGGATCAAAGCGATTGCCGCCTACAACGGCGGCGAAGCGGCGGTCGAGAAGTGGCAGCGGCGATCTCCGGGCCTCGACAGCGATGAGTTCGTCGAAGCGATCAGCTACCGCGAGACGCGCGAGTACGTGAAACGAGTCATCGGCGGCTACCGCCGCTATCGGCAGCTCTACGCGGTCTCGCCGCAATGATGGGCCGCTGCAAACTCGCACGCGAACTGTGCTACAAGGCGGCCGCAGCCCGGAGGTTGTGTGATGAACCTACTGACCCAGTACCCCGCGCTCTCGATCTTGGGCGTCGTGTACCTGATTCTGGTGCTCAAGATGGTCGCGGTGGGAAGCTACACCAGCGTGATCCGCATCCGTCGCGGCCACTACGCGACGCCCGAGGACTACGCGCTGCAAGGCCTCCCGCCGCCGGCCGGTCCGGACGAAGACATCGAGCGGGCGCGGCGGGCACATCGCAACGACATCGAGAACATCCTTCCGTTCTTCGGAGCGGCAGTGTTCTACTCGCTGACCCGGCCGTCGCTCGCGATGGCGCGCCTGTACTTCTGGGGCTTCTGTATCGCCCGCATCCTGCACAGCGTCTTTTACCTGCGGCAGATGCAGCCGCACCGCACCGTCGCCTACACGGTCGGCTTGCTGCTGATGCTGTTGATGGTGCTAAGTACGTTGATCTCGCTGTTGTGAGCGCGCTAGTCGGAACGCACGTCGACGTCGACCGTGCCGCCGTCGATCAGACATGGACTGTTGACCGTCGTATCGAAGCGGCCGGTCTCGCCCGCGTTCAACGTGGTCGGCTCGACATTGACGTCTTCGCTGGTGCATTCCTCGCCGCTCGCATCGACAACTCGCAGCGTGACCGCCACACGATCGGCCGGGCGGCCGCCGACGTTCCTCACCGCGCCGCTCACGTGGCGCGACTCGGGACCGCGAGGGATCGCCTCCTTCGACGTGATGACGACACGCGCGGGCCCGCTGGCTTCTCCGGGAGTGGCGTTGGTCGTTCCGTCTGTCACGGGCGCATTGGCCTCCGGCAGTGGCGCTTGCCCCTTGACCGCCGGACCGCCGCCGACATCGCGCTGCTCGTATTTCTGCCCAGCGGGCGGCGGCGAGTCTGAGAAGTGCACCGTTCCGCCCTCATCGGTCCACGTAAAAACGGTTTGCGCCTGCGCCGGCCGCCGGCACACCGACACCGTTAGCCCGACTGCGCACAGGCCCGTCACGACCCAGCCGCGATGAAAGGTGATCATTTCGCACGCACTGTACGAATCAGCCCACAACCTGTCAACGCGAGATTGAATGTCTTGCGCACACAGCATTTGCTGGCTAACTACGTCCGCACCTCGCCGGTGAAACCGGCCCACGGAGGAACCCATGCCCGTTGATCCCAGTGCCGTCGGCAAGAAACTCGATTCCACGACATTTGTGTACAGCGAAAGGGACGTCATGCTGTACGCGCTCGGTGTCGGCGCCGGCACCGATGAGCTGCAGTTCACCTACGAGCGCGATCTCACGGTGCTGCCGACCTTCGGCGTGATTCCGGCATTCCCGGCGTTGTTCGCCATCGGCAACGTGATGCAGGTGAACCCGATGATGGTGCTGCACGGCGAGCAGCGCATCGAGCTGTTCGCACCGATTCCCACTCGCGGTACGCTGACGACCACGCCGATCGTCAAGGCGGTCTACGACAAGATCAAGGGCGCGCTCGTCCTCGTCGACGCCGACACCGTCGATGAGAAGGGCACGCTGCTGTTTCGCAACACCTTCGGAACCTTTGCGCGCGGCGAAGGCGGTTTCGGCGGCGAACGCGGGCCGAGCGGACCCAAGAACGTTCCGCCGAACCGTCCGCCCGATGCGGTCGTCGAGATGAAGACCTTGCCGCAGCAGGCGCTGATCTACCGCCTCTCGGGCGACATGAATCCGCTGCACGCCGATCCCGACTTCGCCAAGATGGCCGGCTACGACACGCCGATCCTGCACGGGCTGTGCACGTTCGGTCACGTCGGCCGCGCCGTGCTGCGCAGCCACTGCGGCAACGATCCAGCGAAGTTCAAGGCGCTCGACGTGCGCTTCTCGGGCGTCGTCTATCCCGGCGAGACGATCGTCACGGAAATGTGGAAGGAGAGCGCCGCCACGATCATCGTGCAGGCACGCACCAAAGAACGCGGCGAGGTGGTGATCTCCGCGGCGTCGGCAACCGTCGTCGCCTGACCCGGCGCGTCGGCGCGGTGTAGCGTGACGGCCGTCCCGCTTCTATGCGGCGGATTTCTGTTGGCCGTGCTGTGGATGGATCTGATGTTCGACATCCAGGTATGGCGCTACCGCAAACATCAGGGAGCACTCCCAGAAGCCGTGTTGTCGTCGATCGCCAGCTACTACCGCCGCGTTACCACGGAAGCGCTTCCGATGGGTTACGCGGTGGGCGTGGTGATGAGTATCGCGGTGCTGACGCTAGTGACGCTGATCGTGCGCGACCCGCACTGGGTGACGGTGTTCTCGCTTCCGTTTTGCGTCGGCCCGATTCTGTTGGCCATGCTGCGGGTGTTCCCCAACGCCGTGCGTCTTGGCGCGCGCACCGACTCGCCCGCGCAGCAGAGCGCGTTGGCGCGCGCCATTTGCCGCGATCATTTCGTCTGCTTGGGAAGCATCCTGCTGTTTATCGCCTTGCAGCTTTTGGTCATCTGGAGTTAGCGCGACAGGTCCGACCGTCTACTCGATCAGCCCGGCCAAGCGACTCGCGGCCAACGCACCGACGGCGTCGACGCGACGGATCGCGTCACGTAACTCATCGGCGAACGCGCGCCGACGTGAAACGAGATCCGCGGTGCCGGGGTCCAAGAGATTGCGATTGCGGGCCAAGCGCAACGCGGTCTCGAAGAGCACTTTCGACACCGACTCCGTGCTGCGAATGCGCCGCTGCAGACGATACTGTTTGCCCCAGGCCAGGCACTGCGACAAGAACGCCTTTTCATCGAACGCGACGTCGGGGGCTCTCTGCGCCAGGGCGTCGGCGACCACGCGGTAGGCTTCGAGGAACGGGCGCAGCACGCGATGCGCGCTCAACGGCCGGATGCGTCGCAGCAGCGCGTGAATCGCCGATGCCCCGCCGCTCAGTCGGGTCTCCCACTCCGGATCATGCAAGCGCATTTCTTCACGCAACTCCCGACGGAACTCGTCCTTTTCGGCGAAGAAAAACTCGAACTTGAGCAGATCGCGAAGACGCAACGCCTCATTCCAAAACTCGTCCGGGCTGCTCGCCCCGACGCCCGCATTCGCTCCCGGCGATCCGGGAGCCAGAACCTCCGCCGCGCGCAGCAACGCCAACTCGGCGATCGCGCCGGTGACGAAGAAATGAATGATCGTGTTGCGGTAGTACGCCGCCGTGAGGTGTTGATCGGGGCTGATCATGTAGACCGCCTCCGAGCCTTCGGCGAAGCATGAAACCACGCCGTTCTCGACCAACGATTCCAGCGCGCGGCGTACGCCGTCGGCGGTGTCGAGGCCCAGCTCGCCGGTGCTCGGCAACCCGCGTCGCCGGACGTAGTCGAACAGGTTGCGCAACGCCGCCACCGTTTCGTTCACCGTCAGCGCGCGATCGACCATGCCGAGCAGCGCAAGCGTCACCAGCGAGGTCGGCGTGATCGGGGTCACGCGGTTGACTCGCACCGCGACTTCGAACGCGAGCTTCTGCAGCGCGAGGTTCTGTTCGTCGGCCGCCGGCTCGGCCGAGGGATTGGGCGGCCCCAGCGTCTTCGCCAGCGACAACGGCTCGCCGAAGCGGATGTGGATGTTGCCGTAGCGCCGCCGCAAACGGCGCACGACACCGAGGAACCAACTGAAGCTCTCGCGTTCTTTGGCTGCGCCGCGTTGCTCGGCGACGTACTCACTCACATCCTGAATCTGATCGTAGGCGATCGACACTGGAATCAGGAACACGTCGTCGCTCTTGCCGCGCCGATACGCGTCGACGACGTACGCCAGCATACCGAAGCGCGGCGGCAGCAATTTCCCCGAGCGCGAACGCCCGCCCTCGATGTACCATTCGAGCGAGAACCGCTTCTCGATCAGGTAGTCGATGTATTGCCGCAGCACGAATTTGTAGACCGCGTTGTCCTTGAAGGTGCGGCGGATGAAGAACACGCCGCTGCGGCGCATGAGCGGACCCATCGGGAAGAAGTTCATGTTGATGCCGCCGGCGGTGTGATTCGGCGGCAGCCCGTTCTCGTGCAGCGCGTACTGCAGGACGAGGTGATCGAGGTTCGACTTGTGCGACGGCAGGAACACCACCGGATGCCGCTGCGCCAGCGCGTAGATGGTTTCGAGCTGGCCGCGGTCGTAGTGCAGCGCCTCGCCGTAGCCCTGCGTGTACATGTAGCGAATGATGTGGGCGACCAGATCGATGACGTAGGTGCTGTGGCTGGCGGCGATCTCGCGCAGGTAGCGCGAGGCGTCGCGCGTGACCTTCGCCTCGTCGCGGCCGAGTTCGCGCGCGAGCTGCGCCAACCCACCGCGACACCCCGGGCGCGAGAGAATGTCTTCGTGCACCAAGCGCGGCACTTTGTAGCGCGCCCCGCGCAGCCGGCGCTCGGCGCGTTCGAGTGCCAGCGCGGCTTGGCGCGCGACGAACTCGGGTAGGCCGGTGGTTTGCGCGGCGTCGACGCCGCCGGCGCGATGCCAGCGTTCGCGCAGCTCGGAGGCCGGCGCGGGATCGCCGGCCACGACGCAGCAACGATCCGGATGCCGCCGGAGCGTCCACGCCTGCCGCAAGCGACCGGGATCGCGTGGATCGCCGAACGTCAGCAGATCGGAGAGCCGCACATCGCGCACGCCGTCGCGCTGCGCCGGCTGCCACGCGACCCGCACCGGTGCGAGCAACGGGTCGTCGCCCGCTGCCAGGCGCGCCTCGAGGTGCGGATCGAGCTGGCCGTTGCGCCGCCCGCGCGTCGGCGGAATGGGAATCTCTTCACAGGCACCGTCGGCCTCGGGGCGATGGCGGGCGATCCAGTCGTGGATCACGCGCTGTTCGAGTGGGCTCGCGGCATCGACAAGAAAGACCACCGGTCGCCCACCCGCCGCCGGCCAGCCAGGTTCGGTCGTCGACACGTTCTTCTCTTAGATCGGAGCGGCGTCGAATGTCCAAGGTTGCAGGCCTGCCCCCCCCCGAACGCGATCGGAGATCGCGTTCCACCTATCGGTCCGTTCAATCGATGTCGCGCGACCTCGGGGGCGCTCTCATCGGCAATTTCCGGGCACGCCGCCGGAATCTGCGGGCAGCCCCTCGAACGCGCCACCTCAATCCGAGAACCGGCATCGCTCCCGATCGCGCGACCGTGCGTATGATCTCCGCGTTTGCTCGGAAACAGACAGGACTGTTTCAGAATAATTTCTACGTAGATCTACGTAGTCTCATGAAGCATCCGATGTTCGTGACATATGTCGTCGTGTGCTGAGTTCAAATGATACCTGCCAACCGCGCAACGATCTGTGGATCTGTCAATGAGCGTGAGACCCGCGAGGAGCGAGGAGAGTAGGGTGGCCAACTCCCGGCGCGGACAAGCTGATGTCCACTATTCCAGACTTCGGCGCCGAAGCGACTCCACGGCGCTGGTCACCTGCGGCCACGGCGTCATGTCGACAGTCGCGTGCACGCTGAGCAGTAGCCGGGCACGTGACTTGCGCCCTCAGCAAACACGCCTAGTCGGAGGGAGGCACCTATGACCAGACACTGCACTTTGACGGTACTGCAGACGGAGGGGCACCTCGCATCAGTGTGCTCATTGACGAGCGTTCAACGTAGCGGCCGTCGCAGGACGCCAGCGCACTCGGCGATCGCCTGGCGCGGCATCGGTCGATTTCTTGCGCTGCTCTTCGCGAGTGCGGTGGCGAGCTGGGCGAGACCGACGGTTGCCCAAACGCTGACAAATGGCAGCCTGACCGTGGCTATCCGCTCCGACAACGGGGCGATCGGTTCGCTCACCTTCGGAGGGTCCGATTTCTATAACCCCGGAACACCGGTGTCCAACTGGGGCCTCCAAGTCGGCACTGACACCTCCACTTTCGCACTGAGCCGCACGAATGGAGGGACCGGCATTCCGGTTACGGTCACCGCGATCTCCGGCGGCGTGCAAGTCTCTGGTACCTACACGAGGGGCGGCGCAAATGTCGCCTTCACTCGCACCTATTCTTTGGTGCCCGGTTTGAACGTTCTGCGTATAACGACCGCGTTTACCAACAACGGCTCCGATATCACGCTGAGCTACTTCGACACGTTTGACCCGGATCAAGGGATAGGCGCGGGACTCGGCTACGATACGTACAATGATGTGATCGGTTCGACGGCGCGAGCGTCGGCAACGAACGATCTCTCCGTCATTATGGGTTCAACCGATCCCAATGTGACCGTCGCGGCGGGCGGGCCGTTTCAAATCAATAGCGGCTCTCTACTGAACGCGTTTTTCGCTTCCCCGGTCGATGAAAACGGCGCGCTCGACGACGAGGGCATCCATATCGGCATTCGCTTTTCCCTTGCGGCCGGCGGAGGCCGAACGTTCGCGTACGATCAAGCATACGGCGTAAGTACAGCCGCCGCCGCTGCCGCGTACTGTTCGAGCAACGCAGTGGGGGACAGCGACGGCGACGGAATCTGCGACGCGGTCGACAACTGCCCGACCGTTTCGAATCCGGGGCAAGAAGACAGCGACGGCGACGGGATTGGCGACGCGTGCGATGCGTGCGTCGGACGCGGCGCCGCTGACTCCGATGGCGATGGGATCTGCGATCTCGCGGACAACTGCCCGGCGGTGCCGAACCCCACGCAAGCCGATACTTGCCACAGTGGCGTTGGCGACGCGTGTCAGCCGGATGCGGACGGCGACGGTATCCCCGACGCCTGCGACAACTGCCCGGCAGTGCCGAACCCCACGCAAGCCGACACTTGCTACACGGGCCACGGCGATGCGTGCTCGCCGGACACGGACGGCGACGGCATTCCCGACGCTTGCGACAACTGCCCGGCAGTGCCGAACCCGACGCAGACCGATACCTGCTACAGTGGTATCGGCGACGCGTGTCAGCCGGATACAGATGGCGACGGTATCCCCGACGCTTGCGACAACTGCCCGGCGATTGCCAACCCCGAACAGCAAGACAGCGATGGCGACGGTATTGGCGATGCATGTGACGCGTGTGTCGGACCCGGCACCGTCGACTCCGACGGCGATGGTTTCTGCGATCTCGCGGACAACTGCCCGGCGATTGCGAATCCCGGTCAGGAAGACGGCAACCACGACGGTGTCGGCGATGCCTGCAGCCCGCAGGTTGTCATCTCAAGCATAGGCCAAGACGGCGGACCGACCCTGGAACTCAACGCCACCGTATCGAGCCCGACTGCGCTGGGGCTGACCGGCATGCTGGTCATCGGTGATTGCACCAGTCTGGTGGGCGATCTCACCTACGCGTGGCTGGCGACTTCGTGCGGTGCATCGCAAGATACGTTCGAGCTAACCATCAACGGGACCACCGTGGCGACCGTTGCGCCTGATCCGAGCGGCGCCTCGTGCACGTGCCAGCCTCCGATGATCGGTACCTACACGGTGCCACTGGGCACGGCATTGCCACTGCTTGTGCCGGGCGTGAACCAACTCGGCGTGAGGAAAGCCGGCACGGGCGCGACGTACATCGCGTGGGCGTATGCGACGATCACGATCGGCGGCTCGCCGCAGCAGGTCGGTATTTTCGATCAGAACGGCGGCAACAGCTACGGCAACCCGGATTTGTGCGCGTCGGGATACACCAACGGTGCGGTCAACAGTCAGGCGACAACACCAAACGTGGGCACTGCGTCAATCAGCCAAGCGTGGAGCGGCGACTTGCCCTGCACGCTCGATCTCTCGTCTTTGACTCCGAACGCCTGCTACACGCTGGCCATCAGCGCCAGCGACGGCGTAGTCGGCTCGCCCTCGCTCGCAACGCAAAACTTCTCCCTGACTACAGAGACCAGCTTGATCCGCATCTACAGCAGCGCGTGCCCGGCGCCGCCGAGCTACGCCTGCAACGCGAGCCCGCAGTGCGCCAGCAGTTTCTGCGTCGATGGCGTCTGCTGCAACACGGCGTGCGGCGGCGGCGCGACCAACGACTGCCAAGCCTGCAGCATCGCCGCTGGCGCGCCGGCCAACGGAACCTGTGCACCGCTGACCGGCACCCCGTGCACCGACGGCAACGCCTGCACACTCAACGATACCTGCCAAGCCGGCACCTGCGTCGGCAGTTCGTCCTGCGGTGACGGCGTGCTGCAAGCCAGTTGCGGCGAGCAGTGCGACGACGGCAACCGGAACAATCACGACGGGTGCAAGAACGACTGTACGCCCAACACCTGCGGCGACGGCGTGGTCTACCGCGGGGTCGAACAATGCGACGACGGCAACCACACCGCCGGCGACGGCTGTAGCCCGACCTGTCAACTCGATGGCAAAGGCCACAACTGCCTGCACACGATTGCCAACCAGAGCCGTGGGCTGGCCACCAACGACCTCAATCTCTGGCAAGCCTGCCTCGACCGCGTCGCCGGCGGCAAGCTCGCCTGCCAGAGCAACCAGTGCGTGCTCAATCCGACCAGCGCGACCCCGACGATCGTGGCCGCGTCTAGTTGCACGGTCGGCACCGACTGCTGCCCGGACTGGGACGACACCAATTCGTCCAAAACTACGGCCACCAAGCTCAGCACCAAGGCGGCGAATGCTATCAAGTCTATCAAGAACGCCTGCTCGATTAACTCGGGAGCCGACAAGACCAAGGGAACGACCGACGACACCTATCTCAGCCCATCGACGCTTGGGTTCGAGGGCACCTGTCTCGACGTTGGTGGCGACTGCGGGACGGTGTCGACGACGGTGCTGTTCAACACCCATGGCACCGGTGACGATCTGCTCACCTGTGTGCAATGCGCGGCCGAGGCCTTCAGCATGAAGAGCGCCATGCCGCTCTATCCGTTGGCCGGCAGCACCAAGGCACAAGTGAGCTGCGAGAAAGGAATCGGTTCAAATGCGCGGGCGGCGGAGGACCAGGACTTGGCGCTGCGGCAAAGCTGTCTCGATAAAGTGGCCGACGGAAAGATCGCCTGTCACAGCGGGCAGTGCATTGTCGATGCGTTGACGAAGGCGCCGATCACGGTACCCGCCGACCCGCCGTGCATGGTCGCGGCGGATTGCTGCCCGAAGTACGACAACGTCAACGCGATCAATGCCACGCAGGCGAAGCTCGACAAGCAAGCCGCCAAGACCACGACGGCGATCCAGAATGCCTGCCGGATCAGTGCCGGCCCGGACAAAGTCAAGGGAACCGGCGACGACACGTACCTCGATCCGGCACCGCTGGGATTCACCGGCCTGTGCGCCGACCCGTTCGGACAGTGCGCCAGCATCCCGCTGTCGCCACTCACCCAAAGCGGCACGGGCAACGATTTTACCGACTGCGTTGCGTGCCTGACCGGGACCGCCGCTGACCGCTTCACCTCGTTCTTCGAGCCGCTGCATCCCTAACGACGGCTCAACCTCACCTGCCTGCGTCCGAGGCCGCGCATCTCGCGCGGCCTCGGTGCGTGTTGCGACGGCGCGCGCCCGCCGGGGGCGCGCGCCGAAATTTGCAAGGCACCCACCCCCATCCCCCCAACGCGCTCGGAGAGCGCGCGCCACCTGCTCGGAGATCGGGTTCCACTGCCTCGGCTGGACTTCAGCCCGCGGACTGGAATATCTCCGCCGCATGAGCGCGCATGCCGAGCTGACGCGCGAGATCGATGACGGCCCAGGGGGCGCGCGCATCGGCGCGTTCTTCGACGTCGACCAGACCCTGATCGCCGGCTTTTCGGCGTTCGAGTTTTTGCGCGACGGTGTGCGCACCGGCCTCATCAGCCCCGGGGACTTCCTCGAAGCCGCGATCACCACCGCGCAGTTTCAACTCGGGCGCGTCGGCTTCTCGGGTTTCGTCACTGAAACCACCGATCTGCTGCGCGACCACACCGAAGACGAGTTCGTCGCGCTCGGCGAGCGCATCTTCACCGAACGCCTCGCCGCGTCGATCTATCCCGAGTCGCGCGCGTTGGTGCAGGCGCACGCACGCAGGGGCCACACGGTCGCGGTGGTGTCGGCGGCGACGCGTTACCAGATCGAGCCGCTGGCGCGCGATCTCGGCATTCCGCACGTCCTGTGTACGCGACTCGACGTGCGCAACGGCCGTTTCACCGGCGAGCTGATCCGCCCCACCTGCTACGGCGACGGCAAGGCGCACGCGGCGCGCACATTCGCACGCCAGCAGCGCGTCAGCTTGACGAAGAGCTACTTCTACACCGACAGCGACGAAGATCTTCCGTTGCTCGACATCGTCGGCAATCCGCGGCCGACCAATCCCAACCGCCGCCTCGCGGCGATCGCGGCGCAGCGCGGCTGGCCGGCGCGCCGCTTCACCAGCCGCGGCACGCCCGGCGTCGCCGACGTCGTTCGCACCTCGCTCGCGGTGGGTAGTTTGGTGCCATCCTTCCTACTTGGACTTCCGACCGCGATGCTCGACGGCGGTTGGCGGCGCGCGGTCAACATCGCCACCACCACCTGGGGCGAGCTCGGCACCGCGCTGGCCGGCATCGACCTGCAGGTCAGCGGCGAGCACCACCTGTGGTCGCACCGGCCGGCGGTGTTCATCTTCAATCACCAGAGCGGCGTCGACGTGATGTTGCTGTGCAAACTCTTGCGGCGCGACATGGTCGGCATCGCCAAACAAGAAGTGCGGCGCAATCCGATCTTCGGTCCGGCGTTCGCCCTCGCCGGCACCGTGTTCATCGACCGCTTCAATCGCGAGAAGGCGATCGAGGCCATGCAGCCGGCGATCGATGCGTTGCGGCAAGGCTTGTCGATCGCGATCGCACCCGAGGGCACACGGAGTCCGACCCCCCGGCTCGGGCCTTTCAAGAAAGGCGCGTTCCACCTCGCGATGGCGGCCAGGGCGCCGATCGTGCCGATCGTCTTTCGCAACGCGCTCGATGCGTTGCCCAAGCACGCGGTCGTCGTGCGGCCGGCGACCATCGAAGTGGTCGTTCGCCCGCCGATCGCGACGACGCATTGGAAGCCTGAAGAACTTGACCAGCGCATCGCGGACATTCACCGGCAGTACGTCGAGACGCTCGGGCTCGATTGAATTCCCGTTCGACTCCGGTCGGCGACTTCGGCTATAGGCGCCGCATGGAGCTGCGAGAGATTGCGAAGGATGTGTACGCCTGTTTGCAAGAGGATCGCGGACTCGGCACGAGCAATTCCGGCCTGATCAACCGCGACGGCGGCTTGGTGGTCGACACGTTCTGGGATCTGCCGCACACGCGGCAACTCATCGAACAGTACGCACGCGTGTCAAGGCAGCCCGCGCGACGGTTGGTCAACACGCACCACAACGGCGATCACTGCTGGGGCAATCAATTGTTTCGCGGCGCCGAAATCATCGGCCATCGCCGCTGCGCTGAAGCGTTCGGGAAGGAACGACCTGAATCGATGCAACTGCTGCGGAACGCCGCGGGCAGCAGCAATCCCGCGGTCGCGGCGCTCGCCAAGTCGCTGGCGGCGTGGGACTTCAGCGGCATCGAACTCACCCCGCCGACGCGGTTGATCGACGACCGCCTGGATCTCGATCTCAACGGCACCACCGCGCGCCTGATCTACGTCGGGCCGGCGCACACGACCGGCGACGTCATCGTTCATCTGCCGGCGCAGCGTGTAGTCTTCTGCGGCGACATTCTGTTTCGCTTGTGTACGCCGATCGGTTGGGAGGGCACGTACGCGAAATGGATCGCGGCGCTCGACCACATCGTTGCGCTGGCGCCGGACGTCGTCGTTCCGGGGCACGGCCCGTTGTGCGGCATCGAAGGCCCGCGTGAGATGAAGGCATATCTCGAATACGTGCGCAGTGAGTCGCGCCGCGGATTCGATGCTGGGCTGTCCGCCCTCGACGCCGCGAAGCGCATCGACCTTGGCCCCTACGCGGGGTGGACCGAGCCGGAACGCATTCTGTTCAACGTCGAGCGTGCCTACCGCGAATTCCGCGGTGAGCCGTTCGATGCGCCGATCGACGTGCCGGCGATGTTCGCCGGTATGCACGAGCTGCGCGTGTCACACTAGACTCGAAAAGGCACCTAGGCCGCGCCGAGACTCCTTCTCTGGTTGCCGCTTTTGGCGACGGGGGAAGGTCGGGATGGGGGGCCAACTCGGCGCGGCGCAGCCCGTCAATTCACCACGTGGATCGGCCGGCCATCGAGGAAGGCCGCCACGTTGGCCACGGTCGTCTCCATCAAGCGTCGCCGCGCCGCCAGACTTGCCCACGCGATATGTGGAGTGATCAGACAGCGCGGCGCGGCGAGCAGTGGATTGTCGGCGCGCATCGGCTCGACGGATACGACGTCGACGGCCGCGCCGGCAATCGCCCCCGCCCGCAACGTGTCGGCGAGCGCATGCTCGTCGACCAGTCCGCCGCGCGCAGTGTTGATGAAAAACGCCGAGCGCTTCATGCGCCGGAGCCGCTCGCGATTCACGAAGTGCGTGTTGGCGGCGGTGAGGGGACAGTGCAACGTGACGACATCGGCCTGCGCGAACAGCTCAGGCACGTCGCGCCACGCAAACGGCGCGAACCCGGGTACGTCGCGCCGCGTTCCGCCGGCAGCGATCACGGACATGCCGAACGCGTGCGCCAGTTCACCGACGCGGCGGCCGATGCGGCCGAAGCCGACGATGCCCATCGTGAGTCCAGCGAGTTCGATCGGTGGCGCCTTCCAAAAGCAGAAATCGCTTGCGCGCACCCATTCGCTCGCGTGTACGGCGGCGTCGTGCTCTCCGACGCGCGAGGCCAGTTCGAGCAACAGGGCGAAGACGTGTTGCGCCACCGAGTCGCTGCCGTACTCGGGCACGTTCGACACCGGGATGCCGCGCTGCCGGGCGGCCGCGACGTCGACGATGTTGAAGCCGGTCGCCAGCACCGCGATGAATTGCAGCCGCGGCAACTGCGCCAGCGTTTCCGCGGTCAGCGGCGTCTTGTTGGTGAGCACGATATCGGCGTCGCGGGCGCGATCGATGATCTGGCCGGCGGGCGTGCGATCGAAAACCCTCAACTCTGCGAGCTGGGCGAGGGTGTCCCACGGATTGTCGCCGGGGTTGAGCGTGTAGCCGTCGAGAACGACCAGCTTCATGCGCGGTGTTTCGCGCATTCACCGGCAGGCAGCAAGTGCGCAGGTGATCGTCGTCGCGGTTGGCGCCACCGACGGATTTGTGTACTGCTCTCGCCGCGGAAGGAACCTGACGATGGATTTCACCTTGTCGGACGATGACCTGGCACTCCAGCAATCCGTTCGCGACTTCGTCGAGGAACAAGCGAATGGCTGCTGGCGCGAGATCGACAAGACCGACGTGTTGCCGCCCAGTCTGCTCGGCGGCGCGCGGCAACTCGGGTTGTTCGGTCTCAGCATCCCGGCCGAGTACGGCGGGCTCGGCCTCAACGTGGTGCAGAAGACCCTGGTGCACGAGATGCTCGGCCGCGGACCGTGGGGGCTGGCGAGCTACATCAGCGTGCACACCGGGATCGGTTGCGTCGGCATCATCCGCTTCGCCAGCGAGCGGCAGAAGCAGCACTACCTGCCGAAGATGGCGGCCGGTGAGTGGTTGGGGTCGTTCGCGCTGACCGAACCCGGTGCCGGGTCCGACGCTGGTAACCTGCAGACGCGCGCCGAGCGCAAGGGCGACAGTTGGATCATCAACGGCCACAAGACCTTCATCACCAACGCGCCGCACGCGCACCACTTCTTCGTCTTCGCCCGCACCCACAAGGGCATCACCGCATTCCTCGTCGATCGCGACACGCCCGGCGTGCAGATCGGGCAAGTCTTCGACACGCTCGGCCATCAAGGCTCGCGCATCTCCGAGATCGTGTTCGAAGACGCGCGCATTCCGGCCGATGCGCTCGTCGGTAACGAAGGCGAAGGATTCGAGTACGCCAAGCGCTGTCTCTCCGAAGGGCGTACGACATTGAGCGGTCGCTGCGTCGGCGCGAGTCAGAAGGCGATGGAATTGGCACTCGAGTATGCCGAGCAACGGCAGACGTTCGGCAAGCCGCTCGCCGAGCATCAATCGATCGCGTTTCGTCTGGCGCAAATGAGCGCGCGCACCGAAGCCGCGCGCCTGGTCGTGTATCGCAGCGCGTGGCTGCTCGATCGCGGCCAGCCGGCTATTCGCGAGTCGTCGACGGCGAAACTGTTCGCCGGCGAAGCGCTGTGGCAGACCGTCGATGACGCCGTGCAGATCCACGGCGGCAACGGCTACGTCCGCGGCGAGTACATGGTCGAGCGCATCTGGCGCGACGCCCGGATCGTGCGCGTCTACGACGGCTCGAGCGAAGTGCAGCAGATCGTCATCGCCGGCCGCCTGCGCAAGGGTGACGTGCAGACGAGTTGGGGGTAAGCCTATCATTGAAAATTCGGTGGCGTACGCCGAATTTTCACGGTAGTGATTGCCCGCGTGCGACATCTGCGCGCGCTCCGCGGCCTGTTGGCCCGTGGATGCGCGCGGCGCTTGAGGATCTTCGACTGACCGATCTCACGGTGGTCCATGCGGGCGCGGAAACCTTTCCGCTGGCTCGTCGCGTGCGGGCGGTCGCCGCGCGCCGGTTGGAAGAGGATCTCGCCTGACGGCGCTCCACGGTCTCGCCGCCCGCCCGAGGGGTGCTAATGCAGGTCGCGTGAAGGAGCGGCGGCGAGGTGATCCAACCGGGACGCTCGACGGAAAGCCGTTCAAAGTCTCAATAACCGCGATTGGATCGCGGCGTTCTTTGCGACGCTCGGATACCAGACCGATGCGCGCATTGTCCAATCGCCGACGAATCTCGGCGTGACGAACGAGCGGCCGCACTTCTGCGCCCTCGCCAAGCGCCGTCCTGAGTCGGATTGTCCCTGACGTTCGCGCTTGACCCGACGCGCCGGCTGGTCTAGTTACTTAAGTATATGCTTAATCATCAGGCGGCCCAGCTCGACGCCGCATTCCGAGCCCTGGCGGACCCAACTCGGCGGGCGATCCTCGACCGGCTGTCCCGTGCTCCGGCGAGCGTATCCGATCTTGCGGCGCCACTGCCGATGTCGCTCCCCGCCGTCCACCAGCACCTCCAGGTTCTCGCAGGCTCGCGGCTGGTGATGTGGGAGAAGCGGGGTCGCGTGCGCTGGTGTCGTCTCGACGCCGCGGGGTTCCGGGCGGTCGAAGACTGGGTACTCGCGCGTCGAGTCGCATGGGAGCAACGCCTCGACGCTCTGGCCGCCCATCTGAAGAACGAAGAGGCAAAAGGGAGGAAGGGCCATGGAAGAGCGAAGCGTCGTCCATGACACCGTCGTTGTGCGCCGATCGTACAACGCGAGCGTCGAGCGCGTCTACCGAGCGTGGACCGACAGAGCCGAGCTTGAGCGCTGGTACGTACCAGGCGACGAGAGCTGGACCGCGAAGATGCTGACGCATGACTTCCGGGTCGGCGGCGGCAAACGGTTCACGTTCGGGCCGCCGAACGAGACGTTCGTCGAAGACTGCCACTACGTCGATATCGTGCCCGAGCGTCGCATCTGTTACGCGATGACGATCGCGCGCGGGGACACGCGCATCACGGTATCGATGGTGACCGTCGAGTTCGCATCCCAAGGCCAGCGCTGTGACATTCGGGTGACCGATCAGCTGGCGATCCTCGATGGCAGTGACACCGCGAAGGATCGCGACCGGGGCTGGGGAGAAACACTCTACAAGCTGTCGGCGGTCGTCGGTTAGCGTCGATCCAGCGAAGGCCGGAATCTGACCGTCGCCTGAGCCTGGGCTACGTTCGCCTCGCCGCAGGTGGCGGGTGCGCTCCGTTCGCGGGAATGCCGCCAATTGAGCTTCCGGGCTAGCAGCTGACCTCTGTCGGCGATTTCCATTCCCGACGCAACATAAATTGGCCACACGGGGGCAACAAATTTCCCGAGAGGAGGTCGTCTATGTTCGATCGGATTTTCGGTAAACTCTGTGCCGTTGTCCACCACAAGGCCGCACCGTATTCTGCCGAACGCGAGCGGTTCCTGGAGCATTGTGTCGAGCAAGGCTAGACGAGGAACTGGCCTCAAGAAGGTGGCAGCGACGCCTGCTGGTTGCCGCCTATGAACTCCACACGCATGCAGGGCTTCAAGCCAGCCCGCAACACCGTGCGGAATCGCCGGTGGCATGTCGAGCGCTTCCTTGTATGGCTCAACGAGGGCAATCGCGCCCTGCGTGATCTGCAGTTGCGGGACATCGACGCCTTCTTCAATGCGTTGCACGCCAAGGGACTCTCGCGGGTCACGATCAGAATCTATGCAAATCGCGTCCGAGCGTTCCTGCACCATGCGGAACGGCGAACGTAAGTCCCCGAAGCAGTGCGCCGCACACTCGTAACGACTCGCCTCGCAGCGGTAGAAGCATTGCCTAAGTGCTTCACTGGACCACTGGTAGTATCGAGCGCCGCCAGTATGGTGCCGCGAGTATCGCGTACCTTCCATCGCGCGCGAACAGAGTGATAAGATTCATTTCACGTAGGGAGCAAACATGCCAGACGAAGACGAGTTGGTTAAGCGCATCACGGTGGACCCGAAGGTATTCGGGGGCAAGCCGATCATCCGTGGTCGACGCTTGGCCGTGGAGCGCGTGCTCGGCACGCTGGCGGCTGGTGACAGCCCTGAGACAGTGCTGCCCGGCTATCCGTGGCTTGAGCACGAAGATATTCGCGCCTGCCTTGTCTATGCGCGCCGTCTGGTTGGGCACGAACGCGTCGAACCGCTGCTGTTGAACTCGCAGTGATGAAGCTTCTCCTAGGCACGTGGGTGTGGGGCGGTGCCAAACGCGAGCTTGTCGAGGCCGGACACGACGTCATCTGGGCGGGAGATTCGGAGGAAGATCCGGGCGACGAGCAACTGCTCGCTCGCGCGCGAGACGAGGGCCGTGTCATTGTCACCCTCGACAAAGACTATGGCGAGATCGCGATCGTTCGCGGCCAACCGCACGCGGGGATCGCTGCGCTTGGTGAACTATTCGGCCACGCGTCAGGCCGCGATCTGTCTTCACGTGTTGCATCTCCACGGCCCCGCACTTGAAGCTGGCGCCATCGTCACCGCCGAACCTGGGCGGCTTCGCGTCCGGCCACCGGCAGTCTCAGAGGAGGGTTGATGAGCGCGTCCGGAGCTCTAACCGGCATTCGCATCGTCGAATGTGCGCAGGACATTGCCGGGCCGTTCGCGGCGATGTTGTTGGCGGAGCAGGGCGCGGACGTGATCAAGATCGAGCCGCCGGGCGGCGATCGGGCGCGATCGCTGCCGGGCTTTCATGTGTGGAATCGCAGCAAGCGCACGGCGGTCGCCGATCTTGCGACCGACGCCGGCCGCGAGCGGCTTCGCAGCCTGTGTGCCGGTGCCGACGTGTTGATCTCCGATTGGTTTGCTGATCGCCCAGCTCTCAAGTTCGAGGCCCTCGCGGCCGGCAACCCAGGGTTGATTCATTGTTGGATGCCGCCGTTCGGCAGTCGCGGCGAGGCCGCGCAGGCGGCGGCGCATGACGATTTGATCGCGGCGCGCGGCGCGTTGATGGCCAGTCAGTGGGCGTATCGCGAGGGGCCGGTGTTCCTCACCCTTCCGGTGGCGAGTTACGGCACCGCGATGCTGGCGGCCGGTGCGGTCTGCGCGGCGCTGCTGGCGCGCGCACGCGACGGACGCGGGCAGCAGATCGAAGTGTCCTGGCTCGCCGGCGCGCTGGCCATGCAGACCGGTAGCGTCGTCGACCATCCCGCGTTGCAACGCGTGATGCAGATGGTGCGCGATCCGCTCGGCGTGATTCCGATCTACCGGCTCTTCAAGGCCAGCGACGACTGGTTGTTCATCGCCTGCGGCAACCCGACCTTCTTCAACAAGCTGTGTCTGGTGTTCGAGCGGCCCGAATTGGTTTCGGATCCGCGCTTCGATGGCGCGCCGTGGGCAATCAGCCCGGGGTACTGGGAGGAAATCAAAGCGCTCGTGCAGTCGATCGTTGCGACCCGGCCGCGTGCCGAATGGCTGCAGCGGCTCGAAGCAGCCGACATCCCGTGTGCGCCGGTGCTGACGCGCACCGATTTTCTCCGCGATCCACAGGTGGAGCACCGCCGTCTCTGCCCCGAGATCGACGATCCGCAACTCGGCCGCAGCATCCAGATGGGCGTGCCGGTCGATCTGCGCGACACGCCTGGTGCGATCCGGTGCCCCGCCCCGCAGCTCGACGACGCAGTGACGAGTGACCAGTGGCGAGTGAGCCGAACTCCGGCGATCCGCGATCCGCCATCCGCCATCTGCGAGGCCAGTGGCCCACTGGCCGGTCGTCTCGTCTTGGACTTCACCAGCTACATCGCGGGACCGTCGGCCGGGATGCAGCTCGCGCTGGCGGGCGCCGAGGTGATCAAAATCGAGCCGCCGAGCGGCGATCCGTTTCGTGCGTTCGGGTTCGGCTTCTACGGATGGAATCAGAACAAACGCGGTGTGGCGTTGGACTTCTCCAAACCCGAGGCGCGCACGGTCGTACACGATCTGGTGCGCAAGGCGGACGCGTTGGTGGAGAATCTCCGACCCGGAGCGACGCGCCGACTCGGCGTCGACTACGAGACCGTCGCCACGCTCAACCCGCGGCTGGTCTACGGCAGCATCACGGCGTTCGGCACCAGCGGCCCGCGCGGGCACGAAGCCGGCTTCGATCCCTTGCTGCAGGCGCGCAGCGGCATCATGGCGGCGCAAGGCGGGCACGGCGGCGATCCGGTGTTTCTCGCCTGTGCGGTGTGCGATTACGCGGTGGGCTTGTTGGCAGCCTTCGGCGTCATGGCGGCGTTGTATGCACGCGAACAGACCGGCCGCGGACAATTGGTTGAGACGTCCTTGGCGCAAGCTGCGTTGACGGTCCAGTCGGGTGAGTTTCTCTTCTACGAGGGCAGACCCGATATGGAGAACGGCGGGCCGGACCTCATCGGCCGGCATCCCTTGCGACGCGCCTATCGCTGCCGCGACGGCTGGATCTTTCTCAGCGCGAATGCCGCACACTGGCCTGGGCTGCGAACCATCGCCGTCCCAACCGCGAGTGAAGTCGATCCGAGTAGTGAGCCTGCCGATGGCCCCACGGGCGCCGCGCTTGTCGAATGGTTTGGGCAACAGCAACGCGAGGAAGTGCTGGGACGGTTGGCGGGGGACCAGATTCCGGCGGCTCCGGTGTGGAACGTCGCGGAGCTGTTCAGCGATCCCCAGATTGCCGCCAACGATCTCCTACACACGGCGACGGCGCCGCACTGGGGCGAGTTTCGCCAAACCGGCACGTTGGTGAAATATGCCGCCACGCCGGTGACGATCCAGCGGCCCGCACCGCAACTCGGTGAACACGGCGAAGCCATTCTCGGTGAGCTGCTTGGGTATGGCCGCGAGCGGATCGGCGCATTGCGAGCGAACGGCGTATTGGTCGGGTGAGCGGTTTCTCCACGCTTGCTTGACCCGCACGTGAACCGGCAGGTACAAATCCACGGGCATGAGCGATTTGCGCGCGTATCTCGATCGCACGGCGGGGCTGGCGCAGCAGATGCCGCTCGACGCGATCGAGGCGGTCAGCCGGCGGATCATCGAAGCCGGGCAGAGCGATCGCGCGATTTTCGTCATGGGCAACGGCGGCAGCGCGGCCACCGCATCGCACTTCGCCAACGATCTGAGCAAAGGCGACGTCACGGGCTCGCGGCGCCGACTGCGCGTGTTGGCGTTGACCGACAATGTGTCGCTCATGACCGCGTGGGCCAATGATACCGAGTATCGCATGGTGTTCGCGGAGCAACTGCGGAATTTCGTGCGCGCCGGCGATGTCGTCATCGGCGTCAGTGCGAGCGGCCGCTCGCCCAACGTGTTGGAGGCGATGCGCTTGGGTCACGCGGCCGGCGCGTGCACGATCGGATTCACCGGGCAGGATGGCGGCGAGCTGAAGACGCTCGTCGATCATTGCGTGCGCGTGCCGAGTGACAACGTGCAGCACATCGAAGACCTACATCTGATTGCGCTCCATGCCGTTTATTCGCATGTCCGCGACCGCTACCTCTGTGCGTAAGACAATGATGAAGACCCCGACGAGTTCCGCGCAAGCGGCGTCCATGTCGGCGTCGGCACCGGCGGCGGTGCGAGACCTAGTCCAGTTGCTGCGACCGTATCAGTGGCACAAGAACGCCGTCGTGTTTGCCGCCGTGATCTTTGCCAAGCGCTTGTTCGTGGTGCACGACGTGGCGGTATGTGCCGCAGCGTTCCTGACGTTCTGCCTCGTCGCGAGCGGTGCGTACGTGATGAACGACCTGCACGATTGCGAGCGCGACCGCCAGCATCCGGAGAAGTGCCGGCGCCCGCTGCCGGCCGGACGCGTCAGCCGTGCGACTGCCGTGGGGCTGAGCGTTGGTTTGGTGGTCGTCGGACTGATTGGCGCCGGCGTGCTCGGGGCGGGTTTCGCCGGACTGGTTGCCGTCTATTTCGCGCTGCAAGTCGCCTACACGTTTCATCTGAAGGATGCGGTCATTCTCGACGTCATGTCGATCGCCGCGGGTTTCGTGATTCGCGCGATCGCGGGCGGGGTGGTGATCGATGTCCCGGTGTCGTCGTGGCTGATCATCTGCACGTTTCTCGGTGCGTTGTTCCTCAGTTTCGGAAAGCGCCGGCACGAATTGGTACTGCTCGAAGGCGACGCAACCGAGCATCGCAGCATCCTGCGGGAGTACAGCCCGTACTTCCTCGATCAAATGATTGCGGTGGTGACCGCGTCGACGGTGGTGGCGTACGCGATCTACACCGCGTCGCCCGAGGTCACCCGCAAGCTCGGCACCGACAAGCTCTATCTGACGATTCCGTTCGTGCTGTTCGGCATCTTTCGCTACTTGTACTTGGTGCACCAGCGCGATGAAGGCGGCAATCCGGCGCAGTTGCTGCTGACCGATCCCCCGCTGCGCGTGAACCTGCTGTTGTGGATTCTGACCGCGACGTTGCTGATCTACGTTGGTGTATGACGATCATGGCTGCGATCGCTCCGCGACGGGTCGACAAGCCGTGGGGTTACGAACTGATTTGGGCCCACACCGAACGCTACGTCGGCAAGATCCTGCACATCGAACAGGGCCAGGCGCTCAGCTACCAGTACCACCAGCAGAAAGACGAAACGATCTATCTCCTCAGCGGTCGCTTGCAGCTCGACGTGGCCGAAGGCGATGCGGCACCGCGCGCGATGATGCTTGAACCCGGCGACAGTTTCCGAATCCACACCGGGCTGCGGCACCGGATGATCGCGATCGAAGCGTGCGATGTGCTGGAAGCATCGACGCCGGAGTTGAACGACGTCGTGCGCCTGGAGGATCGCTACGGCCGCGCCGGGACGAGCAAACCGTGACGTCCCTGCGCAGCCGCGTGACTAGTTCAGTTGGTAAGTGACGCGCAGCGCGAGTTGGTCGCGGTCGCGGAAGTATCCGAGCTGCTGGAACGCACCGCCGATCGTCACCGCGCTCACATCGAACAGGAGCCAGTCGGTCCAGCGGTAGAGAATGTCGCCGGTGACGGTGTACGTACCCCGGACGTTCTGAATGAACGTCACCGCGGGGGAAAGCCGGCCGTGCATGTAGTCACTTTGCAGATGGACCTGGCCAAACGCTTCCACCTTCTCTTCCTGAACGAAATCCTGCGGTCTCTGCCCTGAGGCGCCGGGCTTCTGTTGCGCTGAGTAGAAGTCCTTCTTCGATGTCTCGCTGATATTCCAATCGCCGACGATCGCACTCACCAGGGTGAAGCTGTTGGTCGGGTTCAGCGCGCGGAGGAAGAAGAACCGATCAAATCCGAGTTCCCAGCGCAGATGGTCGGAGTACGGCAGTCTGCCGCCGCTATTGAGAGGATTCTTGAGCGCGAGGTTCACGTTCGGAATGAAGCTGGGTTCGTTGTCGAAGTACTCGGCTTCCATCCGGATGATACCGTCGAGGGGCTCGAAGAAGAACGTGTTGGAGATGCCGGTCACCGACGTCAGCTTGTGCTGGGTCGCGACGATGAACAGGTTCCGTTTCTCTGATGGGATCGCCACCGGTACCGTCTTGATCGGAGCCGGAACACCTTGAAAGGTGGTGTAGTACCACGCGCTCACCGTGAACTGGCGGTTGACCACGGTTTGAGTACGGACACCCCAGCGGCTCTGGTCGAAGTCGTGCTTCGGTACCTGGTCGAGCAAGATGAACTGGAACGGCGCAACACCGGGGAGCTTGTTGAACGCTGCGATCGTTGGATTGGTCTGCGGATCTTGGCCAGGGGGAGAATACGGGCTCGCCCCGAGGAGCGGCAGGATGCCGGTGTTGTTGTCGATGTCGCCGGGTACCCAATACGACTCGACGAACGCGCTGGAGAATGGCCCGAGTGTATCGAACAGATTCAGACTGGTGCGGACGGTCCACAACGGAATTCGAGACTCGTCGAGGTCTTCAAAGACTCCAGGTGCCCCGAGCGTGAGATCGAACGGGTTGTTCGCATCGAGCAACGCAACCGTATCCGATTCACCCCACGAGATCGCCTGACGCCCCAGACGCACGAATACAGGGCCCTTGCTGTAGTTGAGGTACAACTCGTTGACCCGGCGTTGGGTCGCGTAGATGTCGTGGGGGTCCTGCGCTTGCGAACCTGGTAGGATCGTGTCCAACGTTTTACCCTTGGGGTTGAACGTTGGGCCTTCCAGGAACCATGCGTGCGTCGGCTTCCCGGTGTATTGAGGGAAGGTGGAGTTGATCACCTTCCTCGCTTCGTTGAATTGGCCGCTGCCATAGTCGTAAATGCCATCGTAGAAGCCCCACGCTGCCAGACGGCCACTGAAGTCATCCGGTGCCAACCAGCCTAGTCCCGCATTCTTCATCCAGGTTGTATATGAGGTGAATTTGGCTTCCAGTTCGGGATTGAAGAAATTGCGATTCTGGACCAACTGGCCGGAGAAGGTCCGCGGGACGGTATCCCCCTGCGAGTCGTTGATCCGTACCGCGCCTTGGCTGTAGACCCGCGCCCGCAGGTTGATGGTCTGGTCTTCGTCGAGATAGATGGCCGTCGCAGAGCGCGCTGAGACCACGGCGAAGAGTATCACCAGCAGCCACGACCACCTGACCAAGGTCTTCACCCTCCGCATGCGATACCCCCTTTCGCCGAACCGGGTTCTCCGTTCGGCTGGCCATCGATGAATTGCGCGCTTTTAGACGTACAACTGTTAATGTGTCAAGGGAGAAATGCAGGGTGGTGGCAAGCCGCAGCCGCATGATCGCGGTCGTTTTTTTCGCACCAGACCGATGGGTTGGGTCTTCGGGAGCCGGGCCGCTTGTCAGCTTGACTTAGGA
>DATKMK010000019.1:0-60996 GCA_035541895.1 Binatia bacterium | reverse complement strand
GGCATCGAGTTTCTCGAGTACCTGACGCCGCGCGACGGGCGGCCAATCCCCGCTGATCTGCACGCCAACGACCTCGCGCATTGGCAGACTCGATTGATGACGAGCGACGGAAAGCACGCTGCGGGCGCGCTCGGCAAAGGCCGGTTCGCATTTGTGTCGCCAGGATTGATCACGCTTCCCGAATCGGAGTTGGGTTTCCGCGATGGTTTGCTGGCGCGCGATCCCGACGGGCACGCGATGTTGCTGATCGCGCCGTGAAGAACTGGATTGCTTGGTGGCACGCCGTTCCCGAGCGACTACTCCCGTATTGCGCCTTCTACTCGATGTATGATCGCGCACTCCTACACAAGCATGTGAGATGGAGATGTTTCAATGCGCTTCGGTTGGCCGTGGCTGCGAGGCCGCGCTGCCGATTCCGTCGAGCAGCCCCTGCTTGCGCAAGTACCTCGCCACTAGGTCGGCCATCAGCTTCTGCCCCTGCGGCGAGAAATGTCGATTGCAGCGAAAGCTCAGGTAGGGGAAGCGTAGGCCGCCCGCTTCGATGGCGCGGAGCGCGTCTGGGTACATGTCGTAATAGCGGACGTGGTGCCTCTCGCAGATCTCCTGCAGGCGGCGGTTCGGGTGCGTGGGATCGAGCGGGCGGCGCACCCAGGCCGAGGTGACGTGCAGCCAGTTCGAATCGATCTGATAAGGATCCGCGATCTGGACGACGACCAGCGTCGTCCCCTCGGATCGAGTGATCGCCGCCAGCCGCGCGATCGAGGCGTCGACGATCGCCCAGGCCTTTCGCGTGTCGGCGTCCTCGTCGGGCAGATAGGGTCGGGCGGTCTCTTGATGGATGTCCCACCTGATGTTGAATCCCATCTGCACCTGGTCGTGAAAAACCAGTTCCGCCACGCGCCAGAGGCGCGACAGACAGAGCCGCTCGGGCTGGGCCTCAGGATTCGGTGGCGGCTCGCGCGGAAAGCTCGCGAGCACCTCCTCGAGACTCGTGACCTTGCGGTAGACGAAATTCAGCTGCTCGTCGATCAAGGTCCGTTTATCGGGCTCCAGGCTGTCGCGCAGATCGTTATAGTTGAGGAAGAAGAGGACGGCGATCTTCGGGTGGAAGAAGCGGACGAAGTTGTCGTAGATCACCAGTTCGTCGATGGTCGTGAAGCGCCCGGAGACGCCGAAGTTGAGAATTTCGAAGCTCGAGGCGAGGTCCATCGCCAGGTAGCGTTGCACCGTGGTTGCGTTGTCGTTGCCGAAACCTTCGACGAACGAGTCGCCGAGCAGTGCGATCCGCGGTTTGCCGGAGCCGAGCGGGTCGCTCTTCATGCCGTATTCGTTGGTGGTGTAGTGAGCGTCGAAGCAGGAGGTGCGGTGCTCGACGGAATGGTTCGGCAGGTGCCAAGCACCCCAGTACGGATTGGCGCAGAGAAACGGCGCGCTCTGATACTCGTAGGTCTCCCGCTCCGGTCCGCACCAGCACATTCGCAAGAAGCCCTCGCAAAGCGCGAGGGCGAGGAGCACGCCGGCCAGTGCGAGGGCGATGCGCGCGATCATCAAGCCTTCCCCTCTGCTATGAGTCCGTCATTGCGCCCACCCTCCCTTTCGCCTTTCGGAAATGCAAGCGTCCTTTACGACTGCGCATGTACCGTGGAGGCCCAGCAGCCGTGACACCGCCGACGGGGCACGGCATCTGAGTGACGTGCAGCCAGCGCTTGCCATGTTGGACCGATCCGAATTGCTTCGCGCCTGCGTGGCCTCGTTCGCCGTCGTTGTCATCGCCGTGATCGCGCACTGGACGCTGCGACGGCTGAGCCGCCGGCTCCCGCAGTGGATCGCGCGCCAATTCGGCTGGCCGCTGACGCCGGGGGCGCAGCAGCCGTGGCAGGGCGTGCTCGAATTGCTGCTCTTACTTCCCAAGACCGCGGTGTGGTTCGGCGCCGTGGTGCTGGTAAGCGATCGGTTCGGCGCGCTGCGCATGGCGCGGACGATGCTCGGCAGTGTGATCACCATGAGCATCACCATGCCGTTGGTCACGCTCGGCAACGGACGTGAGTACACGCCGGTCGAGGTGCTGACCCTGCCGATCGTCTTGATCGCACTGTGGATCGCCGTCGGCGTGTTCACTCGCACCCTGAAGCAGCAGGTGCTGGGCGCGTTCGGACTGGAGCGCGGCGCACAAGACGTCATCGCGCTGCTGACGCGCTATGCCCTCGGCATTCTCGGCGCGGTTCTCGTGCTACAGATCTGGGGCATCGACGCCAGCTCGTTGACCTTCGTCGCCAGCGTGTTCGGCGTCGGCATCGGCTTCGGCCTGCAGCACATCGCCAACAACTTCGTCAGCGGCCTGCTCGTCAGCCTCGAACGGCCGATCCAACCCGGCGACTTCATCCAGGTCGGCGAGTGGACCGGCACGGTCGAGAAGATCGGTCCGCGCAACACCGAGATCCGCACCATCGACAACGTCAGCGTTCTGGTGCCCAATTCGACTTTCCTCGAAACCGAAGTGGTCAACTGGAGCCACGGCGATCCGCTGTCGCGCATCCGCATTCCGGTCGGCGTCGCCTACCGCTCCGACGTCGCGCGCGTGCGCGCCGCGCTGCTCGAAGCGGCGCACGAGCATCCGCTGGTCCTGCGCGACCCGCGTCCGAGCGTCGAGTTCGAAGCGTTCGGCGACAGCGCATTGCAATTCGAGCTGAAAGTCTGGACACGTGATCCGCGCTCGCAAGCGCGGCTGCGCAGCGACCTTAACTACCGCATCGAAGTCAATCTCCGCCGCCACGGCGTCAGCGTGCCGTTTCCGCAGCGCGACCTCCACCTCCGCTCGCCGCAGCTCGAACAGTTTCTCGCGGCATGGAGCCGCCAGCAGTTCGGCGACCTCCCGGCGCCCGTGGCCTCCGAAACGAGCACCTTGCCCGACCTGCGGGGCAACGGGTCGCACGGCGCCGACTCGCATGGTCTCGGCGAGGAGTTGGGTCCGCGCGCGTGGAGCACCGACAAGCTGCGCACCGTGATCGACCATATGCGCGGTGCGGACGGCATTGCCGTTGCCGACCGGCGTCACTTGTTGACCGTGTATCGCCGCTGCTTCGTCGGCCGCGAAGCGGTCGATTGGATGACGCACGCGCTCGGTTTGACGCGCGTCGAAGCGGTCGAGTTGGGTCAGCTCCTGGTCGAACGCGGCGACGTGCGCCACGTGCTCGACGAACATGGGTTCAAGGATGCCAATCTCTTCTATCGCTTCCGCAGCGACGAGTCGGCGACGCCGGGGGACGCGACGCTGTTCGCGTCGATTCACGCCACCTCGGTGAGCCGTAACGGGGCGGGCGCCGTTTCTTCACGGAGTCAATCATGAGCACCACACCGCACACGCGCATCGTCATCCTCGGCGCCGGCTTCGGCGGTCTGTACACCGCCATGCACCTGGATCGCACGCTCGCGCGCGACCCGAACGTCGAGATCACGCTGATCAACCGCGAGAACTTCTTTCTGTTCACGCCGATGTTGCACGAAGTCGCCGCCAGCGATCTCGATCTCACCCACATCGTCAGCCCGATCCGCAAGCTGCTGCGACACGTCAACTTCTTCAACGGCCGGGTGGAGTCGATCGATCTCGATGCCCGCCGGGTGCACGTCACTCACGGCGACGGCCACCATCATCACGTGCTCGCGTACGACCATCTCGTCATCGCCCTCGGCGCGATCACCAACTTCTTCAATTTGCCCGGGCTGGAAGAGCGCGCGCTGACGATGAAGTCGCTCGGTGATGCGATCTATCTGCGCAACCGTCTGATCGAGAATCTGGAGCAAGCGGATTTCGAATGCGATCCGGCCGAGCGCGCGTCGCTGCTCAACTTCGTCGTCGCCGGCGGCGGCTTCGCCGGCGTCGAAACCCTCGCCGGGCTGAATGACTTCGTACGCGAGGCGTTGCGATTCTACCCACACCTCGACGAAGCGATGCTGCGAGTCGTATTGGTGCATCCAGGCGAGGTCGTCTTGCCCGAACTCGGCGAGCGGCTCGGCGCCTACGCGCAGAAGAAGCTCGCGGCGCGCGGGGTCGAAATTCGGACGAAGACGCGCGTGACCGGCGTCACCGACGGCGGCGTTACGCTCAGTGACGGCACCACGATCCAGACCAACACGTTGGTGTGGACCGCCGGCACATCGCCGAATCCGCTGCTGGCGGCGCTGCCGTGCCAGAAGCAGAACGGCCGACTGGTCGTCGACGAATACATGGAAGTGCCGGACTGCCCCGGCGTGTGGGCACTGGGCGATGCGGCGGTCATTCCGGATCCGAAGACCGGCAAGCCGTACCCACCAACGGCGCAGCACGCGCTGCGCGAGGGTCGCGTGCTCGCGCACAACCTCACCGCGGCGGTGCGCGGCGGCAAGAAGAAGGCGTTCGCGTTTTCCACGCTCGGCCAGCTCGCCGCCATCGGACGGCGGACCGGCGTCGCGAACATGTTCGGCGTCAACTTCTCCGGCTTCATCGCCTGGTTCCTCTGGCGGACGATCTACCTCGGCAAGTTGCCGCGCTTCGAGAAGCGCGTGCGGGTGGCGCTGGATTGGACCCTCGATTTGCTGTTCTCGAAGGATCTGGTGCAGTTCATGACGCTGCGGGCGCCCACCGTGTCGCACACCGATCATATGGATCACAACCATTCGTCGGATGCGGCACGGCTCGCCCGCGCCGTCAACGCGTAACGGCGCGCGGCGCCGCGGCATCGAATCGATCGTCAAACGCGGGAGGCTTCTATGGCCGGCGACAATCACTACGACGTCATCATCATCGGCAGCGGCGCCGGCGGCGGTACGCTGGCCTTCACACTCGCGCCATCGGGCAAGCGCATTCTGTTGCTCGAACGCGGTCCGTATATTCCGCGCGAGAAGGAAAACTGGGACTCGCACGCGGTCAACGTCGAGGCGCGCTATCACATCAAGGAGCCCTGGTTCGACCAGCACGGCAAAGAATTTCACGCCGGCGCCCACTACTTCGTCGGCGGCAATACCAAGTTTTACGGGGCGGCGTTGATTCGTTTGCGCCAACGAGACTTCGGCGAAGTTCGGCACCACGGCGGCATTTCGCCGGCATGGCCGATCGGCTACCACGATCTCGAACCGTACTACACGCGCGCCGAGCACCTCTATCAAGTCCACGGACAACGCGGCATCGACCCGATCGAGCCGCCGGCGAGCGCGCCGTACCAACATCCGCCGCTCAGTCACGAGCCTCGCATCAAGCAACTCGTCGAAGACATGACGCGACTCGGCCACAAGCCGTTCCCGATGCCGGTCGGCGTCATGCTCGATGAGCCGAACCCCCGCAAGAGCAAGTGCATCCGCTGCAACACCTGCGACGGCTATCCGTGTTTGCTGTACGCCAAGGCCGACGCGCAGGTGATCTGCGTCGATCCGGCGCTCGAATATCCGAACGTCAGCCTGCTGACTGACGCGTACGTTGCGCGTCTCGAGACCAGCGCCTCAGGACGCGAGATCACCGCCGTGCACGTCGAACGCGGAGGCGCCCAGGAGACCTACACCGCCGACGTCGTTGTCTCCTCGTGCGGCGCGATCAATTCGGCGGCGCTGCTGTTGCGTTCCGCCACCGACAAGCATCCCCGCGGGCTTGCCAACGGCTCCGATCAAATCGGGCGCAACTACATGTGTCACGTCAACACCATGTTCCTCGCGGTGTCGCGCGATCGCAATCCGACGCGTTTCAACAAGACCTTCGGGCTCAACGACTTCTACTACGGCGATCGAGACTTCCCCCATCCGATGGGGCACGTGTCGATGATGGGCAACGTCGACGCCAACGTGCTGCGTCTCGGCGCGCCGCGCATCGCGCCCAACATGACGCTCGAAATCATGGCCGATCACACGCTGCCGTTCTGGATGACGACGGAAGATCTCCCCGACTCCAACAACCGCGTGACGCTGACGGAGACCGGCGCCATCCGGTTGTCGTACGCGCCGAACAACGAAGAAGCGCACAAGCAACTCCAGACGCGCATGAAAACGATTCTCAAGGACATCGGCTGCCACGATCACTGGGTGCCGCTCAACGCGTACATCCCCGGGCGCATTCCGCTCGCCGGCGTCGCGCATCAGAACGGCACGTGTCGCTTCGGCGACGATCCCAAGACTTCGGTGCTCGATCCGTTTTGCAAGGCGCATGAGCTGGACAATCTCTACGTCGTCGACGGCGCGTTCTTCCCGTCGAGCGGCGCGGTCAACCCGGCGCTGACGATCATGGCCAACGCGCTGCGCGTCGGTGACCATCTGCTGGAACGATTGAAGTGAGTCGGCCCGTGCACGTATCTCGAGGCCGTCGAACGGAGGCACCTCGCTTGTCTATGTCTGAGTGAAAGAAATCGGTATAGAGGCCCCGGGGTGTATCCCGCGAGTCGATGAGTCGGAGCACAGCGCGAACAGCAAGGCGGGCACGATGAAGCCCGATGTCGCGGGCCCCGGTCTGGCCTCGACCGCGGGAATCTCGCTGGTTGCGGTTGCCGGCGGAGTGGCCGCGCTTGCCGTGTTGCATTGGGGCAGGTCTGCGCTCGCGTTCACGCCGCATTTTGTTTTCCTCGCCAACGTCGCCGTGGTGTTTGTGGTTGCGACGACGCTGGCCATCACCACCCGCCGGCAGTATGCGGCGGCACCGATTCAATTTCCGCGATGGGAAATCATCGCCGTGATCGCTCTCACGGCGGTCGGGGCGGCCATGCGAACCGCGCGGTGGGAGGTGTTTCCGCCGGCCGATGGCCAACTGTTGGAGGAACCGCAGACGGCGTGGAACGCGGTGCGGTCGATTCGCTCCGGGCACATCGATCCGTACTTTCCGATCGTCAATTTGATCTGCGAGGCCGGCTTTCGGGTGCTGGGGCCGACCATGAACGGCATGCGCGTTCCGTTTGCGATCGTCGGGATCCTGAGCGTGCCGATCTTTCACATCGCCATTCGCGCCCTGCTGCGCAGTCCGCGTGCGGCGCTCTTCGCCACCGCGCTGTTCGCGACCAATTCGATGCTGGCGGGTTCATCCCGCATCGCACTCGAAACCATGCATCCGATCGTCACCACGGTGATCGCGATGGCCGTGGTCTTCCGTGCCGGACGGCGACCCACGATCGGGAACTGCGCATTGGCGGGTGCGTGCAACGGCCTGCTGCTCACGGAGTACGACAGCTATCGTTTGGTTCCCGTGTTGAGTTTCATCTTCCTGGCGATGCGGCTCACGATCCGCCCGCCCGACGATCCGACCCCGCACGTGGCGGCCGGCTGGCGTAGAAGCTTCGGGTGCTTGGTGACGTTCGGTGCATTCGTCGTCGCCATTGAGGTCGCTCGGCTCTTGATCGTCACGGATCTCGACAATCCGTTCGAGTTTCTCGGTGAAGCCCTGCGGCGCCATGACGCCTATCTTCAGGCGCGCCGCGCCGCGATGACCTGGAGCCAGTTGATCGCCGAGGAAGGTTCAAAGTTCGAAACCAACCTGCAACTCCTCCTCATGCAAGGCGAGCATGCGGAGGTGCTCCCGCTCAACATGGGAGAATTTGATCCAAACACAGGCGCACTCGGTGCTGTCGCGCTCGCGTTCTGCTTGCTCGGCGCCTGGTGGCAGCCGCTGCGATTGTATCCGGTCATCGCGATGACGCTGCTGACCGTGCTCAGCAGCGTGCTGGTCGGCAAACTCGCGCGCTATCGGTTGTTGCCGGCGATCCCATACTACCTGCTGTCAATCGGCTTCTTGGTCGAGGCGATCGACTTCGGACTCCCGCGCCTACGGCGCTGGTTGACGCTTGTCCTCATCGCGGCAGCGGTCGCGCTCGGGATCGTCAATGCGGAGCGCTTCTTCGCGGTCGCCATTTGGGATCCGCAAGTACAAGAGGTCTTTTACGATCTCAGCATGGTGCTGTCGGGAGAAATCTCCAAGCTGCAGCGAGAGCATCCGGGTGAACCGATCACCGTGGTGAGCGATCAAGTGCACCTCGCGGTCGCCAACGACTACGCCTTTTGGTACGACTACGAAAAAGTGAAAGTGTTCGGCGCGCCCGAAGCGATTCACGGACGCGCCGGATACCTGCTCGCGCACGATCAATTCATCCCGAAGGTCGAAGACTTCCCCGAACTGCGCGACTGCGAGCGCTGGACGACCAAGTTCAATCGCAACGTCATGCTGCGGTGCCGAATCGCCAAACCCGGCGACTGACGCGTTCCGTCGAACTAGGCGACCAGCAGCGCGGCGCCGATGACGCCCGCCGAGTCGCCGAGCTGGTGCCGGACGATCGGCGTCCGTAGCTCGTCGTTGCAGACATAGCGGCGGACGGCGTCGCGCCCGCGCGTGTAGAGCTCGTCGATGTTGGACAAGCCCCCGCCGAGGACCACCACGTCGGGGTCGACGATGTCGAGTACGTTGGCCAACGCGCGGCCGAAGCGGTCGAGAAAACGCTCGAACAATTGCGACGCCTGCGCTTCACCCGCGCGCGCGCGCGTCACGATCTCGCGCATCGGCAACTGTTCGCCCGTCAGCGCACCGTACTGGCGCGTCATCGCCGGACCGGCGATGTGCGCTTCCACGCAGCCGCGCTGGCCGCAGAAACAGGCCGGACCGTTGGGATCGATCGAATGGTGCCCCCACTCGCCGGCGATGTGCTGCAACCCACGCCGCACCTTGCCGTTGATGACGAGGCCGCCGCCGACGCCGGTGCCGAGAATCACGCCGAACACCAGCTCGGCGCCGTGCGCGGCCCCCGCGACCGCTTCCGCCAACGCGAAACAGTTGGCGTCGTTCTCCATGACGACGCGCAGTCCCAGTCGGCGCTCCAGATCGCCGTGCACGTCGCGACCATTGAGACAGACGGTGTTGGAATTCTTCAGCGTGCCGTCGACGCTGGACAACGCCCCCGGCGTCCCGATCCCGATCGCGGTGCACGCTGGAACGTGCGCGCGCAGTTTGTCGACCAGCATCACGATGCGATTGATGATGTGATCGTAGCCGCCGTGCTGTTCAGTTGGGATGCGCGTGCGGAAGATCGGGCGGTGCTGTTCGTCGAGCACGACTCCTTCGATCTTGGTGCCGCCGAGGTCGATGCCGATGCGAAGCTGGCTCATCGTGATGGATCGCGCTGGCCGAGGATGCGCACCGAGGACATCAGAGAATGGAACACGGGAACCTCTCCGAACCCAATCACGCCAGCAACTGTTCGAGCGTCTTTCCGTACTCGCTGGCATTCTCCGCGATGACGTTGACGCGGTGAATGTTGGCGCCGGCCGCGGCCTCGGCGGCGAGTCGCTCGCGGCATTCGGCGACCTCGCCGACCGTCCCGAGCCGGCGCCGCATCGCTTCGGGCACCGCGGCCGCGGCCGCCGCCGATCCGACCGACCACGCCTCCTTCACCTTCGCCACTTCGTCGACGAAACCGAAGCGTTCGAGCTGGCGCGCGTAATAGACGCCCATGCGCCCGATGTAGAACGCGGTCGTGCCGGCCAGCGTCATCTCCGCTTTGGCGCGCGCCGCGCCGGTCGCCACCGTCACCCCGCCGGGCGCGTGAATCTCGAACGCGCCGAGATCGCGGCCGGCTTCCTTGATGCGCGCATGCATCGCAGCGACCTCGCCGCCGAGTTTGTCGATCGGAATCATCACCGGCAGCCAGCCGTCACCGACTTGCGCGGTCATTTGCAACGCCTTGGGATTGAGCGTCGCCAGATGCACCGGAATGTCTGGGCGGACGGGCGCGAAACGCAACGTGAAGCCGCGTTCGAGGCGGAACAGTTTACCGCTGTACTTCAGCGGCTCGTGCCGCATGATGATCTTGAAGATCTCGACCACCTCACGCAGGCGAGTCAGCGACGGCTCGAACTTGACGCCGTGGAAGTGCTCGATGACGTTGATGCCGCTGGTCCCGAAGCCCGCGATCATGCGGCCGCCCGACAGTTCGTCGAGCGTCGCAAAGTGCTGCGCCAACGCCGCCGGGGTGCGCGAGTACACGTTGACGATGCCGGTGCCGAGTCGAATCCGCTTCGTGCGTTCGGCGATTTGCGTCAGCAGGGTGAAGCAATCCCGTCCCCACGCCTCGGCGATCCAGACCGAGTCGACGCCAACCTCGTCGGCAATCCTGACTCGTTCGAAGGCCTTCTCGCGATCGAAGTGCCCTTGCCAGTCTAGAGATATCGCTAGTTTCCGCGCCATGCGTTCCTCCCGTCACTCACCTGATGTTGATGGTCGCGCCAGCCAGTCATACGACACCGGCCGAGCGGTCGCCAGCCCCGTTGTCGGCGCGTGACCGGACGTTGCGAGTGATGCTATAAGCCGCCGCATCGGAGAGGGCCAGCGCATGGCGAAGAAGGGCAAGAAGAACAAGAAGCAAAAGAAGGCGGAAAAGAAGGCCAAGAAGCAGGCGAAGAAAGCCGCACAGAAAGCCAAGGCCACGAAAGCGACGCGGGCGAAGTCGGCTCCGGCTCCCAAGCCGGCGCAACGCAAACCCGCGGCCCGTGCAGTCCGGCAGCGCAGCACGCGCGCGGCGGCGCCGGCACCCAATCCGGTGCGGGCGTTGGCGCAGCGGATTGTCGATCTGACGATCGCACAAAACGACGAAGCCTCGCTCGCGCTCTACGCTGACGACGTCGTGTCGACCGAGATGGGAATGCCACCCGTGATGGGACTCGCCGGCATCAAGCAGAAGTTGGCGATGTGGCACGGGATGGTGAGCGACTCGACGTGGGAGGCGCGCAACGTCTACGTCGACGGCAACACCATCATCATCGAGTGGGCCGGGCGGGTGACCTTCGCCAGCACGGGCAAACAGGCGCCGTTCGACGAGATCGCGATCCACGAAATTGTGAACGGCAAGATCGCGCGCGAGCGTTTCTACTACGATCGCTCCGTGCTGCAGCCGTAAGGAGGACCGCCGTGGCCGAGGACGATCTGCAGAAGGAACTCGAGCGGCTGCGGGCCGAAAACGAGGCGCTCAAATCGACACGCCGCGCCGGCGCGCTGAGTTTCCGCGTCTCGGAAAAAGGCGCGGTGTCGGTGTACGGCCTCGGCCGCTTCCCGGTGACGCTCTATCAGGAGCAGTGGGACAAACTGCTCGCCGCCGCCGACGAGCTCCGCGCCTTCATCGAGACCAACCGCGCAGCGCTCAAGAAGAAGGAGTAGCCGGCTTCAACCGGCCGGCAACACTTTCTTCCACCACGGCGCGCCGGGTTGATCGTACTTGGTTGCCGCCGCGCGCGCGGCGGCCTTGCGCGGTGCGCTCTTCACCGAAACCGTCTTGCTCTTCTTTGCGGCGGCTTTCTTGGCCGTTGCTTTCTTCGCCATTGCGATTAACGCCTCCTGACAAAATCGACCGCACTTACAATCACGATCGCGCCGCCGCTGCAAGATGGTAACGCAAACGATCGCCATCGTGCGCGCCGACAGCACCGGTCAGGCGGTGGTGAAGCGAGCGGGCGACAGCACCGTCGCGTCGAAGCGGTCGGTATGTCCATCGACGAGGAGATCGGCGGCGATCTGGCCGACGGCTCCGCTGGTCTCGATGCCGCATCCGCCTTGACCCGCCAGCCAGAAGAAGCCTCTCATCCGCGGATCTTCGCCGACCACCAGCGCGCGATCGGGCGTGAACGTCCGCAGACCCGCCCACGTCCGCCGCAACGTCTTCGGCGCCAGCCGCGGCGCCAGCTTGCGCAGTTTCTCGACCGCCTCGGCGACGATCAGCTCGTCGGGTTGCGCGTCGCATGGTTGCATCGGGGCTTCGTCCATTGGACACACCAGCAGGCCGCCGGACTCGGGCGCGAAGTACAGGTGCAGCGACTCGTTGGTGACGAGCGGCCACTCGCGCACGTCGAGGTCGTCGGGCGCGGCGCAGGTGACGATGGTGCGGCGATGCGGTGTCAACGGAACTGGCGTGGCGCCGGCAAGCGCACCGATCTGCGCGGCCCACGCACCGCCGGCGTTGACGATCCAGCGCGCGCTGAACTCGCCGTCGCTCGTGATGACCGCGTGGCACCGTCCGCGCTCGACGCGAATACCGGTCACCGCGACGCCCCAGCGATGCTGCACGCCGCTGCGGCCGGCGTGTCGCAGGTAGCTCCACAGCAATTCGTGCACGTCGACGCGACCGTCCTCCGGCATCCACACGCCGCCGTCGAAGTACACCGGCGACAACACCGGCATGCGTTCAAACACCTCGCCCTGCGACAGCACCTCCGCCACCGTCCCGCGTTGTCGAAGCAGCGGCACCATCGCGCGCGCCCCGCTCCATAGCGGCTCCTGAAATGTCACCAAGATTCCCGACGGGATCAGCACCGGATGTTCGCAGAAGCCGGCGGGCGGATGGCGCAAGAACGCGGCGCCCAGCGCCTTCAGCTCTTGCAGCGCGGGCACCGCATCCCATTCGACCACCGAGGCCGCGCTGCGCCCGGTGGAGTGGTAGGCCGGTTGCGTCTCGCGTTCGAGCAGCAAGACGTTGCTCACGCCACGCTGGCTCAGAAAGTACGCGAGCGATGCGCCGGCAATGCCGCTGCCGATGATGATGACCTCGAAGTCAGTCTGATGCGACATCGCGCGGAGTCTAGCGCGATCGATGGTCGCCGTCAGCCTGTGCACTGATCGACCCTCGCCTCAATCCTCTCCCGCGGTGAGGCGGGAGAGGAGATTTGTCCGCGAGGCCCGCGCTGCATGAAATTGCTTTGGTCGCAGGCGACCTGTAAGAGTTCGACGCAGGCTATTCGGACCCGATGCCAATTCAGAGCCGCCCCGCCCGATCCAATGTCCACTCGTGGACGGGGACCGCGGTCGCCGTTGCGCTCGCGCTCGGCGTCTTCGCACATCGGAGTGCGGCGTTCGTCACCTTCGAGGTGGGCCAAGTCAGACCGGTGGCGCTCACGCCTGATGGCCGCACGCTGCTGGCGCTCGACACTCCCGATGCGCGGCTGGAGATCTTCGCCGTCGCCGGCGGCGACATCCTGCATGTCAGTTCGGTTCAAGTCGGTCTCGAACCGGTGGCGGTGGCGGCAAGAACCAACACCGAGGTCTGGGTCGTCAATCACGTGTCCGACAGCATCAGCATCGTCGACCTCGGCGCCACGCCGCCACGTGTGGTGCGCACGTTGCTGGTCGGCGATGAACCGCGCGACATTGTCTTCGCCGGACCGACCGACGGCAGCGGCGCTTTCACCCGTGCGTTCATCACCACGGCGCGCCTCGGTCAGAATCTTCCCGACTCCCTTCCACTCAACTTGACCACGCCGGGAACGCCGCGCGCCTTGGTGTACGTGTTCAACGTCGCCAACCTCGGCGGCGCACTCGGCGGGAGCCCGGAGACGATTGTCCAACTTTTCGGCGACACGCCGCGCGCGCTCGCAGCCGCTCCCGACGGGCACACTGTCTACGCCGCCGTCTTCGAATCCGGCAACCAGACCACAACCGTCACCGAAGGCGCCGTCTGCGACGGCGGCGCGAGCGCCGCGCCGTGCAACGTCGACGGCGTGCAAGTACCGGGTGGGCTCGCGAGCGCTCAAGTTCCGGGCGGGCTGCCGGCACCCAACGCGAACGTCGAAGGCACCACCGGTCCCGAAGTCGGATTGATCGTGAAGCGCAACGCCGCGAGCGGTCTGTGGGAGGATCGGCTCGGCCGCAACTGGACGAATGCGGTCCGATTCAATCTGCCCGACCGCGACGTGTTCGCGATCGACGCGCTCGCCAACCCGCCGCAGGAATCGGCGGCGTTCGCGCACGTCGGCACCGTGCTGTTCAACATGGCGGTGAACCCGGCCAACGGAAAACTCTACGTGAGCAACTCGGATGCGCACAACGAGGTGCGCTTCGAAGGTCCCGGCAATTCGGCCACCACGGTGCGCGGACACCTCCACGAGGCGCGCATCACGATCGTCGACGGTACGAACGTGTTGCCGCGGCATCTCAACAAGCACATCGACGCGCTTCCGCAAGGCTATCGAACCGTGCCGATGCCGGCGGCGGTCAAAGACGCCAGCCTGGCCACACCGCTCGGCATGGCCATCGCGAGCGACGGCACGGTCTATGTGGCCGCATTTGGTTCGAGCAAGGTCGGCGTGTTCCGCGCTGCGGAGCTGGAGGACGACACCTTCGTCCCCGACCCGTCACATCACATCGAAGTCAGCGGCGGCGGTCCATCGGGGCTGGCGCTCGACGAAGCCAATCACCGTCTCTACGTGTTGACCCGCTTCGACAACGCGGTGAAGGTGATCGACACCGGGACGCGCCAGGAGATCGCTCAGCACGCGCTGTACAATCCCGAGCCACCCACTGTCGTTACCGGACGGCGCTTCCTCTACGACGCCCGCTTCACCTCGAGTAACGGCGAAGCATCGTGCGCGAGCTGCCACGTATTCGCCGACTTCGACAGCCTCGGTTGGGATCTGGGGAATCCCGACGACGTGGTGAAGCCCGACTTCAACCCGCTCGGACCCACCGGCGCGATCGTTCCGTTTCATCCAATGAAGGGGCCGATGACCACGCAGACATTGCGCGGCCTCGCGCATCAAGGTCCGATGCATTGGCGCGGCGATCGCACCGGCGCCACCTTCATCGGCGACCCGGCGGCCTTCGATACCACGCTGGCGTTCAAGGCGTTCAACGTTGCCTTCGGTTCGTTGCTCGGCCGTGACGAAGGCCCGATCTCCGACACCGACATGCAGGCGTTCGCCGATTTCATTCTGCAAGTCCAACCGCCGCCCAACCCGGTCCGCAACCTCGACAACTCGCTCACCGCTGCGCAAGCCAACGGCCGGACGATGTTCCTCGATCGAACGTTCATCGTCGACGGCGCCGCTCACTGCGCCGGCTGTCACACATTGAAGCCGTCGCTCGGTGAATTCGGCACCCTCGGCCAAACCACTTTCGAGGACGAAACCCAGCAGTTCAAAGTTCCGCAGCTCAAAAACCTCTATCAGAAGGT
The DNA here is from genome assembly GCA_035541895.1 of Binatia bacterium. Classification (GTDB taxonomy): domain Bacteria; phylum Desulfobacterota; class Binatia; order HRBIN30; family JACQVA1; genus DATKMK01. The sequence goes on along the minus strand of DATKMK010000019.1, from coordinate 46,072 downwards.
CGGCATGTTCGGCACACCCAACGTCAAGGCGGTCGACATTCTGCCTGAGCACGCGCAGTTCCAAGGCGATCAGATCCGCGGCTTCGGCTTCATGCACGACGGCAGCATGGCGACGATCTTCGACTTCCTGCGCGCGCACTTCTTCACTCTTAGCGACGATCAGCGCCGGGACTTCGAGCAGTTCGTATTCGCGTTCGACACCACCTTCGCCCCGATCGTCGGCCAGCAAATCACTTTGACCAACGGCAACGCCGCAATCGCCGGTCCGCGCATCGATCTGCTGATCGCCCGTGCGCAGGCCGACTTCGCCCTGGTCGGCCAAACCAGCGCAGAGGAATGCGATCTGGTCGCGAAGGCGGTGGTCGCCGGCGAGTCTCGCGGATTCTTGTTCAGTGCCTCCACCGGCACGTTTCAAAGCGATCGTGCCGCTGAAGCGCCGCTGACGGACGCGCAGCTCCGCGCGCTGGCGAACGTCGACGGCCAGCAAGTGACGTACACCTGCGTTCCGCCCGGTGAAGGCGTGCGGCTCGGACTCGATCGCGACGGCGACGGCGTCTTCGATCAAGACGAAATCGACAACGGGACTGATCCCACCAACCCCAAGGATCCGTTGGAAACACCCACACCGCGTCCGACGGCGACGCCCACGCCCCCACCGACGGCGACCCCGACGCAAACCGCAACGCCGACGCAAACACCCACGCCGACTCCCATTGCCGGCGACGCGAATTGCAATCAGACGCTCGACGCCGGCGACGCCGACGCGACGTGCACGGCGATGTTCGATCCGCTGGCGCGCGCCGCGTGCGACGCCGACTGCAATCACGACGGTGCCGTGACCGCCGCCGACGTCACGTGCGTCGTGACGCGATTGGGCGCCTCGCAATAAGACTGCGTCAACGATTAATCGACAAACTCGAACGCGACCTTCACCGCACCGCTGCCACCGCGACCGCTGCAGGTGGCGAATGCGTCGGCATAGCGCTGCAACGGGAACCGATGCGTGAGCAGCGGTTCGAGGGTGGGCAGACGGCCGTCGCGGACCAGCTTCAAATAGAGCGCATCGGTGTGGAGGCGCTGGCCTTCGAAAGTTTCCGTGCCGACCGCCATCGAGCCGGCGAGCGTGACTTCGCGAAAGAAGATCGGCGTCCACTCGACGCGTTTCGGGACGTCGACGCCGATCATGACCACCGTGCCACCGCCGTCACATAGGCGCAGACTGGTCTCGATCGTCGCGGCGCTGCCGATGCAGTCGTAAACCCGCTGCACGCCGCCCATCAGAATCGGCTTGCCGCGCATCGGTTGATAGCTGCGCGCGCCGGTGAGTCTGCCCACCTCAGCGATGAGATCACGCTCGGGCCGCGGGTTCACCGTTTCGTTGGCACCGAGCTTCTGCGCGAGCTGCTTTTGGAAGTCGTACTTGGCGACCGCAATGATCTGAACATTGCGATGGAGCGCGCGCAGACAGGCAATCGCACCAAGGCCGAGGATACCGCAGCCATACACGAGGCAGACGTCGCGCGGGCCGGGCGGGTGGCGCAAGATCGCGCGCAGCGTGACCGCGATCGGATCGGCGAGCACCGCATGAGACTGACTCACCTCGTCGGGCACCGGGATGCATTGCGATTCGTGCACCGCGAAGAACGGCGCAAAGCCGCCGCTCACCGCGCGATTGGAGCCGATCAACATCCCCGGCGGCAACGCGCCTTCGGCGAAGTTGCGGCACAAGCTGAACTCACCGGCCTGACACGCCGGGCACGGCGGATCGATGGCACGCGGCGCGCACGACAGCATCGGATTGATCACCACGCGCCGGCCGACTGCGACATCTCGCACCGCGCCGCCGACTTCGACCACCGTGCCCACGATTTCGTGACCCATCACCATCGGAAACGTCACGAACGGCGTAATCGGCGAATCGACGCTGCCGTGCAGATGCAACGCGCTCATGTCGCTGCCGCAGATGCCGCAGAGCTGCGTTCGCACGCGCACCCAGCGATCCGACTGCAGGACCGGATCAGGAATATCGGCGTAGCGCAGCGCCGAGCGTTGGTCCCAATACGCGTCGGGCTTCCACCGCCCGAGCAGCTTCGCGTAGGCGTAGCGCGGAATCGAGAAATCGAATCGGAGAGCCTTCATGTAACAAACCGAGACCCAGCGCTCAAGTTCCCGACGTCCAGATTCTTAGAGCCGCCACCCGATCGCACGTAGGAATCCAAACCAGTCAAGGCAGTCTATTCCAAGCTGCCTGCAGGCATCTGGAATCTTCGGAGGCGTGGTGGGCGCGCGGCGAGGTTTGGTCCCCCGTCACCACCGTCCCACGACGAACCTTCGCAAATGCGACGACAAATGGGTCGGCCCGATTGCGCTCCGAGCTGGGATCGGCAAGGTCCGGGCAAGCCGCCATTACCTCCGCACGCCGATATATGAACTAGCCGTTCTTGAGCCCGCTGCCGCCGTAACGATTGGCGGGGCCGGCGCCGCCAGGGCCGAGCCGACCACCCGGCCCAAGATGTCCCTTCCCCGGCACGTGGTTCACCTCTACTCGGATTCCATCGGGATCTTCGAACAAGACCGAATAGTAGCCGGGCGCGAAGTGCGAGCCCTCCTCAGGCGGATGCACGATGCGAGCATCCAACGTGTCGACGACGAAGCGATAGATCGCGTCGACGTCTTCGCGGCTGCGGGCGCGAAAGCAAAAGTGGTGGAGACCGGCGCGGTCCTGGTCGAAGGCACCGCCGCGCTTCGCCGGCGGTGTACCGCGCACAAGAATCCCGGTACGGCTGCCGATGCAGTAGAGGACATCGTCACCTTTGATCAGCGTCTTCATTTCGAGGAAATGGCAGAGCTGTTCCCAGAACGGCAGGCAGCGCTGCGGATCGTTGACCGTGAGTTGAATGTGAGCGATGCCGTTGACCTCGACGCTCATGCGATCTCCGTGCGAGCGGCCAATCGCGCCTAGCGTCCCTTGAACTGCGGCTGCCGGCGCTCCACGAACGCGGTCATGCCTTCGCGCGTGTCTTCGGATTGTGTGACCAGCGACTGCGCCATCGCCTCTTCTTCGAGCGCGGTTTCGAGCGACGATTCGAGCGAGCGGTTGAGCAAGCGCTTGGACATGCCGATGGCGAAGGTGGGACCCTTGGCCAGCTTCTCCGCCCACTCTCGCACCGCGGCGGCGAGTTGATCGCCCGCGACGACTTTGTTGACCAGCCCGATCTTCTGGGCATCGTCGGCACTCAAGTCATCGCCGAAGAACACCAACTCCTTCGCCTTCGACAAACCGATCAAGCGCGGCAGTAAGAACGCGCCGGCGGCGTCGATCGCGATGCCGCGGCGGACGAAGACTTCGATGAAGCGCGCGTCCTGCGCCGCGATCACCAGATCGCTGGCGAAGGCGAGGTGCGAGCCCAAGCCGGCGGCGACGCCGTTGACCGCCGCGATCACCGGCTTCTCCAATTCCCACAGCGCGCGAATCAGGCGCTGCGAGCTTTGCTTCATCACTTCGCGGCCGGCGCCCGGACCGGTCGGCCCCTGGCCGCGCGGGCCGCTGAGATCGGCGCCGGTGCAGAAGCCCTTGCCGCTTCCCGTCAACACGAGGGCGCGGATGTCGCCGTTGGTGCGGGCGTCGGTGAACACGCCGATCAACTCGTCGCGCATCTCCGCGTTGACCGCGTTGCGCGCGTCGGGGCGGTTCATGGTGACCCAAGCGACCTGGTTCTCGATGGTGAATTGAATGGCTTTGAAATCGGGCATGGAGACTCCTCGTGCGTGATTCGTGGTCGTGAGTCGTGCTCGTGAACGCTGCTCACGCCAGTTTCAAAATTCGGCGCGCGTTCTCACGCAGGAACTTTCGCTTCACCTCCGGCGCCAGACCCAAGTGCGCGTCGATTTCCTTGGTCACGCGGTCGAAGCCGAGCAGCGGGTAGTCGGTCGCGAAGCAGACTTTGTCTTGGCCGAACGTCTTCAAGAAGTTGACGAACGCCGGCGGGTAGTGACGCGGCGCATGCGCCGAGGTGTCGATCACGACGTTGGCGTGCTTCCACGCGATCGCGATCATCTCCTCGGTCCACGGCCAACCGATGTGGCCGCAGATGATGCGCAGCTCGGGGAAGTCGAGCGCGATTTGATCGATGTAGGTCGGGCGCCCGGTCTCCGACGGAAACAGCGGACCGGTATTGCCGACCTGGGTCTGAAACGCGACGTCGAGTTCGATGCATTTGGCGTAGAGCGGATAGTACATCGCCGCGGTCGGCGGCTGCCGCCACATGAACGGCTCGATGCGCAGGACCTTGAAGCCGTACTTTTCGACGTGTTCCTGCAAGCCGCGCACGGCGCCCATGATGTTGGTCGGATCGGCGTGGTACTCGCCGATGAAGCGCTCGGGATGTTTGCGCACGGCCTCGCGGACGTAGTGCGGCTCGCCGGAGATGCAGGCGATCTCGACGCCCGACTTATCCATGTCGTCGAGCATCTGCTCGACGTTGGTGCCGTTGTGGTACCACTCGAGTTTGCCGTAGCGCTTGAACACGTTTTCGGCTTGCTGACTCCGCTTCTCCGGCGGCGTCGGCGAGAGATACTGCGTCCAGATGTCGATGATCCCAATTTGGTCACTCATGTGTGCCCTCAAACTCGCTAACGCGGCAGCCCCAACACGCGCTGCGCGATGATGTTGCGTTGCACCTCGGAGGTGCCGGCGTAGATCGTCGCCGCGCGCGACCACAGCAAGTCGTGCGACCAGAACCCGCGATCGACGGTGCGCGGCGAATCTTCGAGCAGCAAACCTGCAGCACCGAGAATCTCGACCGCGGTGTCCTTCATCCGTTGATCCAACTCACTCCAAAACAGTTTCAGGATCGATCCCTGCGGTCCCGGCATCCCGCTGCGGAGCATCACCGAGATGTTGCGGTAGGCGGTGACGCGCAGGATCTCGACCTCGATCCAAGATTGAGCGAGCCGCTGGCGAACGAGTGGATCGGCGGCGGCGCTCCCACCGTTGCGCGCCGTGCGCTGCGCCAGTTCGGCCAACAGCTTGCGTTCGATTTGCAGCCGCGTATGCGGCGCGGCGGCGCCGCGTTCGTGCGACAGCGTGGTGATGACCACGTCCCAGCCGCGATTGATCTCGCCGACGACGTTGGCGCGCGGCACCTGGAGTTCGTCGAAGAACACCTCGTTGAACCAGGCCTCGCCGGTCATTTCGCGCAGCGGGCGAATGGTGATGCCGGGACTTTTCATGTCGACGAGCGCGAACGTGAGTCCCTTGTGCTTGGGGGCGTTCGGATCGGTGCGGACGACCAAGATGCACCAATCGGCGTGGTGCGCGTAGCTGCACCAAATCTTCTGTCCGCTGACGACCAGCTCGTCGCCGCGGATCTCGGCGCGGGTCTTGAGCGCGGCGAGATCGGAGCCGGCATTGGGTTCGGAGAATCCCTGACACCAGATTTCGTCACCGCGCAGAATCGTCGGGAGAAATCGTTCCTTCTGCCACGGCTGGCCGCACGCGATCAGCGTCGGGCCGACCAAGCCCAGCCCGACGGCGAGATTGATCATGTCGGGCGCGCGGGCCGCGGCGTACTCCTCGTTGAAGATCAGTTGTTCGACGATGCCGGCGCCGCGTCCGCCGTACTCCTTCGGCCACGCGATGCCGGCCCAACCGCCGGCGAACAGTGTCTGCTGCCACGACTTTGCGAACGCGACTTTCTCCGCCCCGGTCGCGGGCTCGCGGTACGCCGGTGTTCCCCAACCCGGAGGCAAGTTCGCACGCAGCCATCGGCGCACGTCGGCGCGGAAACGCGCCTCGTCTTCGGTCGGTCGAAAATCCATGGGGACGGTCCTGACGGTGTTGGTGCTGGTGACGGGGGAGCGAGCCGCAGCACAGACGATTAGTTCCGATTCCGACCGGTCACCCGCAGCAATCCGTCACTTCCCGAACCGCGCCAGCGTGTTGAAGTCGAAGAAGCTCGGATCGTAGGTGATGCGGCGATCGTTGGGGATGTCCTTGCCTTTCGGCAGCAAGCCGCCGAGCGTGGCGCGGTTCATCTTGACGTTTTCGGCGCATTGGTACGAGAAGTTGGAGGCCCACAACCACTCCGTCACACCGTCCGATCGTTTCAGTTCCTGCTTCTGATAGGCGGTCACTTGCAAAGTATTGAGCAGTTCGCCGGTCCATCCGAACTTGCGGTTCCAGGCACCCTGATAGGTTTCCTTGTCAATGTAGAGCTGGACCTTGCCGTAGAGATAGTACTTGTCCTTGGGCACGGCTTCGACGACCCAACACGGGCGGCGCGCGAGTCCGGCCTGAACCGGCGCCCACGCCGAGCCCTTCCAATTGGGATCTTGATAGCCGACCTTCGGGCTGTCGTCCCAGATCGAACGCCAGCCGCCGGACGGCAGCGGCACTTGGGTCGCTTGCCCGTTGAAGCTGCGTGGATCGACGATACGCAGCATCTCCGCCTCACCGACGAACTTCCACGTGAAGTCTTCGGGCTTGCCGTCGAAGAACGGCCCGTCGTCTTGGCTCATGTCGGAACCGAGGAAACCGTCGGATCGATTCGCCGGGCTCACCTGGCGAACCCGCCGGAGCGCCGGCACGTAGACCCAATTGGAATCGCGCTTGTTGGCGTCGCGATACCGCCACGTCAACGCGGCCGTGCCGTTGAGGTCCGCGGGTGAAGTCGCGATGGCGACGAACTGCCCGGAGAAGTTGTTCGGATTGGGCAAGCGATAGGATGCATCCTGACCGTCGTAATAGAGGAAGTACACATCCTGCACGGCTTCGCGATCGACGTGGTCGGGGCTGACCCAGCTCAACAGCGTCAGGTTGTGACTATTCCCCTCGCTGAAATAGCCGTACGCGAAGTTCCAGAAGATTTTGATCGCGGCGTTCGGATCCTTGGGGTCGATTTCCGGGAACGGCAGGCCATAGATATAGGGCGGTTGCACACCGGAGGCTTTGTCGAGGATGGTTCCTTCCGGGCTGACGGTGTACTTGCCGGCGTTGGCATCGCTGGCCGCCTTGAATTTCGGCTCCCAGCGATAGACCCCGTTCGGCCAATCGACGATGCGATTGACGTACTGGCCATCCTTGTAGTGACGCAAGATCTCCGGCGGCAACAGATCCTTGGCGAGTTCCCAATTTTCCGGGCCGAGCACGTCGCCGGGCTTGAGGCCGACTTCCTGGGCCTGTTTCGCTTGCATCCCCGAGTCCGCGGGCGGGGCGGCGGCGCTTGGTCGTGCGGTGCCGACCACGAGAGCCAAGACGAACCACAGTGTTCTGCGCATCGTCCTTCTCCTTTGGCGGCGATCAGCCGCCGGTGCCGGTTCGAACTGCGAGTGCGACGCGCTGGGCCGCACGTTCGATGGCGAACCGTGGACGCAGCAAGGATACCAGGGCGGGGATGAAAACCAGCGCGCCGATGGCGTGGAAGATCATCAGCATCATCAGCAGGAACGCCATTTCCGCTTCGAACTTGAGCGGGTGAAACAGCCAGAACATCACGCTCACCACCAGCGTGGTGCCGGTAAAGATGATCGCTTTGCCGGTGGTCGCGATCGCGCGCCGGTTGGCTTCATCGAAGTCGGGTGTGACTTCATACTCTTCGATGATCCGACTGAGCACGTAATAGCCGTAATCGATGCCGATGCCGATGCCGATCGCCGCCACCGGTAACGAGTTGATGTTGAAGTCGATGCCGATGAAATACATCACCGCTTCCGACAACGGCTGGGCGACCAACGACGGAATCATGACGATCAACGCGCCCACGACCGAGCGATAGGTCGCGAAGCTCAGCAGGAAGACAGCGAAGAAGATCAACGGCACGTTCACCCGATACGACCAGTCGACCTCTTCGTTGGTCGCGGCGAGAATTCCGAGCAATCCGCCGGCGAGTTGATAGCGCACGCTGTCGGTGGGCAAGCTGTTCTCGGCGATGTAGGCCTTCGCGCGATCCAAGGCGCCGTGAATCACTTCGTTCGAGTAGTTCTTGTAGAAGACCGTGATCGTCGCGTTGCTGTAGTCGGGGCTGAAGAAGCGGTCCATTTCGCCACGGCTGGTGCCGGAGGTGAGCAAAAAGAACAACTGGCCGACGTGATCGTTGCGCGTCGGCAGCATTTCCCATTTCGGGTCGCCTTCGTGAAAGGTACGGAAGATTTTCTTCAGCAGCGTGGTGGCGGTGATGGAGCCGTTGGCGCCCTCGCCCTGCTCCATGTAGCGCTGAAACAAATCGAGTTGATTGAGCGTATGCGCGTCTTTGATCGCCTCTTGGCGCTTGCCCTCGGCGATGATCACCAGTTGGCTGGCGACGCCGGCGAACTTCTCGTTTACCTTGCTGAACGCCACGTTGTAGGGATGGTCCTTGTACAACAACGCGTTGCCGGGCTCGGTGTCGCCGGTCTTGAGCCGATGGGCGAAGTACAGGCCGAAGACCATCACGATCGCGAACAGTCCGACCACTGCCCAGCGCCACGCACCGGTGCCCAAGCTGATCAGCCACTCGGTGATGGAGTTGTAAAACCGATCCGAGATCCGTCCGGGCTTGTGTTCGTGTTCCGGCGGTTTGACGAACGAAAGAATGATCGGGTGGAGCGTCACGACACTCAGGAAGATCGACAGAATCCAGAACGCAGCGACGAACGCGAGTTTCTGCATCAGGGGAATGCTGGCCACCGCGATCGTCAAGGTCGCGGCGGTGTCCGATGCGATCGAGACCATCGCCGGACTGTACAAGCTGACGTACGAGCTGACGATCGCCTTGTGCTTGTCGCGCAAGCGGAAGTACTCTTCGTGGTAGCGTTCCATCGACTGCACGGAGTGACTCAACGCACGCGCGGTGATGAGGACGAAGACGACCAGCACCAACGGATCGAGCGACAACCCGCACAGCCCGGCGAAGCCCAATCCCCACACCGCGCTCATCAAGCCGGAGAAGGTAGGAATCACCACCCCCTGCGAGGTGCGGAAGTAGAACCACAGCAACAGGATCATGGCGATCCCGGTCGCCGCCAGCACGTACACCATGCTGCCGAGGGCCTGTTGGAAGTACGCGAACAAGATCGGCGGCCCGGCGACGTAGATCTTCACCTTGCCGTCGGCCTCTTCGCGTCGGACGATCTCCTGCACCTTCTGCCACATGGTGGCGAGGTCGAAGTACTCTTCCCAGAACCCGGCGGTGATCAGCGTGGCGGTGTCGTCCTTCGACACGAACAACCCATGCACGTCCGCGGTCGTGTAAACTTTCTGTCGCAGGAACTCCAACTCTTCTTGAGTGTCCGGCAGTTTCGGGTAGATCAGCGGCACCACTTTGATCCCGGAGCCCGAGGTCAGCGTCGTCTTGAGCTTGGGATGCGTGATCGACATCACCTGTTCGCCGTTGACGCCGGGGACGTTGTGCAGCAGGTCGAGCGTGATGCGATCCACCTTGTGGACGATTTCGGGATCGCTGAACAACGTGCCGTGCTTGGTCTCGATTGCCATGACCAAGACGTTCGAGGTGCCGAACAGGTTGCGATACTTGAAGTAGGTTTGGATGTAGGGATGACGCGGCGGGTAAAGATCGATGAAGTTGGTGTAGATCGTCAGACGAAAAATGCAAAACCACAACAGGAAGATCGTGCCCGCGCCGATGGCGACCGACACCGCCACGCGGTACCGCAGCAGAAAGTGGAGGTACCGCTCAATGAACCGTTTCGGCAGCATGCGTGCTCTCGCGGGAGAGATCCACTTGACCGTCGGCAATCATGACGCGCTTGCCGCCGGCGCCCACCATGGCGCCGTGCGTGCCGGCCACGATCGACACGTCGCGTAACCAGCCGACGCTCCAATTCGGCGGGGTGGCGACGCGTTTCCACGTCCGCCCGCCGTTTCCGCTGGTGAAGATGGCGCCGATCTCGCCGACCGCATAACCGTCGTCGCCGCGCACGGCGACACTATACAGGCTCGGCTGATCGAAGGCCTGCGCGAAGCCGACTTGCTCGAGACCGCCGGCTTCCGTCGACCCGTTCTGCACCTGCCACGTCGCCCCGCCGTCGTCGGTGAAGAGAATCAATCCATCGATTCCGACCGTCCACCCCCGATGCTCGTCGGCGAAGAACACGCCGAACAGGCTTTTGTCGACGCCGCTATGCTGCTCGGTCCACGTCCGACCCGCATCGGTGCTCTGCAGAATCGTGCCGGCTTCGCCGACCACCCAGGCGTGGTCGCGTCCGACCAGCGACACGCCGTTCAAGATCACATCGTGCTGCAGCGGGCGCGGTTCCCAGGTCGCGCCGCCGTCGGTGGTGATGAGGATCGTGCCCCAATCACCAACCGCAATCCCGAAAACCGGATCGACGAAGTCGACGCGAAACAAGTGTTGCTCCGTGTGACCGCTTTGCGCCGCCCATGTCTCGCCGCCGTCGTCGGTGTGCAGGATCGTTCCCGAACGACCGACCGCCCAGCCGTGGTCCGTGTCGACGAAATCGACCGAGAACAACGACTCCTGGGTATGCGAGACCTGCGGCCGCCAGGTGCGCCCGGCATCGCGCGTGCGGTAGATGGTTCCGAAGGCACCGACCACCCAGCCGTCATGATCGCTGGCGAACGACGTGCCGTAAAGGTTGTCGGCAATCCGATCGGGTGCGGGTGGCGCGGCCCACACGCGCGCGCTCGCGAACCACGGCAGCAGCACGACGAAGGCAAGCCTGCGGCACATCGGCCACGCCCTCTGTATGTGGAAAGGAACTAGCACCCGCGCGGATCCGCTCAACAACCGGCCGCCGCCTTATAGGTCGACCGCTCAACGAGTGTCAACAGAATTTCGTCCCCATGCCGCGCGCAGTCGGTGCGCGCGGCCGACTCGACCACCATCATCCTCCAAACGTTGCGAACAAACGTATGTTCACCTCCGGTCAACGGTGTCAACCCCTGAAATTTCTCGGCGCTCGATCGGCGATCGGCCGGCGGCGACCTGATAGACCCCCCAGGGGGTTTGTGCTACCGAATCGGGATGATGTTGCAGTTCAACCGTCGGCTCGTCAGACGGGCGGTGTGGGCTATGGTGGTTGCAACGCCGTGGGGTCTGGCTGGCTGCTCGGTCATTCATCGCCGCGTTGCGCCCGGACCGCTGAGTCCCGCGTGGTCGCCCGAGTTGGAAGCACAAGTGGCTGAGGCGCAACCGCTCCCGCCCGAGGCGGCGGCCTTGGGACACTTCTTGAAAGCGGAGATCGCCATGAACCACGGCGAACTCGATCGCGCGCTGAAGGAGTACGAAGCCGCCGTCGCCAGCGATCCGGCAACGCCGATGCTGCGCGTCCGGCTGGCCACGCTCTACGTCCGCAACGGCATGCTCAACGAGGCGCTGGAGCAGTGCCAAGTGGTCGTGGCGAGCGACCCCGAGAACGTCGAAGCCCGAATGCTGCTCGGCGGGATCTACTCCTCGCTCAGCCGCGAGCCGGAAGCGGCGACGCAGTACGAAACCGTCCTGACCCTCGATCCCCAGCATCAGGAAGCGCTGCTGTTTCTCGGCGCCCTGTACGGCCAAATGCAGCAGTACGATCGCGCGGTGAACGCGTTGCAGCGCCTCACCCATCTCAATCCGCAGTCGTTTCTCGGCTTCTACTACCTCGGGCGGGTGCAGGCCGCCGCCAAGAATTACGACCAAGCCGAAAAAGCCTTGCGCGAGGCCTTGCGGCTCAATCCGCAATCCGAGTTGGTGCTGGTCGATCTGGGGTTGCTGTACGAAGCGCAAAAGCAGCCCGAGAAAGCCATCGACTACTATCAGCGCGCGCTTGGCAGCAACCCGAAGAGCAAAGTGGCTCGCAAGCGGCTGGGCGGCGTGTACGTCGGACAAAAGAAACTCGAAGAGGCGCTGTCGCAATTTCAAGAGCTGGAGAAGATCGAGGACAACCCGCAAGAGACGCGCGTCAAGATCGGCCTCATCTTCTTCGAGAAGGAAGAATACGATCGCGCGGCCACCGAGTTCACGCTCGTGCTGGCCGCCGAGCCCAACAATCACCGCGTGCGCTACTACCTCGCGTCGGTGTACGGCGAGATGAAAGCCTACGATCGCGCGGTCGAGGAATTCGATCGCATTCCGGCCGACAGCGAGTTCTATTCCGACGCCCGCGTGCACATTGCCTACATCCGCCAGCAGACCGGGCGTACCGATGACGCGATCCTCGAAACCAAGCGCGCGATCAGCGCGAAGCCCGACAATGCCGAATTGCTGGGCTACCTCGCCAGCTTGTATCGCGAAAAGGGCGCGGTGTCGGACGCGATCAAGCTGCTGCAGCAGATGGTGCAGAGCAACCCCAGCAACGACAAGTACTACTTCACCCTCGGCGCGCTCTACGACGAAGCGGGCGACAAGGAACGCGGCATCGAGGCGATGCAGAAGGCCATCGAGTTGAATCCGCAAAACGGCGCCGCACTCAATTACTTGGGGTACACGTACGCCGAAGCCGGCATCCGCTTGGACGAGGCGGAGAGCTTGATCCGTCGCGCGCTGGCGATCGACCCGAGCGACGGCTTCTACGTCGACAGCTTGGGGTGGGTGTTCTTTCAGCGCGGCGAATACGACAAAGCGATCGAGCACCTCGAGCGCGCCGTCGAACGCACCGACGACGACCCGACCATCATGGAACATCTCGCCGACGCGTATCGCCAGGTCGGACGCAACCCCGAAGCGCTGCGGCTCTACCGCGACGCGCTCGGTCGCGCCAAAGAAACCTCGCAGACGCAACGCCTGCGCGAAAAGATCAACGTGCTCCAAGGCACCAACTCGCAAGGCGAGAAGGGCTCGTGACGCGAACCCGAGCGGCCGGCATCGCGCTCGTGCTGCTGCTGAGTGCCGGCTGCGCAGCACGGCGTCCGTCGATCGTTGCCCCCGCCATCACGGGTCCGCTGCCGGACGCCGATACGCTCGCCGGCGCGCTGCAACGCCAGCGCGACGCGCGAATCAGCGTGCGTACGCTCGCGCGGATGGCCTACGACGGTCCCGAGGAACGCCGACATGCCCGCGAGGTCATCTTGGCCGTGCGACCGGCGCGCTTGCGGATTGAGGTCCTCTCGCCGCTCGGCACCGTCTTCGTCTTGACCGCCGCCGACGGCGCACTCGCCGCCTACGCCCGCAACGAGGCGACCCTGTACCGGGGCCGCGCGTCGCGCACGAACCTCCAACGCTACGCTCATGTGAATCTGCGTGTCAGCGACGCGGTCGAGCTCCTGCTCGGGACGCCGCCGCCGCGACCCGGCCGCAACGACGTGGTGTCTCTCGACTCGGGCGGCACGGCGATTCAGTGGTGGCGTGAACTCGATGCCGGCGCGCAGGTCGTATGGTTCAACGGCGCGTTGCAACCCGTCGCAACCGAAGATCGCGACCCCGACGGACACGTCGTGTGGCGCGCGCGCTTCAGCGATTTTTCCGCCGCGCAGGCCGACATGCCGCAGCACATCGAGCTGGAGGTACCCGCCGAAGGCCGCCACCTCGCGCTCGATCTGCAAGACATCGAAGTCAATCCAACCCTCGCAGACAGTTGGTTCAGTTTGCCGACGCCCCCCGGCACCACCGAGGTGCGCCTCGACGATGCGGAGGCGACTTCGTGAATCGCGCCACACTGCTGGCCTGCGCGCTGCTCGCCTGCGCGGGCTGTTGGGGCAACGATCCGTCGTCACGCTCGGCGGCCGCCACCCCGCCCCCGGCGGGAAGCGGCGCGAAACGCGGCCAACAACTGACCACCGCCACGATCAGCGATCCCAAGACGTTCAATCCCATCATGGTCGCCGATAGCGCATCGGCGGTCGCTCTCGGCGACTTGTTCGAGGGACTGGTTCGCCTGAATCCGAAAACCACCGAAGTGGAGCCCGTGCTCGCGGAGCGCTGGGAATACAGCGCGGACGGCAGGACGTGCACGTTCTTTCTTCGCAAGGATGTCCGCTGGCACGACGGACAGCCGTTCACCGCCCGCGATGTGGTGTTCACGTTCAAAGCCGTCTTCGACGATCGCGTGCCCAACAGCACCAAGCACGTGCTCACCATCGACGGCAAGCCGCTCAAGGTCGACGCCGTCGACGAGCACACCGTTCGCGTGCTGCTGCCGCGGCCGTTCGCGCCCCTGCTCAACTCGATCGGCACCGAGATCCTCCCCGAGCATGTCCTCGGCGAGGCGCTCGACAAGGGCACCTTCTCACAGGAATGGGGCATCAACACGCCGCCCGACAAACTCATCGGCACCGGCGCCTACCGCATGGCGCAATACGTGCCGGCGCAATACATTCGCTTCCGCCGCAACCCCGACTACTGGCGGCGCGACGACACCGGCGCGGCGCTGCCGTACCTCGAAGAACAAACCGTGCTGATCGTCCCCAATCAAGACACGATTTATCTCAAGTTCATGGCCGGCCAAACCGACATTCACGCGCCGCGGCCCGAAGAAGTCGCCGACCTGCAAGCGCAGAGCGAGAAACTCGCCATCACCGTGCGCGAGACCGGCATCGACACCGGCAGCCAATTCGTCGTGTTCAACCGCAACCCCAAACACTACGAACACACCCCCAAGCGCGATCCGCAATTGACCTGGTTCACCGACAAGCATTTCCTTCAAGCCGTCGCACATGCGATCGACAAGAAGTCGATGATCCTCAACTGCTTCAACGGCTACGGCGTGCCGGCGGTTGCCGACATTTCGCCCGAGAACAAACTCTTCCACAACCCCGGTCTCACCGACTATGACTACAACCTCGACACCTCGCGCCAACTGCTCGCCGAAGGCGGCTACGTGCTCAAGGACGGGGTGTTGAAGGATCGCGACGGCAATTCGGTCGAGTTCACCCTCTACACCAACTCGGGCAATCAGGTGCGCGAGAAGATGTGCTCCATCCTCAAGGAGGATTGGACCAAACTGGGGATGAAGGTGAACTACCGTCCGCTCGATTTTCCGGCGCTGGTCGAGAAGCTCGACACCAACTTCGACTGGGACGCGATTCTGATCGGCTTCACCGGCGGCGTCGAGCCGCACAACGGCGCCAACATGCTGCGCTCCAGCGGCAACTTGCACATGTGGAACCCGAATCAAACCAGTCCCGCGACCGAGTGGGAGCGGAAGATCGACGAGCTGGTCGAGCAGGGTTCGCGCGAGCTCGATCTCGACAAGCGCCGGCAGTGCTACTTTCAGATCCAGCAAATCCTGCACGACGAGTTGCCGATGATTCAGACCGTGCGCCAGCGCGACTTCGTGGCGGTGAAACGCTACGTGCAGAACTACGAACCGTACGTGTGGGGGCTGTATCGCCCCGAGCGCATTCGCATCGCGGAGTAATGGGGGCGTACCTCCTGCGCCGATTGGCGCATATGATTCCGCTCCTGCTCGGGATCACGTTCCTCTCGTTCCTCGTCATCAATCTCGCGCCGGGCGACTTCTTCAGCACGCTGAAGATGAACCCGTCGATCCGTCCGGAGACCATCGTCGAGTTGCAGCGGCAGTTCGGCTACGGCGACCCGCTGCTGATTCGCTACGCCAAGTGGCTGTGGCGGGCGATCCACTTCGATCTCGGGTTGTCGATCGCCTATCGCGTCAACGTCGCCGACCTGATCGGCACGCGCGTCCTCAACACCGTGATTCTCGCGGTGAGCAGCATGGCGTTCACCTGGAGCTTGGCGATTCCGATCGGTATCCTGGTCGCCCTGCGGCCGAATTCCATCACCGATCGTGTGCTGTCGTTCTTGGCGTTCTTCGGCATGTCGCTGCCGAACTTCTTTCTCGCGTTCCTGTTGATGTACGTCGCCTTGCGCAGCGGCTGGTTTCCGATCGGCGGCAGCACTTCGATCGACTACGACTCGCTCGGCTTCGGCGGTCGGCTGCTCGATCGCGCGCGGCATCTGATTCTGCCGGTCGTCGTCCTCGGCACCAGCGGCATGGCCAGCCTCATGCGCTTGATGCGCGCGAACATTCTCGAAATGACGCGCGCCGACTTCTTGCTGACGGCGCGCGCCAAGGGTTTGCCGGAATCGCTCGTGGTGCTCAAACACATGCTGCGCAACGCGCTCAATCCCTTCGTCACGCTCGCGGGCTACGAGTTGGGAAGTCTGCTCGGCGGTGCGGCGCTGATCGAAGCCGTGATGAATCTGCAAGGCCTCGGCGCGTTGATGCTCGACGCGGTGCGCTCGCTCGACATCTATCTCGTCATGGCGTCGGTGTTGATCGGCTCACTGCTGCTCCTGATCGGCAATCTGCTCGCCGACGTCGCGCTGACGCTGGTCGATCCGCGCATCGACTTCACTCGCCTCGAGTCGACCCGATGAATCCGCACCGCGGCCCCGGCATCGTCGTCATCGCCAGCACCGCCGCGCTCGCGCTGCTGTACCTTACGGCCGCAGCGGCGCCCTTTGTAGCGCCGTACGACTACACCGAGCAAAACCGCAGCTTTCCGCACTGCCCGCCGTCGCCGCTGCATCTGAACGCTCCGACTCGGTGGACCGAATCGGTGCTCTACACTTACGGCTACGAGTTGGTCGATCCGATCACGCGGCGGTACGAGTTGCAGACCGCGCACCGGGTGCCGGTGCGGCTGTTTCACGACGGTCATCTCTTCACCACCCCCGACGGCGCACCGAAATTCTTTTTGCTCGGCACCGACGGACTCGGGCGCGACTTGTTCTCGCGCATCATTCACGGCGGGCGGATCAGCCTCACCATCGGACTGGTCGGCGTCGCGATCAGCTTCACGCTCGGCACGTTGGTCGGGAGCTTCGTCGGATACATCGGCGGCTGGGTCGACAATCTCACCATGCGGCTGGTCGAGGTCGAGATGTCGTTGCCTTCCTTCTACTTCCTGCTCGCGCTGGCCGCCGTGATCCCGAGTTGGATTTCATCCTCGCTGCGCTTTCTGCTGATCGTCGCGATCATGAGTCTGATCAACTGGGCGGGTTTTGCGCGCATCATCCG
Source organism: Binatia bacterium (assembly GCA_035541895.1). GTDB lineage: Bacteria > Desulfobacterota > Binatia > HRBIN30 > JACQVA1 > DATKMK01. The sequence goes on along the minus strand of DATKMK010000019.1, from coordinate 29,155 downwards.
CGGCATGGTGTCGTCGTTGCGCGAAGGCGAGTACGTGCTCGCTGCGCGCGCGTTGGGCGCCAGTCGATGGCGCATCGTCACGCGCCATCTCATTCCCGGCACCTTCGGCTACACCATCGTCGCCGCGACGCTCGCGATCCCCGGCTTCATCCTCGGCGAGAGCGCGCTGTCGTTGCTCGGCCTCGGCATCCAGGAACCGGGAGCGAGCTGGGGCAACCTGCTCGCCGAAGCGCAGAACGTGCAGAATCTGACGAAGTACCCCTGGATCTTGGTGCCGGGTTTGTTCATCTTCGTGACCATCATGGCGTTCAACTTCCTGGGCGACTACTTGCGCGAGCGCCTCGACCCCCGCGCCGCGGCGCGCTGAATCGCCCCACCACGCAAAGGAGACTCACGATGATCCTGGATCGGTTTCGACTCGATGGAAAGGTCGCGATCGTCACCGGCGCCAGCGCCGGCATCGGCCGCGGCAGCGCGCTCGCCTTCGCCGACGCCGGTGCGCATGTCGTGTGTGCCGCCCGCACGCCCGAGCGCTTGGAGGCGGTGGCCAACGAGATCCGCTCCCGCGGGACGCGCGCGCTGGCCGTACCGTGCGACGTCAACGATACCAAGCAGATCGAGCACGTGGTCGCCCGCACGCTCGAAGAGTTCGGTCGCATCGACGTCGTCGTCAACAACGCCGGCGGCACCGCGCCGACCGCCGCGCTCGACTTGAGCGTGCGCGACTTCGAGGCCGCGTTCCACTTCAACGTCAGTACCGCGTTCCTGCTGACGCGCCTCGCCGCGCCCCACTTGGCGAAACACACGGGCGCGGTGGTGAACATCTCCAGCGGTCTCTCGCATCTCGTCGAGATCGGCTTCGTTGCCTACGGCACGGCCAAGGCTGCGCTCTCGCACATGACCCGCTTGCTGGCGCACGAATTCGCACCGAAGATCCGCGTCAACGCGCTCGCCGTCGGCGCGACCGAGACGGACGCGCTGTCGCCGTTCTTGAACGCGGCCGACGGCCTGCGCGAGCAGATGATCGCGATGACGCCGATGGCGCGTCTCGGCACTCCCGAAGACATCGCGTGCGCCGTGCTCTACCTGGCGTCGCCGGCCGCGAACTGGGTCACCGGCAAGATTTTCGAAGTCGACGGCGGCACCATCGCCTCGAACTGGCCCTTCAAAATGCCGACGGGGTTGTAGCGCCCGGTTGCGGGCGGTTGCCGCGCGGATATACTCCGCGCGTGCGCCCTCGTGATCTCGACGCGCTGGAATTCGATCGCGTGCGCGCGCAGCTCGCGACCTTCGCCTGCTCGACCGCCGGGCAGGAGGCGTGTCGCGCGATTGCGCCGTCGGCGACGCTCGACGTGGCCACTGCCGAACTGGAGCGGACGTGGCAATTCACGCGTTGGCTCGATCGCCACGCCTCTTCGCCGGTCAGCGAGTTTCCCGACGTCCGCACCGCGTTGAAGAGCGCGGTCCATCCCGGTTTTGTTCTCGATGCGGCGAGCTTGCTCGCCATCCGCACCGTGCTGCGGGTCGCGGCCCATGCGCGCAGCGTGTTGTCCAAGCATGCGGCCGCGCTGGCCGACATCGGCGATCTTGCCGCGCAATTGCAAGCATTGCCGGGGGTGTTGCAACCGCTCGAACGTGCCCTCGACGATCACGCCGGCATCACCGACGAGGCGAGCGACGAACTCGCCGAGGTGCGCCGGACTCTGCGCCGGCTGCGCGATCAGCTCACGCGCCGGCTCGAAGAGCTGGTGCAGCGGCCGACGCTCGCCGACGTCATCGCCGAGCAGTACGTCACGCTGCGCAACAATCGCTTCGTGGTGCCGGTCAAAGCCTCGCACGCCTCGCGCATGTCGGGCGTCGTGCAAGACCGTTCGGTGTCGGGAGAGACGGTTTATGTCGAGCCGCTATTCGCGGTTGACCTCAACAACCAGTTGTTGATGGCCGCCCGCGAGGAAGAAGCGATCGTCCGCCGCATTCTCGCCGACCTTACGGACCTCATCCGGCAGGAGCATGCCGCACTCGCCGCCAACTTCGCGGCGTTGGTCGCGCTCGACGTGCTCAGCGCCAAGGGACGTTTCGCACTGCGCTATCGCTGCACTCAGCCGCTGTTGGGCACCGACGAAGTCCGCATTGGCGCGGCGCGCCATCCGGTGCTGCTGTTCACCGGTCGCCCGGTGACCCCCGTAGACTTGCTCATTCCCTCCAGCCAGCGCACGTTGGTGATCACCGGCCCCAACACCGGCGGCAAGACGGTCGCCTTGAAAGCGGTGGGTTTGCTGGCGTTGATGGCGCAGAGCGGGTTACTGATTCCCGCGGCGGAAGAAAGTTGTTTGCCGTGCTTCAGCGCAATCTTCGCCGACGTCGGCGACGCGCAAAGCATCGAACGCAACTTGTCGACCTTTTCGGCGCACGTCGCCAACCTCACCGACGTGCTGGCGCACGACCTCGACGGTGCGTTGGTGTTGCTCGACGAGCCCGGCGTCGGCACCGATCCGGACGAAGGCGCCGCGCTCGCCATCGGACTGGTGCAAACGTTCGAGGCGGCGGGCGCGCGCGTGGTGCTGACCACTCACGGCACACCGGTGAAGGTCTTCGCGCTCAGCCGCGACAGTTGCATCACCGCAGCCGTCGATTTTGACGTTGCCGATCTCACGCCGCGCTATCGATTGAGCTACCACTCACTGGGAGAGAGCCTGGCGCTGCCGATCGCGCAGCGATTGGGCCTGCCGGCATCGGTCCTCGCCGCGGCACGCGGCGCACAATCGGAGCAATCGAAGGCGTTCGGCGCCGCCGTGGGCCGACTCGAAGAGAGCCGTCGCGCCTTCGAGCAGCGCCACGCCGAAGCCGCCACGCGCGCGCACGCGCTGGCGGAACAACAACGCGAGAGCGAGACATTGTTGGCCGAGCTGCGCGAGAAGCGGCAACAGCGGTGGCGCGACGAGTTGCTGGTCGCGCGCACTTTCGTGCGCTCGCTGAAGGAGCAAGGACGCGAACTGCTCGCCGCGCTCGAACGCGGCGCCGCCGATCGGCGCGCGCTCGAGCAGTTCGTCGCCGCGCAGGAGACCGCGATCGCCGAGCAGGCCGCGCGTTCCGACGAGCCGATGCCCGCGGAGCCGGTGGTGCACGCCGGGCCGCCGCGATTGGGTGACACGGTGGCGGTCGGGGCCCACGGCATCACTGGTCAACTGTTGGAGATCAAAGGCGCGCGCGCGTGGATTCAGCGCGGCAGCATGCGCTTCGAAGTGCCGGCGGCGCAGCTACGCAAGGCTGGCAGTGCCGCGCCGGCCCACGTGGAAATGCCCCGCGTCACGCTACCCGCCGGGCGCGACGGGCTGCCGACCGAGATCACGCTGATCGGCTTGCGGGCGCGCGAAGCGATCGGCCAACTCGAAACCTTCCTCGACGAAAGCGTGCGAGCGAACCATGCATCGGTGCGCATCATTCACGGCATTGGCAGCGGCGCCTTGCGCCGCGCGGTGCAGGAATTTCTCAGCGCGTCGCCCTACTGCGAGAGCTACCGCGGCGGCGAGCCGCCCGAGGGCGGTTCCGGCGTGACCATCGCGACGTTGTCGACGTAGCGCGCGGTGCCGCTTCACTCCGCGACGCTTTCCCGCTACGTTCGTCGCATGCCGACGCCGCAAGAGATTCTCGAACAACTAAAGCAGGTCAAATACCCGGGCTACACGCGCGACATCGTGTCGTTCGGCATGGTGAAAGATATCGAGATCGCGTCGGCCGGTGTGACCGTGACCCTCGCCCCAACCACCGCCAATGAAGAAGCGGTGGAACAGATTCGGCGCGACGTGGTGGCAGCCGTGCAGGCAATGGGGTTCGCGAACGTCGAGGTGGCCACGACCGCGCCAGCCCAGCCGCCTGCGCGCGCCCCACAAGGGCGTGCCGATATTCCGGGTGTTCGCCGCATCGTCGCGGTGGCGAGCGGCAAGGGCGGCGTCGGCAAATCCACCGTGGCGGTCAATCTCGCCCTCGCGTTTCAACACCTCGGACTGCGGGTCGGATTGCTCGACGCCGATGTGTACGGACCGAGCGTGGCCCTGATGCTCGGGCTCACCGACCGCCCAAAGTCCGCCGACGACAAGCGAATCATCCCACTCGAAAAATTCGGCATCAAAGTGATCTCGATGGGGCTGCTGGTGGCGCAGGGTACGCCGATCATCTGGCGCGGCCCGATGCTCAACAAGCTGTTGACGCAGTTTCTCCGCGAAGTCGAGTGGGGCGAGTTGGACGTGCTGGTGCTCGATTTGCCGCCGGGCACCGGCGACGCGCAGCTCACGATTGCGCAGCAGGCGCCGCTCTCCGGCGGCGTGATCGTCACGACCCCGCAAGACGTCGCGCTGCTCGACGTCAAGCGCGGCATCACCATGTTTCAGCAGGTCAATGCGCCGGTCCTCGGCGTCATCGAGAACATGAGCTTTCACATCTGCCCCGGCTGCGGCGACCGCGCCGACTTGTTCGGGCACGGCGGCGGGCAACGCGTCGCGCAACAGTTCGAGGTGCCGTTTCTCGGCGAACTGCCGCTGGTGCGCGAGATCCGCGAGCGGAGCGATACCGGCCACCCGCTTGTCGCGGCCAACCCCGAGCATCCGCAGAGTCAAGCGTTCATCGCGATCGCCCGGCGCGTCCTGGAGCAGCTCGAACAACGGCCGGGGGCTGCGCTGCCGACGATACACTAGTGATGAGTGGTGAGTCGTGAGTGGTCGGAAGTCGATGCTTCGCGCTCGCTACTCGCCGCTCACGACTCACCACTCACCAACTCACGGCATCACTCGCACGATCATCTGGGCCGGCTCGCCGACGAAGCCACCTTGATCGCGCAGGCGGACTTCGAACAGCGTGTCGCCGAGGGGAAGCTCCAACGTGCGTGAGATCTGCCCGCAGAATTGACGGCAGAGCCCAGTGCCGCCGCATCGGTCGTCGGTGGTCACACAGCCGGAATCGCCGGAGTCGAACAGGACACAGGCTTGCGTGCTATCACAGGTGCGACCGCCGGGATTGCCGCTGCCGTCGGTGAAGCGGCATCCGAAGTCATTGAGCGCATCGGTAATCATCGGGTCGTCGTCGAAGCGCGGCGGGTCGACTGCCGGTACGCCGCCGGCGTTGGGCGCCGCGTTGTCACAGACATCGAGGCTGCCGTTTCCGAGCAGTTGATTGGCGACGATTTGCAGATCCGGGCGGCCGGTCTGGCTGAACGTCGAGACCGCGACTGTGCGTCCGGACAGCCCGGGTGCACCCTCAACCACGATGTTGAACCCAAGACCGCTCGCCCGGACGTAGACCGGAATCCCGTTCTCGATGATCGGCGGGTCGGCCGGCAGCCTACCGTTGGAGGTCGTGATGCCGAAGAAGGTTACGACCGGCCCAAGCGCGGGAGTCGGGGTTGAGGTCGATGTCTGCGTCGGCGTGAACGTCCGCGTCGCGGACGATGTCCGAGTGGCGGTGCGCGTGACCGTGCCGGTTGCGGTCGCGGTGCGCGTGATGCTGGGGGTCGGCGTGACCGTGCGCGTTGCGGAACGAGTTGGGGTCTTGGTCACGGTCGCGGTCGGCCCGATCGGTGTCGACGTCGGAGTGAGGAGGGTGGTGCGGGTGAACGTCACAGACGGAATGCGCGTCGGCGTTGCGGTCCGCGTGACGCTGGCAGTCGACGTCACGGTCGCCGTGGAGGCTGCGGTTACGGTCCGCGTCGGCGTTGAGGTTCGGGTCGGGCGTGGCGAAGTCGGGGTGGGACTCGGCGTCGGGGTGAACGGCGACGGTGCCGGGTCGGTGGTGACGCGCACGATCAGGCTTTGCTGCGCACCGAGGTTGCCGGCGCGATCGCGGAGCTGAACGGTCACCTGTGTGTCGGTCAAGGGGAAACGTAATGAGGTCAGCACTTGGAGGCAGTACTGTGCCTGGGCGCCGTCACTGATGAAGTCGATGAAGCCGTACGAGTCCTGGGTGCACGATCCCCGTCGGCTCGTCGCCACCTGAAAGTGGCAGGCCAGATCGTTGATTGCGTCGGAGATCGGCTGGGCGATCTCGAAGTCCGGCGGATCGATCGCGGGCACTCCGTTGTCGTCGCACACCGCCGAGCTGCCGTTGCCGAGCGGCTCGTTCACCTCGATCTGCAAGTCGGGCCGCGCCGCCGGATTCGCCGAATTGGAATTGTAGACGACGAGACCGACATCGCTCCCTGAGAAACCGGGGGCCGCCTCGACGACGACTTTGAAGCCGTTGCCCGACGGCCGATAGTACACCGGCACACCGGGCTCGATCTCGCCCAACGGCGCGATCGCGCGCCCGTCGGCCGAGGCAAGGCCGAAGAAGGTGATCTGCGGGCCTTGCAGCGGCGTCGGTGTGGGTGTCGGCGGGATCAACAGCGGTGGGAAGGCGATCAAGTCGGCGGCGCTGATCCGTCCGTCGTCGTTGGCGTCGGCGCCGAAACAGTCGTCGGCATCGTTGAACATGCGGAAAACCAGGGCCAGCTCGTCGGCGGGTGTCACCACGCCGTCGCAGTTGGCGTCGCCGATGATCTGGGCGCGTGCGGCAGCCAACTCACAGCCCACCGCGATTGCAATCACTCCAACGAGACGCACGCTCCGCATGCTCTGACTCGACACAACGATCGCGCAGCCTACCGGATGACCACAGGGGTCTCAAATCTCGCCGGCAACAAAACGATCGAAGCGGGCGCGGTGCGTGTCGACGTCCTCAGCCCTGCGCGTCGGGATACTGCTCGCGTACCCATTCAGCGGCAGCGGCACTGGTGGTCAGCCGGCCGTCGAGCTGCGCCTCCTCGACCGCGGCGAGGATCTCGCCGATATGCGGCCCGGGCGTGAAGCCCATCGCCAACAAGTCACGACCGCGCAGCAGCGGCGGCGGCTTGAGTTGCGCCGCGCCGAATTCGAGTTGCTTGGTCCGGCAAAACTCGTAGGCGCTGAGATTGTGGTTGGACGCCAGCGCATCGAGTCGCGCCAGCGCGAGCAGTTCGTCGATGCCGTCCTGCGCGAGAAATCGCTTCAACGTGCTGACACGCATCTTCGGCGCATCCGCGACCCGTAGATGTTGGCGGACCAGCCATTCGACGCGTTCCCACACCTGCCGGCTGCGCCGCAGCCGCTGGCAGATCGCCACCGCCATCTCCGCCCCGCGCTCGCAGTGGCCGTAAAACGTAATGCGATGCTCGGCGCGCTGCGCACACAGCGGTTTCGCCACGTCGTGCAGCAACGCGCCGAGCGCGAGCGTCTCGCGTGGTTGTTCGAGTTGCGCGAGCAGCAGCAAGGTATGCGTGAACACGTCGCCTTCCGGATGATAGTCGGGGGATTGTTCGACGCCTTTCAGCGCGGCGACTTCGGGCAGCACCACCGGCAAGAGTGCGGCGGCATCGAGCAGCTCGAAGCCGCGCCGCGCATTGCCGTCGCAGAGTATGCGCACGATCTCGTCGCCGATGCGCTCCCACGCGATATCGGCGAGGTGCGGCGCCGCCGCGCGAATCGCATCGAAGGTTTGGGGATCGATGGTGAAACCGAAGCGAGCGGCGAAGCGCACCGCCCGCAGCGTGCGCAAACGATCTTCGTAGATACGCGCGGTCGGATCGCCGATGGCGCGAATGATGCCGGCGCGCAAATCCTCTTGCCCGCCGACGTGGTCGATCACCCGATCGCTGACCGGGTCGAGGAACATGCCGTTGATGGTGAAATCGCGCCGCGCCGCGTCCTCCTGCGGCGAGCTGAAGCGGACGCTCGCCGGCCGCCGCCCGTCGAGGTACACCGAGTCGGCGCGAAACGTCGCCACTTCGAAGGCCTGCCCCTCCATCACGACCAGCACGACGCCGAACTGGACGCCCACCGGCACCGTGCGCGAGAACAGGTGCTGGACCGTCTCCGCCGGCGCGTCGGTCGCGATGTCGAAGTCCGACGGTTCGCGACCGAGCAACCGATCGCGCACGCACCCGCCGGCGAAGTAGGCGGTGTAGCCGGCGGCGCGCAACTGCGCGGCGATCTGCCGCGCCAGCGTCTCCTTCTGATTCACGGTCCGCCGCCCTCGATCAGGTAGAACTGCCGCCGCTCGTCTTCAGGGGCTTACGGAACAGTTGCTCGGCGAAGTTGTTGTTGAAGCGCACGTCCTCGACCAGTTGATCGACGACGAGGTTGCCGACGATCGCGGCCTCGGCGTCGGCGGGGAAAAACTGGCGGCGCCGTTCCTTCTTGATGCCGTCGCAGTCCTGATAGTCGAGCCACTGGCCCAGCCACAAGCTGTGGTTCAAGAACGACGCCGTAATGTGACCGAGAATGTGATCGATCAGCACGTCGCGCGGATCGAGATAGAGGATGAACCAATCCCCCGGCGCCTCGGGTGCGTCCGCGTTCATCGTCACCTTCAGGCGCAGCCAGTGATGGTCGTCGCCGCTCTCGCCGAGATCGACAACCGTCATCGGCAATTCCGCCAAGCTGAACGGCAGCGAAAACCAGAAGATGTTGCTGATCATGTTGAAGCGCGGCAAGACCATGCGAGCGGGCTCGTAGACCGGCAGACCTGCACGCAGCATCCACGCCTCCTTGCCGTCGAAACCGAGGGTGATGGGCTCGGCGAGACCGAGCGATTCAAAGCGCACCCGCGGCGTCGTGTGCAACGGCGACTTGTGGACGCCGATGCTCTCCGACGACGCGTCGCCCATCGCATTGTAAACGGTGAACGTGGTCACGAAGGCAACGTCGCGCTTGGCGATCCAGCGCTCCCACCCGCCCGCGGCGTCGATGGCACGCTGCACCAGCGCTCCGGCCGTGCCGCTCGGCAGCCGCGGCGCGGCCGCCGAACTGCTCGCCGGCGTCACCGCGGTCGCGACCGGCTCAGGCGCGCGCTCGCACGCGACGCAACTGACCATGATCGCCGCCAGCACCGACGGGATGCGCATAGGTCCGCTCCTTGACAGCCGCCCTCCGCTTACGGACGGCCCCCCGTTTTGTCAACGCCGTCCCATCAGCGCCACCGGTCACCGTCTCAGCTTGCGCGCGTCGCCGACACGCAGCGTGAAGCCGGTGCGATCGAAGTAGTCGAGCAGGGCGATCGCGAACTTGCGACTCGCGTTGAGCAAGTCGCGAAAGGTCGCGGCAGTGATGTGCGGGTGGGCACCGCAATGGTCGCGGATCACGGCGCGCGCCCGTTCGAGCGCGGCCGCGGCGTAGTACAAATCGGGTGCGACGCGATACACCTGGCCTTCGCGTTCCAGGTGCTGCAGCACGCCAAGCACGCGCGGGCGAGGCACGGCCAATGTCGTCGCGAGGTGCGCCACATCGGGCGGCGTCCACCCCGCATCGCCAAGCACGGCCGTCAACCGGGTCGCCAGCTCGCGGTCGGCATCCGCCAGCGCGACGTGATGGGAGGGCAAATGCAGAACGCTCTCCTGCCGCACCAGCGACTTCTCGGCGACCAGCCGATCGATGACCGCGCGAAACACCTTGGCCGACACGGCGGGCGCCACCGCGGAGCGCACCGATTCCATCTCGATCCCCGGCGTGCGCGGCTGCGCCCGATGGAAGTCGGCAACCGCGGCAATAGCGGCGGCACGCAGCCCGTCCCACTTTTCGCGGCTGGTGACCGCCTCGACCGTGTCGGCGTTTGGCAGTGCCACCACGCGCATCTCCGATGTCAGCAAGGCTTGCAGACGTTCGGGAGTGAAATGTGCCGCCTGCATGAGAAAATCGGGTGCGAGCGTAGCCGCGGATTCGAGCGCAATCACCGCGTCCACAACCGCGGCATCGGTGTCCGCCGCTCGCAGCACCGCCAGGCCGCTGAGCGTCGCCGGGTCGTTGCGCCGACGGCGCCCGGCGAACGGCTGCACGACTTCGCCGCCGCCGATAGTGCGCTGCGACGTTTCGTCGCGCAGAACGAAGCGGTCGCCGCGCAACGCCGCGATCGGTTCGCGCAGCGCCAACTGGGCAAAGCCGGCGTCGCCGGGGCCCAGCTCGCTGCGGGAATCGAGTACGATCAGCTTGGCGAGCACCTCGGCCGTGCCGACGAACACGCGAACGCGATCGTGGCTGGCGATCGCATGGCGCGGTCCCGGGCGAATCTCGACCCAGGCGTCGAAGCGGTCGGTCGTCCGGTCGAGCGCCGGACTGCAGGCGATGTGGCCGCGTGCAACGCTCGGTCGGCCGATGCCGCCGAGATTCAGCGCGACGCGCTGGCCCGCGTACGCCTCGCGCACCGCTTGATTGTGCACGTGCACCGAACGCACACGTGTCAGCTCGCCGCCGGGCACAATCCGCAACGTCTCGCCTTCGCGGACCGTCCCGGCGATCGCCGTACCGGTCACGACCAGGCCATGACCGTGCAAAACGAACGCCCGATCGATCGGGAGGCGAAACCACGCCGGACCTTCCGTCCGCGTCAGCGAGGTCAGGCGCGCCTGAATCGCAGCACGCAGAGCGGCGAGGCCTGCTCCAGTTGCCGAAGAGACCGGAACGATGGGTGCGCCCTCCAGCATCGTCCACGCCAGCAACGTCCCGATCTCCTCGCGCACAGCCTCGATGCGCGCCGCGTCGACCAAATCGATCTTCGTCATCGCGACCACGGCGCTGCGCGTACCGAGCAGATGGAGAATGTCGACGTGCTCTTCCGTCTGCGGCATGACGCCGTCGTCGGCCGCGACCACCAGCAGGGCGAGGTCGATCCCGTGGGCGCCGGCGAGCATGTTGCGAATGAAGCGCTCGTGTCCCGGCACGTCCACGATGCCGACGCGCCGGCCGTCGTCGAGATCGAGATGTGCGAATCCGAGATCGATGGAGATGCCGCGCTCCTTCTCTTCCTTGAGGCGGTCGGTGTCTTGTCCGGTGAGCGCTTTGATCAGCGCGGTCTTGCCGTGGTCGATGTGGCCGGCCGTGCCGACGATGGCATGCGGAATCATGGTTTCGAACAGCCGTCGCCGTCAGGTCAGGGTGGAGTCGCTATTCGTGCGGGACGAGATCGGCCGGGTTCTCGATGGTCCGCACTTCGAGCAGGAAGGCGCCGTCGTGAACCCGACCGATGATCGGCGGATCGGCACGCCGAAACCGTTCGGCAATGCGGTGTGCGCCCAGCGACGGATGCGTGATCGCGACGGCTTTCGTCGCGATCGTTTGTGTCGGCACCGCACCGCTGCCGATCTCGGACTGCGCGTCGATCACGTCGACGCGATAGTCGGGACCGAGCGCGTTCTGTAGCAGTCGCTGCGTCTGCACCGCCACGCCGGCGATCTCCGCCAGCGGACGCGTGAGCGAGCGCAGCGTCGGCAACGCGATCGCGAGGTCGGTGTGGTAGCGGTACAAGCGCAACGTTGCAGCGAGCGCAGCCAGCGTGAGCTTGTCGCACCGCAGCGCCCGCTTGAGCGGGTTGCGGACGATGCGCGCGATCAGCTCGCGCCGGCCGACGATCAGACCGCATTGCGGCCCGCCGAGCAGTTTGTCGCCGCTGAAGGTGACGACATCGGCGCCGTGCCGAATACGCTCGGCGACGACCGGCTCCGCGGGCAAGCCGAAGCGAGACAGATCGATCAGCGCGCCGCTGCCGAGATCTTCCATCACCGGGAGCTCGTGTTCGCGCCCGATCGCCACCAACTCGGGCAGCGCGACTTCGGCCGCGAAGCCAACGATGCGGTAGTTGCTCGTGTGTACCTTGAGCAGCAAGGCGGTATCTGCGCCGATGGCATCGACGTAGTCGCGTGCATGCGTTCGATTGGTGGTGCCGACCTCGCGCAGCGTGACCAGACTTTTCGCCATCACCGCCGGGAGGCGGAACGAGCCGCCGATTTCGATCAGCTCGCCGCGCGACACGACGACCTCACGCCCTTCGGCGAGCGTGTTGAGCGCGAGCAGCACCGCCGCGGCGTTGTTGTTGACGGCGGTGGCGGCCTCGGCGCCGGTGAGCGCGCATAGATCCCCTTCGATCAGCTCGTCGCGCTCGCCACGCTCGCCGCGTTGGAGGTCGTACTCGAGGTTCACCGGATTGCGCGCGGCGTCGACCACCGCCGCAACCGCCGGCTCTGCGAGCAACGCGCGTCCGAGGTTGGTATGCAGCACCACGCCGGTCGCGTTGATCACGCGCCGCAGCGGCAATCGCGCACCGGCGCGCAGACGCTGATCGGCGTCGGCGATGACGCGCGCAACCGTCGGCGTCTCGGCGGCGGCTCCGTTCGCGCGCACGATCGTGCGGGTGTCGTCGAGCACCGCGCGGATCGCGTCGGTCACCGCGGCGCGGCTGTAGCGTGCAAGCAGGTCCGCGGCGTCCGCGCTGGTGAGCACCGCATCCACCGACGGGAACACTCGCAGCCGGGACTCCGATGGCATGCGGGCATCGTGCCCCGTTTCGGCGAGGGACTCAACTCGCCGCGGATGCCGCCAGGAGGGTGAGTGTACCGAAGAGCGTGTTGTGATGACCGCGGTCTTGTACGCTTGTGAAGCCAGCGTCGGAGCAGAGCTGCCGCAGTTTGCCGCCGAGATTCTCGCGGAGCCGCTCATTGGGATTGGTCAATTGCACTAGAAGCGTTGCGTAGCGCCCGACCGGCGGGCCGAAGTCGGCGAGATGAAACCATCCGCCCGGCTTGAGCACTCGGAGGATTTCCCGCAGCGCGGCGAGCTTATCGTCGTGCGTGAGGTGGTGGAAAACCAACGATGACACCACGCGATCGAAACTGCGATCCGGATACGGGAGCCGATCCGCAAACGCTTGGTCGAACTGGATCGGAAGCGAGGCCTGCGCCGCCTTCCGCCGCGCGCGCTCGAGCGCACGCGGATCGCCGTCGACGCCCACCACGACCGACTCCGGCCGTTGTTGTCGAATCAGCACCGCCATCGTTCCCGTCCCGCAGCCGAGGTCGAGAACTCTGTGACCGGAATGAATGTCGGCTTGTTCGAGGAATCGGGTACGAAAGACCCGCTCGCGCATCAGCAGCCGCAGTACCGGATCGTACAACGGTAGAAGGAGATCGTGGCCCGCCGCGGGAATATAGGGTGCTCGCTCGTGGCTCATCGCTGCGCGGCATTCTAGCTCGAAATCAGTTGGGACGCGACGGTTGCAACGCGGGAGCCTCGTGTATTACAGCTCGTGAACCTGAGCTGACTGCGATGCCGTGCGTGGTCGTCATTGAAGGCGAGGATGCCGCGCCCGAGGCGGTGCGACCATCCGTCGAGTTGATCGATCGACTTGGTCTCGACATCGACTGGGTGCGTCCCGACGTCGAAGATCATGCGGCAACGTGCCGCGCCATCGACGACTCGGACGCGACCCTGTTCGGTTCCACCAGCGGCCGCAGCGCGGCGGCGTTGTTCTACCTGCGGTGGGGCAAGGCCACCTACGCCAACGTGCGGCCGGCGCGCTGGCTGCCGGGCTACCGCAGCCCAATGGCGCGACCCGACGGCATCGACTTCATCATCGTGCGCGAAAACCTCGAAGACCTCTACGTCGGCGTCGAGGGTGAGTTGGAAACGCTGCGACCGTTCGGGCTGACCAGTCGCATGACCCGGCGCAACGTGGCGGACGCGGGTGTCGGGCGCTACGCGCTCAAAGTCATCACCGAGGCCGGGTCGGAGCGCGTCGTCCGCTTCAGCTTCGAGCTGGCGCGCCGCCGCAAGGCGCAGGGTCGTCCCGGCAAAGTGACTTGTTCGAGCAAGTACAACATGCTGCCGCAGAGCGACGGCTTGTTTCGCGACGTGGCGCAGCACGTGGCGAGCGAGTACCCCGATATCGTCTTCGAAACCTTCATCGTCGACGACTTCGCTCGTCGCCTGATCGCCACGCCGCACGATCTCGACGTGGTCGTGCTGCCCAATCTCTACGGCGACATTCTCTCGGACGCGGCCGCCGGTGTGATCGGCGGACTCGGTCTGGCGCCGAGCGGCTGCTTCGGCGATCGCTACGCCTACTTCGAATCGGCGCACGGCACCGCGCCGGACATCGCCGGGCAGAACGCGATCAACCCGACGGCGACGATCCTGTCGGCGGTGATGATGCTCGATTATCTCGGTTGCGCCGATGCGGCGCGCCGGCTTGAAGGCGCGGTGGAGCAGGTTTATCGGCATGGGCGGGCACTGACGCGCGACCAAGGCGGCCGTGCGAGCACGACCGAATTCTGCGCCGCGGTAGCCATCGAGCTGTGAGCGTGGCTCAAGGAGGTTCGGCGATGCGTGACGGACGCAAGATCATCGACACCGATACTCATCAGATGGAACCGCCCGGGATGTGGGAGCAGTTCATCGAGCCGCGCTTTCGCGCGCAGGCACCGCGACCGCAGACGTTCGGCGCGGGCCGCGCGATGGCGGTCGAGGGCGAGTCATTGACCAATGAAGGCAAGTATCCGTTCTCGACGCCGGACTTTCTCGCGGCACTCGCGAGAGGCATGCAGAAGTTCGAGCGTGCGCGCACCGCGGGCTTCGACGCCGCGAGTCGTCTCCACGACATGGATGCCGAAGGCGTCGACGTGCAGGTGCTCTATCCGACCGTCGGCGGGCAACTGCTCGGACGCGCGTTCCGCGACCCGCACCTGCTCGCGGCGTGTTGCCGCGCTTACAACGACTGGAGCGCGGAGTATTGCGCCGCCGCGCGCGAGCGATTGCGTTGGGCAGCCATGTTGCCGATGCAAGATGTCGATCTCGCGATCGCCGAGGCGACGCGTTCCGCGGCCAAAGGCGCGGTGTCGTTCTACGTGCGGCCCAATCCGATCAACGGGCGCAACCTCGACCACCGCGACTACTTCCCGCTGTGGGCAACGATTCAGGATTTGAACCTGCCGATCTCGATTCACGACTCGGGGTCGCCGCATCTGCCGTCGTTCGGTGCGCGAATGGAGACGCATACCACCGGTCACATCATCGCCCATCCGTTCGAGGCGATGGCGGCCATGATGAGTTTGATCTGGGGCGGCGTCTTCGAACACTTCCCGCGTCTCACGGTCGTTCACGTCGAAGCCGATGCCGGCTGGGTGCCGTATTTCCTGCAACGCATGGAGCAGCACTTCGAGTTTTCCGGCAACGCCGAGCATCCCGATCTCAAACAGCATCCGACCGAGTACTTCACGCGCAACGTATTCGTGGCCTGTCGCGGCGATGAGCGCACCCTGCGCAGCGTGATCGAACTGGTGGGCGACGACAACATCGTGTTCAACACCGACTATCCCCATCCCGACGGCACCTTTCCGTTCGGCTTCAGGCGCTTCGACGAGCAGCCGATTTCGGACAAGAGCAAACGGAAGATTTTGTGGGACAACGCCGCGCGCGCGTTTCGCGTGGCGACGTGACGGGGAGCAATCAGCCGAGCATCTGCTCGACCGCCTTGACCAGCTTCATCTTCGGCACGTTGCCGATGATCTGCGCCTGCACCGCACCGCCTTTGAACAGCAGTAGGTTCGGAATCGCGCGGACGCCGTAGCGTGCCGGCGCCTGCGGGTTGTCGTCGGTATTGATCTTGACGACCTTCACTTGGCCGGCGTAGTCGCGCGCAATCTCGTCAACCGTCGGCGACAGCGAGCGACAGGCGCTGCAATGCGGCGCCCAGAAATCTACCAGTACGGGCTGATCCGCCTGCAACACCTGGATGTCGAACGAGGCGTCGGTGACGTCGACTATGCCGGCCATGACCGACCTACGACAGCGTCCGCTCGATGGCCTTGACCAGATGCGCCTTCGGCACCGCGCCGACGATCTGATCTTGCACTTGGCCGCCTTTGAAGATGATCAGATTGGGAATCCCGCGCACGCCGTACTTCGACGGCGTCTGCGGATTGTCGTCGACGTTCATCTTCACGACCTTGAGGCGGCCGGAATAATCCTTCGACAGTTCCTCAACCACCGGCCCGATCGCTTTGCAGGGCCCGCACCACGGCGCCCAGAAGTCGATCAATACGGGCTCGGCCGACTGCAGGACTTCCTTCTCGAATGATCCGTCACTGACTTCCACCACGTTGGCCACGATAGCCTCCTTTACGCGAGGCACGAAGATAACCAGGGACCCGCACTGATTCAAGGTGACGATTTCCGACTCGCGGCCGCCGTTGACGCGCTGAAACGCGACAACTATGGTCGCCGACCGTCACAGGAGAAGAGCCATGGGTTTCGAAACCATCCTGTTTGAAAAATCGGACGGCATTGCCACCATCACCCTCAATCGTCCCGAGCGACTCAACGCGTGGACCCCGGTGATGGGTGCGGAGTTGCTCGACGTCTTTCGCGAGGCGGACCGCGACCGGACGGTGCGGGTGGTGATCTTCACCGGTGCCGGCCGCGCGTTTTGTTCCGGCGCCGACATGGACTTCTTCGCCGGCCAGATCAAGGCCGGTGGCGGCACGACCGCCGGCGGCGGCGCGGGACCGTCGCGGGTGGAAGAGTGGCCGCTGTTGATGCAGCGCATGTCGAAGCCGACGATCGCCGCCATCAACGGCTACGCTTTGGGCGTCGGCTGTACGATGACACTGCTGTGCGACATCCGGATCGCCGCCGCCGAAGCCAAGCTGGGGTTCCTGTTTCCCCGCATGGGTGTGATGGCGGAGTTGGGTTCAACGTTCATCTTGCCGCGGCTGGTGGGCATCGGCCGCGCCTGCGAGCTGATGTTCACCGGCAAGATGTACCCGGCGGAGGAGTGTGCGCGCGCCGGAGTGGTCAACCACGTCGTCCCCGGCTCCGACTTACCCGCGAAGGCGCGCGAGCTGGCCGCGGAGATCAGCCAGTGCGCGCCACTCTCGATCATGTTGACGCGGCAGGCCCTGTATCAGGGACTGACGGCGAGCTTCGAAACCCAGGTGCGCACCGAAGCCTACGCGCTCGACCATCTCTATCGCACCCGCGATCACGCCGAAGCGGTCGCCGCGTTCAAGGAAAAGCGCGCACCGGCGTTCGAGGGGCGGTAACGAGATGCGTATCGCTGATCGCATGCGGCCTGTCGCCGACGTCCGACGATGATCGATGCGCGATAGGCGATCTGCCATATGCCATCGGCCATCAGCATCTCCCTTCCCGCGCGCATCAACATTCTCGGCAGCCCAACCGATGCGGTCGAGGGCGCGTATGCGACGGTCTCGTGTGCTGTCCCGTTGCGCGGAGGCGTGCGGATGGCACTCGCGCCCGAATGGATCTTCGCACGTGACGGGATGTCTGGTGAGGTGCGTGCACCGCTCGGCCGATTGGAGCCGCAGCGCGACGGCTTCGAGCTGACACGCGCGGCGATCAGCGCCCTCGCGCGCTACAGTGACGAGTTTGCGGCCAAGTCGCGGCGCCACGGTGCGTCGATCCATCTGTGGACCGACGTGCCGGCGTCGAGCGGCCTCGCGGGTTCATCGGTGCTGCTGCTTGCGGTGCTGGCGGGACTGCGCGCGCTGTCCGATCTCGATCACCGCCGTCACAACGACTACGTTCTTGCAGAGGTTGCGCAACGCGCGGAAGAAATCGACCTGGGCATCACCTGCGGCTTTGCCGACCGCTACGTCCCGCTCTTCGGCGGCCTCGCGTACCTCAGCTATCACGGCAAACTGCATCACGCCGCGCTCGGCGAGGAGCCGTACGTCACCTACGAGCGCCTCGATGCGCTCGCACCCGCTCTGACCTTCGTGGTGGCGACCACCGGGGTCGCGCGCAACTCCGGCGACGTGCATCGGCCGATGCGCGAACGCTATCTGCGCGAGCGCGTCGCCGGCACCGGTCCGCTCTTGCCGATGGCGCGCGCGCTCGGTGCCACGGCGTGGCGTGGCAAGATCGCGCTGCTCGCGCACGACCTCGCGGAAGTCGGGCGGCAGATCACCGAGAATCAGCGCCTGGTCGACAACTTGATGCGTCGCTGCGGCTACCGAGACGGTGCCGGCGTCGAGGTCAACCGACTCATCGAGGCGGCGTTGGCCGCCGGCGCGTTGGGGGCGAAACTGACCGGCGCCGGCGGCGGCGGCGCAATCTTCGCGCTGGCCGAACCCAATTCTGCCGACGCGATTGTGAAGGCGCTGCGCGCGGCCGGCGCCGCAGCGGTCTTCGTGTTGCCCGTGGAGTTGACGGGCGCACGGATTGAGTCCACATGATTCGCACCGGCGTCATTCTTGCGGCCGGGGCCGGGTCGCGGCTGGGCGAGCTGGGGCGACGCTCCTCCAAGCCGATGCTTCCCATCTGTGGGCGGCCGTTGATCGACTGGGTCGCCGAGCGGCTACGGGCAGCGGGCATCGCGCGGCTCGTCATCGTCGCACATGCCGGCGACGCGGCGCTGCAGCAGCACGCGCAGGGAGTCGGTGCCGACTTGGCGCTGCAGACCGAGCGGCACGGAATCGCCGACGCGTTGTGCTGTGCGGCGCCGTTGCTCGTTGCCGAGCGCGCGTTCCTTGCGTGTGCGTGCGACAGCCTGTTCGCCGTCGATGATCTCCGCCGGATGCTGGCGGCGGCCGACACCAATCCTGATGATCCGTTGGTCGCGGTGCAAACGCTCGACGTCGAGGCGACCGCGACGCGGAGTGCGGTCGTGTGTGAGGGAGGGTTCGTGCGCGCGATTGTCGAAAAGCCGGCGCCGCGAACCGCCGCGTCGAACGTCATCAGTTTACCCCTCTATGGTCTCCCCGATCGAATGCTTGTGCGCGCTCGCGATACGGCGGCGATGCGTGGCGAACGCTATCTGTCGACCGCGCTGAACGACGAGATCGCCGCCGGTGGGCATGTGCGCTGGATCGAATTTCAGCACCGCCTCGAGATCACCAGCGCGGACGACCTGGCACGCGTCGAAGCGGCGCTGGCTACGACCTGAGTGTGGCGAAGAACGCTTCGATGCGCCGGGCGTTGGTGCCGGTGTCGCCCTTGCCGTCTCGCGACTTCGAGCGCATCTCCACGACGCTGCCGCCGTCGCGCGGACGCACTTCAATCACGAAGTCGTCCTGAAAGCGGAACAGCCACGTCGTATCCACGCCTTCCAGTGAGTGCGCCGCCGCGTTGTCGTGGGTGATCTGCCAGGTCGGCATTTGCTTCGCGGCGGCGAGCACGCGACCGTACACTTCGTCCGGCGAACCGGGCAGCGGCAGTCCGGCAAGCGTCGGATACCCGGCGCGCTGCTGTCGCGCGAAGCCCTCGCCCGGGTACTTCATGTCGCGGCCGACGTTGGCGGGTTGCGACCCGGCTTGAACAAACTCCGGCGGCTGCGCGGTGTTGGTGGTGATGTCGTTGATGCGCGGAACGCCGCCGGCGCCCGTGGCCGCTTTGATGAACACAATGGCGACGAGGGCGGCGGGAATGAGCCCGGCCAGCGCGGCCCCGCCGGCGCCACGCACGAGAGCCACGAGGCCGGTGATGGTCGCGATCAGGCCGAGCAGTCCCCCCAGGTCGAAGATCACGAAGCCGACCAGGGACCGCACGAGGCCAAGGTGTGCGAGCATCGGCCCGCTGACAAACGCCACCAGCGCGGCGACGCCGAACCGGCGCGTCCAGCGCGCGGCACCTGAAGCTCTCTGCGCCATCGGTCACCTCCTGTCGAAGCGGCTGCCATTTAGCGGAGCTGCAGAAGCTAGGTCAACCTGACGCCGCGAGGCTGGTTCCGGTTTGTGTGGGCGATTTTGCGCTCGTATACTTCACGAGTTGACCACGCCACGCGAACCGCTCACCCGCGCCATGACGCATCGGGTGCAGGACACGCTGCTGGTGACCGAGCGTTACCTGCGAACGCACCCGGTGGTCGTCGCGATCGCGACGGTCGTCTTCTTTGCCATCGTGGCGCTCGTACCCGCGCAACTGGCGCCGGACGTGCCGCTGGGCATCACCTTCGCGGGGCCGCTCGCAGTGTGTACGTTCGGCGTCGGTCTCGTGGCTGGAACGGTTGCGGCGGTGGCCATTGCGCTGATCTGGTTGAGCGATGCGGTTACCTCAGGTGTCCCCGTGGACGCCGCGCTGGTGGTGTTTTGGACGCGCTTGCTCAGCAACCTGGCGGTGGTCGTGATGGCGGGGGTCGTTGGGGCCGCCGCGCGAGCGCGTGAACGATATGTCGAGTCGCAACAGGAACTGGCGCGCATGCGCGCCGATGTGGTGGCGGCGTTCTCGCACGATCTACGCGCGCCGTTGGCGGCGATCATCGGTTACGCCGACATGTTGCGCGAGGGCGTCTTCGGTCCGCTCGCACCGAAGGTAGCCGACCAGCTCGATCGCATCCTCGTCAATGCCAGCCACCTCGATCGCTTGATCGGCGACATGCTTGCCGCCGGGCAGAGCGATCACATCATCGCCCTGCAAACCAGCCGCTTCGAGCCCGAAGAGTTGATCGTGGAGCTGCGCACCGAGTTCGATGGTTCCATCCACGGCCGACCGGTGGCCGTGACATGGGAGATCGATCCGCACACCCCGGCGCTGCAAACGGACCGCGCCAAGCTCACCTCGATCGTCCGCAACTTGGTCGGCAACGCGATCAAGTTCACCCCGCGGGGAAGCGTGACGGCCCGTTTTGGGTTTGATGCCGAGATGGCCGCGCATCGGATCGAGGTCGAAGACACCGGGCCGGGCATTGCGCCCGACGATCTGCCGCAGGTGTTCAACCGCTTCTATCGCGCACCGCCGGGCCGTCGCCACGACGGCTTCGGCCTGGGGCTGTTCATCGTCAAGCGATTCACCGAGTTGCTCGGGGGCTCGGTGAACGTGATCAGTCAACTCGGCCGCGGCACCCGCTTCACCGTATTGCTGCCGTCCCTGCCGGCGGCGTCGGCCGCAGTCGCTTCGGAGTTCGATGTCAAACCGGGCGGCGCGCCGTCACGCGGAGCTTAACGTTCCCACACGGTGTACTCGTCGAAGCGGTGCGCGCCGATCATCACGCGTTCGGGTCCGGTGACGATCAACTCATTGTCTGGATCGCCGGGCGGCAAGCCGAGGGCGCGGCGATCATCATCGAGCGCGCGCCGAAACTGTTCGGGGCTCGGACGTGCGGCATCCGGCGGGACCCGCACGAGTGCGAGCGCAAGTGACGTCGCGACCGACATGCGGGCTTCATACGGACCCTCGGCGAGTCGGTCAAGCCAGACTTGATGCAGCGAAGACGAATCGAACCCGCTACGTGTCTTCGCGTGCCGGCGGCTCCCATTCGAAGGCGAGATGGTGTTTCTTGCGGTTGTTGCAGTCTTTGCAAGCGGGGACGAGATTGCCCTTGCTCGAGCGACCACCGCGAATGAGTGGAACCAAGTGGTCCATCGTCAACTCGCGCGGCGGCACCTGGCGACCGCAGTAGTGACAACGACCGGCGGCGATTCGCCGGCGCCACCACGGCGATTGCCGCAGCTCACGCGCCTTCGCTCGCTCGCGACGGATTGCCTCGTCGCTCACCGCCGGAACGAACGGATCGCCCGGCACTGAAGCATCACCTTTCATGGCCGCGTTCGCGGCGGAGCGACCAGCGCCGCCACTTCGAGGCCGGCGGCTTCGAGCGCGTCGACGACGTCTTCAACCCGCTTGGTCTTCAACCGCACGTGCATCACCGTCGCCCGTCGCTGATCGCGATGCAGCCATTTCAGCTCGCCGCGCGTACGCTCGATCACGTCACGAATGAGCAGCGGCGCGCGCGCGCCGCTGCACCCTTCGAGGGTCAACCGATAGGTCGGCTCCGCCGCGCCCGACAACTCCACGAAGGCGCTCAACACGTCTCCGGCAGTCAGGATGCCCACCACTTTGCCCTTTTCGACCACCGGCAAGGCGTTGATCTTGTGGGTGCGCAGCACGCGCGCGACATCGTCGACCGGCGTATCGGGTGTCGTCGCCAACGGTTTCCGGGTCATCACGTCGCCCGCCACCCGTGCACGAGCCGGCGCACCGCGCAGGTCACGATCGGTCACGATCCCGACCAGCCGGTGCTCGCGCACCACCGGCAATTGGCGGATGCGATGTTGCTTCAGCAGACGGCGCACCTCTTCGAGCGGGCGTTGCGGACCGACGGTCACAACCTTCGACGACATGCGATAGCGAACGAGCATGGAACCACCTTCCCTACCGTACGGCTGCGAGTGGATGCGCCGCGACGTTTCCCGACCGTGGTCGACCGAAGCGATAGAGCAGCAGCCACGCCAGCACCGGCGTGAGCGCGGCACATTCAAACGCAGCCCGGTGGCCGGCGTGCTCGACCACCATGCCGAAGATGAACGCGCTGCTGGTAACGCCGAGATTGAACGCGCCGTTGAACAGCGCCTGCACCCGTCCAAGATGCGCATCGGCGGTGAGATCGACGACGAACGCATGCAGCGTCGGGTAGCTCACGCCCTGCGCAGAACCGAACAGGAATCCCGTGCACACCAAGGCGAGCAGGCCGTGAACGAACGCGAGCGCGAGGATCGACGCGGACAGCGCGATCAACGTCGGCAGGATCACCGTTCGCCGTCCGAGCGAATCCGACAATCCGGCGCCGACCACGCGGGTCAAGATCGCGGCCGAGGTGTAGGCACCGAAGAAAAATCCGACCCGCCCGAGTCCCTCGCCGTGCACGAAAGTTGGAATGAACGTCATGACCGTGCCGAAGCCCATCCCGGCCAACGTCATCGTCGCAATCAGCACCCACTGCAAGCGGCTCACCCGCCATCGCGTATGATCTTCGACAGGTCCGACGTGCGCCACGCGCCCGGCCGGCAACCCGCTCGCGAGCAGCACCGACACCGCCGAGCACGCGGCGGCGGTCAGAAACAGCGCATGAAACCCGCCGCGCTGAATGATCTCCTCGCCCAGCCCCGGGGCGATCGCATGCGTGAGGATGGTCGACAGACCGAACACCCCGAGCGCCTGTGCCCGCCGATCGCGCGGCGCGATCTCGGCCGCGAGCGTCGTCGCACCGGTGAACGCGGCGGCGAAACTCAACCCTTGCAACAGCCGCAGACCGAACAGGGCGGGGCCGACGTGGTCGACGAATGCATATCCGACTGCCGCGAGCGTCATCGACGTCGCGCCGCCGATCAGAAATCGCCGACGACCGAAGCGGTCGATCGCGACGCCGATGATCGGCAGTACGAGCAATGCGGCGAGGCCGGAACAGCCCATCACCGCGCCCACCATCGCCTCGCTCCCGCCGAGGGCTTTGATGTGCAGCGGGAGCAGAAAGAACGATGCGAAATTCAGAAAGAAGAAAAAGTTCGCCAGGGTGACACGAACAAAGCGTCGGGAGAGCAGACGAGACGACATCGTTGATTGTTGTTATACCGGCGCCCCGCGCTCGA
Organism: Binatia bacterium; assembly: GCA_035541895.1. Classification (GTDB taxonomy): domain Bacteria; phylum Desulfobacterota; class Binatia; order HRBIN30; family JACQVA1; genus DATKMK01. The sequence goes on along the minus strand of DATKMK010000019.1, from coordinate 6,006 downwards.
ACAAGCCGGCGGCGCGGCTTGGCCCTCTGTTGAAGCAATGGTAGCGTTCCCACGGTTGCCTGGAGGAGAAATCATGGGCATTCATTTCGGCGTCACCTTGCCGCAGATCAAGCGGAGCTGGGAGGAGACCCGCGCGGCGGCGGTCGAGTTCGAGCGGCTCGGCTTCGATTCGGTGTGGCTGAACGACCACCTCTACGGCATTCCGGGGCCGCAGATTCCGATCATGGAAGCGTGGACGACGTTGTCCGCCGTCGGCGCGATCACTGCACGCGTCCAACTGGGCACGCTGGTGACGCCGGTGGGTTTCCGCAATCCGGCATTGCTCGCGAAGATGGCCGCCACGCTGGATCAAATCACCGGCGGGCGCGTGATCGTCGGTCTCGGCGCCGGCTGGTTTCAGATGGAATTTGCCGGCTATGGCTTCGAGTTCCCCTCGCTGCGAGCACGCCTGCAGCAACTGGACGAAGCGGCGACCTTGATGAAGGAGATGTGGAGCGAGAGTCAACCGAGTTTTCGCGGCCGCCACTTCACCATCGACTCGGTCTACTGCGAACCCAAACCGGTTCGGCGGCCGCCGATTCTGATCGGTGGCGGCGGGGAAAAGGTACTGCTGCGCTTGGCCGCACGGCACGCGGACATCTGGAACAATCTCGCGGTGCATCAGAGCGAACTGGGCGCGAAGGTCGCGCGCCTGCGCCAGCATTGTCAGGCAATCGATCGCGACCCGGCATCGATCACCGTCTCGCAACAATGCATGGTGGTGATCGGCGCCGATGAGACGGACGCCGCCGCCAAGGTCGACAAGGCGCAGCAGATCTATGGTGGACACCTCGGCGCCGGTATCACCGGCACCGCCGAGCAGTGCATCGAAAAAATCCGCGCGCACCTTGCGCTGGGCTGCACGATGTTCATCATCGAATTCTTCGGCCGCGACACGCGCGAGCCCGCCCGCTTGTTCGCCGAGCGCGTCATGCCGGCGCTGCGGGCGTAGCTAACGCAGCGCTGCGGCCAGGGTGAGTTGGCCGAGGTGGTAGGTGATCATAATCGCCGGCCGCGCCCACGTGAGTCGCTGGACGAAGCGGTCCCAGGCGATGACCGAGTCGGAGGCGAAGAACAGCACGGCGCCGATGGCCGCAACGATCGAACCCGAACCGATCGCCGATGCCACCATGAACGCGATGATCGCCAGGTAGCCCGCGATCGCCGGACGGAGCGTCGCATCTTCGACCGACCGCAGGACGCGCTGCGCAACCGGAAACGTCGCGGCGAGGACAACCAGCCACCACAGCAGACGCGTGAGCCACGCGGCGTTGAAGGTGGCGATGTAGGCGACGTGAGCGAAAAGGAAGGCGCTCAGCCCGGCGACGAACAAATCTCCCGGCACCATGAGGTACACATCGCCCAACAGCGACAGCGCGAGCGCGATCAGCAGGCCGGCCGACGGATGAGCCGCGGTTGCGGCGTAACCGATCAGCGCTGCCAGTGCGGCCGGTTTGGCGACGTATTCGACCGTGATGCGGTTCTGGCTGACCGCGACCCAATCGGCAACGGCGGCGACCGCAAAGAGCAGCAGGCACAGCGTCGACATCGCCGCAGACATATCGGGCACACCGCGTGGTCGCAAGGATCGCGGCGGTCTTTGCTTTGTGCCGGTGACTTCGACTATCGACGACGCATGTCGCTCACGCGCACCTATGTTCCGGCCGGCAATCAACCGGACTACCGGGCGATGGGCTGCTGGCGCGACGAGCCCCTGCATCGACGAATCGACCGCACGGTTGCCGCTCAGGCGGCGCGCGTGGCGGTCATCGACGGCGAGCGCCGCCTCACGTTTCTCGAACTCGATCAACTGGTGCGCCGCGCCGCCCTCGGCTTGCAACAGCTCGGTCTTCATCCCGGCGACGTGGTGGCGTACCAGTTGCCGAATTGGTGGGAAGCGGTCGTGATCTTTCTCGCCGCCGCGCGGCTCGGCGCCACGATCAATCCCCTATTGCCGATCTTCCGCGAGCGCGAGCTGCACGTGACCGTGAAGCAAACGCAGCCGCGCGCGGTGATCATTCCCGCCACGTATCGCGGCGTGAACTATCGCGAGGTGTGGCGCGCGTTGCCGCCCGTCGAGCATCTCCTGGTCGCGCGCGGGGACGCCGGACCGGGCGTGCGATCGGTGATGGAGTTGCTCGACCCGCCGTTGCAGCGCGCCCCGCACCCCGAGCCGATCGAGGCGCGCGATCCCGATGCGATCCTCATGGTGATGTACACGTCGGGCACCACGTCCGAGCCCAAAGGCGTGCTGCACACCCACAACACGCTGATCGCCGAAGTGCGTTCACTTGAAGGGGTGCATCAGCTCACGCCCAACGATCGCACGCTGATGCCGTCGTCGCTCACCCATGTCTCGGGCGTGATCCACGGCATCCTCACGCCTGCGCTGCTCGGCACCAGCGTCGTCCTGATGGACCGATGGGAGCCGGCGCGCGCAATCGAACTGATCGGGCGGGAGCAGGTCACCTACATGGTCGGCGCGCCGACGTTCCTGCAAGATCTGTTGGCGCAGGCCGATAACCCGAGCGATCTCTGTTCGCTGCGCCTGTTCTCGTGCGGCGGCGCTGGCGTGTCGCCCGAGTTGATGCGGCGGGCGCGTGAACGATTGCCGCGCTGCATCGCCAAGCGGGTGTACGGTTCGACGGAGCTTCCGACGTTGACGACCACCGACGCCGACGACGCGTTGAGCCGCGGAATCGAAACGGAGGGCCGCGCGATCGCGCCGGCGGAAATCCGCATCGTCGACCCGTCGGGTGCGTCCGTGCCGGCTGGTCGGGAAGGCGAAGTGCAGGGGCGCGGGCCAGAGTGCTTCGTCGGCTATCTTGATGCGGCGTTCAACGCCGATGCGTTCACAGCCGACGGCTGGTTTCGCACCGGCGATCTCGGCGTGCTCGACGAGGCAGGGTACCTGCGCATCACCGGCCGCTTGAAAGACATCATCATCCGCAAGGGCGAGAAGATCAGCGTCAAGGAAATCGAAGATCTCATCGCCGAGCATCCCGCAGTGGCGGAGGTCGCGGTGATTCCGCGGGCCGATCCGGTGACCGGCGAACGTGCGTGCGCGATGGTGCGGCTCCGCCCGTCGGCGACGCTCGATCTCCCGGCGCTCACGGCATTCCTTGCCGCGAAGGGACTCGCGAAGCAGAAGTGGCCGGAGCAGCTCGAGGTGGTCGCCGACTTTCCGCGTACCGACAGCGGCAAGATTCAGCGCGCGAAGTTGTGAAGCACTGGGCGCGCGGTAGGGTGGCGCGCACGCATCGCCAACGACCAGACGAGGTCAGCAACGTGCGCGGCGGCGAACCCGTGTTTCATATCGCTATATCGATGCGCATCGATATTGACATTGAATCGACGTTTATCAATATAGGCGTTGATGAACCATTTCGGAGTCGCGCGCGACGTGTGCTGTCCGGCGGTCTTGCAACAACGGCTGGCGAAAGGCGACGCACACCAACTCGCCGATGCCTTCAAGGCCATCGCCGATCCCGCGCGCTTGCAGTTGCTCAGCTTCATCGCGGCGCAACCGTCCGGCGAGGCCTGCGTCTGCCATTTGACCAAGCCGCTCGGGCTGACGCAGCCGACGGTCAGTCACCATCTGCGAGTGATGTACGAGGCCGGAGTCCTCGATCGCGAGCGCCGCGGGACCTGGGTGTACTACCGCATCGTGCCCGAACGCCTCGCTGCGCTGCGCGCAGCGCTGGCGGCCCCGCCGCGGGCAAAGCCCGGAGCCCGCTGATGGCAACCGTCGCGGCGCTCGCCACCGACCGCGTACCGGCGAAGCGGTTGGGAATCGTCGATCGCTTCTTGACGGTGTGGATCTTCCTCGCGATGGCGCTCGGGATCGGCTGCGGCTACTCCCTGCCGGGCACCGAGGCCTTTCTCGATCGTTTCAGCGTCGGGACCACCTCGATCCCAATCGCGATCGGGCTCATCCTCATGATGTATCCGCCGCTGGCGAAGGTACGCTACGAAGCGTTGGGCAGTGTCTTCCGCGACGTGCGGATTCTCGGATTGTCGTTGCTGCAGAACTGGATCGTCGGCCCGATGCTGATGTTCGCGCTCGCCATCTGTCTGCTCCCCGACAAACCGGAGTACATGGTTGGCCTCATTCTGATCGGCCTGGCACGCTGCATTGCGATGGTGCTGGTGTGGAACGATTTGGCGAGCGGCGATCCCGACTATTGCGCTGGGTTGGTCGCGTTCAACTCCATTTTCCAGATCCTCTTCTACTCGCTCTACGCGTACCTGTTCATCACCGTGATCCCCGGGTGGTTCGGCCTGCGCGGGATGGCCGTCCACGTTAGCATGGCCGACATTGCCGGAAGTGTGCTTGTCTACCTGGGCATTCCGTTCGTCGCGGGACTGCTCACGCGCGTTGCTCTCATTCGGATTCGGGGGCGCGACTGGTACGAGCGCCAGTTCATTCCCGCGATCTCCCCGCTGACGCTGGTGGCCCTGCTGTTCACGATCGTGGTGATGTTTTCGCTGAAGGGCGAAGCGATCGTGCAGCTCCCGTTGGATGTGGTGCGCATTGCGGTACCGCTGCTGATCTACTTCGTGGCGATGTTTGTCGCGGCGTTCGTGCTGAGCAAGGCAGCCGGCGCGAGCTATCCGCAATCAGCAACGCTGTCGTTCACCGCCGCATCCAATAACTTCGAGCTGGCGATCGCGGTCGCGGTGGCGACCTTCGGGATTCATCACGGCGCGGCGTTCGCGGCGGTGATCGGACCGCTCGTCGAAGTTCCGGTGATGATCGGCTTGGTGAACGTGGCGCGCGGGTTCCAACGCCAGTACTTCCAAGCCATAGCGCCTCCGGTCGTTTCTGCGTGAAGGAGTGCGCCCGATGGCGAAACCCAAGGTTCTGTTTCTGTGCACCGGCAATTCGTGCCGCAGTCAGATGGCGGAAGGGCTGCTGCGGCATCTCGCCGGCGACCGCTTCGAGGTGGTCAGCGCCGGTACCGAGCCGACCAGCGTCAACCCACTCGCCGTCGACACCATGCGCGAAATCGGCATCGACATTTCCGGGCAGCGCTCGAAGTCGGTGCGGCAGTTTCTCGGAGACTACTTCACCTACGTGATCACCGTCTGCAGCAGCGCCAATGAGCGTTGTCCGATCTTTCCCGGAACGGTGCACCGCTTGCACTGGCCGGTGGAGGATCCGGCACGTGCCGTGGAAAGCGACGCGGAGCGTCTACCGGTATTTCGTCGCGCGCGCGACGACTTGGCTCAGCGGATTCGCGACTTCATCGCCGAGTGAGCGTCGCGCCTCATTTGCCGTACGACCCGCCGAAGTGATCGTAGGGATCCACCCCCTGCGCGAGCTCGCGGCGGTACGTGGCGTCGTCGATGAATCGTTCGAGGCCGTCAACCAGATAGTCGAGGAAATCGCGGGTGGAGAGAATGCCGACCGGCTTGCCCGCTTCGAGCACGGGCAAGTGGCGAAACTTCTTTTCACGAAACAGACCGAGGACCGATCGCAGGGGCGCGTTGACGTCGATGGTTACGACCACGCGCGTTGCCACGTCGCCGACGCGCGTCTCGCGCGGGTCGCGTCCCTCGGCGACCACGCGGGTCAGCACGTCGCGCTCGGACAGTAAGCCCCGCAGCACGCCGCGATCGACCACCAGGACGGCGCCCACCCGATTGCTGCTCATCCGTTGCGCCGCCTCCGCCACGCTTTCGTTGGAGGTCGCGGTGATCGTCTCGGTTACCATCAGCTCGCGGATCTTCGCCATGTGACTGTGCTTCTCCGGGCCTCGCGAGCAATGACGGGGCCACCGGCCCCGTTGCGCGCACGCGCGGTCGCCGGGACGGGGCTTCTCAGTTCCGACGCGAGCGACCGCAGATCGCTATTGCGAATGCGGATCTGCGACGGCGATGTCGATGACGTTTGTCATAGCGAGGGCTGAGCCGTGATCAGCTCCTGCGTGTAAACGACCACCGCAACAGCGGCGGCGTCACCAG
>DATKMK010000018.1:0-2438 GCA_035541895.1 Binatia bacterium | reverse complement strand
TACGTGAACAACTTCCTCGATTCCGACGGCCGCATCAAAAAGGTGTACGTTCAGGCCGATACCCCGTTTCGGATGAACCCGGCGGACCTGAATTCGCTTTTCGTGCGCAATCTGCAGGGGAAGATGGTTCCGTTCACGTCGTTCGCCACCGGCTCGTGGAGTTACGGCTCGCCGAAGGTCGAGCGCTACAACGGCCAGCCGTCGGTGCAAATACAGGGTCAGGCGGCGCCAGGTCTGAGCACGGGTGAGGCGATTGCTGAGATGGAGAAACTCATGCAGAGCCTGCCCGCCGGGATTGGTCATGAATGGACCGGAATCTCGTTGCAGCAGCAATTGTCCGGCTCACAGGCGCCGCTGCTTTATGCACTGTCGATCCTCGTCGTGTTCCTGAGTCTCGCTGCGCTGTACGAGAGCTGGAGTGTGCCGGTATCGGTCATCATGGTGGTGCCGCTCGGAATCCTCGGCGCCCTCGCGGCCGCCACCGTGCTGCACCTGGAAAACGACGTCTACTTCCAAGTCGGCTTGCTGACGACCATCGGGTTGTCGTCGAAGAATGCAATTCTCATTGTCGAGTTCGCGCGCGACCTCGAGGCGAAGGGCAAATCGGCCATCGACGCCGTGGTCGAAGCCGCGCATCTACGGTTGCGCCCCATTCTGATGACATCGCTCGCCTTCGTGCTCGGCGTGTTGCCACTCGCGCTGGCTAACGGGGCCGGTTCCGCCAGCCAGAACGCGGTGGGGCGCGGCGTCATCGGCGGCATGTTGAGTGCCACGTTTCTCGCGCCGTTCCTGATCCCGATGTTCTTCGTCGTGGTCACCGAGAAATTGAAGTTGGCAGGCTCGTCGGAGCCGACGTTGCCGGGGTCAGTGGCACTCGGGGCGGCTGGCGGAAGCGAATGAGAAATCGTCGGACCGGTGTCTATGTTGCTATTGCGAAAGGATCAGCCATGAGAGAGATGATCGTTCTGTGTTGCACGCTGTCACTGTTCGGTTGCGCGAGCGGTCCGAATTCGGTCGCGAAGACACAGCAGCAGAGGTATGACGACGACACTCAACTCACGACCTTCCAGGTTCAAGCGATCGAGGCGTTCTGCGGACCCGGGCAGCCGGGCGACAATTGTCCGGGTGCGAGAGTCGCCGTGATGTTGTCCGGCGAAACCGGCATCGGCAAATATCACCCGAGAGACCAGGATTAGACATGTCCGCGCGCAACTCGAAGAGTTCGAGCAGAACCGCGAAGGAGTCTTGTTGATGCGCTCGCGAGGGGTCGGCAGTGCGACGAGGGCGTTGCGGTTCAAGGCTGATCGCGGGGCGCGTAGAATTCTGCGCACAATGCGCCCGTCGCATCTCGTCGTAAGCCGGAGCGACGCATGAGCAAACGGATAGCCATTGCGCTGACGGGGTTGGTCCTCGCGGTGGGCGTTGTATACGGATTCTTCGTTTGGCGCCCCGCGTTGGATCCCATCGTGCCGCCGCCCGCTAACGAATTTTCCGCCGACGTAATCGCAAAGGGCGAGATGCTGGCCGGCGTCGGCGACTGCGTCGTCTGCCACACCGCCCCCGGCGGCAAGCCGTACGCGGGCGGCCTCGCATTGAACAGCGGATTCGGCACGATCTATTCGACCAACATCACGCCCGATCCGGACACCGGCATCGGACGTTGGTCCGAAGCGGCGTTCGCGCGCGCGATGCACGAAGGCGTCGCGCGCGACGGCTCGCACCTGTTCCCTGCGTTCCCCTACGACCATTACACGAAGGTGCGCGACGACGACGTGAAGGCGCTCTATGCGTTCTTCATGACGCGCGAACCGGTGCGGGCCGAGGCGAAACCGAGCACGCTGCCGTTTCCGCTGAACGTCCGGGCGTTGCAGGCCGGTTGGAAGCTGCTGTTCTTCCGCGACGGAGTCTTCCGCGGCGATCCGGCGAAGAGCGATGAGTGGAATCGCGGCGCGTACCTCGCGGAAGGGTTGGGTCACTGTTCCGCGTGTCACACGCCGCGCAACGCTCTCGGCGCAGAGAAATCGAGTGCCGCCTATACCGGCGCGATGGTCGACGGCTGGCTCGCGCCGGCATTGACGTCGGACAATCCCGCGCCGATGCCGTGGACGCGCGACGAGTTGGCGGGCTATCTCGGCACGGGTGCCACGGCGTTGCACGGCAGTGCGGCGGGACCGATGTCGCCGGTCGTGCACGAGGGCTTGGCGAAACTCCCCGACGCCGACGTGAAGGCGATCGCCATCTACTTTGCCGACCGCAACGGGTCGCAGTCGCAAGAGCGCGTGGCTGATGAAACGCTGGCGACGACGATGGCGCTCGCGCACCGCGATGCGCGCGGCGACAGCGCCGACGGCGCCGACCTGTACGTCGCAGCCTGCGCGTCGTGTCACTACAACGGCGGCGCGACGCCGCTTACCGTGCGGCCCGAACTCGCGCTGAAC
>DATKMK010000017.1:0-45230 GCA_035541895.1 Binatia bacterium | reverse complement strand
AGTGGGTGCCCGACGCGCCCCAGCTCGGGCGGATCCGCCGATACGTGTCAGGATGCGCCTGGTAGCCCCTCACGCCCGCCTCCACCGCTGCTGCTCAGGCGCGAGGGGGCTGAGGAGCATCTTGATCCGAACGTGCTTTGTGGCATGGGAGGCACAGCGATGATCGCACACGCCACTAAAGCCGGTGCCGTTGTCCTCGCGTTCCTTGCCACAACCACGGCAGTACGTGCGGATGCCGCCGCCGATCACGTGGCTGCGCAATGTGTCGGCGATTGCGATAGCAGCGGCCGCGTCACCGTCGAGGAGTTGGTGACAGGCGTGAGCATCGCGCTCGGCAATTTGCTGCTCGATCAATGTCCCGAATTCGACGTAGACGGGGACAAGCATGTCCTGGTCAATGAACTCGTGCGCGCTGTAGACGATGCACTCTACGGTTGCGGCGTTGCCCCACCGACACAACCGCCAACTTCGACCCGGACAAACACCCCGACGCCGACCGCGACGCCCTCAACGACCTCGACGCCTTCGATGACCCCGACACCGACGTCGACGCCGACGCCATCACCGACGCCGGGACCGCCGAACGTTGCGGGTCAGTGGCGCGAAGATCAGTACGCCGTGAGTTCCTCGACGTGCCCGGCGGTGATCACCAACCTCATCAGCAGCGAACTGAGTCAACTGCAGCCGTGCGTGTACACTCTGACCCAGAGCGGCGGCAATGTGCACGCGGTCGATTGCGGCGGCACCGTCGCCGACGGTACGGTCGACGATCTCGGCGTCATCCACTTCTCACTGCCACAGATGTCAGACACGGAGCAGGGGTGTACCGTGGTGGAAAAGCCGGATGTCTTCATCGACACCCGTGACAGCCCGGCCATGGCGCAAACCATGCTGGCGTTTACCGTCTCGGGAAACTGCACCTTCGTCGGTCAGTGCTCGGTGGTGGTGGGTAGCCGCTGGACGAAACTCTGACGGACGACTTGGCGCGGTACCGTTACAACGGGACGGCGCCACTCCTCACCTCATGTGCGAGTCGCGCAAACCGCCTTGACATTGCCGGAACCGGTCGCAAGAATCCGCGCGCACGTTGATCGTCGCCTCGCATGCTTCGTCGTCTCCTCGCGGCGCTCGCCGCCAATTGGCTGACCATTCGAGTTGTCGGCGCGTTTATCCTGCTCATCGTCGTGTTCTTCTCGGCGATGACGTACACGCCGCTGGTGCGTCGCTTCGACATCGCCTCGCTCATCGCCCAGCTCGCCGCGTGGATGGCGTGGCTGCTGCTGAAGGTCCTCGGACTTGTGGTCGGCTTTGACATCTTCAAGAACGGGACAATCCTGGGCTCGGGGCCGTTCGAAGTCGACGTCAGTCCCGCGTGCTCGGGAGCGGTGCCGACGATGATCTATCTCGCCGCCGTATTCGCATACCCGGCAAGCGGGCGCGCCAAATTGATCGGGGCCGCGCTCGGGATGGCGATCATCCACACCGTCAACGTGATTCGCGTCAGCTCGCTGTTCCTCATCGGGCTCTATTTCCATCGGCTCTTTCACGAAACCCACGTGTACGTCGCGCAAGCGCTGGTGGTCGCCATCGCCGTGGCGACGTGGTTGTACTGGGCCGGACGGTTCGCCGATGCGCCTGGGCGTTAAGCCGGCGACCTTTCTGCTGCGCCTGTTGTTGCTGTTCGCTGCGACCTACGCGCTGTGGGCGTTGACGCCGCTGGCGTCCGCCTACACCCATGTACTGGCCGCCTTGACCCAGGGGGCGATGAGCCTCACCGAATGGTTCGGCGACGCCGCGACGCGCGGCGCGACCAGCGTGTTCGCACGCGGCGAAGGGATCTACTTCACCCATCGGCTTTTCCCCGACGCGGTCCCGCCCGGCATCCCGGGCGATTGGGTGCAAGCCAATCTCGTGCTGCTGATCCCGTTGATGCTCGCCACCCCCGCGCCGGATTGGCCAACTCGCCTGCGCCGCCTCGCCATCGCACTGGCGTGTGCGCTGGCGCTGCAAGTGATCGGCTTGGTCGTGGCCATCAAAACCACGTGGGCGACCGAGTTGGGCGGCTACAGCTTCACGCACTACTCGCGCGCGCAACGGTTCGTCTACGGCTTCCTCGATGCCTTCTTCCAGAGCTTCGACACGCAACTCTTTCCGTTCGCGATTTGGGCCGGCATCCACTTGCCGCAACTGATCGCGACGGTGCGCGCCGCGCCGGCGACGGCACCATCGCCGCAGCAGCCGTCGCGACCGCACTCGCGTCACAAGGCCAAGGCCGCCGCGCGCGCGGCGCGCAGTTAGCCCCACTGAGACAAAAGACGACTCACCACAGAGGCACTGAGACACGCAGAATGCGATCCTCCGAGGTTGAAACCTTTACTTCGAAACTTCATCCTTGATCGGGTTTGGTTCTTCATGTGCGAGCTGCCGAATCCGGTGGCTTCTCTGGGTCTCCGCGCCTCTGTGGTGAAGTCTTTTCTCACATCAAGGTCAACCTCCCGCACGACCTGCGGCTCGAATCGCGGTCACGACGGTTTCCACGTGATACGTTTGCGGAAACAGGTCGATCGGTTGCACCCGGATGACGCGATAGTGCGGCACCAATCGGCGCAGGTCGCGAGCGAGCGTGGTCGGGTCGCACGAAACGTAGACGATCCGCGTCGGCGCCAGCCGCACGATGGCCGGCATCGCATCGGCAGCACCGCTGCGCGGCGGATCCAAGACGATGGTGTCGTAGCATTCGCGGGCACTCGCCGCCGCAGCGATTCCCTCGACCGCTGACTGACGGCGGAACTCGCAATTGCTCAGACCGAGCGCCCGCGCGTTAGCGACGCCATCTTCCACCGCCAGCGCCGACTGCTCGATCGCCACGACTGTGGCGACCCGTCGCGCAATCGGAAGACTCAGGTTGCCCGCGCCGGCATAGACGTCGAGTACGCGTTGCCCGTTGGTGAACGCACCGGCACCCATCACCGCACGCACCAGCACGCGATTGCCGCTGCGGGTGACCTGGCTGAAGGTGCCCGCGCGCACGCTCCACCCCAGCTCCGGTTCGATTTCAAGCCGGCATCGATCATCGCCCCAGACGCGCCGCATCCGACGACCGCGCAACACCAGCCCGGCAACTCGGACCTGCGCCGCCAGGAATTCGGTGCTGACGCGATCGTCGTGCGACGCCAGCGTCCCTTCTGCCTCGGCTGCCAACACCCATCGGGCGCCGTCCGCAGCGAGCAGAATTTCCAGCCTGCCCACCCCGCTGCGAAGCCGGCCGATCCATTGTTGCGCAACCGGGATCGCATCATCGAGCGCCGGCTCACCGAGCACGCACCGCTCGACCGGCACCAACTCGTGCGAGCCGCCGGCGAAGAAACCGACCTGCCCATTCGCGACACGCAGACTCAGCCGATGGCGGTAGTGGAATTCCTCGTCCGCCGGAATGATGCCGTCCCACTCGATGTCCTGCGTGTCGATTGCGCGCGTCAGGTGGTCGCGCACGATGGCCGCCTTGGCTCGGAGCTGTGCGTCGTAGGCGATGTGCTGCCACGGGCAGCCGCCGCAGCGAGGCAAGTACGGGCACGGCGGATCTCGCCGGTCGGGCGACGGGTGAAGGACGGCGGTGACCTCGGCGTACGCGTACGCACGCCGCTCCTCGCGCACGGCGATCGTAACGGTGTCTCCCGGCACGGCGCCGCGGATGAACATCACTTTCCCGCCGCGGCGAGCGATCGCGTGCGGTCCGTACGCCAACCCGGTAACTTCGAGCGCTTCGGATGCCTCCGACATGCCGCGCCGGTCCAATCACGGCGAACTCAGCGGCGCAAGCGCTTCTTTCACGGCTCTCGAACCGCTGCGTGGGGTTTGGTAGAAGTCAGCCGATGAGCACACGACCGATCCGCATCCGCCGCGCGCGCCGCACCGATTTCAGCGGCGTGATGCGCCTGCTCGCCGCGAGCGGGACGGCGGTGCCGCCGCCCGATCGTTCAACGCTGCGACGTTTCCGGCAACTGGTCGCGGACCTCGGGGGCGACTTCTACCTCGCGACGATCGACGAACGCATCGTCGGGGTTGCGCACGTCACCTACGAGCGCCGCCTCGTCAGCGCGCCGCGGGCGACACTCGCGACGCTGGTGGTCGGCGCAACGGAACGCAGCCAAGGGATCGGCACGATCCTCTTCCACTTTGCGGCGGCCCGCGCGCGCCGCCGCGCGTGCGCCTGTTTGCAGTGCCCGGTGCGGAGTGAAGACACGACAGCGACGGCGCGCTTTCTCGAACGCGTCGGTGCGCGATCCGCGGGCAGCCTGTTCGAATTGGCGCTCGACGGCAACGGATAGATCGTGGCCGAGCTCTCCAAAGCGATCGCGCGCTTGATGGAAGAGCGCGGGCTGGAGACGGTCGATCCGCCGCCGCTGCGCGCCGTGCTCGACCGTCTGCGGGCGATGGTCACCCCGCTCGAACGGCCGCTGGTCGACGCCTTTGCGCGCCAACTGTTCGGCAAGAGCGGGGCGGAACTGCTCGCGGCGGGCAACGCCCAGACGTGGGCGGCGCTGACGCTCGATGCGTTCCGCTTCGTCAATGCCGCGGGAACCGACGATCTGCGAGTCCGGGTCTTCAACCCGGACGTCGCGCGTGACGGCTGGGATTGCCCCGACACGATCGTGCAGACGATCATGCGCGATCGCCCCTTCATCGTCGACACGATCCACGAGTGCGTGCAGAAGGAGGTCGGCCAACCGCATCGTCTGATGCATCCGATCTTCGCGACCGAGCGCGACCGCACCGGCGCCTTGCAGTCGATCGGCGCCGCCGAAGTGGTCGGTCGCAACGAGTCGTTCGTTCACGTCGAGATTCCGCGCCTCGCCGACACCGCGGCATTGCACGCCACGCTCACCGCGGGGCTGCAGGAGGTGATTGCGGCGACCGATGACTATCAGGCGATGCGCGCCCGCGTCGGCGCCTTCGCCGAGGTGTTGCGGACGCAACGCATGCCCCCGCCGTGGAACGAGGAGGTCGACGAGATCGCGGATTTCCTCGATTGGCTGGCGCAGCGGCACTTCGTGTTTCTCGGCTTTCGCGAGTATCAATTCAGCGGGCAGGGGGCCGAACGACGGGCGGGCGTTTGCCACGGCAGCGGACTCGGCATCCTGCGCGACGACAGCCGGTCGAGTTTCGCTGAACCGCGGGCGCTGCCGAGCGCCCTGCGCCGCCGCCTCAACGAACCGCCGCTGTTGCTGGTGTCGAAGACCAACGCCGAGACCCTGGTCCACCGCCGCGCGCGCATGGACTACATCGGTCTCAAGCGCATCGATGCGTCCGGCGTGGTCGCCGGCGAGTATCGCTTTCTCGGCCTGTTCACCGCGAAGGCCTACGCGGAGGAATCCGCGCAGGTGCCGTTGTTGCGGCGCAAGCTCGAAGCCGTGCTGACCGCGGCCGAAGCGGTGCCCAACTCGCACGACTACCGCGCGATCGTCGAGTTGTTCAACACGATCCCGAAGGAAGAGCTGTTCGGCAGCGCCGCCGCGGAGTTGGGCGAGGAGATCGCGACCATTCGCCAGGCCGAGGGCCGCGATCGCGTGCGCGTCGTTTGCCGTCCCGATGCACTCGGGCGTGGGGTGTTCGTGGTCGTCATTCTGCCGCGCGAGCAATTCTCGGCCGACCTCGAACGCCGCGTGGAGCAGCAACTGCAACGCACTCTCAACGGGCTATTGCTGCATCAGCACACCGCGCTCGATGACTTCGAGCGCGTGCGGTTGCATTTCTATTTCGGCGCCGACATGGCTACGCAGCAGGCGGCGACGCCCGATCAACTCGAAGCCGATCTCGCCGATTTGCTGCGCACCTGGGACGACCGTCTGATCGAACAGCTCGCACGCGAGTCGTCGCCTGCAGCGGCCCGCGAACTCGCCGCGCGCTATGTGCCCGCGTTCTCCGCGGGGTACCGCCTCGCCACCGAAGTGGGCGCGGCCGTCCACGACATCCGCTGCATCGAAGCGATGCGCGCGACCCGCGCGCCGCAGGTGGACGTCTTCAACGACGACGCCGCCGGCGCGACGCGGTTTACTGCGCTCAAGCTTTATCTGCTCGACGAGGCGATCGTGCTCAGCGAGTTTCTGCCCTTGCTGGAAAGTCTCGGGCTGACGGTGTTCGAGGAAGATCACCTCGACGTGCCGCTGCTGAATTTCGGCACCGTGCGCATCCATCGCTTCTTCGTTCAGGCCGGCGGCGCCCGCCTCGATGTGGATGCGGCCGAACCGCGCCTGTCGGCCGCCGTGTTGGCGCTGCGCGCGCGCGAGGTGGAAAGCGATGCGCTCAATCGACTGGTGCTGCAGGCGCGGCTGACCTGGCGCGAGGTCGATCTGTTGCGTGCGTACGTCGGGCACGCACAGCAAGCGCAAATGGCGGCGCGCGAACTGCTCATCGACGCACTGGTCAATCATCCCGAGCCGGCGGCGCTGCTGTTCGAAGCCTTTCGTACCAAGTTCGACCCGGCGTTGCTGGCGGTTGCCCGCGAGCGATTGCCGCTGATGCCGCCGATCGAAGCGCGTTTCTTCGCCAGCCTGGATGCGGTCGAGAGCGTGCAAGACGATCGCATTCTGCGCGCGCTGTGGTCGACCGTCGCGGCGACGGTGCGAACCAACTTTTACATGCAACCGTCACGTGCCGGCAGTCCTGCACGTGCGGGCGAGGGAACGATCGCCGTCAAGATCGAGTCGGCGCAGTTGGCGCATCTGCCGCGGCCGCATCCGTTGTTCGAGATCTATGTGCACGCGCCGCACATGAGCGGCATTCATTTGCGCAGTAGCCGTGTGGCGCGCGGCGGTATCCGGCTGAGCGATCGTCCGGATGACTTCCGCACCGAAGTGCTCGGCTTGATGAAGACGCAGACGGTCAAGAACGCCGTCATCGTCCCGGGCGGTGCCAAGGGTGGGTTCGTGGTCAAGCGCCGGTCGACGGCCCCCACCGCCGGATCGCCGACGATCGCCGCGTACCGTTCGTTGATCGGCGGCCTGCTGGATCTCACCGACAATCTCGTCCACGGCGCCGCCGTCAGCCCGCCCGAGTTGATCGTCTACGACGACGCCGACCCGTACCTGGTGGTGGCGGCGGACAAGGGCACGGCGACGTTTTCCGACACCGCCAACGAGATCGCGGCGAGTTACCGCTTCTGGCTCGGCGATGCCTTCGCATCCGGCGGCAGTCACGGGTACGACCACAAGCGCGAAGGGATCACGGCGAAAGGTGCGTGGGAATCGGTGCGGCAGCATTTTCGTGCACTCGGTCGCGTTGCGGATGCCGAGCCGCTCAGCGTGATCGGCATCGGCGATATGAGCGGCGACGTGTTCGGTAACGGCCTGCTGCGCTCGCCGCACGTGCGCCTGCGCGCCGCCTTCGATCACCGCCACATCTTCCTCGATCCCAATCCCGATCCGGTGGCGTCGTTCGCGGAACGCGAGCGCCTGTTCGCGTTGCCGCGCTCCGACTGGACCGACTACACCGCCGCGCTCATCAGCGAGGGCGGCGGCGTCTTCGCGCGCGCCGCGAAGAAGATTCCGCTGTCGCCGGCGGTTCGCACGATGCTCGGTGTCGAGGCCGACAGCCTGTCCGGCGAAGAACTCATTCGGGCGATCCTGCGCATGGAGACGGATCTGCTGTGGAACGGGGGCATTGGGACCTACGTCAAAGCGCGCGGCGAATCGCACGCCGACGTCGGCGATCGCGCCAACGACAACGTGCGCGTCGACGCGACCGAGCTGCGAGTCACGGTGGTCGGCGAAGGCGGCAACTTGGGTTTCACGCAACGCGCGCGTGTCGAATACGCGCTCGCGGGTGGCGCGATCAACACCGATGCGATCGACAATTCAGCCGGGGTCGATCTCTCCGATCACGAAGTCAATCTGAAGATTGCGCTCGGGCGCTCGGTCGAGGGAGGTTTGGTCACGGCCGATGCGCGCAATCAACTGCTGGCGGAACTCACCGCCGAGGTCTGCGACCAGGTGCTGGACGACAATCGCCGCCAAGCACGGGCGCTGACCATCGACCAGGTGCGCAGCCGCGCGCGTCTGAACGAGTTCCGCGAACTGATCGGCATGCTCGAAGCCGAGGCCCAGCTCGATCGCCAACTCGAACAGTTGCCCGATCGCGACGCGCAACGCGCGCGGCGCGCCACGTTCCTCGGGCTCACGCGGCCCGAATTGGCGGTGGTGTTGGCCTACACCAAGCTCCACCTGCAGCACGTGCTCGTGCAGTCGACGCTGCCGGACGATCCGTTCCTCGAACGATTTCTGCGCCGGTACTTTCCGGCGGCGGTCAACGACCGGTTCGGCGACGGCGTCCGCTCCCATCGCCTGCGGCGCGAGATCATCGCGGTGACGGTGGCCAATTGGTTGATCGACGCGATGGGCATGACGTTCGTGAGCCGCATCGCGCGCGATGCCGGCGCCGGTCCGGTCATGGTGGTGAAGGCGTGGATCGCGGTGGTGGCGGTGACCAAAGCGGAAGACGTCATCGATCGGATGCTCACCGGTATGCCGGCGCTGTCGATCGAAGCGGATCAGCACTGCGCGACGGTGCTGGCAGATGCGTTCGAGCGCGCGGTGAAGTGGGTGGTCGAGACCCAGCCGACGGACTACGCCGTCGACGATTGGGTGGAGGGATTCGCGCTGCCGGTGGAAACGTTGCAGTACGGCGTCAACGAACTGCTCTCCGACGACGACCGCCGGCGTGAGCGCGCCGTGCTCGACACGCTGCTCGGCGCCGGCACCCCGCCGTCGCTGGCGCAGTCGTTGATGGCGCTGCGGCGCACCGCCGACTTGCTGGAGATCGATCAGATTGCGCACGAACTCGACGCCGAGATCGAGTTGGCGGCCGAGGTGTACTATCGCGCCGGCGACCTCGTCGATTTCGAGTGGCTGCGAGAGGTCCTGCACGATGCGGCGGCGCGCGCCGCCGACACGCGGTGGGAGCGCCGCGCGCTCGAAGGATTGGCGGAAGCGTTGGTCCAAGCCCGGCGCCAATTGACCCGCAGCCTCTTGAGCAGCGACCTCGACGGTCACGACATCGCGCGTCGCGTCGCTGCCTACCTCGAACCGCGCACCGCCCAACTCGACACGGTTCGCCGGTTGATCGACGACATCAAGAGCGCGCGCCAACCCACGCTGGCCGCGCTCGTGGTGATCATGCGAGAAGTCAGCCGATTCACCGGACGATGACACCGGTGCGGGTGCACTTCCTCGGCGCCGGCGACGCGTTCTCCGCCGGCGGCCGCCAGCAAGCGGGATATTTGATCCGCGGCGAATCGGTGACCGTGCTGCTCGATTGCGGCGCGACCACCTTGACCGCCCTCAAGCGAGACGGCCACGATGCCGCAATGATCGATGCGGTGGTGCTCAGTCATCTGCACGGCGACCACTTCGCCGGACTCCCGTTTCTGTTCCTCGAATACATCTACGAGCGACCGCGCCGGCGCCCGCTGCACATCGCCGGACCCGCGGGCACGGAGGAACGCATCGCGGACCTCTTTCGTGCCATGTACAAAGAGACCGCGCAGAAGCCGCTGCCGTTTCCGCTTGTGGTGACGACCTTGGCACCGGGGACCACGGCGACGGTCGCGGGTGTTGTCATCGAGGGGTTCCGCGTGCCGCATCAGGAGCACGACATCTCACTCGCAGTGCGGGTGCACGTCGACCGCCGCGTCATCCTCTACTCCGGCGACACCGGTTGGACCGAAGGGCTCGTCGAATGGTCGCAAGGCACCGATCTGTTCATCTGCGAGTGTTGCTTCTACGAAACGCGACTCGACATCCACCTCGACTACCCGCGTCTCGCCGAGCACCGTACCCGCTTCGGTGCCCGCCGCATGATCCTCACCCACCTCGGCCGCGAAGTCCTCGCCCGCCGCGACCAAGTCGAAATGGAGTTGGCGCACGACGGGTTGGTGGTGGAGGTGTGACTAGCGCCCTACCCGCTGCCGGCACACCTCCCGGCCGTTGCGGGCGTCGGGGGAGCGGGGGTTGCGTTGGAGGGCTTTCTCGAACAACGGGCAGGCGAGATCGAGGCGGCCGCTGCGGGCGTAGGCCGTGCCTTCGATCGTCCACACGCGGTCGTCGACGCCGGGGCGCAGCTTGGCGTACTCGGCGACGCGGATCGCGAGGTCGTTCTCGCCGTTGATCAGGAACCAGCCGGCGAGCGACAGAAAGTTCGGATACGAAAAGAAGCGTTGTTTGGTGAGCTGTTCGAGCAGCGCGTCGCGCTCGGCGACGTTGCCTTTGGCGTGCGTGACCATGACGAGGCCGGAGAGCGCGCTGGTTTGATCAGGCTCGATCGCCAAGGCCGCGCGAAACTCGGGCTCGGCGGCGTCGACCTGGCTGTGTGTGAGCAGCGCGCCGCCGTAGTTCCCATGGGCGCGTGCGCAGCGCGGCGCCGTCTGACTCGTGACGCGCGCCAAAGTCAGGTCGTCGCGCCAGTCGCGATTGCGGGCGATCGTACGCAGGCCGTAGAGCGCGACGATCACCAGCGCGATGACCTCGACCGCATGGCGCGGGACGCCGAGCTGGTCCACCACGCGTTTGAGCGTGACGGCCAGGAGTCCCGCGAAGCCGAACACCGGCAGATACAAGTAGTGCTCGGCGAAGAAGTCGTGGTGCGGGATCACGTGCGAGCTGGGCAACAGCGTGGCGGCGATCCACCACAGCAGAAACACCACGCGCGGCATGCGCGGCGCCAGCCAGATCGACAGCGCCAGCGCCGCACACACCGCCGTCAACGCGGCCCACGCCAGCGGCGCGGCGGGGCTGGTGATCAACGGCACGGCCGCGTATGAATAATCGGCGAGTAAGCGCACGGGGAAGAGCAACAACACCCCCGCGTGCACCCACAGCAACGCGACGTTGAGCAGGTTGGTCAGCTTCGTGCCGCCCCACCACCATTGATCGGTGCCCACGCCGTGGACATAGAGGTAACCGGCGCCGATGAGCGCGAACACCGCCAGCGCCGCGTACGCCAGCCATTGCTCGCGCACGAGCGCGCCGATTGCGTGAACGGTTGAACGCCCCGATTCCGCTGCCCGTTGCTGCGCCAACGCGATGGTGAGATCGTAGATGCCGACCAACAGCGGAAACGCGTAGGCGACCTCCTTGCTCATCACCGCCAGCACCAGCGTGATGCTGGTTAGCGCCAGCGTCCACCAGCGCGTGTGCTGCGCCCGCCATCGCAGGTACAGAGCAAATGCGAGCAAGGTAAACAAACCGCACAAGACGTCGCGCCGCCCCGAGATGTAGGCAACCGATTCGGTCTGCAGCGGATGGACGACGAACAAACTCGCGGCGATCAGCGCGGTGATCGGCGCAAAACCGAGCTGCCGGTAGATCGCCAGCGCCGCGCAGCCGGCGAGGGCGTGGTAGACCAGATTGCCGACGCGGTACGACGCCGGCCGATGACCGCCGATCTCGCGATCGATGACGTACGACCAGATGCGCAACGGCCGATACTGAATTTGCCGCTGCTCGATCGCGCCCCGCGACGCCGGATTTACCTCCGGGTTGAAATCGACCAGCGTGTGATCGTCGAACACGAAATCGTTGGGCAGGCTGTTGGCGTAGACCACTGCAACGAGCGCGACCAGAACCAGCATCGGGCCGAGAACCGAACGCGATCGACCTGCGGGTGCAGCCGCCGACCCGCGTTGACGCCGGACGCTCCGTGCACGTTTGCGTGACGCGGTCATCGGAAGTCATTTATCAGCGGCGGTTGGCGGTCACCAGGGTGCGGCGATTCAACCAAAGGGAGGTCCATCGCCAGCACCGGTCGCCGGCACCAGTCACCAGCACCGATCACCATTCTGTGCTATCGAACGCCGATGCCGTTGCGCGTGACCGTGATCGGACCGACGCCGCCACTCCGCGGCGGTATCGCGCATTACACCACCGCACTCGCGCGCGTGCTGCGCGAGCGTCATGCGGTCCAAGTCGTCGGCCTTTCCCGCCAGTATCCGAGGATGTTTTTCCCGGGCACCAGCGAGGGAGACTTCAGTTCGACGACGATCGCATTCCGATCCGATGTCCAGCTCGATCCACTGGCACCGTGGACATGGCCGGCGACCGCGCGCGCGATTGCGGCCACGACGCCCGACGTGATCATCGTGGCGTGGTGGCAGCCGACGCTCGGTGCGCTGTTGGCGTCGTTCATACGCCTGCTGCGCCGTCGGTCGCGGGCCCGCGTGGTGTGGCTCTGCCACAACGTGGCCGCCCACGATGCGACGATGTTCGATCGCGCGCTGTCCACGTATGGGTTGCGCGTCGCGGACGCAGCCATCGTGCATTCGAGGGCCGACGCCGCCCGCATCCGCCGCGAGCATCCGCACGTGCGCATCGCGCGGACGACGCATCCCGCGTACAACCTACCCGAGTTCGGCGCGGCGATCGCCGTCGATGCCGCGCGCGCGCAACTCGGCGTCAGCGAAGACGTCCTGCTCTGCTTCGGTTTGGTGCGGCGGTACAAGGGTCTGAGCGACTTGCTGCGCGCGATGCCGCTGGTGTTGCGCGGTCATCGCTGCACGCTGATTGTCGCCGGCGAGTTCTACGAGCCCCGCGCGCCGTACGAGTCCTTGATCCGTGAGTTGGGCGTCGGCGACCACGTGCAACTGCATGACCGCTACGTGCCAAACGAACGGGTCGGCGTGTACTTTTCCGCCGCCGACGTGCTAATCGCTCCCTACCGCGCCGCAACCCAAAGCGGCGCGGTGGCGCTGGCGCAGCAATTTCACCGGCCGGCGATCGTGACCCGGGTGGGTGGATTGAGCGACATGATTCACGAAAACGTCACCGGGCTGAGTGTGGAGCCACGCAATCCCGAGGCACTGGCGGCCGCGGTGTTGCGGATCTACACCGACGGCCCGGCGACCTGGGCCGCGCGCGTCCGCAACGCGCGGAGCGCAACGTGGGCGGAGGAAGTCGATGCGATCGAGCAACTCGCCGACGGCTGAGGTCGCGCCGGCCGTCATCGCGGCCGCTTCCGATCACCCCGTCGATCTCTCGATCGTGGTGCCCGCGCACAACGAATCGGCCACGCTCGGCCAACTGTGGATCGAGACCGAGGCGGCCTTGGCCGACGGCGGACTCAACTGGGAAATGATCATCGTCGACGACGGGAGTGATGATGACACCGCTGCGATTTTGCGCGCGCTGCACGCGAAGCATCCGCGACTCGGCGTCGTGTCGCTCCGCCGGCAGTGCGGCAAGACCGCGGCGCTGGCGCTCGGATTTCGCGCGGCGCGCGGCCGCTTGATCGTGACGCTGGACGGTGACCTCCAAGACGATCCGCGCGACGTGCCGCGCATCGTCGCGGAACTCGACCATGCGGACATGGTGAACGGGTGGAAGGTCGAGCGCCACGACCCGACTTCGCGCATCCTGTCGTCGCATGCGTTCAACTTCGCTGCGCGCGTGCTGTTCGGGTTGCCGTTGCACGATATGAACTGCGGTCTGAAAGGCTTTCGCCGCGAGGTGGTCTCCGAACTGCCGCTCTACGGCGAGTTGCACCGCTTTCTGCCGCTGCTGGCGCAGTGGCGCGGCTTCGCTGTTCGCGAGATCGCCACCAACCATCGCCCGCGTCGCGCCGGCAAATCGCGTTACGGCTTGATGCGACCCTTCTACGGCGCGATGGATCTCGCAACCGTGTTGTTCCTCACCCGCTTCCGCCGCCGCCCAGCGCATCTCTTCGGCCTCGCCGGTCTCGCCCTGCTGATTCCCGGCGGGTTGATCGCGCTCTACATCAGCGTGCTGTGGATGACGTACGGCGACATCCAAAAACACCACCCATTATTGATTGCGAGCGTTCTGCTGATCGTTGTCGGCGTGCAATTGATGACCGCCGGCATTTTCGGCGAGTTGATCGCCAACGTCGCCGCCCCCGTCGATCGCGAGTACCCGGTGCGGTTCGAGTTGAAGGCGAGGGGTGAGTCGTGAGTGGTCGGAAGCGATTTTGCCGACTTCCGCCAGCTCACGACTCACGATTCACCACTCACCGTCTCTCACGCCGCCAACCCCGGCAACACGCTGCGCAAGTATTGGCCGGTGTACGAACCGCTGACGCGTGCGATGTCTTCGGGCGTGCCGGTGGCGACGATTTGGCCGCCGCGGTCGCCGCCTTCGGGGCCGAGGTCGATGACGTAGTCGGCGGTTTTGATCACGTCGAGGTTGTGCTCGATGACGACAATGGTGTTGCCGGCATCGGCGAGACGATCGAGGACGCCGAGTAAGCGGCGGATGTCGTCGAAGTGCAATCCGGTCGTCGGCTCGTC
Source organism: Binatia bacterium (assembly GCA_035541895.1). Lineage (GTDB taxonomy): Bacteria > Desulfobacterota > Binatia > HRBIN30 > JACQVA1 > DATKMK01. Next base: position 30,940 of record DATKMK010000017.1, on the reverse strand, counting down.
GAGGATGTAGAGCGTCTTACCGGTGGCGCGCCGGCTGAGTTCTTTCGCCAATTTGATCCGCTGCGCCTCGCCGCCGGACAGGGTGGTGGCCGACTGGCCGAGATGGATGTAGTCGAGGCCGACGTCGTGCAGCGTCTCCAGCTTCTGGCGGATTGGCGGAATCGTGGCGAGGAAGTCGAGCGCCGCTGCCACGGTCAAATCGAGCACGTCGGCGATGCTCTTTCCTTTGTAGGTCACTTCGAGCGTCTCGCGATTGTAGCGCTTGCCGCCGCACACCTCGCAGGTGACGAACACGTCGTGGAGGAAGTGCATCTCGATGGTGATGAGGCCGTCGCCGGCGCAGGCTTCGCACCGCCCGCCCTTGACGTTGAACGAGAAACGTCCCGGTCCATAGCCGCGCGCGCGCGCTTCCGGCAACTGCGCGAACAGATCGCGGATGTGCGCGAACACGCCCGTATAGGTCGCCGGATTCGAGCGCGGCGTGCGGCCGATGGGTGCTTGATCGATGTCGATGACCTTATCGAGCAGTTGCCAGCCTTTGATCTCGCTGTGGGCGCCGGGCTTGTCTTTGCTGCCGTAGAAGCGCTGCGCCAGCGCCCGGTAGAGGGTGTCGATAACGAGCGAGCTCTTGCCCGAGCCGGAGACGCCGGTGATGCAGGTGATCGTGCCGAGCGGGATGTCGATGGTGAGGTTGCGCAGGTTGTTCTGCTTCGCGCCCTTCACGGTCAGACTCCAGCCGCCGCCCTTGCGGCGCTGCGCCGGCACCGCGATCTCCTTGAGGCCGGCGAGATACTGCCCGGTGAGCGAGGCCGCATCGCGCATGATCTCAGCCGGCGTTCCTTGCGCAACGATCTCGCCGCCGTGGACGCCGGCGCCCGGACCCATGTCGATGACGTGGTCGGCTTCGAGAATGGTGTCGCGGTCGTGCTCGACCACGAGCACGGTGTTGCCGAGACCGCGCAGGCGTTTGAGCGTGTCGAGCAGTCGCGCGTTGTCGCGCTGATGCAGCCCGATCGACGGCTCGTCGAGGATGTAGAGGACACCCATCAAGCTCGAGCCGATCTGGGTGGCGAGTCGGATGCGTTGACCTTCGCCGCCCGACAGAGTCGCCGCCGTGCGGTCGAGGCTGAGGTAGTCGAGGCCGACGTTGCTCATGAAGCCGAGGCGCTCGACGATCTCCTTGAGAATGCGGCGTGCGATCTCGGATTCCTGTCGGCTCAGCGGGAGCTGTGAGAAGAACGCGTGGGCTTCCTTCACCGACATCGCCGCCACATCGGTGATGGTCTTGTCGTGGACGCGGACCGCAAGCGCCGGGCGCTGCAAGCGCGCGCCGCCGCACGCGGGGCATGGCCGCGCGTTCATGAACTGATCCAGCTCGCCGCGAATCCACTCAGAATCGGTCTCCTTGTAGCGGCGGTCAAGCCATGCGATGACGCCTTCGAATTTGCGCCTGAACTCGTAGCGGCGACTGCCCTTCTGAAACACGAAGGTCAGCTCTTCCTCGCCGGTACCTTCGAGCACGACCTTCTTCACCTTCGCCGACAACTTCTTCCACGGCGTGTCAACGTCGAACTTGTAGTGTCGTGCCAGCGTGTGCAGCAAATCTTCCACCCGCTCGTAGTGGCCGCCGGCGCTCTTGCGCACCCACGGCGCGATCGCGCCCGCCGCGAGGGACAGCTCTTCGTTGGGCACGATCAACTCGGGATCGAAGTACAAGCTGGTGCCGAGGCCGCTGCAGGTCTGGCAGGCGCCGTGCGGATTGTTGAACGAGAACATCCGCGGCGTCAGCTCGGGATAGGAAATGCCGCAATCGACGCAGGCGAACTTCTGACTGTAGTGGGTCTCGCTGGCGACTCTGTCGCCGTCGGCGAGCACCTCGACCTTCACCACCTCGTCGCCGTAGCGGAACGCAACGCCGAGTGAATCGGCGAGGCGCTTGGCGATGCCGTCGCGGATCACCAGACGGTCGACCAGGACCTCGATCGTGTGCTTGACGTTCTTCGCCAACACGATGTCGTCGGCGAGGTCGCGCAGCGTGCCGTCGATGCGCGCACGGACGAAGCCGGCTTTGCGCAGGTCGATCAGTTCCTTGCGGTACTCCCCTTTGCGTCCGCGCGCGATCGGGGCGAGCACGTGCAGGCGCGTCTGCGGCGGTAGTGCGACGATCTGATCGACGATCTGTTGAATCGTCTGCGCAGCAATCGGTTTACCGCAGTTGTAGCAGTACGGCCGGCCGATGCGGGCAAACAACAGGCGGAGGTAGTCGTAAATTTCGGTGACTGTGCCGACGGTCGAGCGCGGGTTGCGGCTGGTGGTCTTCTGCTCGATCGAGATCGCGGGCGACAGCCCGTCGATCGAATCGACGTCGGGCTTCTCCATCTGTTCGAGGAATTGCCGCGCGTACGCCGACAGCGACTCGACGTAGCGCCGCTGTCCTTCGGCGTAGATCGTGTCGAACGCGAGTGACGACTTCCCCGAACCCGAGAGTCCGGTGATCACTACCAACTTGTCGCGCGGAATCTCGACCGTGAGGTTCTTGAGATTGTGCTCGCGCGCCCCGGTGATGACGATGCGATCGCTCATACGAACAAGTGGCGAAAATGGCGCGGGGACAGCGCGAAGTCAATCGCCATGGGTCGGAGTCGACGGCTGCCCGACAGCCGACGGCGCGCCGGCTCCTAGATCGCGAGGCTGAGCAGATGCAATCCGCTCATCTGCCGGAAGCCGCCGTCGAAGGACACCAATCGCAGGCTGCCCGCCATCGTGAAGGCCGCCAGATAGGCATCGGTCCACTGCTTTGGTCCCCGACGCGGCGCAGAGGTGATGCGACGCCAGTGCGACTCGATATCGTGCGGTTCGACTAGGAATGCGACACGGTGATCGGCGCGCAGCGCGTCGTACACCGCCCACGCGTCTCGCTGGCTCAAGGCGTCTGCGTCCATGACCGCCGCATGCGTGAGCAAGCGCAACAGACCCATCTGGGTTACGCGACAAAAGGCGGCGCCGCGCCGCCCGACATCGGCAAACCATGCGCAGGCATGGGGGTGGTGCGCGTGACCGTCGTAGGCGAGGGCCAGCCACACATTGCTGTCGGGAAGATCACTCAAGCAGATCGTCGATCTGTGCGTTGGTGAGCTTCAGATGCCCCGGCCGCTTCGATCGCACCAGCGGCAGGCGCACCGGCTTCGCCGCGGCTCGCGGCGGCGTTTGCAACTCGTGTTCGACCGCTTCGGTGATGAGCGCCCGCAGCGACATCCCGCGGCGCGCCGCGGTGGCCTTCACCTCTTTGAAGAGCGCATCGGGGAGATCGATGGTGGTACGCATCAATCGCACAAAAGCATACTTGTGCCTTCCGAACAAGCCGCAGCGGCGGGGCGCGCCCTCCAACTTGTCCGATGCGGGTCACGCCGCCTCAGCGCCAGCTCGATGGAAGCCCACGTCGCCGATCACGTATGGATGACGATTGTGCCCGTGTGCATATTCCCGCATTCAGCGAAAGGCAATTCTTGAAGCTCAAGCGGAAGCTTCAAGGCCGACTTCGTTCGACTTCAAAGTGACGGGCTGTCCAAGCGGCACTTCAGCCGCGCAGCACGTCCAACACCGCGCGCGTCAGCGCCACCGGGTCGTGGCGGATGACGGTTTTGCGCTGGCCTTGGTCGACGATCTCGACTTCGCTGATGCCGTCGACCGCGTGCACGCGCGTCGGCGGCTCGATCTGGTCGCGCGCGGGATCGAAGAGCACCTGCACTTCGCGGTGACTGATGGTGCGGAGTTCCTCGGCCAGCCAAAACAGTTTGCGCGCTTGCGCCCCGACGAGATCGATGAGTGAATCGGCTTCGATGCCGTGCCGGCGCGCGCCGGCGACGGTGCCGTCGAGTGATTCCTTGACGATCTCGTACTCGCGGACCAGCCGCTCGGTGGCGTACTGCGCGAGACGGGTCGGATCGAGGCGTTGACGGTTGGCAATGACCACATCGAGCGCAAAGCCGCCGTGCCGCCGGATCGCCTTGACATGATCGCTGACGCCGTAGTCGTCCGTCTCGCCGGGTTCGGTCATGATGTTGCAGACGTAGATCCGGCGCGCCCGCGCGCGCGCGATCGCGTCGGAGATACCGGCCGCGAGCAGATTGGGAATCACGCTGGTGTACAAGCTGCCGGGACCGAGCACGACGGCATCGGCGGCGGCGATGGCGGCGAGTGTTTCCGGCATCGCCGCCGGCGTGTACGGCGTGTCGCTGCCGCCGTTCGAGCCGTTACGACGAGCGAGAAACACCGCATCGATCGGCAGCATCTTGCTGCGCCGCGCGAGGTGCGACTCGCCGCGCACGATCGATCCGTCGGAGAGCCGCGCGCACAGGACGGTCGGCTCCAACGTCGGGAACAAGATGTTGCCGCGGATCGACAGGACGCGACTCACGTCGAGGATCGCGCGACGAAAGTCGCCGCCGTGCACTTGCGCCAGCGCCACGATGAGCAAATTGCCGGCGCTGTGTCCCGCGAGTTCGGCGTCGGCATTGCCGTCGAAGCGGTGATTGAAGAAGCGCTTCATCACCGGCTCCGCGGTTTCGTCGGCGAGCGCGAGCAGGCAGTTGCGGAGATCGCCCGGCGGCAGCGTATCGTACTCGTGCACCAGTCGCCCGGAGCTGCCGCCGTCGTCGGACCCTGACACGATCACCGTCAGGGCGTCGAGGTCGATGGCCTCCCACCCGGGAAGTCGGCGCCGCACGTAGTCGCGGAAGCCGCGCAGCACGATCGGCAAGCCGGTCCCGCCGCCGATGCAGACGATGCGAAACGGGCGTGCGGCCATCGCTCACTGGGCGAGCTGAAAGGCGGCGCGCAATGTTTCCGCGTGCCGGATGAAGTCCGGCTGGCCGTCGTCGAGGCAGGCGCGGATGCCGGGGGCCACCAGAAATCGGCCGTCTTTGCCATAGCGCGCCAGTCGCTGGTCGAGCCACTCCACCAGTGAGTCGGTGCGCAGTCCGCTGTTGAGCTGCGTGTGCAACTCGCCGAGAAAGCGCTCGGCGAAGTCGACGCGATTCTCGACCGACACGAGCTGCGACAGCGCCAGCGCCGCACGTGGGAGACGCACATCGAGAGTGCCGAGCAGGTATTCCGCCATCTGCAAGGTGGCTTCGCGTACCAACGCGTCGATCTCGGCGCGCTGTCCGCGCTCAACTCGACCGCCGGCCTCCACGTAAATCTTGAGCTTCGCTTCGGTGCCCGAGGGGCGGGCGGTGATCTTGAGTCCGTGCTCGAAGTAGAACGCGACGACGTTACGCGACGCGCGGTCGGTGCCGGACTTGATCGGGCCGTGAGCCCGTTCATCCCAATAGTCGATCGTCCGCTCGACCCGACGGCCGGCGATTGGTGGCGGCGTGCCCGTGCGCAGCGCGGCCATCATGTCTTCAATGCGCTGCAAGCCGATGACGCCTTCCATGATGAGCGAATAGGCGCCGTGCGCGAAGTAGCCGTACCGTTCGTGAATGCGGTCGAGATCGTCGACCAATGTCTTCCCATCGCGTTTGAGTTGCGCGATGCGCTCGGTCAACAACAGCGCGCCGCCGGCGGCGTCCTTGTCGCGCAACGCCGGCGTGACCAACACGCCGTTGCTCTCCTCGGCGCCGATGAGGAAGTCGTCGGGGGTCGCACGCAGGCCGCCATAGCGGCCGGTGTTGGCCAGCGTCTCCAAAACTTCGGCGACGTACTTGAAGCCGACCAAGAGATCACCGATCACCGCGACGTTGTGCCCGCGTGCGATCGCGGTCATCAACTCAGTGGTGACGCCGGTCTTCACGATGAACGGATGGGCCGGCAACGTGCCGCCGGCCGCGCGGCTTTCGATGATGTAAGCCGTCAACAGCGCGCCGATTTCGTTGCCGGTGAGGAAGCGATCGCCGGTCGTCGTCGGGACGGCGACGCCGAGGCGATCGGCGTCGGGATCGGTGGTGAACGAAGCATCGGCGTGTTCGGCTCGCGCCGCCGCATTGGCCAGCTCGAAGGCTTCCGGCACTTCAGGGTTCGGAATCCGATACTTCACCTGCGGGAACTCGCCGTCGTAATCGGCCTGACTCGGAACCAGCGCCACGCGTACGCCGGCTTTGACCAACACGTCGTAGACGGTCCGTCGTCCGGTCCCGTTCAGCGGGCTGTACATGATGAAGGCGTCGCGCGCGTTGGGGTCGATCGACCGCTGCAAGCTGGCGTCGAGATACGCATCGTGATCGGCGGCGCTCCACCACGTCACCAACCCGGCGCGCACGGCCTCCTCGAACGGCATGCTCGCGACTTGTTGCACCGCGGCGACGGCATCGGCCATCTCTTCGTCGTGCGGCGCGACGGGCTGGCCGCCGTAATCGGTGTAGAACTTGGCGCCGTTGTCGTCGGGATGATTGTGCGACGCCGAGATATTGAGGCCGCCGGCGGCGCCGAGGTGGCGGACGGCGAATGACAATTCGGGCGTGGAGAGCAGCAACTCGTCGCCGCTGACCGAACACACGGCGATGCCGTTGGCGGCGTACACGCCGGCGGCGAGCCGGGCGAAGTCACGCGAACGCAGACCGAGCAGAGGATTCGATATCGCGCGGTCGTAGTTGCCGCGCAGATCGTTGAAGATCCGGCAATCGAACGCGATGACGACCCGCAATGTACCGGTGCCGTGGTGCCGGCGAAGATAGTCCACGTGGCCTTGGACCGATGTCGTCACCGTGTACGGGTTGATGCGGTTGACGCCGATACCAACCGGACCACGACGCCCGCCGGTGCCGAACGGAATCACGCGATAGAACGAGTCGAGGAGAAAATCCCACCGCTGTTGCTCGATCAGCCGTTGCAACTGCGCGCGATAGACGGCGTACGCGGCGTCCTCCCACCAACGTCGCAGGTTCGCGAACGCCGTTGCGCGCACGCTCTCGGGAACGGTGAGCCCGGCAAACCCTTTCTCGGCATCAGCTAACATCGGCGCGCACTCCCCTCGACGAAATCAACTCGCAGCCTGCCCCGACTCGGCTTGTCTGGCAGGCCATTGCGCCGAGAGCTGCGCCGCCAATTCAATCGCCGCGATCATGCTCGATGGATCGGCAACCCCGCGTCCCGCGATGTCGTACGCCGTGCCGTGATCGGGCGACGTGCGCACGAACGGCAAGCCGAGCGTGACGTTCACGCCGTCGCGAAAGTGCAGCAGCTTGAACGGCGCGAGACCTTGATCGTGGTACATGCACACGACCGCGTCGTAGCGGCCGTCGGCGGCGTGGGCGAAGACGCCGTCGGCGGGCAGCGGCCCGATCGCGTTGATGCCGCGGCGCCGCGCACTGTTGACCGCCGGCCGGATGATTTGCTGATCTTCGCGACCGAACAATCCGTTCTCGCCGGCATGAGGATTCAGTCCGCACACCGCAATCTGGGGGCGGGTGATGCCGAAGCGCTCGCGCAACGCGTGCTGGGTCACCGCGATCGTCCGGCTCACCAACTCCGGGGTCAGCAAGCTTGCCACTCGCCGCAATGCGACGTGGGTGGTCACCAGCACCACCCGCAGGCGCGGCCCGGCCATCATCATGCGCACGTGCGAGGCGCCGCTGAGTTCGGTCAGCAGCTCGGTATGGCCGGAGAAGTGATGGCCGGCGGCGACGATGTTCGCCTTGTTGATCGGTGCAGTCACAAGGGCCACGGCCTCGCCGCGCTGCACCGCGCGCACGGCCGCGATGATGGCTTGATACGCCGACTCGCCGCCGGCGCGCGACGGCCGACCCGGAATCCGAGCCGCGGCCGGAAGCGCGGAAATCGCGACGAGCGGGATCGCTCCGCGCGCGCCGCGCGCGTCGGCCGTGGTGATCGCTAGCGGCAAGCCCAGTCGCTGCACCGTTTCATGCGCGACCGCGAGATCGCCGAACAGCACGGGCGAAATACGACGACGGACACGCGGATGCCGTAGCGCCTTCAGCGTGACCTCGGCGCCGATGCCAGCGGGATCGCCCAGGCTAATGGCAATCCGCAGGGGCTGGGTCACTGTCGGACCTCCACATTGTGGCGCTTGCGCAACTCTTCGGTCAGCCACTTTTCGTAACGTTCTTCCAACGCCGCATTGTAGAGCTGCTCTTTGATGCCGCCGGCCAATTCGTCGAGCGGCTTGTGCGAGGCGCCGGTGCGCTCTTCGAGCTTGATGATGTGGATGCCGATGTCGGATCGAAACGGCTTGCTGAACTGTCCCGGCTTCAAATCCTTGGTCGCCTTGTCGATGGCATCGAGCACTTCGCCAGGTTTCACCCAGCCGAGATCGCCGCCGTCCTTGGCTGCCGGGTCTTCCGAGACCTCCTTCGCCATCTCGGCGAAGTCGGCTCCCCCTTTCAAGCGCCGGTAGACGTCGTCGGCTTTGGCGGTGGCCGCGCTGACCTCGGCGCCGGAGGCGTCGGCCGGCAGCTTGAGCAGGATATGCCGCAGATGCATCTTCTCGGGCGTTTCGTAGTCGTTCAAGTGCGCTTGGTAGTAGCGCTCGACTTCCTCCGGCGTGACGTTCACCTTGCCGCGAATCTCACGGTTGATGAGTTGCGCCTTTTGGATTTCTTCGCGCACTTGCTTGCGATAGGCGTCCATCGTCATGAACTGCGCCGCCAACGCCTGCTCGAGTTGCTCGTCGCCGATCTTGTTCCGCTCCTTGATGCCTTTGATGTAGTTGTCGACGTCCTCGTCGCGCACGACGATGCCTTTGTCGGCAACCTCTTTCTGCAGCAACTTGTCGGTGATCAGCATGTCGAGCAGTTGTGGCGTGTTCGCGTTCGGGTTCGTGCGGGTCGTTCGGTCGGCGAACGCCTCGAATTCGTACAGCGTGATCGGATCGCCGTCGATCGTGGCCACGATCTTGTTCACCACCACCGCGTGCGCGGCGACCGGCATGACGGCGACCGACATGAGGCTGATCAAAACGATTGGCTTGATACGCGTCGTCACGGTGCTGTTCCTGCTTCGCGGCTATCACGCCGGTTGGAGTGACTGCAACACCGCCTTGGTTTCGGCGATCAAGCCATCCCAGTCACGGTCGCTGGCCGCGAAGCTCAACTGAAAATCCTGCGACAGTCTGAGCCGATCCTTGCTCTTTTGGACCAGCGCAACCAGGTGATCGACCTCGACCGGCGCCTGGGGATGGAACTGCAACGTGACCCAGCCGCTCTTCAACACCACGCGCACCACCATGTGATCCTTGAGGTGGCGGCGCAGGTCCATGACCTTGATGAGCGTATCGACGAGTGGCGGGATCGGGCCGAAGCGATCGACCAACTCCACGGCGATCTCATCGAGATCCTGCGTGCGCCGGATGCCGGCAAGCCGCCGATAGAACACCAGCCGCTGGTTCTCGTCGGGGATGTAGGTGCCGGGAATGTACGCCGGCACGCCGAGTTGGATTTCGGGTTCGACGTCTTGCTGCACGTGCTCGCCGCGCAACTCGCGCACCGCATCGGCCAACATGCGCTCGTACAATTCGAAGCCGACGGCGGTGACGTGACCCGACTGTTGTTTGCCGAGCAGGTTGCCGGCGCCGCGAATTTCGAGGTCGTGCGCGGCGAGGCGGAAGCCGCCGCCGAGATCGTCGAGTTCCTGCAACACGCGCAACCGCTTCTGGGCATCCTTCGAGATCAGTTGTTCACCCGGGATCATCAGGTAGGCGTAGGCGCGCTCGTGCGAGCGGCCGACGCGGCCGCGCAATTGATAGAGCTGCGCCAAACCGAGCTGATCGGCGCGGTTGATGATGATGGTGTTGGCGTTCGACACATCGAGCCCCGACTCGATGATCGCCGAGCACACCAGCACGTGCGTCTTCTTGTCGAAGAAGTCGGCCATGACTTTCTCGAGCTCACGTTCGTGCATTTGACCGTGGCCGACCGCGAAGGTGGCCTCGGGGACGACTTCGCGGAGCCGGCGAGCCATGATCTCGATGGTCTCGACGCGGTTGTGGACGAAAAACGCTTGTCCGCCGCGTTCGATCTCGCGCAAAATCGCCTCGCGAATGATGCCTTCGTCGTAGCGCGTGACGTAGGTCCGAATCGCCAGGCGATCGACCGGCGGCGTCTCGATCACGCTCAAGTCGCGGATGCCCATGAGCGACATCTGCAACGTACGCGGGATCGGGGTGGCGGTCAGCGTCAACACCGGCACCGTCTTGCGGAGCTGCTTGATGCGTTCCTTGTGCACGACACCGAAGCGATGCTCTTCGTCGACAACAAGCAGGCCGAGTTGTTTGAACGCGATGTCCTGCTGCAGCAGTCGATGCGTGCCGACAACCACGTCGATGTCGCCGTTGGCGACGCCTTTCACCACCTGTTGAATCTCGCCGCGCGTGAGAAAGCGCGACAGCATGGCGATGCGCGTCGGATAGCCGTCGAATCGCTTGGTGAAGGTGTTGAAATGCTGTTGCGCGAGGACGGTGGTGGGGACCAGCACGGCAACTTGGCGCCCGTCCATGACCGTTACGAATGCCGCGCGCATTGCCACTTCGGTTTTGCCGTAGCCGACGTCGCCGCAGATGAGGCGATCCATCGGCTTGCGGCGTTGCAGGTCGGCGACCACCTCGTCGATCGCGCGCTGCTGATCAGGCGTTTCTTCAAACGGAAAGGCCGCTTCGAATTCGCGGAAATAGTCGTCGGGCGGGGGATAGTCGTGGCCGTCGAGGATTTCGCGCGCGGCGTGGGTGTCGAGCAGCTCCTTGGCCATCGCGAAGATCGACTCACGCGTCTTCTTCTTGACCCGCTCCCAACTGTCGCTGCCCAGCTTGTCGAGTGCGGGAGCGGCGCCGTCGGCGCCGACGTATTTCTGCACGAGATTGATTCGATCGGCGGGCAGGTAGAGTCGATCGCCGCCGGCATATTCGAGGTGAAGGAAATCGCCGTCGACCTCGCCGACGGAGAGATGCTTGAGGCCGCGATACGCACCGACGCCGTAGTCGATGTGCACGACGAAGTCGTCGGGCTTCAGCTCGCTCAGATTGCGAACCAGTTGACCGATGTCGACGGGCTTGGTGCGCCGGCGCCGCCGGGCTTCACCAAAAAGATCGGCTTCGGTGATGACGACCAGGCCGTCGTCGGGAAGTCGAAAGCCCTCACTGAGTGTGCCGATGAGTAAGTGCAGGCGCGGGGCGTCGACCCGGCGAATCGGCTCGCGAGTCGCAGCGTTGAGGACATCATCGAACGTGCTCGCGGTCCGAGCAACCGCCAGATCGTGAGTCTCGAACAGCCGGGTGATCCGCCCGGCTTGGCTTTCGCTACTGGCGATCAGGACGACGTGCGCGCCGTCGCCGCACCACGCACGCACCTTGTCGGCGACGGGCGCGAACGACACTTCGCGGCGGTGACGGACGCGCTCGGCTTGCAGATCCCCGGTGGTGAACGAACGAATTTCGAGGTGATGGGCGTCTTCGGCCCCGATCATCAAGTCGAGCGGCTCGATCTCGACCAACGGCCACTTCGCGCTGGCCGCGCGCCACTCGTTGGGCGTGGCGTAGAGTAGCTCCGGCGGCGGCAGAAAACGGTGTGCCGCGAGCCGCTCAGCAGCGCGACGCGCCACCTCACGATGGGCGTGAGCGAGTGCGGCATCGACCGCGCCGGCCTGATCGACCCAGAGCATCGCATCGGCCGGCAGATACGCCGTCAACACATCGAGCGACTCGTAAAAGTAGGGCAGATAGAACTCGATGCCCGGCAGCGGCAGACCGTTGGCGAGACTATCGAGAATCTGGTCGCGCTCGACGCGCGCGACTTCCAACTCGGCCAGGCGTTGCGTGATCGCGCGCATCGCGTCCTTGCTCTGGCGGCCATGGGCGTCGAATTCGCGCACGGGCAGGATCAGCAACTCGGGCCGCGCGGTGAGCGTGCGCTGGCTGACGGCATCGAACTCGCGGATCGTCTCGATGGTGTCGCCGCTGAGTTCCAGCCGCAGCGGATTGGGATGGGCCGGCGGGAAGATGTCGAGAATGCCGCCGCGCACGCTGAAGTCGCCGCGATCCTCGACCAGACCGACGCGGCGATAACCCCAGTCATCGAGGCGGCGCGCGAGATCGTCGAGATCAACGGCGTCGCCTTCGACGAGGTAGCTCAGTCGCTGCCCGAACGCGCTGCACGGCGGCACGCGTTGGAGTAACGCATCGGCGCTGGTGACGACGATCGGATGCTGCGTCTGGCGCAGGTGGTAGAGACCCTCGATGCGCGCAGCAATGGTGTCGGACGGCGGCGAGAGATCTTCGAACGGCGGGACATCCCACGACGGGAAATAGTGAATGCGGCGCTCGAACGGCGGCCGATCGCTCGACTCGCGGAAGAAGAAGCGCAGATCCTCGGCGAGCGTTTCGGCCTGCCGCGCGTCCGGCAGCACGATCAGTGCGGGCCGCGGATGCTCGCTCAGATAACGAAAGACGAACAGCGCGCGGGCGCCGCCTTTGAGTCCTTGAACTCGTATCGTCGCCCGTTCCGCAGCGTTGAGATGCGCGTGCAGGCGGTGCAGCGCCAGGTCGCCTACGCCACGTCCCCGACTCGCCCAGATACGTCGTGCGCCCTGATGGGCATCCGTTGCGCCCGCCTCATCGGCGTGCGTCAAGCCGTCGGGCTCGCTCATTCGTGTGGCATCCAAGGCAAGGAGATGGAGCAAGATCCTCCATCGTGCCGTGGACTCTAGCAGCGGGAATCGACCCGGACAACGTCCGGCTCAAGCGGTCGCGGCGCGCTTTTGCGGCGGCCGCTTCACATACGACATGGGACGCGGACCGTTGAACCCGACCATCTGCCCGGTGCGCTCGGGGAGCACGACATAGCCGAAGAACACGCCGGTGGAGAACAGAAACGGCACCCGCATCAATGTCGGTGCCGCCCAGCCGGCGACGTCTTCAGTGATCAGGAAGCTCGCGAGGCCGATGCACGCCGCCCCGATTCCGAGCACCGCGATATTCTCCAGCTTCGCGGCCATGATGAGGACGAAAAAGAAGAACAGGAAGAATTCCTGGCTGGCGCGGCTGAGCAGGAGACAGGCGCAAATCAGCGCCGTGTCCGCCACCAGTACGGGGGCCTGCAGCCACGCATCGAAGAAGCTGAACGACGGTGCCTGACCGAGCACCAAGTTGGAGATGAGGGCGATGCCGATGACGAACGTCACCGGCAGCGGCGATGAGTCGGCCGAGATTTCAATGTAGGCAACCGCCCCCGTTGCCAGGATCAACAGATAGCGCAACAGCAAGAACGTTTGCTTGCGCTTGATCGCCTCGCCTTCGTTGCGGATCATCCCGCAACAGACTTCAGCAACCTCCATACCAGATGGCTTGTGGTGCCGGTACCCGGCTGAGGAGCGGCTTACTGCCGATGAAACGACGCCGAGCGTTCAAAAGAGGCATCCCGGCGGCAAATCTTTCCTACTTGGGCCAATGCCCCCGGGACCCCGCTGAGCCTTTGCGCTTGCGAGTCTTGCTAACGGTTTGGTAGAAGGACGCGTCTCAACCACACCTCGAAGACGCCGGCCGGCGGCCGGCAGGAGGCAGCAACATGGCCGTAGCACGCGTGACCGAAATCCGGGCGTCGTCGCCGGACGGATTTCAAGCGGCGGTGCTCGAAGGGCTCAAGCGCGCCCGCAAAACGCTGCGCGGGATCACCGGATTGGAGATCCTGAGCAAGCGGGTCAAGATCGGGACGCGCGGCAAGATCGTCGAGTACCGCGTCGACATGAAGCTCATCTTCGTTCTCGACTGACCGAGGAGGTTGACCATGGCCGTTGCACGACAGACCCAAATCATCGGCGCGTCACCCAAGAGCTGGGAAGACGCCGTCCGCAACGCACTCGAACGCGCCAACAAGACGCTGCGCGGGATCACTGGGCTCGAAGTGATCAAGGAAAACGCCGCCATCAACAAGGGCAAGATCGTCGAGTACCGATCGACCCTGTTGGTCACGTTCGTGCTCGAGAGCTGAACCCAGCGACTGCGCGGCGCGGTTCTCACTTGGCCTCTTCGGCGGCGGCAGAACTCTGTGCCTGCCGCTCAGCGCCTGCCGATTTTTTTGGCTACGAGGGTGCGCGCGCGACCAGCGGCGCACCGCCGTTCAAGAACTCGCGCAGAAAGCGCGCGGTGTGCGAACGCGCAGCGTTCGCAATGATCCGGTCGGGAGGACCCATGGCCACCACGTCGCCGCCGGCGTCGCCGCCTTCCGGCCCGAGATCGATGATCCAGTCGGCTTCCTTGATGATGTCGAGGTTGTGCTCGATCGTCACCACCGTGTTGCCGCGATCGACGAGACGGTGCACGACCTCGATGAGGCGGTCGATGTCGGCGAAGTGCAGGCCGGTGGTCGGTTCGTCGAGGACATACAACGTCGCGTTGCGCGATTCCTTCCCGAGTTCGTAGGCGAGCTTGATGCGCTGCGCCTCGCCGCCCGAAAGCGTATTGCTGCCCTGCCCGAGCGTCAGGTAGCCGAGTCCGATGTCGTTGAGGAGTTGCAGCGGCGCCGCGATGTGACTGAGCCCCGAGAAGAAAGCCACCGCCTCCTCGATCGTCATCGCCAGCACATCGGCGATGCTGCGCCCGTTGTACGTTACGGCGAGCGTCTCGTCAGTGTAGCGCCGGCCGCTGCAGGTTTCGCACTCGACGTACAGATCGGGCAGGAAGCTCATCGCCATCTTGATCTTGCCTTGGCCGGCGCACGCCTCACAGCGCCCGCCCTTGATGTTGAACGAAAACCGTCCGGCGGTGTAACCGCGCACCCGCGCTTCGGAGGTCATCGCGAACAATTTCCGAATGTCGTCGAAGAAGCCGACATACGACGCCGGAATCGAGCGCGGCGTGCGGCCGATCGGCGTCTGGTCGACCTCAACCACGCGCTGCACGTGCTCGCGGCCGCGGATGCCGTCGTGGGCACCGACGCGTCCGCTCGGCACACCGAGCGCGCGCCGCAGTCCGGCGAACAAGACGTCGCGCACCAACGTCGATTTGCCCGAACCCGAGACGCCGGTCACGCACGTCCACGCGCCGGTGGGAATCTCGATCGTAATGTCCTTCAGGTTATGCTCGCGCGCGCCGATCACGGTGAGGCGCGGCCGACCTTCGAGATCGCGGATCGGTCCAAGTCGGGGTCGATGCTGATGCAGATAGCGGCCGGTGATCGAGGCGGGATGGGTCCGCAGGGTCTCCGGCGCTCCCATCGCCACGACTTCGCCGCCATGCGTGCCGCCGCCAGGGCCGAGATCGACGACCAGGTCGGCCGCCGCAATCGTGGCTTCATCGTGCTCGACGACGAGCACCGTGTTGCCGTGCTGTTTCAACTCCACGAGCGTATCGAGCAGCATCGCATTGTCGCGCGGGTGCAGGCCGATGGTGGGTTCGTCGAGGATGTAGCAGACGCCGCGCAGATTCGACCCGAGTTGGGCGGCGAGCCGAATGCGCTGCGCTTCGCCGCCGGAGAGCGTATCCGCACGGCGATCGAGCGTCAGATACGACAAGCCGACTTGTTCGAGAAACGCCAACCGCGGCACGATCTCCTTCACGATGTTCGCGGCGACTGCCGCATCGCGACCGCTGAAGCTGCGACCCATCCACTCGCGATGCGCCGCCGCGACCGACTGCGCCGTCACCTCCCAGATCGCTTGCCCGTCGATGCGCACCGCCTGCGCACGCGGCACGAGACGGCGGCCGTGGCAGGTCGGACACGGATGGTCGTTCATGAACGGTGCGAGCAGTGCACCGTTCGCGTCTTCATCATCGAGCAACCCGTTGAGAAACGAGACGAGCCCACGCTCGCCGGTCAGCAACCCGTCTTGTTGCCGCTTCGTCAGTCGGGCAAACGGCCGATCGAGGTTGATGCGATAGCGCGCCGCGGCGTCCTTCACCACGCGGCGCCCGGGCGCACCGAACGGCTCGAAGGCTTCGGCCAGCGCATCGCCAAGCGGCCGGTTGGGCTCGCCGACGATCAGCTCCGGCTCGAAACGCGGCACCGACCCCACGCCGTCGCAATCGGGACACGCTCCCTGCGGCGAATTGAACGAAAACAGTCGGGGGTCGAGCGCCTCGTACCCGATCCCGCATTCGGCACAGTACAGCCGCTCGCTGAACATGCGCTCGTCGGGCGCGACTCGTGCCGGTGACTTGCGCGGGGTCGACGACACTTTGCGCGTCACGATCAACGCGCCGCTACCGAGACGCAACGAGGTCCCGACCAACTCGGGCAGATGCGCCCCACCGGCGCGCGTCAGCTCGATCTCGCCGACGACGATGTCGATGTCGTGCGCGCGGTAACGCGCGATCGTCGGGATCGGCTGCAGCGGCACCAGTTTGCCGTCGATGCGGGCGTGGCGGAAGCCGAGCTTGCGCATGGCGCGAAACAGTTCGGCGTAGTGCCCCTTGCGCCCGCGCACCGCCGGCGCGAGCAGCGTAACGGTTTCGCCGCGCAGGTCGCGACGAATGCGTTCGACGATCTGTTGTTGCGTCTGCGCGCTGATCGGCCGATCGCACTGCGTGCAATGCTGCACGCCGATCTTGGCGTACAGCAGCCGCAGGTAGTGATAGATCTCGGTAATCGTCGCGACCGTCGACTTCTTGCTGCCGCGGCTCAGTCGCTGTTCGATCGCGACGGTCGGCGGAATGCCCGACAGCAGATCGACGGCGGGACGCGCCATCACCTTCACGAATTGGCGCGCGTACGCCGACAAGCTGTCGAGGTAACGGCGTTGGCCTTCGGCGTAGAGGATGTCGAATGCGACGGTCGACTTCCCGGACCCGCTCAACCCGGTGAGCACGATGAAGCGATCGCGGGGCAGTTCGAGCGTGAGATTGCGCAGGTTGTGCTCGTTGGCGCCGACGATGCGCATGACGCCGCGCCCGTCGTGTGCGCGGATGTAGCGCGTGGGCAGCGTCGGTTCGAATACGTGCGCCGGCCGCTGCAACGCCTCGCGCAGATAGCGGCCCGTGTGGGAAGCGTCGACCGCAGCGACCTGTTCCGGAATTCCGGTGGCCAAGACCTGACCGCCGCCGGGTCCACCTTCGGGGCCGAGGTCGATGACGTGGTCCGCCGCCTTGATGATGTCGATGTTGTGCTCGATCACCACCAGTGAGTGGCCGCGCTCGACCAACCGTTGCAACGCGGCAAGCAACTTCTCCACGTCGGCGAAGTGCAACCCGATGCTGGGCTCGTCGAACAGAAACAAGCTATGCGCCTTGACGTCGCGCGCCATCGCCGCCGCCAGCTTCAGGCGTTGCGACTCGCCGCCCGACAGCGTCGTCAGCGGCTGGCCCAGACGCAGGTAGTCGAGACCGACGTCGACCAGCGGCTGCAGCCGCCGGGTGATCTCGGGTTCGTTGCGGAAGAAGTCGAGCGCCTCATGCACGGTGAGGTCGAGGACATCGCGAATGCTCTTGCCGCGGTATTCGACTTCGAGCACCTCGCGTTTGAATCGGGCGCCGTCACATCCCGGGCAGGTGACGTACACGTCGGAGAGAAATTGCATCTCGATTTTTTCGAAGCCCTCGCCATCGCAGACATCGCAGCGACCGCCGGCCACGTTGAACGAAAACGCATTCGCCGCCAGCCCGCGGAGCCGCGCCGTCGGGCTCCGCGCGAACAGCGCTCGGATCGGATCGAACGCCTTGATGTAGGTCACCGGATTGGCGCGCGGCGTGGTGCCGAGCGGCGACTGATCGACCAACACGACCTCGGCGATCTTGTCGGCGCCTTCGATGTCGTCGTGCTCGCCCGGCACGCCGACGAATTGCCCGAGTCGCTTCTTGAGGCCGCGATACAGCACGTCCTCGATCAACGTCGATTTGCCCGAACCGGACACGCCGGTGACGCAGACGAACCGCGACAGCGGGATACGCACGTCGACGTTGCGCAGATTGTTCGCCCGCGCGCCGCGGATGCGCACCGCGAGCCCGGCGATGGGCGCGCGGCGCCTCGCGGGGACGGCGATGCGCTTGGTGCCGGCGAGATACTGTCCGGTCAGCGAATCACGGCGCGCGAGCAACGCGGGGTAGCTGCCGGCAAAGACCACCTGACCGCCGCGCTCGCCGGCACTCGGACCCAGGTCGATGATGTGATCGGCCTCGCGGATGATTTCCGCCTCGTGCTCGACAACGACCACCGTGTTCTCCTGGGCGCGCAGCGCGTGCAGAATGCGCACAAGCCGCTGGCTGTCGCGCGGATGCAATCCGACCGACGGCTCGTCCAACACGTACAGCGTATTCACAAGCGAAGAGCCGACCGCGGTGGTGAGGTCGACGCGCGCCAACTCGCCGCCCGACAGCGTGCGCGACTGGCGATCGAGAGTGAGATAGTCGAGTCCGACGTCCAGCAGATAGCGCAAGCGATTGCGAATCTCAGCGAGGATGAGGTGCGCGATCTCTTCCTCGGTCTCGCTCAGTTGCAACGCAGCGAAGAACGCGGCGGCCTGCGCGACGTTGAGTTGATTCACCTCGGGCATGCTCTTGCCGTTGATGCGGAAAAGCAGGGCGTCGGGCTTGAGCCGCCCACCCTGGCAGGCGGGACACAAACGATAGCTGCGGTAGCGAGCGAGGAAGACGCGCACGTGCATGCGATAGGTGCGGCCTTCGAGCCAGCGGAACCATCCGCGGATGCCGTGGAAGCGCTTGCGGCCGACCGACTTGTCCTCGCCGTCAATGATGATCGCCCGCTGTACGTCGGTGAGCTTCTCGAACGGGACGTCGGTCGGAATCTTGCGGCGGCGGCATACCGCCATCAGCTCGCCGCGCTCCCACTCGGTTGCCGGCGTGCTCCACGGCTTGATGGCGCCGTCGGCAAGCGTCTTGCGCGGATCGGGGATCACCAGATCGAGATCGATGTCGATGATGCGCCCGAAGCCGCGGCAGGTGTCGCAGGCGCCGAGCGGACTGTTGAACGAGAAGAGGTTCGAAGTGGCTTCGCGGTATGCGAGATGGCAGCGCGGGCATTCGAGGCGATCGACGAACGGCTCGGCACGCATGCCGTCGTCGGGAAACATGAGCGTCACGTTCCCCTTGCCGAAGCGGAACGCCTGTTCGATCGAGTCGACCAGCCGCGGCTTTTGGTCCGCGCGCACGATGACGCGATCGGCGACCACCACCACGGTCGCACCTGGCGCGGCGTCGAGCGACTCGACCTCCATCACCTCGCTCCCGCTCAGCACGCGACGAAAGCCCGAGCGAATCAAGCCGGTTCGCGCCTCTTCCCACGGCAAGTTCTCCGGCAGCGGCAGCGCAAAGGTGATCAACGCGCGGGTACCTTCAGGGTGGTGCAGCAGGCGCGTCGCGACCGATTCAGCCGAGTCGCGGCCGACGATGTGGCCGCATTGCCGGCAATGCAAGACGCCGATCTTGGCGAACAGCAGCTTGAGATGATCGTGCAGCTCGGTCATCGTCGCCACGGTCGAACGCGAGGTCTTGACCGTGTTGCCTTGCGCGATGGCGATTGCCGGCAACACGCCGTCGATGCGCTCGACCTGGGGCTTGTCCATGCGATCGAGGAACTGGCGGGTGTAGGCCGAAAAGCTCTCGACGTAGCGCCGCTGTCCTTCGGCGTAAAGCACGTCGAAGGCGAGGCTCGACTTGCCAGAGCCAGACACGCCGGTGATGACGGTCAGCGCGCCGAGCGGGATCTCAACGTCGATCCCCTTGAGATTGTTCTGGCGCGCGCCGACGATAGTGATCGCGTCGTTTGGCATTGGACCGAAATGCCAAACTATAGCCGAAATGCGGCGGGACGAAATAGCGGGGCGGCGTTATTCCGTCCGCGCGTAGAGCGCGGACCCGAGCGTACCTGCTGTGTGACGCGCGCGCTGGTTCTCGCCGCGCGCGGGTTGCGCCACCAATGGTGGGCTGCTCAACGCGAGCGACGGCCTCTGGGCTCTGCAGATTCAGCGCCGCGTCTGGATCGTCAGCGGCGCACCGTTGCGATCGACGCTGACGCATAGCGGATCCGGCAGCGGACCACAGTTCAGCCCGGGATCCTGGCACACCACAATCTGGTGGGTCTGACCGGGCGCGAGCGTCACCGTGGCCTGAAAGCAAGTCTGCGGGAATTGGCAACCGCCGCAGGACCCCGCTTCCGCCGTCACGCGGCCGCCGACTCCGCCGTAGACTTCGACCCGCTTCTCTCCGCCGAATCGACCGCAGCCGGTGATCGTCTGCTCCAGCTCAGCGGTGGTGGGCATCACCGGATCGACGATGGGAGGCTGTCCGGTACACGACGTTGGCGTCGGCGTCGGACTGCCGGTCGGCGAGGGAGTTGCCAACGAACAGTGACAAAGACACGAGCCGGACGCCGGACAGTCTCGGACATAGTTCGGCGGGCACGGCGGACAGGGCTCGCACTGACACCATATCGGGACATCGCAGGGGGGCGAGTTGTCCAACTGCCGGCATGCTTCAAACTCGTCGGCTGGACACGGCGTCGGGGCTGCCGGGGGCGTCGCCGTGGCGGTAACCGTCAGCGTCGGTTGCGGAGTGCACGGGATTCCGCCCGTACAGAAGGTCGGCGTGCTGGTCGACGTGCGCGTGAAGGTTGGTGTCCGCGTGGCGCGTCGGGTCTGCGTCGGGGTCGCTGTGCATGGCTGATTCCCCGCGCACGGCGTTGGTACGCGCCAGTCCGCGATCGCGATGCCGGCCGGGGCGTTCGCCACGGGTATGGTTGCCGTCACCGCGTAGCGGATCGTGTCGATGACCGAGACGCTATCGGAGGCCTCGTTTGTTACATACGCCAAGGTCCCGTCGGGTGTGATCGCCACGCTCATTGGTTGATCCTCGACCGGAACTGTGGCGATCGTTGTGCCCTCGGTCACGTCAACTACCGAGACGCTGCCGCTTCCCCCGTTAGCGACGAGAGCAATTGCACCATCAGGGGTGAAAGCGATGCCGGTGGGCTGCGGGCCGACGCCGATGGTGCCGACCAGAGTGTTGGTGGCAACGTCGATGACCGAGATCGTGTCGGAGCCGGAGCTTGCTACGTACACCAGCAGGCCGTTCGGACTCACCGCGACCGCGCCCGGTCGATCCGCGACGCGAATCGACTCCGGAACCGTGCCGTGCGGCACATCGATTACCGAGACGCAGTTCGCCCCCGAGCTAGTCACGTACGCCGAGGCGCCGTCCGGAGCGACGGCAATGTCCGTCGGTGACCCGTGCACTCGGAGCGGCGATAGGCTGGCATTCGTCACGGCGTCGACAACGGACACCAGACCCGACGAGACTCGATTCGCTGCGTACACCTGGCTGGAGAAGAGCGACATGCTTGCGGGCCAACCGTACAAGGAAATGTTCGTGGTCACCGTGCGGCTGGCAATGTCGACCACCGATAGCGTGTTGTCGAGCGGGCGCGTGACATAGAGAGACTTCGCATCGACGCTCACCGCCACTCCGAACGGCGCCCGGCCCACCCATATCGTGTCGACGATCGTGTTCGTACTCGCGTCGATCATCGACACCGTGTCACCACCGTAGCTGGTCACGTAGGCGAAGACACCGATTGCGGGCGGATGCGAGGCAGTCGGAGTTGGCGACGGCGTTGAAGTCGGTGTTGTGGGTGTTGGCGTCGGCGACGGTGTCGGGCTCGCCAGCATGCAAAGGCAGCAGCTTGCCCCGCCTAGATACGGCAAGTCGCAGATTCGAATCTGGCCTTCCGGGCAGCTCGCCGGATTCTGGATGCACGCGCCGCAGGGCTGGTGATAGCAGCCCGCTCGAATGGTTGGGCAGGGCTGGCAATCGTCGCTGCAATACGGTGTGCCGGTCGGCGCGCACGTCGGGGTCGCCGTCGGGGTTTCGGAAGGCGTGTAGGTTGGTGTGTTCGAGGGCGTGCTGGTCGAGGTCTCGGACGGCGTCACCGTCGCTGTCCAAGTCGGTGTCTCCGAGGGCAACGGTGTGATTCTGGGACTCGGCGTCAGTGAGAATGTCGGCGTCAAACTCGGCGAGACGGTGCTCGATGCCATGGCGCTCGGGACGAATGTCGCGCTCGACGCGGGGGTGACGGATGATGTCGAAACCGGCGTCGGTGGGGCTGCCGGCGTGAGCGTTGGCGGCGCGTTGTCACCGCCGCTACCACATCCGGCGAGCGATAGCAGCGCGATCAACAACCGGACGCAATAGACGCGGCCCGTGTGTAGTTTCATTTGCTCCCCCCAGACTCTGTCACTGACGGCGAATGCTCCCGTCGATTTGCTGCAGGGATCAGCGTTCTGTGTCTAGGGGATGTTTCAATCCGCCCGCGAACCGCTCAACTTGATCGCGCCGCGGCAGCGAGGGAATGACCCCGAGGCCGGACGACGGGGTGCGGTCGGCTCATTGCCGCTTCTGTCTCGCGGTTCGCTGTACGCGTGTCAAACCCGCGTGATAAGGACACGGTGATGTCATCCAGGGTACTGCGGATTGCGGCCGTGGCGCTCGCATTCGCTGCCACGGCAGGAGCTGAATCGATGCTGAAAACGCAGCGCGGCGACTATCGCGGCTGGGCCGATACCTACACGCTCAGCAATGGCCTGGTCGAAATCGTCGTCCCGAGCGTCATCGGACCCCGCATTCTCGACTTCCACGCTGCCGGCGGCGAAAACGTCTTCTACCTGCGCGACACGGAGCTGGGGAAGACGGGCGAGCCGGGCTTCGTGTTTCGCGGCGGCTGGCGACTGTGGATCGCGCCCGAGCAACGCGAGACCACCTACGAGCCCGACAATCAACGCTGTTACGTCGAGGAGTTGGGGCCGGCAGCGATCCGCGTCAGCGGCCCGCCGCAATTGCACGCCGGTATTCAGAAGAGCATCGAGGTGCGGCTGATCGAGCACCAGCCGCGCGCACGGGTGATCTCGAAGATCACCAACATCAGCGACAACACGCTGAGCTACGCCGCCTGGAGTTTGTCCGTCATGCGACCCGGCGGCCGCGCGCTGGTGCCGATGGATGTCGGCGATCTCACCGCGTTCTTCGACACGCGCAGTCTGATCTTGTGGAGCTACGCCAAATTTGCCGACCCGCGCTATCGCTTCGGCGATGGCTTGGCGCAGATCGATCAATCGAAAGTCGCGCCGGCCCCGGCGG
Source organism: Binatia bacterium (assembly GCA_035541895.1). GTDB lineage: Bacteria > Desulfobacterota > Binatia > HRBIN30 > JACQVA1 > DATKMK01. Next base: position 7,920 of record DATKMK010000017.1, on the reverse strand, counting down.
CTGCAACCGGGCGGCGCGGCGATGAAAGCAAGATCGGTGTCGACACGATGCAAGGCTGGGCCGCGTACTTACGCGGCGACGCGCTCTACCTCAAGCGCTTCAAGCACGAGCCGGGCGCATCATATGCCGACGGTGGCGCAACCGTCGAAGTCTATTCGTCAGCCGAATTCATCGAAGTCGAAAACCTCAGCCCGCTAACGACGCTCAAGCCGGGCGAATCGATCGTGTATCCGGAAGAATGGTCGCTCTTCACCGACGCGCACGTCGCCACCGACGAAGCCGCCGCGCTCCGCGACCTGGAACCGTGGCTAGCGAAGGCGCCGGTGGTGAAGGAGTAGCGTCAGCGTCCCGCTTCCCACCGCTTCCACTGCTCCGCGTACGCCTCGACGTTCTCGCGGGTGACCACGTCGATGCCGGAGTAGTGGTAGACCTCGGTCGGGTGCTGACCATCGGCGATCTGCTTGAGCAGCCGCACCGACTCTTCACCCCATCCGAAGTATTTCTGGCCAACCAGGAGCTGCACTTTTCCAGCGCGCAGGAGATCGGGCGCCGGCGGGATGGTGTCAAAGGCAACGACTTTGGTGCGGCTGGTGTCGACCGGATCCAGTGCATTGCGCACGAACACCGGCCAGCCGCCGACCGACAGCCACCCGTCGAGATCGGGATAGCGTTGCGACGCCGACGCGATCACTTCCGCGACGCGGACGGCGTCGTCACGCACGTCGAAAGTCTCGACGATCGTGATGTCGGGATACTGCGCCAGCGCCGCCTGTGCCCCTTCGAGTCGCTTCTGCAGGTTGTCGGCTCCGAGCGAAGTAATCAGGGCGACTCGTCCCCTGCCGCCGAGCAACTTGGCGAGACCATCGCCGAGCGCACGCCCGCCTTCGACGTCGTTGACGCCGTAGAACGCCAGCCGCTTGCTCTTGGGCGCATCGGAATCCCAAGTGATGACCGGAATGCCGGCGTCGACGGCGCGATCGATGGCGTCAGTGAGCAGGTCGCCGTTGAGGCACGAGATGGCGATGCCGTCGACTCGCTGGCTGATGAACGATTCGAGGATCTCCTTCTGGCGAATTTCGTCGGTGGTCTCGGCGCCCCGCCAGACCACCTCGACGCCAAGTTCCTTCGCCGTGCGCTCGGCCGCGATGCGCGCGTACTCGAACACCGGAATGTGGATGGCCTTTGGAATGATCGCGAAACGGAGTCGGTTGGGCGGAGGCGAGCGGTCCGCGCAACCGAGTACTGCGACGAGAAGACCGAGTGCGACGAATCTTCGAAACGTCATGGCGGCCGACCTTAACCCAACGCACCCTCGGCGCAAACACGCACGGGCGGACAGCGGCCCCTTCCGCGCCGGTTCAGTCTCCCCGCCGCGCGGCCACGCGATCCATCACCGCGATGAGCAGCACCGCGACGCCGATGATCAGCCGATCGGCGTAAGTGCCGCCGGGAATCTGCGGCAACGCGTTGCGCAAGACGCCGAAGATCAGCGAGCCGAGCACCGCACCGACCACCGAGGCGCGACCGCCGCTGAGCGACGCGCCGCCGATTACCGCCGCAGCGATGATGTCGAGTTCGTAGCCCGTGGCGAGATCGGCCTTGCCCTGCCCCTGCACTACCGCGAGCACCACGCCGGCGAGTCCGGCGAGCGTGCCGCCGGTAACGTACACGAACGTCTTCACGCGAGCGACGCGCACCCCGGCGTAGCATGCGGCGAGCTCGTTGCCGCCGACGGCGAGCAAGTGCCGGCCGAGCGCCGTGTAGATCACCACCACGTGGAAGATCACGGCTGCGACGAACATCAGTACGCCCGGCCACGCGCCAAGCGGGACACCGAACGGGGCGAAGCCGGCGGGCAGATGGCCCGACAGATCGTAGAAGCGGCCTTCGGTGATCACGAACGCGGCGCCGCGCGCCACGCCCATGGTGCCGAGTGTGGCAATGAACGGCGGCAACTGTGCCCGCACGACCAAGAGCGCCGCAACCGCGCCGACCAGCGCACCAATCAGCAGGCCGGCGGCCATCGCGATTGCGAGCGGCCATCCGTCGACCACGAACAAGTGGCCGGTTGTCACGGAGGCCAGTGCGATCACCGAGCCCGCGGCGAGATCGATGCCGCCGGCGCCGATGATCATCGCGGCGCCGATCGCGCCGATACCGTAGATGCTCGAGTATTTGAGGATCAACCCGACGTTGGCGAGATTGGCAAACGTGCTCGGCCGGCCGTCGCGCGGGGCCAGCACGAAGGCGAAGAGCGCGAACTCGATCGCTAAAATCAGCGCCGCGCTGGCGCCGGAGACGAGACGTCGCCGGATCACGCCGCCCCCGTGATCAATTCGGCGAGCCGCGGTTCGGTCGCCTCGGCGATCGGCACGACGCCGACTTGCTCGCCGTTGCGCAATGCGATGATGCGATCGCACAGGCCCAGCAACTCCGGCAAGTCACTCGACGCCATGACAACCGCGGCGCCGGCGGCGGCGTGAGCGCGGACGATGTCGTGGATCTCCGCCTTCGCGGCGATGTCCACGCCGGCGGTCGGTTCATCGAGCAACAAGATGTCGGGCGTACGCCGCAGCGCCCGCGCCAGCAGGACCTTCTGTTGATTCCCGCCCGAGAGCGTGGTCGGCAGCGCGTCGATTCCGCTTGAGCGGATGTGGAGCTGCGCAAGCCAGCGAGCACACTCGCGCCGCTCCGCTCGCGTCCGGAGCCAGCGGTGCGGCGCCGGCAGGAAGACATTCTCGTGCAGCGACAGGGTCGGCACCAACCCCTTGCGGATCCGATCTTCGGGCACCAACGCGATCGTGCCGTGCACCTCGACGTGCCCGGACCGCCGCGCCGATGTGCCGGCGATGCATTCGAGCAAGTCGCTCCGACCCGCGCCGACCAAGCCGGTGACCCCGACGATTTCGCCCGCTGCGACATCGAAGGACACGTCGCGCAGGATGCCTGCACACAGCTCGCGTACCTGAAGGCGACGCGGGCGATCCGCCTGGCGCGCGACCGAGAACCTCTTCACCGCGATTAGCGGGCGTCCCACCATGCGTGACACGATGGTGGGCGTATCGACCAGTGCCACTGGATCCGTTGAGACCTGCCGTCCATCGCGCAGAACCGTGACGACGTCCGCGATCGCCAGCACCTCGGCAATTTGATGCGAGACGTATACGACCGCCGCCCCGCGCGTGCGAGCGACATCAATCGCGCGAAACAGAGCGCGAGTTTCTTCGCCGCCGAGAACCGCGGTCGGTTCATCGAGCAGCAGAACGTCGGCGGCCGTCGCGAACCCCCGCGCGAGCTGGACTTGCTTGCGCACCGGCGCGCTCAGCTTGGCGATCCGTGCGCCCGGCGCGGCGCGACAACTGATCGTTGCCAGCGCGGCGGCGGCTTCGCGCTCCATCGTGCGACGCTGCAACAAGCGACAACGACCGCGCCGCTCGCGGCCGAGGAACATCGTCTCCGCCACGGTGAGATCGGGAACGAGTGCCAGCTCCTGCGGGACCCACTCGACCCGCAGGCCCGCGGCGATGGCGATCGTGCCGGCGTCGAGGGCGGTCATCCCGGCAAGCGCCTTGAGCAATGTCGACTTGCCCGCGCCGTTTTCGCCGACGAGCGCGTGAACGCGGCCGGCCGTGATCTCCAGCGAGACGCCGGCGAGCGCCGTGGTTTCGCCGTAGCGCACCTCGGCACCGTCGACCCTCAGCGCCACTTGGTTCGGCATGCGCTGTCCTTACAAGAAGCCGACCGCTATCCACAATCGCGCGTCGGTTCACTCAAGCCAGGCGTCATGCTAGGCACCTGGCCATGGCGGACACACGTTCGGCGGATCGCGGCGGTTCGACGCTGGCTCGGCTGCTGCTGATTCTCATCGTATTGGCGTTGGCTGCGGGACCGTTGGTGCTGCACTTTGCGCAGAAACGCCACAACATCCTGCCGTTCGATCTCGACGCCCGCTTTCCGGCAAACCAGGCGTTCGTCTCCGGCGAGGTGTTCGCGACGACGGTCGCTGACATCGTCGATCACGAACTGCGCGGCGGCACCGGCTGGCGGCCGAACGATTTCATTCTGTGGGGGCCGACGCTGTGGGCCGACAACAACGCCAACCGCCAACTCGGGATCATCTTGGCCGTGCGCGAAAGCGTGCGCGTGTTCAAGGATCATCTGACCAAGGTGTCGAGCGACCAATATGACGACAATCTGGTGGCCGCCGACACCGCGTTTCGCAACGACGCGCTCAAGCTCTGGCTGCCGTCGGCGGAAAGTAAATTCAGCGAGGGCGTGTCGCGGCTGCGGCAGTACGTGAGCGGCCTGCACACGACGCCGCCGCGGTCCAAGCCGATCAACCAGCGCAACGTCGAGCTGACGCGCCTGATGCAGGCGTGGAGCGATTTGCTGGGCGACGCACACGCGGCGTTGTATCGCGACGAAAGTTTCTGGCGCACCGACGACGTCTTCTACCACGCGCAGGGAGTTGCCTACGTGATTGGGCACCTGATGCGCGCCATCGATCGCGAATACGCTCATTCGTTCGAGGTCAAGCCGGTGCTGCGGACACTGGCGGACGAAGTCGCCGCGGCGCTCGACCAGGCGGCCACGCTCAAACCGTTAGTCGTCCTCGACGGCAGCCCCGACGGCCTCCTGGCGAATCATCGACGGAACCTCGACGGCTACATCACCGAAGCTCGGCAGAAGGTCTATTCAATCCGCGAGGAACTCGAACGGTGAGCGCAGCCGCCGACCTCCGTACCGCGAGCCCTGCGACTTCGCCATGACGGAACGCACCCGTCGCGTGGTGTTGTGGCTGTGCCTGGGCGCGCTCGTGGCCTCGTTCGTCGTGATCGACTGGTTCTACTTTTTCCGCCAATGACCTGATTTTCGCTGGCGAGTTTGCGTCGAGTCAGCTAAGGAAAACCACCGAGACGTGATGGACAAAGAAGGCGACCAGCGGTCCGAACCGCCGAGTAGTTCGACACAAGCATTCCTCGCCTAGGCCGTTGGAGGTCCCGGCGTGGAAGAACGGGATCTCGATGGCGGCACAGACATCGACAATTGACCGCGTTGACGAGCACGCCCGTATCAGGCGGCGGCCGATCGTTCGGGTACATCCATGAGCGACGCGGCCGTGACCAATGACCCGTTGCGTTCGCCGCTCGATTTCGAATTCGCGGGCTTTCTGTTCTTGTCGACGCTGCTCGGCAAACCGGTGCTGGATGCGAACGGCATCGAAGTCGGTCTTTTGAGCGATCTGTCGGTATCGGTAGCCGATATGTTTCCACCGGTGGTGGCGTTCGTCGTGCAGCGCGGTCGTTGGGAACGGTTCGCGCTCACCGGCCGGTGGGCGGACGTTGAGGACATCGATGGTCCGGCCATCCGCCTCGCCGTAGGCATCGCGGCGTTGACGCCGACCAAAAGCCTGGCCGGCGGCGAGGTCCTGGTCAAGGAAACGCTGCTCGACAAGCAGATCGTCGACATGAGCGGGGCCAAAGTGGTGCGGGTCAACGACCTCCACTTCGTGCGGCTGGCGAAGACCGACCTGCGGCTCGCGCACGTCGACGTCGGCACGCGCGGTCTCGTGCGCCGCATGGGATGGGAAGCGGCAATCGATCGCATGGTGCGCCGCGTCGCGCCGCAGTCGCGCTACTTGTCCGCCGATCAGTTGATTCGCTGGCAGTATGTACAGCCCGTCTCGCTCGACGAACGCACGCAAAGCCTGCGGCTGAGCGTGCTGCAGCGGCAACTCTCGGAGCTGCATCCCGCCGATATCGCCGAGATTCTCACCGAACTCGACACCCATGAACGCGCGTCGATGTTCGGGACGTTGGATCCGGAGACCGCGGCCGACGCACTCGCCGAAGTCGACGATACGCGCATTCAAACCCAGCTCATCGAAACGATGCCGCCGGCGCGGGCGGCGGACATCCTCGAAGAAATGCCGCCCGACGAGGCCGCCGACCTGCTCGGCGAGCTGCCGCAAGAGAAGTCGACCGAACTGTTGCGAGAAATGGAAACCGAAGAGGCGCAAGACGTGCGCGAGTTGCTCAGCTACCCGCCGGATACGGCGGGCGGCATGATGACGACCGAGTTCGTGGCGTTGCCGGCCGACTTGACCGTCGACGAAACTTTCGCCCGCCTACGCGGCGCCGCGCCCGAAGTCGAGGCGATTTACTATCTCTTCGTCGTCGACGCCGACGAGCGGCTGGTCGGCGTACTGACGCTGCGGCATCTGATTCTGGGGCAGCCGACCGCCCGCTTGCGGGACATCATGATCGACGACCCGGCGCGCGTACATCATACCGACAGCCGCGACACGGTGGCCGAGATCGTCGAGAAGTACGATCTGCTCGCGCTTCCGGTCGTCGACGATCACAACGTGCTCGTCGGCATGATCACCGTCGATGACGTCGTCAGCCACATTGCGAAGCAGGCATGGAGACGGAAGCTCGGGCACTGACCCGCTGGCTGCCGCGCCGCTGGCGCCCGTGGGTGCGCCTGCCGCCGCGCGTGGCGCTCGTGCTGGCGGTGGTCGGTCCCGGCATCATCACCGCCAACGTCGACAACGACGCCGGCGGCATCACGACCTACTCGTTGGCCGGCGCTCAGTTCGGCTACGGCCTGTTGTGGACGATGATTCCGATCACCGTCGCGCTGATCGTCGTGCAGGAAATGTGCGCGCGAATGGGGGCGATGACGGGCAAGGGCCTGTCGGATCTGATTCGCGAGCAGTACGGCGTCAAGGTGACCTTCTACATCATGGCGGCGTTGCTGTTTGCGAATCTGGCGAACACGGTCGCGGAGTTCGCCGGCGTCGCCGCCGCGCTCGAGATCTGGGGCGTGAGCAAGTACCTGTCGATCCCGCTGTCGGCGCTGTTTGTGTGGTGGTTGATCGTCTACGGGACGTATCGGCGGGTCGAGAAGGTCTTCCTCGTCGCGTGCGTCTTCTACCTCGCGTACGTCGTTTCAGGCTTTCTGGCCGGTCCATCGTGGGGGCAGGTGCTCGCACGGATGGTCGTCCCCGAATGGAGTTGGCGGGGGAACTATCTGACCATGCTGGTCGGGATCGTCGGCACGACCATCGCGCCGTGGATGCAGTTTTATCTGCAATCGGCCGTGGTCGAGAAGGGCGTGCGCCCGGCCGACTATCGCTACTCGCGGTACGATGTGATCCTCGGATGCATTTTCACTGACATCGTCGCCGTGTTCATCATTGTCGCGTGCGCCGCGACGCTGCACCAACAGCACATTGCGATCGAGTCGGCGCAAGACGCCGCGCTCGCACTCGCGCCGCTGGCGGGCGCGTATTGCGCCGGGCTATTCGCGTTCGGGTTGTTCAATGCCTCGCTGTTCTCCGCATCGATTCTCCCGCTGTCGACTGCGTACTATGTGTGCGAGGGGATGGGCTGGGAAACCGGCATCGACAAGAAATTTCACGAGGCGCCGCAGTTCTTCGGATTGTACACGGCCCTGATCGTCCTCGGCTCAGTGTTCATTCTGTTGCCGAACTTTCCGTTGATCGGCGTGATGTACGTGTCGCAGGTGCTGAACGGCGTCTTGCTCCCGTTCGTCCTGATTTTCATGCTGCAGTTGGTCAACCGTCGCGATCTCATGGGCGAACACGTGAACTCGCGCAGCTTCAACATCGTCGCGTGGGGGACCACGGTCATCATGATTGCTCTCACCGTCATGATGCTCGGCAGCCTCCTCATCACCGGCGCCTGACGGCGCCGCGGCTACTGCATCGCGTTGCGAATCCGCTCCATCGCTTCGGCGAGGCGTTGGTCCGAAACGGTGAGCGAGAAGCGAACGAAGCCTTCGCCGTAGTGGCCGTAGGCACCGCCGGCAGCGACGACCACCCGGGCGTTTTCAAGCAGCCGCTCGGCAAATTGCACGCTGGTCATGCCCGTCGGCACCGGCACCCAGAGATAG
>DATKMK010000016.1:0-2452 GCA_035541895.1 Binatia bacterium | reverse complement strand
CGACGCGTTCATCGCGTGCGACGCCGGCGAGAATCGCCTCTTCATGACGCACTACTTCCAGACCAAGTCGGCCGGCACGTTGATCATGCCGGGCATCGGTGCGATGGGTTATGCGATTCCGGCGGCGCTCGCCGCGAAGCTGGTGTATCCGCAACGGCAGGTGATCGCGGTGACCGGCGACGGCGGCTTCGGCATGGGCATGAACGGCCTGATGACCGCGCTCGACGAGAACATCCCGATCGTCGTCGTGGTGCTGAACAACAGTGCGCTCGGCTGGGTAATGCACGGCCAGGGCAACCGCGTGATCGCGAGTCAGTTCACCGAGATGAACTTCGCCGAGGTCGCGCGCGCGATGGGCTGCAACGGCATCCGCGTCGAATCGCCGACGGCGTTGTCCGGCGCGCTGAGCGAAGCGCTCCGCAGCGATCGACCGACCGTCGTCGACATCGTCACGTCGTTGAAGCCGACGTTCCGCGACGTGACGACGCCGTTGTTGATGCGGCGCTGAAGGTTGCAGCGCGGCGCTTGTAGGCGCCCGCGCTCGACCGACAGGTGCGTACGGGTGCGCGGGACCGACTACAGATTCTCGCGGAGGAATTGCGTGACGCGTCGCCACGAGTCTTCCGTGGCATGCGCGTTCGACTCGGCATCGCCGCCGAAGGCATAGACCACGCCGTCGACCGGGTGGCGCCACTCGGTCATGGCCCCATGCGGGAAGTACGGTACGCGAGAGAACGCATGACCGGCACCGGGACAGCTGAGGTGCTCGTAGGGATGCGCGAACCCGTGCTCACGCAAGCGCGCCATGCTGATCTCGGCCATACGGGTGCTCGGCCACATCTGATCGTCTTCGCCCGAGATCAAAAGCACGCCTCCGTTGATGCGCTCGACCGGAATCGTCGCTTGTTGAACGCGGTCCGGATGTCGGTTCATCTGCGCGAGAAAACCCGGGGCCGAGGGAATACCTTCGCCGCGCCGGCGGTAGCCGACGGTATAGCGGTAGTCGTCGGGGTGGACGTCACCGTCCATGAACGGCACCGGCTGCCCCTTGAACAGCCAGGCAGGTTGGACACCGTCTTCGCGTGCGCCACCGAATCCTCCCCACACCAAGCCGCTCGGCACCCACGCGACGACGGCTTTGAATTGCGAGAACACCGAGGCGAGCAGCAACGACAATTCGCCTCCACGTGATGCGCCGGCGATGGCGAGTCGATTGCCGTCGATCATCGCGTGACCCCGCAAGAATTCGATACCGGTCTCAAAATACTCGAGCGGGATGTTGACCAGCGTCTTGGGCAGCGTCTCGTAGTTGAAATACGCCAATGCGAATCCGGCGATCCCATGCGCGGCAAACAGCGCTGCGAGCCCTTCGGAAAGTCCACCCTCCGAACCGCTGACGAGCATCACCGCCGGATGGGGACCGTCGTTTGACGGCACGAACAACGTGCCGAACAGGCCATCTTCGCGTACCACCTCTCGCCGCACACCGTCTGGGACTTGCTCGCGCACCACAGTGGCACTCGCAAGCACGTTGCCGCCGGACGCGGCATCGAACGTGATCGTGAATGGCTCGACGTTTGTTTTCGGGCCGGCGAGAGACTCCGGCGATACCTGAAGAGAAGCCGACCAAACCAAGCCCATGGCGTCGACGGTCGAGTAGCTACCCGAAACGGGCGCTTGCTCCTCCAGGTCAATTGCGCCATCGACGCCAACCTCGAACGACGCTTCGGCCGTCCAGATGCCGTCTGCGATGCTCGAGCGCACTGTCACGAGCCCACCCGGCTGCATACCGGTCAGACGAATCTTCAGAGGGACATCGACCATTCCCCTGAGCGGCGAGATCTCGAAGCGCGGCTCGTTCAAGAAAAGACTCCGTCGACGCTCAGATGATCCATCGAGCAGTCGCCGCAGGGGTGAGCTACGCCATCACCAATGACGCGCGTCGCACCCGCCCGGCATCCTGATCGGCGAACGCCTGCTCGATCTTCTCGATCGGATAGTCGACAACGACTTCGTCGAGGGGCAGGCGGTCGGCGTTGCTGCTCAGGAATTCGATCGCGCGCTGCAGGCTGACCGCGTCGTACGACGCGACCGCTTCGATCCGCTGGTTCTGCCCGACCAACCGGCCCGGATCGCACTCGAACGACGTGCCGGTGTAGAACGTGCCCATCTCGAGGTAACGGCCGCCCCAGCCGAGCATGCGCAAGCCCTCGTCGATCACCTTCGCGAACCCGACCACTTCGACGACGACGTCGGCGCCCCAGCCTTGCGTCAGATCCTTCACCGCTTCGACGCGCTGCTTCGCGTCCGGTACCTGCCGGAAATCGATCAGATGATCGGCGCCCATGCGCCGAGCGAGCTCGAGTCGCTCGTCGATGCCGTCGATCGCGATCACCATCGCCGCACCGCGCTCCTTCGCGATCGCGCACGCATACATGCCGAGCCCGCCGCA
>DATKMK010000015.1:0-81993 GCA_035541895.1 Binatia bacterium | reverse complement strand
GTCGGACGCGGCACCGTGGGCGCACGCGTCGAGTAGAGAAGTAGGTCGTACCGGCGCCGTAACGGTCGGTTGACTCAGCCGGTCAATATCGCTTTAAGAAGCTCCGTCGAAGAGCCGTCACCCGGTATGCGTGAGTAGAGTCCGTCCCGCTGCGAAGATTTGCACGAGCGTTGTTTGACCGCCTGCGAGCGGGTGGACGTTTTCCCCCAGAAAAGGACGAAAGAGGACGACATGCGATCGATCGGAATCCCATTGGGCAAGCGCACTCATACGTCCCGCCCACGCTTTGCGGGTGCGCTACTGATGATGAGCACGCTGCTCGTGTCGGCGACCGTTCACGCGGCGTGCGTGGGCGACTGCGACGGGAGCGAGCGCGTAGGTGTCGATGAGTTGGTGAAAGGTGTCAACATCGCGCTGGCGATTGCTGAATTGAATACATGTCCCGCCTTCGATGCCGATGACGACAAGAAGGTGAGCGTCGATGAACTCGTCAAGGGCGTCAACAACGCACTCAATGGATGTCCGGTAGAACCGACCGAAACGGCGACGTCATCGCCGACTCCGACGGATACCCCGGTTTCCCCGACCGCAACCCAGTCACCCGCTCCAACGCCGAGCAATACCCCGCTGCCGACGGCGACGCCGACCGAGACGCTGGCCCCGACCGCAACTCGTACCGAGCCGCCGATCCCGACCGCGACGGAGACGAGCGCACCGACTGCGACCGAGACCGAAACCCCCGAGCCGACCGCCACCGAAACCCCGACGGAGACCGCCATCCCGACCGCGACGAACACGCCGGTGCCAATCACCATCTTCATCGATCTGAACTCGACCAGCGGTCATGCCGGCGACACGGTCGCGATCACCGGCACGCTCACTGGCAGTGGGGGTACCCGAATCACCGCAACGTCCAACGATATTGTGTTCGACTCAAGCCTCGTGTCCATCAAGTTGAAGGTCAACGGCAAGCCCGACTGCGCCATCAACCCGGACATCGACACCAACGGCGACGTCGGAAAGAGTCTGGTGACCAGCCTGCCGCCGTCACCGGCGAACGCGAAGATCCTGCGTCTCGGCATTCTCGGCACCGACAACGCGAATTTCATCCCCGATGGCTTGCTGTTCACCTGTAACTTCGTCATCGGAGCCGGAACGACCGGAACGGTTCCGCTGAGCAACGTTCCAAGTGCGTCGGACGATCAAGCGATGTCGGTGCCGGTAGGCGGCAGCAACGGGAGTATCACGGTGGATTGAACTCGTGCCGCGACCTCACGGCACGCAGCCGTGAAGGCCGGCATCGACGGCCAACACCAGCTCGTCAACGCTCACGCGGCCGTCGTGGTTGTAGTCGAACGCAGCGCACGCGCTCACGGCCTCGGGACCGAGCGCGATGTCGACGCCGCGCACTAGCTCGTCGACACTTACTCGCCCGTTCGCGTCGCAGTCGCCGACGCACGGACCGGGCGTTGGGGTCGATGTCCATGTCGGCGTCTCGGTCGGGGTGCGGGTCTGCGTGGGCGTGAAGACACGCGTCGGTGACAGTGTCCGAGTCGGTGTGGTCGTATGGGTCGGGCTCGGCGTCGCAGTCGGTGTGGTGATCGAGCCCATGAACGTATCGTCGAAGTTGAAAGCGATCGCGGTTTGTGACGGCCCCGCGACCACCGGATTGGCGGGCGGCTCGCCGCGTTGTGCGAAGACCTCGTACGGCTCACCGACCTCTCGCTTCAGGTCACCGTTGAGGTCGAACCATGCGAGCAAGTAGTACGTGCGAGTGTCCCACGTGAGAATCTGGAACGCACCGCCATTGGTTCGGGTATGATCCGCGACAAACTCGGCCTTGCCGCTCAGTGTCGCACTCGTGAAGGCTTCGACAAGCAGTCGACTGGTGGAGGAGACCACGCCTAGCTTGCCGGTGTAGGTCAGCGTTCCCGCGATGCCCGGTACCAGCGCGCTGTCGTCGAAACTGAGCGTGAGCCCCTTGACGCCGTCTTCGGGAATTGTCAGCGGATCGGCGGGAAGCGTTGTCCGGTTTGCGTAGATCGTAAACGGTTCGCCCACATCGGGCGCGCCGTTGGCTTTGGTATCGAGCCAGCACAGGAGGTAGTAGATGCCGGGTGTCGGTGCTGTTAGCGTGAACCCCGACGGATTCGATGAGACCATGGTGGTGGCTACGGCCGCATGCAGAAGCGTGTCGTTGCTGTACAGTGCGATGACAATCGGCCGCGTCGCCGACACCAGGCCGTGCGTCCCGAGGTAGCGGGTGGTCCCGGTAACGGATTGCGCGCGCGCCATTGCAATTGGGCAACTTGCAAGGAGGGTCGATGCCAAGGCCAAACACACAACCGATGCGGCGACACGTGTCCCCGACTTCCTTCGTACCGTGATTGCGTGACATCTCGGCCGCCACACGTCGCGCCTCACGGTGGAGGTTGGCCGTTCGAGGAGCGTTTCCGCCCGATCCATGCGATTCTTGCGCCGCGTCAGACCTGGAGACCGATTCGGCATTGACGCAGGTGTACGGTTCTAGGATGTTGCTGACGGCAACACGCCGCGCAATGAAAGCAGATATCAACTCTGTGAATCATCCGCTCCGCGTTCCCGGTTCCGAATTCGATTCGGTCCTCGAACGCTACGGCATTGCCGGGTTGCGACGCGACCAAGTGAGCACGTTGCAGATCAACGTGGGAAAGCTCTGCAATCAAGCCTGTCATCATTGCCACGTCGATGCCGGTCCCAAGCGAACGGAGATGATGACGCGCGCGACCGCCGAGCGATTGATCGACCTCCTGGCGCGCAGCGCGACGATCGAAACCGTCGACCTCACCGGCGGGGCGCCGGAATTGAATCCACACTTTGTCTTTCTGGTGGAGCGGGCACGCGCGTTCGGGCGGCGCGTCATGGTGCGCTGCAATCTGACCGTGCTGTTCGTGGAGGGCATGGAGCATCTACCGGAGTTTTATCGTGCCCATGATGTCGAGTTGGTTTGCTCGCTGCCGTGCTACACGGCCGAGAACGTCGATCAACAGCGCGGCCGCGGCGTCTTCGGTCAGAGTATCGAAGCGCTCCGCCGGCTCAACGAAATGGGCTACGGCCGGCCCGATTCGCCGCTCGTGTTGAACCTGGTGTACAACCCGCTCGGAGCGTTCCTTCCGCCCGCGCAGGTAGAGCTGGAAATTCGCTACAAGGCCGAGCTGGCGGAGCATTTCGGCATCGAGTTCCACCGTCTGTTCACCATCGCCAACATGCCGATCAAACGCTTCGCCGAGCAGCTCGAACGTTGGGGGAAGTTCGACGAATACATGGGCGTACTGGTCAATCACTTCAACCCCGCGACGGTTGAGGGAGTGATGTGCCGCAATCTGGTGAGCGTCGGCTGGGACGGGACGCTCTACGACTGCGACTTCAACCAGATGCTCGAAATTCCGATCGAGAGCGGTGTCAACCGATCTTTGACTGTGTGGGAGATTGACGATCTCAGGCCGCTCGCGGGCCACCGCATTCGGACTGCATCGCACTGTTTCGGCTGCACCGCTGGCGCGGGATCGAGCTGCGCCGGTGCGTTGCAGTGACGCCCGCCTTCATTTTCCCATCATCAATTGCTGCATCTCGGGATGGCTGACGCCGTCGAGTAGCGCGTGGTCCGTGCCCGCGAGCAGTTCACGCGCCGCGCGGCGCGCGACGCCGTACGCCGCGGCGGCGATGGTGTGCCCGACGCTAATGCGTCGCACGCCGGCTTGCGTAAGTTGCGCAATGTTCGGCCCCCGACCGGGAGCCAGCAGAATATTCAGCGGCAGCGGAGAGCGCATCACCAGGCGGCCGATCGCATCGAGATCGATCAACCCAGGGACGAAGAGGCAATCGGCGCCGGCGCGCCGGTACTGCTCCGCGCGCTGCAGCACCATGTCTTCGCGCTCGGAAGGCTCGCCCACCGAAGCGAGGTAGACGTCGGTGCGTGCATTGAGGACGAATCGCCCGCCACCGCGAGCGGCCGCCGCGCGTGCGGCCGTGAGTCGATCGCACTGTTGCTCCAGTGGCCAGAGCGGTGTGCCGCCTGTTCGCAGCCGGTCTTCAATGTTGGCGCCGACGGCCCCCGCTTCGATGACGGCGTCGATAGTAACCGCGACATCCGATGGCGTGGAACCGTAACCCGCTTCGACATCCGCGCTGACCGGCACGTCGACCGCGCGAACGATGCGGGCGACCATGGCGATCATTTCATCCCGCTGCAACTGCTCACCGTCGGCCACACCAAGTGCCCATGAGATCCCGCTGCTGGTTGTGGCGACGGCCGCAGCCCCGGTCGCGGCGATGACAGCGGCGCTGCCCGCATCCCACGCATTGGGAAGCACGAACGTCCCCTGCTGATGCATCTCATAGAAGCGATGAGCCCGGTCGTGATCGATCATCGTGTCACCTCCATCGGTGAGGTAGTGGTCCAGAGGTGCTGCGCGGCGTACGCCCGCCATGGCCGCCACGGTTCTGAGCGCCGCCGCAGCTCTGCCGGTGTCGACCGCTCCCCCGTCTGTTGCGCGGCACCTCGGAGCAGCCCGACGTCGCTGGCGGGAAACGCATCGGGCTCGCGCAACGCACGCAACGCGATGTACTGCGCCGTCCACTCGCCGATGCCAGGGATCGAGCGCAGCCGCGCGATGGCCTCATCAACGGTGCCGAAAGGTCGAAACAGGTCCGGCTCGGCGATGGCCACCCGCGCCAGGCATGCGAGTGCGCCCCGACGTGCTCCCGGCATGCCGAGGGTGCTGAGGTCGGCGGCGGCGACCCGCTCCGGCGAAGGAAATATATGCGTGAGTCTGGGGCGACCATTCGATTTCGGCATCGCTTCCCCGCAGCGCGCCACCAACCGGCTAGCAAGTTGGCGTGCGGCGACGACGCTCACTTGCTGGCCGAGAATCGCACGCACAGCCAGCTCGAAGCCGTCCCATCCGCCCGGTGCGCGCAGTCCCGGGCGCAACGCGACCAGCGGCGCGAGAACCGGATCACGCGACAGATGAGCATCGATGGCTTCAATGTCCGCGCCGACGTCGAATACGCGACGGACGCGCGCCAGGATAGCCGGCAGCTCTCGCACGCACGGAAAGCGGACGGTCACCGCGAGGTTATCGCGCGCCGGCTCATGCGCGACTTCGACGATCCCGACGTGTTCGCCGCTGGAGACGGTGCGCCGGTAAATCCCACCGACAATCTGCTCGACACCGTCGATCGCACGCGCTTGAAGATGCCCGAGCATCGCCGGCCAATCATAAGGTGGGCGGTAGCGCAGACGCAGGGTCACGCCGACGTCTGCAGCCGAGCCGGCGGGGCGATCGGCCGTGTGCTTGCGGCGCAGGGCACTCGGCGGTCGTCCGAATAGGTTGCGGAAGGTTTCGTTGAATCGACGGACGCTGCCGAACCCCGCAGCCGAGGCGACTTCGATCATCGACATCCGCGTCTCTTGGATGAGCTGCTTGGCGAAGAGCACGCGCCGCGTTTGCGCGACCGTGACCGGCGAGGCGCCGAGATGCTGCTGGAACAGGCGGCGAAGCTGGCGGCCGCCGACACCCAGCCGCTCGCCGAGCGCCTCGACGCCGGCCTCGCCACCATCGAGCCCGCCTTCGGCAATGAGCGCGAGTGCGCGCGAGACCGTGTTGGCGCTGCCGCGCCAGGAAGCGAGGTCAGGTGCGGTCTCCGGGCGGCAGCGCAGGCATGGCCGGAACCCCGCTGCCTGCGCGGCGGCGGCCGACGCGAAGAAACGGCAATTCTCTCGCTTCGCCGTGCGCGCCGGACAGACCGGCCGGCAATAGATACCGGTCGACGTCACGCCGACGAACAGCCGCCCATCGAATCGCGCGTCGCGGGTTTGCAGCGCGCGATAGCAGACATCGCGATCGAGCGAATTCATGATCAAATCTTCGCACATCGCCGCGACTCATGCTCGCGGTTTTCGGACGTGAATGAACGCGACGTGCTCGCCTTCACCGCACCTGCAACGCCGGTCCCAGTGGCGCCGACAACTCTTCCATCAGTTGCTGCGCCGCAACTGTGTAGGCGTCACCGAGATTGATCACGCCGTTGGTTTGCACCGGTTTCGACGGGTGATCGATGTGCCACACGACGTTTCCGGAGGCGGGGTCGATCAATGACACTTCAACCGACGCGATGACGAAGGTCGGTTTATATGGGACGTCGGCCTCCCAGCGGCGGATGTCGATGTAGAGAACCCACGCTTCCATCTGATGTCGAGCCGCGATCGCCGCGGCGTCCGCCATGCTTTGCGGCGGATGCTCGCCCACGACGGCGTCGACCGTTGCGGGCGGGACGACCGTGTAGCCTCTCCGTTCAAGTTGTAGTCTCGCCTCGGATGCCAGCACGTCGGGGACGGTGATGCGATCGCTCTTGAGCGCGTACTTCTCGAAGAAGGATGCCCCGGCGACGAGCAACGGATCGCCTGACCGATTGTTGGGTGGAAACACTGCGATCGCCCGATCGCGCGGTGGCGGTTGCGGCTGATTCACCCGCGACCGGGTACATCCTGGAAGCAACAACAACCACGCGAGCGCGACGGCGGCGAACCGCTTCATTGCTGAATCCTTTCGGCGTTCGACAGTTGTTTAAGCCGCTGCTCGAGTTCGTCGACGCGTTGGCGGATCTCGGTTTGCTGCGACCGCAGGTCGTCGAGGTGCCGCCGAGCGTCGGTCAACTGCGTCACTTCAGAGTTGGAGTCCCATTCGCCCACCACCTGGGGAACCAAGTCGACCACTTCCGCTTGCAAGTGCTGCGCGGCCGCTTCGTTGTGTTGGGCGGATGCCAGGGCGTACTTGTAGAGCGCGACTCCGGCGCGCCGCGCTGCGGTCATTTCGTCCGAGTCCGGTACAAAGGGAGAGGCGTGCGCTGTGCGAGCATCGAGTGCATCGTAGAACGCCGCGAGCGCTTCGCCGGTGAACCAGTCCTTGTCCCCGCCCGCGGTGATGCGCGTCAGACGCGGGGCGATGAATTCCAGCTGCGGACGATCATCGGTATTCACGGGCGCGTCGGCAAACAGATCCGCATTCGACGATAGATTGCCCGCATAGAGCATGACCAGACCTTGCGGTGCGGCGAGTAACCGATCGCGGGCCCACGCCGGCAGTCGATCGATACGCCGACTCACCTGTTCCAAGCTGATCGGCTGATCGGAAAGCCTTCCGATCAATCCCACGACCGGGCGGTTGGGATAAAAGTCCGCTCGCCAGAGCGATACGTGCGGAAAGACACCGAGGAACGTGTGCGCAATCATGTCGAATTCGTCGCGTGTGAGCTGGTAGAGGGGCAGCCACTGACAGAAGAGTCCACCGGGGGCGAGGCGCCGGAGCGCGGTTTGATACATCTCGCGCGAGTAGAGATTCCCCGCGCCGGCGTGCCACGGAACGAACAGGTCGGCGACGATCACGTCATACTGCGCGCGGCTCGCAGCCAGGTAGCGGCGGCCGTCGTCGAGCACGAGACGAACGTGCGGTTGCTCCAGCAAGCCACCGTTCCATTCGGAGAAGTACGCGCGCGCCGCGCGTGCAACCTCTGGGACGACTTCGATCACCGTGGTCTGCGCGAGGTCCAGCGCCGGTCCGGCACTGGCCGTTGTACCGGTCGCGAGACCGATAAACGCCGCACGCTGCGGGCCGGGATGAAGCAGCAAGGGCAGCAATCCCAGACGTCTCTCGTTGGTGGCGGCAGCGCTGTCACCGAGCACGTAGAAGTTGTCGAGGCGAAGCTGCAAATCATCTGTGGTATCGACGACCGTCACGATGCCGTTTGGGTCTTCGAACATCGCGCGAAGGGTTTCCGTGTCGGAGTGCAACTTGGTCAGCGGGATCTGCATCGGACTTATGAACGCGACGGCCAACAGTGCGGCGCATACGACTCGCTTGACGATCCGACTCTGATTGGCGATCACGGGGGCAAGAATCAGATAGATGACTGCGATCGCAAGGAGCGTCCCGCGAAGACCACAATGCGGAATCGCGACGAATCCGACGCCGATGGCGCCGGCGATCCCGCCCAGTGTATTCGCGGCGGACAAATCGCCGAGCGGCCTGGCCGCTCCGTCACGCTCGCCCCAGATGCTCCACAGCGCCACCATGGCCGCTCCCGAGCCGATCGCGCCGGGTCCCGCGGTGGCTGCAGCCAGCAGCACAATCCGCAACAGGTATTCCCGGAGACCGCGCTGCATCCCGACGTAGTCCAGCCCATTGGTGAGGTAGACGAACAGCCAGATGCCGGCGATCGTGGCGATGCCCGAGCCGATCAGTGCAGCGGCTGCGACGGGCGTCCCGTGCACGCCGCGCAAAAACCAGGCTGCGAGTACAGCGCCGAAGGCAAGTGCGACAATGAACACGAGTGCGATGGCGGTGAATGAATAGACCGAGTTGTGCAACACCTGTGCGAACAAGCGCGTCCACAGCACTTCCAAGCCGAGGCCGAGCGCCCCGATTCCCGCGGCGACGAGGCGCAAGCGTCCGCGGGATACGCGGGGGCGGCGGTTCAGGGGGGTGGTCGCGAGGATAGTTGCGCGCGTTCGTGCACCGACGGCGAGGGCCACCATGCCGACGAGCGCACTGATCGCGGCGGCGATCACGTAACTGGTCGACACGCCGACGAGCGCCGGCATACCGAATCCAGCCGCCGCAGCGCCGACCGCACCTCCCAGGGTGTTGAGCGCATACAGCAATCCGCCCCGGCTACCGACGTTCGATGCCGCGAGTACCTGACCGAGCGCGGGTAGCGTTGCCCCAAGGCACGTCGTCGTCGGCAGCACTGCTGCGGCGATGGCAACGACGCCGGCGACCGCGCCGTGAGCAGCCAGCCACGCCTGCGCGGCGTCGCTCGCCAGCCAGTGAAAGACGCCCCATGACCAACCCACGCCGGCGGCGCCAGCCAATTCGAGCAGTCCGTAGACACGAATCGGCCGTCGCTGCACCCGACTCGCTGCAGCGGCGCCGCAGGCGAGCCCCGCGAAGTAGCACGCGAGCACCGTCGATGTCGTGGCCGCGGTCCGTCCGAGCACAAGAGCGGCGGAGCGCATCCACAGCATCTCAAGCGCCAGGGCGGCGGCACCGGACAGCGTGAAGCACAACCACAACATCGCACTCACGGCGATCGCCGACTCCGTATCGCGCGACGTGCGGTCGCAGCCAACCACGCGACCAGCAGTACGCCACTCGACAGCGCGACCTCCGACGGTCCGAGCGGCAAATCGAAGCGGTAGGCACAGTAGAAGCCGGTAAAAGCGGTGGCGCCGCCCAGCGCGGCTGAACCCAGCATGAACGTCATCATGCGTCCCGTGATCATGCGCATGGTGACCGGCGGGACCACTAGAAATCCGAAGGTCGCCATCGGCCCGGCGGTCATCACGCCGAGCGAAATGACGCCGCCGATCATCAAGTACAGCACGACATCCCAGAGCCCAGCACGCTTGCCGAACACGATCGCCAGGTCGCGATCGAACGAGACCAGGAGCAGTTCCTTGCGAAACGCAAGCAACGCAAAGCCGATCACCGTGAAACTTACCACCATCCAGGCCAGACTCGCGGAGGTGGTGGCCAGAATGTCGCCCTTGAGCAGGTTGACCATCTGCGCGTCACCATGCGGATCCTTGGCGAGGAACAGAATCGTTGCGGCAGCCGCCACGGCGTAGGTCGTGCCAATGCGGGCTTCGACGGTTTCGCGCCCGCGACGTTCGAGTAGTGCCAACATCAACGTAGCCGACATCGTGAAGGCGAAGGACCCAACCATTGCCAGCAGATGCTCATTACCCACCATCTGTTGGTGCGGTCCGACGATGAACTGATACGCAAAGAAGGCCGCCGCGATACCGGCGGCCGACACCTGCGGCAAGGCGACACCGAGAAAGATCATCCGTCGGAGCACGAAGTAGACGCCCACCAGCGGACACACCACGCCGACCAGGACGCTTGCGATCAGTGCATCGCGCAGCAGAAAGCTGGGACTCAGGATTTGCAGCAAGTCGCCCATGAAGCCTAGTGACGGGCGCGAAAGAGGCTGGCCACACCTTCTTCCGCGCGCACGTCTTCGATTGAGCGTTTGGTGGCCTTGGCGTCGTCGACCCACACCACCGAATGCACCAGTGACTGAATGTGGCCGAGGTGGTGACTCACCAAGATCGCCGTCAGCGCGCGATCGCGATTGAGTCGCCCGATCAGGTCGATGATCGTCTGCTCCGCCTCGTGGTCGACTCCGGCGGTTGGCTCGTCCAGGAACAACACCTCGGGGCCGGCCGCGAGTGCACGGGCGATCAGCACGCGTTGCTTTTGTCCGCCGGAAAGCTCCCAGAACTGGCGCTTGGCGAGCGCTGCCAGGCCCACCTCTTCCAGGCACTGGCGCGCCAAGCTGCGGTGCGCATGTCCGACCCGCTGAAGGGGCGACAACTTCGCGTACGTACCCATGAGCACGACCTCGAAGACGCTCAGCGGGAAGATCGGATCGAGCGCCTCGCGCTGCGGGACATACCCGGGCGGGTTGGCGGCCCGATCGAATCCGTACTCGATGCGGCCAGCCAAGACCGGAATCAACCCGAGCATCCCGCGCAGTAACGTGGTCTTCCCGGCGCCATTGGGTCCGATCAACGCCACGAACTCGCCGCGAGCGACGGCGAGCGACACGTGGTCGAGCACCGTGATTGCTGCGTATCCGAGGCGGACGTCTTCGAGGCTGACAATCGCTGGTTTCACGCTCCGCTCTGTACCGCCTTTAGCAGCGCGTGCAAGTTGTAATCGATCAGACCGACGTAGTCCTTCGCTTCCGGCACCCCCCCGACCATCGCCGGCAGTTCGACCAGCTTCGCGCCGGTGCGCTGGGCAATCGTTTCGGCAAGCCCCGCAGGGTAGTGCCGTTCGCGAATGACGATATCGACTTTTTCCCGCTGCATGCGATCGATCAGCTCCTCGATGTGTCCCGGGGTCGGATCGACACCCGCGCGGATCTCAATCGTTCCGACCGGCTCCATCCCGAAGCGCTCGGCGAAATAGACCATGTCGGGATGGTAGCTCACCAGCTTCTTCCCCTTGAGTGGGGCGGCCTCGCGCTCCCAGCGGGTGATGTTGCCGTCGAGATCGGCCTGCACGGTTGCGAGGTTTGCTTTGAACGTGGCGGCGTCTTCGGGGTAGTTCTGGGCGAAGCCTTCCGCCATGCCGCGTGCGGCGGCCTTCATCGATACCGGGTCGAGGTTGTAGTGCGGATTGCCCATCGGGTGTTGATCGCCGAGTGCGCGATCGATGCGGGTGGGAACTTCGAGGACCGAGACGTACTTCGAGCAATCGATGTAGCCGGAGCCGTCCCGCAAGATCTTCGGGTTGCGTGCGGCCTCGAGCAATGCGGGTAGGAAGGCGTGCTCGGCCTCCAGACCGAGCAACACCACCATGTCGGCACGATTGAGCAGCACGGCGAAGCTCGGCTTCATCGGCACGGCGTGAACGTCCTCGACGCCGGTGGCGATACTGGTCACGTCGACTAGGTCGCCGCCGATGCGGCGAGCCAACTCGGCGAGGTCGGGGATCGTTGCGACGACGTTGATCTTGGCGGCCGCCCGTAGCGGCTGAGTGGCAACCAGAATTCCGAACAGCAATAGAAACACTCGTACGCGCTTCATGGCGAACTCCTTAGCGGTCACGGAAGCCGTGCACGTGGCTGCCGAGCACGGCCGTCCACTGCACGAAGAACTGGTTTTCGTGATTTTGCGGCTCATCGTTGTAGGTGTACTGGAGGCGTAGGCGGTTGAATTCCGAGAGCCACACGGTGAGGTAGGGCGAATACCCCTTGGTGTCGCCTTGGATGCGGTCGACGTCTTGGGCGAAGTCGAAGAGGAAGCCGGGGTAGAATCGGCGCGTCAGCTTGGCCTCGACGTAGCTATACATGCTGAACGCATCGCGGCGGCGGAAGATCGGGGTCGCGTCGTCGCCGACGTTGGGGTCTTCCCGATTGTACAGAAACTCGGTTCCCCACAGCAGGCCGCGATATTGAGCCTGACTCAGCGGGGTGTAGCGATAGGTCAAATCGACGCCGGCCAAGTGGCGGGACTTCCCGTCCCGCAACTGTTCGACGCCGTCGATGGTGAAGGTGTCGACCTTGGGCGTGTAAGCGTAGGTCGCGCCGAGATCGATGCTGTTCGCGTCGTTGAGGCTGAAGAAGGTCGCCGGCCGCGCGAGATAGGTGAACTTGCTGAGGTCGCGCGGTGTGTTGTTGTCGGCGCGCTGGTTGTCGGCCCCAAGCTTATTGTAGGCGCCGAGCGTCAAGGTGAGGTATTGCGATGTCGGGGCGAGCCAACTGCCTTCGACGCCGTCCGCCTGCGACTCGCCGCCGATGAAGCGATCGAGCGCCACGGGGCGATTGACGAACGGCAGATCGTGATCGTGAAATTTCGACAGCCGGCCGAAGTCCGCGAAGAAGCGCCCGCCTTTGACGGTGAGGTTGTACGGCAGCGAAGTCGTGACGATCGCGGCCTCTTCGACCTCGACGCCGTCGCTGGTGCCGTTGATGATCGCGTAGCCGCGCGCAAACGGGTCGACGCTGGCCGACAACCCGAGTTCGGCGGAGCGGAACTCGAAGTTGCCGCGTTCGTTGTCCTTGTACGACCCGACGCTGTCGATGATCAGGCCGATGGCTGGGTTGAACTGCGACGCGAACGTCTTGTTCGCTGCGCTCAAACTGGGCTGCACCTTTTCCATGACTTTTTCGGTGACGCGCTGTTCCAGCTCTGCCTGATTGGGGATAGGCGTCGGCGCGGCCGCCGCCGCAACCGTCGGCTGCTTTTCCATCTGCTCGATGGCCTGTTCCTGCTTGCGTATCGTCTCTTGCATCGTCTGCATCTGGCGCTTGAGCGTTTCGAGCTCACGGCGCAGTTGCTCGACGGTTTGCTCTTCGCCACGCGCGGCGTTTGACCGCAGCGTGCATACAACGAGAAGGGCGACGAGCCCGATGGGTCGTCGAACGTATGTCCACTCCATATTGGCTCCTCCTGCGTACACCACGGAAGCCCGCCGTGGCGCGAGAGGACCCAATGGGCCGACGCAGTCCGCGGCGGTTTAAGTGAGACTGGTGTGCAGCGAGGAGCGAGGCGGAGCGCGCGACGCTCTGGGTTGGCGGGCTGAACTGGCAGGCGCTTCGTGAGAGTCAATCTCCGGCGCCAGACTGCTCAGCGTTGAAGTGGTCGCAGATATCGTTGCCGCGACATCGATCGCGCGTGCGTGATGACTGACGATGCAACTGGGACATCTAACGGCGGTGCCTTGCGCACCAGCCGAGTGATGGTGTCCGCTCAGTACGATCGGTACCAGCAACAGCGTTGCACACAGCAACGCGGCAATTCGTCGTCGTAGGTTCACCGGTAGCTCGCGCGACTCTGTTCGAGTCAGTTACTGAACTGCCCGGTCTCAGTCAAGTTCGCTGCTCTACTTCGAGGGATATTTCAACGGCGCGCCGACGGCGAGGGGTTGTCGGCGCGCCGCCCGCCGAGCCCAGCGCTCGACGGAATGCCAAGAGGGGCTACTTAGGCGGCCGCGTGGTGAATGACCGCATGATCGCGACGGGTGAAACCGACGACCTTGGCGGGTCGTCGCACGACCCGAGCCCGTGCTTTGGGTGCCGCATGTCGCAACAAGCCAAGGCCGGAACCGACTAGGGCCGCGATGAGCGCCCACGCGACGATCGCGCCAACGGTCGGCCACATTTCGTAGCCGAAGCTCCCCATCGTTGGAATCAAGACCAGTCCTGGTGTCATCATGGTCATCATGGTTTGTCCTCCTTGCGCAGCGACGCGGTTAGCGATGCGACATCAGCAGGCTCACACTCCCGAGTGCGAGCAACGCCACCATCGTCCACATCATGGGTGCCAACTGTGCTGTCATATCGAGTACCATCGTCCTGTCCTCCTGCACTCATTTGCACGCAAGCGCGATGCCAGACGCCGCGCTGCACCCGGCTCTCAGAGAAGACCGAAACGCTGCAGTCGTTCGATGACGCCGCTGCAAAGATTTCTTTGCGGTGAATGGGGTGGAAGGGAGGAACGTTGGAATGTTCGGAAGAATTCTGCCGAAGAGGAAGTGCTAGCTGCGCTTAGCTGCTGAAGAAAGTTAGCGCCCTACGGATTCGCTGGCCGAAGTCCGTAATCCTTCATCTTTTTCTGCAGCATCACTCGACTGATCCCCAGCGTACGCGCGGCATGCGAGACGTTGCCGTTCTCGGTGCGCAAAACGTGGGCGATGTAATCCTTCTCGAACCCATCGCGAGCTTGCTTGAGTGAACCCGCGATGCGGACGCGACCGCTGTCCGAGCCCCCACGGATGATGCGCTCGGAGAAGTGCTCGATCCCAACCGAATGCGCGTCGCCGGCCAACGTGACAGCCCGCTCCAGTTCATGTTCGAGTTCGCGGACGTTACCCGGCCACGAGTAGCGCACAAGGCACTCGATGGCCTCTGGAGTTGCCGTCGGCGTGTGTTTGCCCCACTTCTGCGCCAGGCGCTTCAACAGATGAGCGACGAGCAGCGGAATGTCGTTGCGTCGCTCACGCAGGGGCGGAACCTCAATCGGGAAAGCTGCCAGACGATAGTAGAGATCCTCACGAAAGCGGCCGGCGCGTACCTCCGCGCGCAAATCGCGGTTGGTGGCCGAGATGATGCGGGTGTTGACCGTGCGCACGTGCGTGTCACCAACCGGGATGAACTCGCCACGTTCGAGTACGCGCAGGAGTTTCACCTGCGTGATCGCAGGCGTGTCGCCGATCTCGTCGAGGAAAATCGTCCCGCCGTCGGCTGCCTCGAACAGGCCGCGCTTGTCGGCGTTCGCTCCGGTAAACGCCCCCCTGCGGTAGCCGAACAATTCGCTCTCCAACAAATTCTCGTTGAACGCGCCGCAGTTGATGGCGACGAACGGCTTGTCCTTGCGCGGCCCCTCGAAATGAATTGCGCGTGCCACGACTTCTTTCCCGGTCCCGGTCTCGCCCTGCAGCAGGACCGTGATCGGCGAATTGATCGCGCTCTCGATCAGACGAAACACTTTCTCCATGGCGGGGCTGCTGCCCACGACCTCGGTGAAGCGTGTCCGCACCGGACGCTCGCGCTCCAACAGCGCCACTTCGTCGCGCAGGCGCGCTTCGGACAGCTTGAGTGTTTGATAGAGTCGCGCATTCTCGATCGCGACGGCGGTGCTCCCCGCCAACGCTTCGAGGAACGTCAGATCAGCGGTGGTGAACGCCCCGTCGTGCTTGTTGATGCACTCGATCGCGCCGATGATGCCGCGCTGGGTTCGCAACGGTGCGCACACGATCGAGCGTGTCGCGCCGCCAGTCTGTTGATCGGCCTCGGAGTAGAACCGTGGATCGCGGTGAACGTCGGGCACCAACTGCGATTGCCCGGTTTGCACGACCGCGCCCGCAATTCCCTTGTCCGCCGGCATGCGCAATTGACGCAGCCGTTCGGCGACGAGCGAATTCTCCGGACTGACGTATGGGAAGTACAGCTCGCGACCGGTCTCGTCCAAGAGGATGACCGAGCAGCCTTCCGCGCCCAGCAATTCCTTCGTCTTTTCCACGACCCACGGGAGCAGCGTGTCCAGCTCGATGAGACCGTGCAGCGAACGGCTGACGTCATACAACAATTGCAGTTGTTCGGTTGAGACCGCTGTCATCGCTCACCGGCGTGCGTTGGTTCCATACTTGACGGGGCCGCGAATCGCCAGAGGCGTCGGGACATCGTTCGTGAACGAACGCGTCCAGCCCGAGCCAGTCTTGTCAGCGTGTCCGGCGATCTCTATTGTGATGCCTATGCGTTCACCGATCGTGCGGTTCACGGTGCTGTTCTTTCTCTTTCTGGTCGGTTTCAGCGTGCTCAGCGTGGCGACGGCGCTGCAAAACCACTTGCACGTCGCCGAGCGAGGGATCGCTGAGGCCTCAACCTGGCTGGCTGGGCGCGTCGGGAGCGCCGCAACCGTGACCGACAACCTGATCCAAGTCGGCGGGATGACACTCGACATCAATCATGAATGCACCGGGGTGTTCGTCTTGTTCGTGTTGACGAGCTTCATCGCAGCTTATCCGGCAAGACTGGTGGCCAAGCTCATCGGTCTCGCCGTCGGCATCCTCGTGTTGACCGGCGTCAACGTCATTCGCATCGCTACGCTGGTGCGACTCGTCGAGTTCTATCCCAATGCATTCGTCTACTTCCACGAGTACGTGTGGCAGGGCGCGTTCCTCATGCTGGTGACGGTGTACGCGATGACGTGGGTGGAATGGGCGCATCGGTGAAGTGGCGCTTTGCGCTGCAGTTCCTCATCACCTTCGCGTTGCTGGTGTTCGCTTGGCAGGTGGGCAACTTCGCGACCTACTACCGAACGGCGGTGCTGGCATCCGCGCGCGCCGTGAGTCCGCCCATCAATGGCTGGTGGCTCGAATACGACCGGCCGGGGGTGCCGGGCGGGATCGCGTTCCGTTCCGCGAATCAGCGATTGCCCATGCTGCTGGATTTGCCGGCCCTCTCGATGGGCCTGATGCCGTTGATTTCGCTGATCGTCGCAACCCCCGGAATGACATGGCGGCGGATTGTCGTCACCGCCCTGATCGGCAGTGCGCTGTACTTGCTGGTGCACGTTGCCGTCGTGCTGGTCTACCCGCTGATCATGGTGAACCCGAACCCGGTGAAGGACACGGTCGGTGTGTTCTCGGGATTGGTCGCGTTCGTCGTCGCGCCGCTCGGTCTCTGGTTTGTGCTGACCTATCCAGTGCTGCGCACGCTGTGGCAGTTGGCGCCGCTCGAGCGGCCGACTCGCCCGAGGTGAGTCGCAGCGCTCACGCCACGGCTTCGGCGCGTGGGTTCAATTGCGCCAGCGCCTGCTCGACCCGTGGGAGATAGTGTCCGAGTCCCACCTCGCGGCACAAGCGGTCCGCGCGACCGAGTTGCCGTTGCGCAGTAGCGTGATCCCCGCGCGCGAGCGCGAGCGTGCCGGCGCCGAGACTCCCGAGGGCCAGCGTCGAGCGCGCGCCGATGATCTCCGCCAAGCCGATCGCATGATCGTACCAGCGTTGGGCGTCGGTCCAGTGATCCGCGCCTGCGCGTTGCAGAATGTCGCCGAGCGCGACCTCGCACATCGCCTCGCGCAGGCGCCCACCGGCGTGCGTGTGCACCAGGTCGGCGAGCCGCCAGGCGCGCTTGATCTCGCCGGCGCTCAACAGCGCATCGACGAAGAGATTGATTTTGAGGGCAAAGTCGCCGACTGCCGCAAGCTGGGTTTCGATCAAGCCGACGTAGCGGGCGGCTGACACCGGCTGGCCGAGTTGGGTGCGGGCGATCAAAAGGACACACCCCGCGCCCCGCTTGGCGCCGATGTTGCTGATGGCCTCCGCGACCTCGAGCGAGCGCTCCGCCCACTCTTCGGCGCTGACATAATCCCCTTTGAGACAATAGACCCATGCCAGGTTAGCGCTGCTGCCGCAGCGGACGGTTCGATTCGACACCCGCACGGCGAGCTCGTAGACGTTGCGCAAACCAACGATCGCGTCGTCGAAATCGTCGCAGACGAAGCGCATGGTTGCCTGCAAGAACCGGCCGCCGAGATAGAGATCCGACAGCCGCTCGCGATGATCGCTGTGCTCCAGTTGCTGCATCACCCAATCGAACATCTGGTGCGCCAAGGCGAAGCGACCATCGAAGATGTAGCTGTAGGCGAGGCCGCGCGAGACACTGAGCGCGTTCTCCGTCAATCCCGCCCGCTGCGCGGTCGCCAACCCTTGCTCGACGATCGCCAAGCCCTCGGCGAAGCGATGCCGTTCGCCGCTCATGATCAGCATCCCATAGTAGGTATCGAGCGACGACTGCACCTTCGGGTCGCCGAGCGATTCCGCGATCTCGCGGCCGCGCCGCACCGCCGGCTCGGTCACGTCGTCTTGCGCGACGTTGTAGAGCACCGCCATGCGACCCAGGCCGATGGCCACGTCGGTGGCGCTGCGCTGCAGCGGCTCGCCCGGCGCGGTCGATTCGTTCAAAGCGGTTGTGACTAGTTCCCACGCTTGACGATAGAAGTCGAACGCGGTCTGAAACGACGGGAGCTGCTCGGCACGCCGCGCCGCCTCCAGCAACGCGCCGACGGCTTTGCCGCGGCTCTCGCCGCGCGCGTAATGATGCGCCAGCAGCGCCGCGCGATCGCTCGTCGCCTCCCCCGGTTCGGCTTCCAACGCCTGCGCGATGCGCTCGTGCAACTGGCGGCGCTCCTTCAGGAGAAGGCCTTCGTATGCGACCTCTTGGGTCAGGCTCTCGCCGAAGCGATACTCGTCGGCCGACAGCATGTTCTTGCGATGGATCACGCCGCGCCGTTCCAGCTCGTCGAGCTGACCGGTGACATCGATCGCTTCGCCGTCGAGCACGCGCAGCAGCGCGCTGCGGCGGAACTGTCGCCCGAATACGGCTGCAACCTGCAAGACCCGCTTGGCCTGCGGCCCGAAGCGATCGACGCGCGCGCCGATGACTTCCTCGACCGTGCCCGGGATGCGAATTTGCTCGGCCGGGCGCGCCAATTGCAGATGCCCGTTGCTGCGGACCACGTCGCCTTCCTCGACCAATGCCCGGGTGATTTCCTCGGCGAAGAACGGGTTGCCTTCCGCCTTGATCTGAATCAACTGCTCCAACTCGCCCGGCAGCACCCCTCCCGCGACCGCGCGAATGATCGCCCTGACGTCATTGTCCGATAGGCCGCGAAGATTGAGCTGGGTGAATGCCGCGTGCGTTCGCCACGTCGGTTGATAGTCGGGGCGGTGGCTCATCACCAGCATCACGCGAGCCTTGTCGATGCGGGTCACCGCCAGTTCGAGCATGTCGCGCGACGCGTCGTCGATCCAGTGGAGATCCTCGAACAGCATCACCACCGGCGCTTGATGGCTGATGCCGCCGATCAAATGCGACATCGCCTCGAAGGTTTGTCGCGTCATCTCATCGGCCGACAGATCGGCCACCGCATCGACGCGCACCGAGAGCATGTGACAGAGAAACGGGTAGAGCCGATTGAGATCGGGATCCCAACGCCGAACATGCTGGGCGACCTTCTCGCACGCGCTGTCATTGGAGTCGCCGTGCGTGAGACCGAAGTGCTGCTTGAGCATGCTGATCCACGGCGCGTAGGGGTGCAGCCGACTGAGCGATGAGCAGCGGGCTTCAAACACGACCGCGTCGTCGCTCTCTTGCACCCGGCGCTTGAACTCGTAGAGGAGGCGCGACTTCCCGCTGCCGGCATGACCGACGACCGTGATCACTTGCGCGAGATGGCCTTCGAGCCGCTCGAAGCAGGACATCAGTTGCGCGATTTCGTTGTCGCGGCCGACGAAGGGCGTCAATCCGCGCGCCGCGGCGATCGACATCGGTGTCACCGCATCGCCCACCCCGAGTGCTTCATACGCCGCCACCGGTTCGCTCTTGCCCTTCACCTCGAACGTGCCGGCGGGCTGCAACTGAAACATTCCGCGCACGCGGCGATAGGTCGCTTCGGAGATCAAGATGCTGCCGGGCTGCGCGAGCGATTGCATACGCGACGCGAGGTTGGTGGTGTCGCCGATGGCCGTGTAGTCCATCTTGAGGTCGTTGCCCACCGTGCCGACCACCACCGGTCCGGTATGAATGCCGACGCGGATGCGCAACTCGACCGCGTGGCGCGCAGACGCCGATTGGTTGAACCGGGTGATCGCGTCGCGAATCGCCACCGCCGCCCGTACTGCGCGCTGCGGCGCGTCTTCGTGCGCGATCGGCGCGCCGAACAACGCCATCATGCCGTCGCCGGCCAGCTGATTGACGATCCCGTCGAATCGGTAGATCTCGGCAAACGCCAGCGCCAAGTAGTCCTCCAGCAAGTCGTGATACTCCTCGGGATCGAGGCGCTCGGCGATGGCGGTCGAACCAACCAGATCGCAAAACAACACCGTGACGAGCTTGCGCTCACCGGCGACCGCGCCGGTGCCGGCGCGGATTTTCTCGACCAACTCCTGCGGAATGTGCTTTGCCAGACGGTCGAAGCGGTCGACGGCTCGCGGCGGCTCTGCGACGACGACGGGCAGCGGTGCGCTCTCGGGTGCGCCGTTGCCGAGCTGGAACCCGCAATCGGGGCAGAAGCGAAATCCCGCCTGCACCGTGTTGCCACACTGCGGACACGCGTGCGGCGCACGCGCCCCGCAGGCGTGACAGAACGCCTTGCCGGCGATCAATTCGGTGCCGCAATTGACGCAGCGCATGGTGAAACATTCGTCCCGAACCAGCGGAGAGTCAAGCGCCTCGTACGGCCGCGCGTTTCGTCGAATGCGGATCGCCTATGTGCCTCGACACGATGGCGGCAGGACTCCACGCCTGCTCACGGTCATTTGGACGCCGCGCTCAACGCGTCACGTCGAACAGTCTCCGCGCTTCGACGCCGATATCTGAGACGGCCTGTGCTTGCGCGCCGAGCACCGGTCGATGCTCAGCGAGTTGTGCAACTTCAACTTCGTTGGCGGAGAAATTCGTCTCCGCCTTGATGGAGTCCTGCTCGGAAGCCGCGCGCCGAGCAATCGTCGCCAGCCGCTCATCGCGCACCCCGCGCGCGGCGTCGATCGCACTGCTCGCGAGAGCGTTCCACCACGCCGCTTGGGCCGCCAGGTCGGCCGCGATGCCGGTCTGTTCCAGTTCGGCGAGACCGGGCAAGTACCAACGATACCACAGCCGTCGGCGCAGCCATTGCCAACGCCCGGTGGCCGCGCGTTGGCGCTGCGGCTCGGGCGACAACTCTGCGAGCGTTGGTTCGATGCGCGCGCGCGGCGTGGCCGCTAGTTGCGCGCCGAAGCGCACGGTCTCGACACGCAACGCTTCGTGCGACGAATGGGCCGCCGACGCGACGGCGTCGGCGTATTGGGTGGTGGCCGCGGCGATCGTTGCGAACAACGCGTCGAAATCTGCGCGCCGCGCCCACCGACGTTGCGCCGCGCCCAACTGGCGCCGGAGATCCGCCGCCATCTTGGCGCCGGCCGCCTGGCGTTCGTCGCCGATGCGCGTCACCGTGGCTTCGAATTCATCAAAGCGTCGGTGCTCGCGCGCGGCATCCGTGTCCGCTTTGGATTGTGTCGCCTGCAGGCGCGCGCGCGCATCGGCCAGCGCTTTCTCCAATTCTCTCCAGCGTGTATTCAGTACGTCGCTCACTTGTGCGAGCAAGCGTTGGGCGCATTTTGCTGCTTCGCGCAGCGCCGCGACGTCTCGACTGCCGGACGAACAGAAGGTCCGCAATGCGGCGATCAGACCGCTCAGCCCGCTGGCGATCGCACCGGAGCCGTCGCCGGACTCCATGGCGCGAAAGCCCGCCCGCGCGTCGACGAGCAGCAACTCGTGGGCGCCGGCCACCTGCATCCGCAGCGTCTCAGCATGCCGGGCGCGCTGATCCGGCGTCAGCTCGGCGCAGGCGCCGTCGAGATTCCACACCACGAAGAGCTTGCCGATGTCGCTGTGCAACTGGGTCGCGAGCTGCCGCGTATACTCGGTGAACAGCGCGGGATACCGCACCACCAACACCACCGCGTCGAGCGAGCGCAGCGTGTCGGCGCTGACGGCGTCGAGGGTCGCGACGCTGCCGACGCCGGGCGTGTCGAGTACATCCACTTGTCCCCCGAGTTGCAGGAGATCGAGATTCGTCTCAATCACGACCTCATTGTGCCCGTGCGTGGGCTCGCGCATGAGGGCTTCGAGCGCGGTCACGCTGTCGAGCTGCCGCTCGCCGATCCGCCAGCGGGTGTCGGGGCCGTAGGTGACGCGCACCGGCACCGAGGTCAGCGGCTCGAACGCCACCGGCGAGAGCTGCGTGCCGGCGATCGCATTGAGCAACGTCGACTTGCCGGCTTTGACCTCGCCGTAAATGGCAATCCGCACACGTCGCCGCTGGAATTCGGCGAGCAGGTCCTCGAGGTCGGTCAATACGGCATCGGGCAATTGTGCCGCGTGAGGCGTCAGCGCGTCACGCGCGCGCGCCACCGCCTCGCTCAGTCGGGTGGCGAGCGCACCAAAGGCTCGCGCATCGACGGAATCGGTGTTCGATGACAGATTTGTCTGCATTCACTCTCCGTGCGGTTGCAAGATCGACGAGAGTCATATGGGTTGGTCGGCAACACTTCAACTGGGTCGAACCGCGACGATAGCCTGGATGTGAAAAAAGGACTTCACCACAGAGGCATGGAGGCGCAGAGAAGACATGGGACTCGGGAGGGTCGGAGATGAAGAATTACACCCCATCCAAGAAGAAGTTGGGAGGGGGTGTTCAACCCTGGAGAATCTTCTTTCTCCCTGTCTCTGTGCCTCTGTGGTGAGTCCGGTTCTGTCTCATTGAGGCTGGCTGTTTCGCTTGGATGGCCGATGCGCACCTCATATACTGCACGGCTGCATGGCCGACCCGCAGACGCGTGGACGACTGGTCGATCACGGCCGATTGAACATTGCGAAATCGGATCCACGCACGCAGTGGCACGCCGACTTGTACCACTTTCTTTTGACCGTCTCGTGGACACGGCTGCTGCTGATCCTGGCGACGCTGTACGTGGCGATCAACAGCCTGTTTGCCTTGGGATATCTGTTGCAACCCGGTGACATTGAAAATGCGAGTCCGGGCTCGTTCGCCGACGCGTTCTTCTTCAGCGTGCAGACGATGGCGACCATCGGCTACGGCAAGTTGGCACCGCACACCGCTTTTGCGAACGAGCTGGTCGCAATCGAGTCGTTGGTCGGTTTGCTGGGAATCGCGATGGTGACCGGGATCGCCTTCGCAAAGTTTTCTCGCCCGACGTCGCGTGTCCTGTTCAGCCGCGTCGCGGTGATGACGCGGCGGGACGGTGTGCCGTGTCTGATGTTTCGGGTGGCCAACCGACGCGGCAATCAAATTGTCGAAGCCCGCGTGCACGTCGTGCTGGCGTTGACGGAGACGACATTGGAAGGCGAGGTGATTCGACGCTTGCACGACCTGGCGCTGCATCGCGATCAAAACGCGCTCTTCGTCTTATCGTGGACAGTGATCCATCCGATTACCGAAACCAGCCCGCTGTTCCGCGCGACCGCCGACTGGCTGACCGCGCGCGAGGCCGAAATCATCGTGTCGCTCACGGGACTTGACGAGACGTTCTCCCAGACCGTGCACGCGCGTCACTCCTACGTGGCCGAAGAGATCGTGTGGGGTGCGCGCTTTGTCGACATTCTCTCGCGCACCCCCGACGGTCGCCGCCGCGTCGACTACGCGCGCTTTCACGACGTCGTGCACGACAAAGTCGGGTAGGGTGAGGACGCTGCGCGTCTTCAATCGAGCGCCAACCCAACGATCACCGAGCCAAGCGCGCCGACGTCGACCGCGACGCGCCAGAAGCCGTTCGCGTCGGTCCATTTCCAGCACTCGCCGGTCGCGCCCTCCACGATGGATCGTTGCTGACCGGGAGCCCAAGCGGTCACTGTTGATGGACGACGCGCGGAGTAGCCGCAGATCTCCACCGACATGTCGGGTGCTCCGAGCACGTCGAACTCAATGCCATTGTTGGTCGTACGGATGCGCGCGATGCGACGGTCGCCGGCGGTGGCGTACTTTTCGATGTCGCCGAATACGGTCACGTCGCCGCGGAGCAAGGGACACGCGACGCGATAGTCCCAGTCTTGAAATGCCAGCGAGCACTCCCATCCCGCGTTGGGCTCGAGGCGGGTCCACGTGCGGTCGCGCCAGTTGTACAACAACACGGGCGTGCTCGGAGCGAGTGCGCCGAGATCCGCCAGTGCGACGCGAACATTGAGGGGCTGCTTCGATTGGCAGGCGTTGAAGCTGGCGATGTAGAGCCAGCGGCCGGCGGGATGATTCGAGTGCGCTTCGCCGATCAGCGGCGCGGCTTCCAGAAAGGCATTGGCGCGGAAACAGCGATCGAGCGCGGCGAGTGGCACATCGGGTTTGATCAGCACGCCGTCTTCGCGGCACGCGCGCATGATCAACGCCGGATTGCCGTGCCCGATCTGGTCACCGATCGCCACCGGACCCGTGCTGAGACTCGCCAGCAAAGACTCCACTTCCGCGTAGGGCTCGCCGGAACTGATCTCGGTGGCGCCGTGCGACAGAAACACGTCCTTGAACGGGTTGAGACCGAGCGCGCGCGCGAGCGCGTTGGTATGAAGAAACCACACCCAGTTGAGGCCGTTGTCGAATAGGTAGCGGTAGTCGCCGCTGGTGCGAATCGACGTCAGCCGTTGCAGCGTGACGGTTTGGAAGAAGTCCGCGGGCGTCGCCATGCACCACTGCAACGTCAACCCGTGCTCGGCGGCGGCGCGATCGAGCGACTCCTGCCAACCGCGTGCACGTCTCGGCTGTTCGCGTAAGCCGCGCACGCCGAGAAACGACTCCACCATCCAATCCTGCTCGTAGGTGATGGCGCCCCAACTCGCCGCCTGCGCCATCAAGCGGTCGAAGAGCGCGGGACCCGCCGGATGCGCGTAGTCACCGTCGCGCCATGATTCGTAGCGCTCCCAGTATGGCGAGTGAGTGGAGAAATGTCGGCTATGAAACGTGAGGGGCAGATTGCCCGTGCGGGTGCGCAGCACGCGGAAGCCGTTGGGAAACAGGTCGTCCCGCGGCTCCCAGGTCATCATCCCGCTCGGCGGAACAATCGGTGCCCCTTCATCGCTGACCGCGCGCAGGTTTTGGTGCGGATAGAACCACGAATCGACTTGCAGCGCGCGCACCGGAATCTCTCGCGCGCGCAGATCGTCGACGACTCGTTCGAGCGTGGCGAAATAGTCGCAGCCGCGCTCGGTGCGGTAGTAGTAGACGGCGCCGTTGTCGGTCCAATACGACAACTTTCCGATCCCGTCGTCGGCGTAGCGCGATGGCCGTTGAGTGCCGAAGCGACGGCGGAGACAGCCGGCCCACGCATCGAGAACCGCGCGCGGTCCATCACCGGCCCACATCGCCAACTCGGTGGCAAAGCCAGTCGGCACGTTCGTGAGATCCCCGTGCCACCCGCAATTGACGCCCTGGGCCGCGGACTCGCGGTCGGGGGGTACGCTGATGATCTGTTCGTGAAAGTTATCGAGCGGTGCCAGCATCACCGTACGACCGTCCGACGCGATGAACAGCAGCGGCTCGACCACCGGTGGTCGATGTGGCGCGAAGCGAAAGCCGGTGCAGTCGGCATCGCCGCTGACCGGCAAGGCGAACTCGGTATATTGATGCCCGTACGAGCGTAGGCCCGCGGGCGCGCCGCCGCCGTCTCGCTGGGTCGGAAAGAAGGCCGGCCACGCGACCGTCGGTCGCTCGAACGTTCCGGTGCCGAGCCCTCGCAGTTCTTCGCTGGAGTCGATGCGAAATACGATCAACGGGAGATTCGCGTACGCCCGCACGCTGGTGTGCAGCGCGATCGGCAATCCTCGCCACTCGACACGCGCACCATGGAACTCACCGAGATCATCGGCACCATCAAAGGGTGCATGCGTTGGCTCGACGACCGCCGCGTTCAATGCGGCGACCTCCGCGTCGCCGCGGTACTCATGGTCGCGGTAACGCAGAACGAACCCGATCGGCCCAAGCCAATCCGGTTCGCGCCAGCTCAATCGCCACGTCGCGGCGTCGGTGAGCTCCAGCGAGAAATCATTCGCCGCGTGCAGCGCGATGCCCATACGGCGTCAGTTGCGAGTGGTGAGTGCCGTGATGCCGTCAATGATGCGCGGCCAAACGGGACGCGGCAGATCGTGTCCCATGCCGGCGATGATCATGATCTCGGCTCCGGCAACCGACTCGGCGGTGTCCTTCCCGCCGGCGAGGGGCACCAGCGGATCGTCGGCACCGTGGATCACCAGCGTCGGCGCCTTCACTGCACGTAGCTTCTCCCGGCGACTGCCCGAGGCGATGATGGCGACGATCTGCCGGGCGGCGCCTTCGGGATGGAAACACCGATCGTAGGCGAGTGCGGCGCGCTCGCGAAAGCGCTCCTCTTCGAACGGAAATCCGGGGCTGCCGATGGTGCGGAAGACGCTCACCGAGCGCTCAATTGCCTCGTCGCGACTCGTCGGCGGCGGACTGAGCAGCGCCGCCATCGCTTCCGGCTTGGCCGGCGGCAGATCGGGAGCGCCCGTGGTCGACATGATGGAAGTCAACGTGCGCGCGCGTTTCGGATGGTCGATCGCGACGGTTTGCGCGATCATCCCGCCCATCGATGCGCCGACGATGTGCGCATGATCGATGTGGAGCGCGTCGAGTAATCCGACGGCATCAGCCGCCATGTCCCTGAGCGTGTAGGGCGCCTTGACCGGTTGCCCACTCATCGAAGCCGTCAGCGCCGCCACGACGTCGGGGACCCCCGCGTCGGCGAACTTGGTCGACAGCCCGACATCGCGGTTGTCGAAGCGGACGACGTAGTGACCGCGGGCCGCCAGTTGCTCGCAGAACGCTTCGTCCCACAGAATCATCTGCGCGCCGAGCCCCATGATCAGCAGCATCGGCGGGTTGCTGGGCTTTCCAAACGTGTCGTATTCGATGGTGATCCCGTTCGCGCGTGCGTTAGCCATGAGGGAGGAATACGAAGGCCCTGCATCGGTTGCAAGAGGGGCGGGCACAACAACGATATGCATGCCTTTCATGCAGCGAAAGCGGGCCTCCAGTCGCGCGGGCTGTAGCCGCACCCCTTGGGGTGCGCCGTCCGGGTGTACTATCGGTCCAGCTTCGGCCGCACCGCACAGGCTGAAGCCTGCGGCTACAGACACTCCGCACGGGCTGTACTTGTCGACATGAATGTGCCGGTTGATTGCACCGGCTCCAGGGCTGAATTTCCGCTGGGCATCGGATTCAGATATGGTCGGCTGCGCTGTGAAACCGAGAAGCACGCCACACGCTCCGATTGAGGCCGCTCGCGCGCTGGCCGATGGCATTCGGGAACGCGCCGACGACATCGAGCGCGACCGTCGCCTGCCCGCCGAACTGGTCACGGCGATGGCTGAAGCTGGTCTGTTCCGACTGTGCGTGCCGCGCGAGTTGGGCGGTGGTGAAGTCGACGTGGCGACCCTTGTGCGAGCGATCGAGGAAGTCGCGTATGCCGACGGCTCGGCCGGCTGGTGCGTCATGATCGCGGCGACCAGCGGCTTGGTCAGCGGCTATCTCGCACCGAGCGTCGCCCGCGAGATCTATGGCAGCGTCCACTCGATCAGCGGCGGCGTGTTCGCTCCCCTCGGCAAGGCGACCGCGGTCGACGGCGGCTATCGGGTCAGCGGTCGTTGGGCGTTTGCCAGCGGTTGCGAGCACTGCACGTGGTTGATGGGCGGCTGCGTGGTCTACGACGACGACACGCCGCGACTGCTGCCCAACGGGATGCCCAACTCCCGCATGATGTTGTTTCCGGGGTCGGACGTGCAGATCATCGACACCTGGACGGTCGCCGGTCTACGCGGCACCGGTAGCCACGACATGGCCGTCGGCGAACTGTTCGTACCGGCGGACCGTTCCGTGGCGTTGATCACCGATCGGCCGCGCGAATCCGGGCCGCTGTACACCTTTCCCGTGTTCGGCCTGCTCGCGCTCGGGATTGCCGGCGTAGCCCTCGGCATCGCTCGCAGTGCGATCGACGAACTGGCGCGGCTCGCGATGGCGAAAACGCCGAGCGGCAGTCGGCGGAAGCTCGCCGATCGCGCGATCGTTCAAATGCGCGTCGCCGAAGCGGAGGCCTTGCTGCGCTCGGCGCGCGCGTTTCTGCTCGACACAATCGGCGAGACCTGGGACGCGGCACGCAGCGAAGGCGCAATCAGCGTGCACCAGCGCGCGCTGCTGCGGCTCGCCGCGACCAACGCGGCGGTCACCTGCGCCAAGGCTATCGACCTGATGTACGACGCCGGCGGCGGCAGCTCGATCTACGCGTCCAATCCGTTGCAACGCTGTTTCCGGGACATTCACGTCGTGACCCAGCACATGATGGTCGGACCCGCCACGTACGAACTCACCGGCCGTTTCTTCCTCGGGCTCGACGCCGACACGTCGATGCTGTGAATCTCGACGGCGGAGCTACCACTCACCAGTCACGGCTCACCACTGACCACATGACCGACGCCAAGCACGCCTTCGACGCCGACGCCGGGATCTACGATCGCTCGCGGCGCCAACTCGTGTGGTGCTTCGACGACTTCTATCGCACCGCGCTCGACGTGATTCCGTTCACGACGGACACGGCGATTCGAGTGCTCGATCTCGGTGCCGGGACCGGTCTGCTGTCGTGGTCAATCGCCGCAGCGTTTCCGCGGGCGGACATCACGATGGTGGACATCTCAGAGGAAATGCTCAGCCGCGCGCGCGAACGGTTTGCGGGGAAGTCCCACGCAGTGCGCTTCGCGGTCGCGGATCTTGCCCACGCGACGTTCGACAGTTCTTACGATCTGATCGTCTCGGCGCTGGCGATTCATCACCTGGCGCATGACGACAAGCAGCGCCTGTTTCGCAAGGTTTACGCCGCACTTCATCCCGGCGGAGCGTTCATCGATGCCGACCAGGCGCTCGGGCCGACCGCAGCCTCCGAGGCGCGTTATGAAGACATGTGGTTGCAGCGCGCGCGCGAGCAGGGTGCGAGCGACGGCGACATCGCCGCCGCCATCGAGCGGATGCGGGCCGATCGCAACGCGACGCTGGCGGAGCAACTGCGGTGGTTGGAAGAAGCTGGATTCCGTGATGTGGATTGCTGGTACAAGTTCTATCGCTTCGCCGTTTTCGGCGGTTTCAAGTAGCGAGGGCGAGCGCGTGACTTTCGAGTATGAAGAACCTATGAGACGGCCAGGAGGGCTCAGCGAATGACGGTGATTGCGACACTGAAGATCAAATCGGGCAACGAAGCGGCATTTCAGCAAGCCGCCGAGAAAATGATTACGCACGTCAAGGCGAACGAGCCTGGGACGTTGACCTACGTACTCAACCGATCGACCAGCGATCCCACCAAGTTCGTCTTTTACGAAGTGTACCAAGATCAGGCCGCGTTTGCGGCGCACGGTGGCAGCGCACCGATGCAGGAATTCTTCGGCGCCGTCGGCACCTTGCTCGACGGCCGACCGGAAATTCACATGTACGAAGAGCTCGGCGGCAAGAAGTAAGCAGGTTGTAACCTCAGTCATCGCGGACCTTCTGCAGTGTCCGCTCGCTTACAATCGGCAGAAGCCGGGAAGGCCGATTCCATCGGTGCGCACGGAGAGTATGAGCGACGCGTCGCCGCGCGGCAGAACCTCGTCGGTCAGCTTGCGCGACGTGAGCGCCGCCTTTCATACGCACGACTGATCGTTTTCGTCGCTGCCGCTGCGGTGGCGTGGTTGGCGGTCGACACGGCGGTGTGCTCGCCGTGGTGGGCGCTCCTGCTGTTGGGCCTCTTCCTGGTCTTCGTCGTTGCGCATCACCGCGTTCGCGGCAAGCGCGAACGCACCAGCCGTGCTGCCGAGTACTATGCGCGTGGCCTCTCCCGTCTGACTGGGCGATGGATCGGCAGCGGCACCGGTGGTGAGCGCTTTCAAGAGCCGACGCATCCTTACGCCGAAGACCTCGACCTGTTCGGGCGCGGCTCGCTTTACGAGTTGCTGTGCACCGCGCGCACGCGGGCCGGTGAAGAGACGCTCGCGGCGTGGCTGAAGGCGCCCGCGGCGCCGGACGAGATCCGCGCGCGCCAGCAAGCCATCGACGAGTTGCGCCCGCGTGTCGATCTGCGCGAGGAGCTGTCGTCCCTCGGCCTCGATGTCCGCGGAGGAATCGACCCCGACGCGCTAGAGGCGTGGGGTGCCCCGC
The DNA here is from genome assembly GCA_035541895.1 of Binatia bacterium. Classification (GTDB taxonomy): domain Bacteria; phylum Desulfobacterota; class Binatia; order HRBIN30; family JACQVA1; genus DATKMK01. The sequence continues at coordinate 52,202 of DATKMK010000015.1, read as the reverse complement.
CGCCGCCAGCCGACGTGCGGGGGCTGCGGGTAGCGGCGGCCGCGCTCGTGAGCGCTGCCGCGGCAGCGCTGGTGGGCTGGTTGACCATCGGGTTCACGTCGCGAGCGTTCATCACCACGCTCGCGTGCGAGGGCCTGATGGGGCTGGCGCTGCGAGCGCGTGTGCGGCGGACGATCCGCGCGGTCGAGCGGCCGGCGCGCGAGCTGGCCTTGCTCGCCCATTTGTTGGCACGCATCGAGGCTGAGCGCTTTCGCGCGCCAACGTTGGTCGCATTGCGTGCCGCGCTGGATGCCGATGGTGTGCCGCCGTCGCAGCGAGTTGCCCGCCTGGTCCGCTGGATCGAGTTGCTCGACGCGCGTCGCAATGAACTGTTCGCGCCATTCACGCCGCTGCTGTTGTGGACCACGCAGTGCGCGTTGGCGATCGAAGCCTGGCGCGTGCACAGCGGTGCGGCGATCGGGCGGTGGCTCTCAGCCGTCGGCGAGTTCGAAGCGCTGTGCGCGCTTGCCGGCTACGCGTACGAACATTCCGAGGACGTGTTCCCGGATATTGTCGATGACGGGGCGCCGTGCTTCGACTCGTTGGCGCTCGGTCATCCGCTCATTCCGGCGGCGCGCTGCGTGCGGAACGATGTTCGGTTGGGAGCGGATGGCCGCGCCCTGATCGTGAGCGGCTCCAACATGTCGGGGAAGAGCACGCTGCTGCGCACCGTCGGCACGAACGCGGTGCTCGCACTCATGGGGGCGCCGGTCCGCGCGCAGCGTCTGCGACTGTCGCCGTTGGCGGTGGGCGCCTCGATCCGCAGCCATGACTCGCTGCAAGCCGGTACGTCGCGCTTCTATGAAGAGATCAGTCGGCTCCGCCAGCTCGTTGGGCTGGCTGACGCAGCCGTGCCTTTGCTGTTCCTCCTCGACGAAATTCTCCATGGGACCAATTCACACGACCGTCGTATCGGCGCGGAGTCGGTGCTGCGCGGGTTGCTCGCGCGCGGTGCGATTGGTCTGGTCACCACACACGACCTCGCATTGGCGCAGCTCGCCGACGGTGCGGAAGTGCACAACGTCCATTTCGAGGACCACATCGAAGACGGGCGGATGGCGTTCGACTATCGTATGCGGCCGGGCGTCGTGCAGAAGAGCAACGCGTTGGCGCTGATGCGCAGTATCGGCCTGGACGTGTGACTCACACCGAAGCGGCGCGGCGCAGGTGCCGCGCGAGTTCGGCGAGCGGGACCCGGGCATTCCGACCCGAAGTCGACGGCATCAGATACGCGGGGCAGCCGGCGAAGTCGCTGTCGATCCAGCCAGGCTGGGCGCGGCGATCGACCGCCGTTCGCCAGCCGTCGAGGCCGACGAAGCAAATTGCCTTCGGTTGATAGAGCCACGCGAGTTCCTCGATGCGCGCGACGCCCTCGCGGTACTCGCGTGGGCGCAACTCGGTAGCGCTTGCGGTCGCTCGCTTGACCAGATCGGTGAACCCTACACCGCAATAGAGCGCCGCGCGCGGGTCGCGTTCGCGTGTGATCAATCCGGCGCGACGAGCCGCGGGCCAGAAACGGTTGCCGGGCCGAGCGAAGGGAATCCCGCGGTCGGCGCTGTACGGGGACGGGTTCAATCCGCAAATCAACAGTCGCAAGTTCGGCCCGACCAGGTCGGGCAGGGTGTGCGCGCGACGTGCGCGGATGCGGAGCCAGAAGGGGTTGGCCAACGGCGCTACGCTGATGGCGGTGAATCCTGCGCCTTCGAACAGGCGGCGTGCGCGAGCGCTCGAGTGCAATGAGAACAGGCGGCCCCGGAGTGAGTCGTCCTCGAACCGGCGGTCGGTTTCGCCGTGCTCACTTTCGGCCGGCGTGCACACGTCGGCGTGCGCCAAGTTGCCGAGCGTGAGTTCAACGCTTGCGCCCAGCCGCAACGCCGCGTGCAGGTTCGCGAGCGCAAGCGGAAGCTCATGTCGCGGGAGATGCTGGTAACAGTTGGCAGCCCAGGCACCGTCGAGTGAGCAATCGGCGAACGGAAGTGTGGCGAGATCGGCGCGCACCCGGAGCAAGTGCGGGAAGCGCCGCCCGGCTTCGACGAGCATCGCGTGCGCGACGTCGAGGGCAACCACGCGGTAGCCGAGCGCACGCAAATGATCCGCGTACCATCCCGGGCCACATCCGAGATCTGCGATGCGTCCGCCGCGACGAACGCGGCGAGCAAAGGCGGTGAGCCGCCCGTCTTCGACCGCACGCGGGCGACGGGCGGCGACCCAAGCGTGAGCATGGGCCTCGTAGGCTGCGGTGGTGTCACGATCCATCGTCCCTCACCGTAGTTGGCGAGGGGATGGGCGGCAACCGGAGGCCTCAATGTTCGCGATCGAGGCCGGCGAGAAATCGTTCCAGCGACTGCGCGAACTCGTCCGGCGCTTCGAGAAACGCGGCATGACCACCGGAAAAGGCTTCGAGGCGCGCGTTCGGAAATTGCTTGATCGCGGCACGAGCGCGGCCAAGCTGGTTGATCCGGTCGCCCCTGGCCCACGCGAACAGCACGGGACAGGTGACACGCGCACCGAGTGCGCGAATGTCCGCGTCCGGCTGACCGAAGCTGCGCCAGGCTTGCGCCAGTATCGCCGCGCTTTCGACCCCGGCGGCACTGATGCGCTCGCGCTGATCGGCGGCCGCCGGCCCGCTCAGCACCATGCGGTAGTAGGCGGCGAAGGCGCGCGGATACCAGCGCGCGCCGCGCGTGCCGGCGGCGAAGAAGCGGGCCATCATGCCGGTGATCACGCGGGTTGTGAGGCCGGCTCCGCCGCGGTCGAGACCGCCGGGATTGGCGAGCACGAGCGCGCGCACGCGCGTTGGGTGCGCCGCCGCAAATCGAATCGTGGCGGCGCCGCCAATCGAGTTGCCGAGCAACACGCTTTGATCGATGCCGAGTGCATCGAGGAATCCAGTCAACAACTCAGCGTAGCGCCCCGCGCTGACGGCCATGCGGTCATCGCCGGATCGCCCGTGTCCCGGCCAATCCAGCGCGACGATGCGATAGCGCGAACCCAATCGCTGGTGCAGGCCGGCGAAGTCGCCCGCGCCGTGTCCGATGGCGTGTAAGCACACCAGTGCGGCTCCCTCACCGTCGTCGTTGTACGCCAGGCGGATGCCGTCGACGGTGACTTCGCGCCAGGGCGCGCCGGCGCCGACCGCCCAGCGGCGAAGCGGGTGCGCGGAGTTGGTGGCGGCAGCCAGAGCGGGGGTGTCAGCCGAAGAAATGCTGATCGACATGTGTACCCTCCTTGAGGTAGTGATATATCTATCATTAGTGGCAACGATCGGTCAACCATGATACGAGCCGGTGCATGCGAAGGCCGGTGCGGGTGAAGGGGGCGCGTCCAGCGCGTGGAACGCCTGCGGGCACACGCGCGCGTTTGGTTGCCGCTGCTGCGGACGTGCTCAATCGCCACGGCTATCATCGCACCGACTCCAACAAGATCGCGCGCGCGGCGGGATATGCTCCGGGGACCTTCTACAAACACTTCGCAGACAAGCGGGCGATTCTCCTGGCTGCGTACGAAGAGTGGGTGTCCGCCGAATGGCGCGCCGTCGAAGACGAGATCCAAGCGGGCGGCAGCGCGACAGCAGTGGCCGCGCGGATCGTCGACCTCGTACTCAGCTTGCATCGACGCTGGCGCGGGCTGCGCAGCAGTCTGCTCAGTCTGGTTGCCACCGACCCCGTGGTGCGGCGCTTCTACCGTGAACAACGGCGGCGGCAGCTTCGGATGTTGAGCCGGCGACGTGCCGTCACCCACGGCCCGCCGCGCTCGGCCGAAGAAGACGCGGTGTTGTTGTTCACCCTTGAGCGCACCTGCGACGCGATCGCCAACGGCGAAGCGCGCGATCTGGGACTGAATCCTGCGGCCACCGTGACGTTGCTTCACGACCTCGTGAGCAGTCACATCGCTCGCCGCTGACTTGGGCTCACATCGAGCCTGCTTTCCAGTGATGCGCCGGATGTTAGTGCGAAGTGACCCTCGCACCAGCTCGACAAAATGGGTCTTAGGATCTTGACGGAATGAACGGTCGCATGTGATGGCGTGTGGGCGATGGTATGAGTCTGCGTCCACAAATCAGGAGCGCTCCGCTTAATATGTCTAAGCTAGTGGACAGAATGCTCATAGGGCGTGGTTCTCATGTGGATAGCGTGCGATGCGAGCCCGTGGCATCGGTCATGCTCGAGACAATGTGGGCACAATTGAGTCGGAGGTTGCAATCGATGCGAAAGGAGGAAGCGAGGCATGTGTCTCTCAGCCGCGGTGGGGCCGCAATGCCCCAACAAGAAGGACGATGTCATCGTGGTTCAGGTCCTGCTGAACCTCCAGGGCGCTGGACAAGGCTTGCCGGTGGACGTGGATGGTGCCTTCGGCCAGCAGACCGGCGACGCAATCGAAGCGTTCCAGCGACAGGTTGTCGGGACGGCCTCCCCCGATCGACGAGTTGACCCCGGCGGCGCCACGTTGCAGGCGCTGCGTGCCGGCCTTCCGGCCGAGCTGTCGGAACTCAAACTGCGTGGGATCATGCCGGCGGCGCGCGCCGCGAGCGTCGGCCGCTATTTCCCGCCACTAAGCAGCGGCATGTCGGCGCGCGACATCAATACACCGTTGCGCCAAGCGCATTTCCTTTCGCAAATTGGACACGAGAGCGGGGCGCTCGTATTCACCGAAGAACTCGCGAGCGGCGACGCGTATGAAGGGCGAACCGACCTGGGCAATACCCAGCCCGGAGACGGGCCACGCTTCAAGGGGCGAGGGCTGATCCAGCTCACGGGTCGCGCCAACTACACGAGGTACGGCCAAGCCAAGGGCAGAAATTTCGTCGATGGCGACAATCCCAAGTTGCTCGCGACCGATGCGGAGCTCGCCGTCGATGTCGCGTGTTGGTTCTGGCAAATCCACGGGCTCAACGCCCTCGCCGACGGCGACGACATTGAGGCGGTGACCCGGCGCATTAATGGCGGGCTGAACGGCCTTGAGGATCGCCAGCGCTACCTCGACCGGGCGAAGTTTTTCATGTTGCCGGCGTGAGGGACTCGGTTGCGCAGCGACGCGGCGAGCGAAGCCCAGCAAGGAGGAAAACCATGGCGAAGTGGTCGAGCGAGAACAAAGCGCATCAGCAGATTTGGTTGACCTTGTTTCTCATGGAAGAGCTGCAAGTCAATTTTGATGACGCCGCCGCGCTCACGATGAAGCAACTCGCGTTTCACCGGGTTGCGGGCGACTCCGCCGACATGTTGCGGCTCAAGGCCGAAGCGCTCGCGGCGGAACTTGACAACCGCTTTCGCGGATTCGCCGGCGCCCAGTACGAGCCGACCTCGAACCAGCGAGTGGCTACCGATGCCATGGTCGCCACGCTCCTGGACGACACGAAGACCGTGGAAGATTTGGGCGAGGTGGTCGACGCGAACTACCATTTTCGCGGCGAGTAGGCTCGAAGGGTTCACCCATGAACCAGCGCACTTGTGCATATATCGCCGTGGCGTGTTGCGCTGCAGCACGAGTAGCCTCGGCGCAACTAAACGAGCGGGCGCTGCAACCGCTGGGCGCGAATGCTGGCGAGCTCATCGGTCTGTCAAAGCCCGCCAGCAAGGGGCTCACCGACTTCCTCTCCGCTGCCTTCAAAGATGAACTGACGGACACTGATCGGTTGAATCGGATCATCGGCTCGTACCTCGAACGCACGTCGGGATTGAACTTTCTTGGCGACATCAATTTCCGGCTGAAGACGTTTCATGAGGATGGCGGACCATCGAATCTGGGCTTCAGCTACGCGTTCTCTCGGGAGGTGACGAACTACACGTTCGGCACCACGGATCCTACGACTCATCGCGGCCTCGACTTGACCTTCCATGCCAACGGCAACGTGGCCTTCGATCGCTCCACGAACCCCGAGGATTTTCTCGACACCAAACTGAATGTCTCATTCTTTCAATCAACCGGCGGCGCATCGGCGCTCGATTCCGCTGGTGTGGAAAAGTACAACGAGCTGTCCACCGCGATCGTGACCAAGTACCACGGGGCGACGGTCGAGGTGATCAATGCCAGCAAGGAAATGGCCGAGCTACGGGCGCTGATCCAGGATCATCTCCGTAACCAGCTCGCCTTCGATCTCGCGGGAGAGGCTGGGCTGGAGAGCAATCAATCGTTCTCGGACAAGCAGTATGTGTACGGCGGCCGCGTGGGGATGGTGTTCAAGGCCTGGGATGATCGATCGGCATGGGCACGTTGGAATGTGTTCGACTTGCCGTTCGCAACGCTGCGCTACCTCATTGGGACCGACGACCATTTCTCCCCGAGTGGCAAGAGCTATCCGGCCGTGTTGGTTGGCGGCGCGCTGGTGGATCCCGATGGCGAGGATCCGCGTACCGCGGTTGCAGGGAAGTCGAGCTATCCGCGCGTCCGCGGTGAAGTGTCTTTCCGAACGCGCTTCATCGATTTGGGAAAGTGGGAGCCGGTGAAGGCGCTCGGGCAGACCTACCTGACGGCCAACGAGCGCTACTATTGGGAGGTTGGAGCGAGTCAGGCCGTGAAGAACGCGAATCTCGACAACTTCGGTTACTTCGTCGCCACCCTCGATACGACGGTCGGGGTGTTCGTGAGCTATTCGGTTGGCCGATTGCCGTTCGACGCCAAGGACGACCAGATTTACGATGTCGGATTCAAATTCCACTTCTGAGGTCCGGCGGCATCGCGCCTTCGCAGTCTTGCGCGAATTCGTGGCGCGGCGTCTGTTCACTTTGGAGACGAAGTCTGGAGGTCAAGAAATGATCCTGATCCTGTTCGTGGTGTTGTTTCTGTACTCGATTCCGCTTCTGGCAATCGCCGCGGCGGCGCTTGCAACGATTTGCACCGCGGATCCGGCCACGTGGATAGTGGTTGCAGGTGCCGTGTCGCAAACCTTCGTCCTCGGGCTTCGGGATACGGTCGGCGCGCTGGTGGTTCCGTTGCTCGCGCTATTTGCGATTCCGCAAGTCACCGCGGCAACTCCGGTTTCCCGCGCGACCAAAGCCATTGTGGTCGTCTTTGGATCGATTTTCCTGGCTGCCGTGGCTGGTTGCGCGTGGGCGAGCATCAAAAGCGACACGATCACGGGAGCACTGGGAGCAGCCAGCAGCAATCCGTTTCCAGAAGTCGTCAAGAGTTACGGCAAAGAGAGCCTGACCTACATTGCTCTGGTGATTGGACTCTCGAAGAGGTGAGGCGATGAGTTCCTCTATCGATTGTGGTCGGCGAGTGGCGACATTCCTCGCTTTAGCCGTGGTGGCCTGGGTCAGCGTGAGCGCAGCCGATCCCGCGGTCGTCAAGGTTCGCGTCGAAGCACGAGCGTTGCAGAGTGGCCAGCGCGTGGACGTGAGCAGGATCGACATCGTGACGTCTGTCGGCAGCTATAACGCGGCGCGCTCCGACACCGGAACTTACGGTTGCGACGCCTCGGCCCCCGAATCGAGCACGACCGAGGTCCTCACTGTGAAGGTAGAAGCCACGACGCCCTTGGTGACGCGGGAAGTGCGATTGCATGCGCGACCGAATCAACTCGTGAATGTGGACGTCCCGCTTCAAGACGGCACGGTAAGCGTGGACGCCCGATACAGCGACCAAGGCTTGCACTATTTCCCTGCCGAGTTGCCGCTGGCGCTATGCTACTACGAGTACGGCTATCACAAGAATGGCAAGAACCAAGGCTGGCCGGCATGTTGGCGTCTGAAGCTTCAGTTCAACTACACGCGGGCTCTGCACAATACGTGTACCCAATTGGGTTACGCCACCTGCGAAGAAGCTCGGCAGTATGCCGAAGACTTGATGAGTCAGCGTGAGGGCAACGACGACGCCTTTCGTTGCGCGCGCGTGGATACCAACCTGCTCAATGCGATTCTGAACGATGTGAAGCAGGTGAAGGTGCGCCGGGAGTACGCAGAGGTCCAGCGACTGTTTGCGACGGCCAAGTTTGACCAGGCTGCCCAAGGCTCCGAGAACCTCTTGGCCAAGTGCAACGAGGATCCCCACACCTGTCAACAGGCCGGTCTCACCGACGACCGACTTCACGAGGACGCCGGCGTTTCTCATCTGAAGGCGGTTCAGGTGGGGCTCGCGAACGAGACGATCTCACCCGACAAAGCACAAGAGCGACTCCGTGATGCGAAGAGCAATCTCTCGGCAATTGGCGATCAGAACCCCGCTGTGCAAAAGAACCTCTACACCGCCGAGGCGATCCAGAGACGCCTCGAGCAGTGAATGTCGGATGGACACGGAAAGGATCAATCGCCAGGTCTCGCTCCGCCAAATCGGCATCCATCTGATTCCATTTTGTGCCCTCGTTGCTGCGCTTGGGATGTCCGGCTGCAGCATGTCGCTATTTCGCTTCGGTGCGCGCGAAGCCGCGCCGAGTCGCACCACCTTCACCATCGACGACCCGCGCGGGCGTGACGATGTGTTGCTGATCCTTGCCCTGTCCGGAGGCGGCAGCCGTGCCGCATACTTTTCCACCGCCGTGATGTTTCGCCTTCAATGGTTGGGGCTGCTCCAAGAAGTGGATGTGCTCAGCTCTGTGTCGGGTGGATCACTGCCCGCCGCGTACTACGCGATCTCCAAGGATTCGAACGATCCGAATACCTCGGTGTCGGTCGCAGTGCCCGCGCCGCCAATTGCCGAGGTCCCGCACCCGAAATTCGAGTACGACAGATCCGCTGGCCGGCTGTCTGTCCACGGTCAGATGACGCCCGAAGATCTTGCCTCCGTGCAGCAGGCTTTTGCGCCGACCGTCGCACCCGCGCTCGGTCGTCTGGATCGCATCAGTCGCGGCAACGCGCAGGCCAAACGCCTGTGGGATGAAACGCGGGTCAAGCAGTTGATGAAGACCAACTTCCTCGGCGAATGGTTTTTGCGCTGGTTCTTCCCGTGGAATATCGTCCGGTATTGGCTGACTCCGTATTCGCGTACCGACATCATGGCGGGCGTGTTCGCCGACGATCTATACGATTCCGAGCCGTTCGGGATTGATCTCACGCTCGGCGAACTAAACCCAGAACGCCCGTATCTCATCCTCAACGCCACCGACGCCACCGACAATCCCGATGGCAAAACCTTTCAGCCGTTCACCTTCACCGACGAAGACTTTCAACTCACGCTGGGGCGAACGGACGTGGCGGATGTCTCCGTCGGCGATGCGGTGATGACGACCGCGGCGTTTCCGGCGGTGTTCAACTACGCGAACCTTCGCGACCGGCGCACCAATGCGCGCCGTTACGCGCATCTGTTCGACGGCGGCAACTCCGACAATCTCGGACTCACCAGCGCGGATCGCGTGCTGTGGGAGCACAGCCAGTTTCAGCGCTACAAGCACATCGCCGTCATTCTCGTCGATTCCTACACGGCTCCCGCCGGCGTGTCGGCCACCAAGCGCGACCCGCGTTTTCCCTGGGGCTACGTCGTCGATACCAACTTCCTTGACACCTTCGATGCGCTCCTGACCGCCAACCGCAAGAACATTCTGGCGTGGTTCTATCACACCGAAATGAACAAGTACGGCGGGACCTTTTGTCACCTGACGTGGGAGCCGGGGGACAGTCCGCAGCCAAAACGCGATGTTGAGGCAATTCCGGCGCTACCGAAGAAACTGCGCGACCGCCTCAACCGCATCTCGACCGACTTTCGCATCTCCCAAGAAGACGCGGCGGCGCTCGACCAAGCCGCCGAACTCTTGGTCGGGACGAACAACGAATGCTTGCAGGAGATTCGTCGGATGGCGCTTTCAGCGCGTGACGCGCTCGGTCCGTGACGTCGGCGTCGCGCTCAGCGGATCCTCGGGCCACGCGTGCTTCGGATAGCGGCCGCGGAGCTGCTTGCGGACTTCGGGATAGGTGTTGCGCCAGAAGCTCGCCAAGTCGCCGGTGATCTGCACCGGGCGTTGATTCGGCGCGAGCAATTGGATCACGAGCGGTACGCGGCCGGCGGCGAACCGCGGGGTCGTGGCGAGGCCGAAGAGTTCTTGAATGCGCGCCGCAACGGACGGCGGTTTGTCGGGTTCGTAGCGTACCGCGACCGCACGACCGGATGGTAGGCGATACTGAGTCGGGGCTTCGCGATCGAGCGCGTGCAATTGGCGCGGAGTCAATTGTTCGCGCAGCGCGGTGCTCACGTCGCGACGGCGGACGTCCGCGAAGCTGCGACAACCGGCGCAGAGTCGGGCAGCGGCGTCCGTCAACAGCGCGTCGATGTCCGCGGGTAGATCGAGTTCCGGCAGCGCACGCCCGAGCAAGCGAACGCGTTCCAACAGCGAGCGCGCTCCGTCGGTCAGATTCACCGCACGTTCCGGCGCGCCCCGCGCGATTTCCGTCAGGACCTCGCCCGCTCGTTCGGGGTCGACGTCGAACTCCACCCGCTCGCTCAGAACGAGATCGTGAAACACTTCCTGCCGACGCTCGACCACCCGCTCACGTTCGTCGTCGAACTCGATGCGACGCTGCGACCGCACGGCGGCTGGAAACATCTCCGCAAGCCACTCGGGGTGCACCGCGCTGGCGATGTGGACGCGGGCTTCCGCTGCTTGCTGTTGCCGGCCCGCCTCCATCTCGATTGCCACGAAATATTCAGCATCGCGCACGATGCTACGCTCCGACAGCGCCACCCCCTTGCCGCCGACCATGATGCCGCGCGGTGAGCCGGGCGCGCGGCGCTTCACGACTCGATCGGGAAATCCCGCGAGCACGCAGCGGAGCAACGTATCTTCGTCGACCTCGCTGAAACGCCGTCCCCGCACGCGTGATCGCGAGAGCTGGACGCGTGAACGCTCCACCGCACGCACGGAGCGCACATCCAACCCGAGGGCGCGGCAGCTCGTCGGGTCGAAGTGTGCCTCCGCGGCCTGATTGAAGAGGTCGGCTCGCAGCAGCAGATCGGACGCGCCGACGGAGGCGGGCACCGCACGCCGTGCCCCGGCAGCGAAAACCGCGCGGGACTCGGTGACGATGTCACGGTCGGATGCCAGCGCGGCCAACAGCGCGCCCGCGTCGGCGCAGTTGCGTTGCTCGGCCTCGATCAGCACGCGAGCCAGACGCGGCGCGACGGCCAGATCGAGCATGCGCCGGCCGATGGGCGTCAGCGCACCGTCGGGCGCCAGCGCGCCGAGCAGTTCCAATAGTTTCCGCGCGCGCCGCCACGCGGCGTCATCGGGCGGATCGAGCCACGCGAGGACGCGCGGATCAGACTGGCCCCACGCGCGCAGCTCGAGCAGGGTGTCGCTGAGATCGAGTCGGAGAATCTCCGGTGTCTCGTGCACCCGGCGAGCGGCGTGGTCCGCCGCGCTCCACAGACGGACGCAGCGTCCCGGCGCAAGGCGCCCGGCACGCCCCGCACGCTGATCGGCGGAGGCGCGACTGATCGGCGCGATGCGAACGGCATTGATGCCGTGTTTCGCATCGAAGCGCGCGACGCGCGCCAACCCGGAATCAATCACCGCGGTCACGCCCTCAATCGTCAGCGCGCTCTCCGCCACGTTGGTCGACAGCACCACCTTGCGGCGCGGGCCGGGGCGAATCGCCCGCTGCTGCGCATCGAGCGGCAGATCGCCGTGCAACAAGACGAGATCGCATTGATGCTGGGCGGCGATCGGAGCGATCTCCGCGGCACTGCGGCGAATCTCCGCGGCGCCGGGCAGGAAGATCAACACGTCGCCGCCATCGTCCGTGCTCGACGCCAGCAGCCGCCGAAACGCACCGGCGACCTGCCCGGCGAGCGGACGATCATCGCTCGCTGCTTCGTGCTCGATCTGCACCGGGTAGGCGCGGCCCTCGGAGGTGACCACTGGGCAGTCACCGAGGAAGGCCGCGAGGCGATCGGTATCGAGCGTCGCCGACATCACGAGCAGCCGCAGATCCGGACGCACGGTCTCTTGCAACTCCCGCACGACGGCCAGCGCGATGTCACCGTGCACGTGGCGTTCGTGAAACTCATCGAGCACGACGACCCCGACGCCTTCGAGATAGGGATCGCGCGCGAGCTGACGTCCCAGCACGCCCTCGGTGAGAAACCACAACCGCGTCGCGGCGCCGCCCTGCTGCTCGAAGCGCACACGATAACCGATCTCGTCGCCGACGCGTTTACCGCGCTCGCGCGCGACGAACGCCGCGGCCGACCGCGCGGCAATGCGACGCGGCTCCAGTACCAACACCCGCTTGCTCGGGGCGATGTTGGCGTCGAGCAGCGCGGCAGGTACGCGCGTCGTCTTGCCCGCCCCCGGGGGTGCGCGCAGGACCAGCCGCGAGTTGTCTCGCAGAGACTGCACGAGTTGCGGCAGCAATGGATCGATCGGCAGCGATTGCACACGCCGACTCAAGCGGCTCGCAACTGGGGAGTCAATCGGAAGTCCAACGTCCAAGACTTACGTCCAACGTCGAGGCCTGTGGTGGTTGACATTGGGTTGCAAACTCCTGAGTCTGGACGCGGAACCTGGAGTTTTGATGAGACTGAGACAAGTGGCATTGGTTGCGCGTGAACTCGATCCAGTGGTCGCCGATCTGTGCGCCGTGCTGGGCATAGAAGTCGCGTTCAACGATCCGGGCGTCGGTGTCTTCGGCTTGCACAATGCGGTGATGCCGGTGGGCGATACCTTTCTTGAAGTCGTTGCTCCACTCCAGCCCAACACCACGGCCGGGCGTTATCTCGACCGCCGCAGCGGGGACGGCGGCTACATGGTGATTCTGCAGTGCGATGATCTCGACGGGGATCGCGCGCGCGTGGCGGCTCTCGGCATTCGCGTGGTCTGGCAGGCCGACTTACCGGAGATTCGCGGTACGCATCTCCATCCGCGAGATACCGGTGGGGCGATCCTTTCACTCGATTGGGCTCACCCGCCGGCGTCGTGGAAATGGGCCGGATCGGAGTGGGAGCAACGCGTCCGCACCGAAGTGGTCAGCGAGATCACCGCGGTTGAACTACAGAGCGACGACCCGCTTGCGCTCGCGGAGCGATGGTCGCAGATCCTGAACCGACCGGTGGCTCGCACCGGTTCCGGAGTCATTCGGATCGTGCTCGATCAAGGCGCCATTCGATTTGTTCCCGCCCGCGACGGTCGCGGCGAAGGCGTGGGCGGGATCGACGTCGCGGTCTCGGATCGCGCCGGTGTGATCGCCGCCGCGCGCACTCGCGGGCTGACGACCCGAGACGACGCGCTGATCATCGGCGGCACCCGCATCTATCTCCGTTGACCGTGCAATGGACAGCGCGTGGCTGATCTGGGCTTCGTTGTTTTCATTGATCGGCTTCGCCGTGTTTCGTTACGGGCGGAAGCAGCAACGCGGCACCGCGATCGTCGTCGGGATTGTGCTCATGCTCTATCCGTCGTTCGTGAGCAACAACGTCTTGCTCGTTGGAATCGGGGTCCTACTGCTGATCGGGCTGGTGATCGGGAGCCGACTCGAAGAGTAGAGCGACCGCCCCTGATTTCAACTCAGACGCGCCATCTCATATCGACCCGCGGATCGGGAACGTAGCGACAGAGCGTGCCGGTGCGGATGCACGTATTCAGATGATGACCGAGATGTGGATCTGCCTTGGCGATCCGGCGAATCGCCGTCTTGATAGCACGGGTGACGTTGATGCGAGCGCGCTCGACCTCCGCGGTCGAGCGTGAGGTCGTCAGATCGTCGGTCAAGGTCTCGATGTGCTGACGTAGTGCCGCGGCCCGCGCCAAGTCGTTGAACTGCATCGCCTCGGCGAATTGATCGCGGAGATCGGCGAGGCGCTGTTCGAGCGGCTGCAGCGCCGCGTGATCCGCGGGGCCCCGACGGTCGTCCGCCGTTTCGAGATCGCAGACGTGGATGGCGCGCTCGGGATGGCGCAGCAACGCCGCGATGCAGCGCAGTCCCTTGGTGTCCCTGAGGCGAATCGCCGAGCCGGCGAGTCCGATCGTCCAATAGCCGCAGTCGCGCTGAAAGGCGGCAGGTTCGCCGGCGGCGGGTTGGGGGACCGAGCGGAGCGGCTTCGTGGGCGACGGCAGCGGCACCAACTGCGTGCGTTCGCTGCTCGTTCCACCCGCAGCGGCAATTCGCTGCGGCTCCAGGTGCCGACTGCGGATGGCCGCCGGTTCGCGACCGACTTCAGGCAGACCGCGGAGCTGTTCCGCCAGTCGCGTCATGCCCAGCCGGCGCGCCGTCGCCCCCGCAGCGGCGGCCAGTTCGGCGGCGCGCGCAACATCGCGCGTTCGATGTAGCGTGCGCGCGTACTCGTACTGCGTGCGCGCGAGCCAGGCATCGCCGCGGGCTCGCGCGTTGTGTTGCAGCGCCGTGTCGAAGTGCCGGAACGCGTCATCGAACCGTCCCATCGTTGCCGCCAACACTCCCAAGTAGTGAGACGCTGCGCCGAACGGCACGCTCATGCCGTATGCGAGCGTGCCGCCGGCGTAGGGGAGCAGCAGATCGTAGAGCGCGTTGGCGCGGGCGTGGTCTCGGATGACGGAGCATACCTCGGTGAGATAGGGCAATACGCCCAATCGACGTTCGCGCCGCAAATCGCCGAACTCGTCGTGTGCGAGCTGTTCGAATTCGGCGCGTGCCGCGTCGACCTGGCCGAGTTCCGAGTAGGTCATCGCGAGCAGGGTGCGAGGCACCGGGCTGTTGCGGTAGCGCTCGACCGCGAGCTGCGCGAGCGGGAGTTGCTGCGACAGCTCGCCGCGTTCGCGTTGCGCGGCATACATTTGCACCATCGGGTTGATGCGTGCGGTGGCGTCATCGGTTCGTTCGGCCAACACCAGCGCACGCTCGGCAAGCATGATCGCGTCGATCCATTGTCCGCGCCACAGGGCACGAACGGCCTGCAGATTCACGGTCATCCACTGGTAGCGCGGGCGGCGCAACGCCGCGGCGAGCGGCTCGTACGCCGCGAGGTCGCGATCGAAGGCGAGGAAGTCCCCCGCGTTCATGCGATCGATCAACCGCCAGGTGCGACCCTGGATGGCCAGATCGGGATCGTTGAGCTGCGCGCCGATCTCGGTAATTTCGCCCGCGACGCTCAAGCGATCGGCGAGATAGTCCGACCGCCACAGCACGAAGTGTCGCGAACTCAGCGTGTGAGCCAACGTGACCGGCTGCTGCAGCGGGCGCGCGAGCGCCACCGCCTCTGCGCTCAGCGTTGTCGCGCGCTCGGGCTCGGACATCGCCAGTTCGGCGGCGAGCCGCGCGAGCAACCGCGGACGCAGACCGGCGCCGGCTGGATCGTCCTCGCTGCGTTTCAACGCGGCTTCGAGCAGATCGACGACCGCGACCTCGGCTGCGCCCGGCGGCGGACCGAGCCCGCGGTCGGCAAATCCCAACGCGGCGTGCGCGAACTGCAGCGATGTCCCGGTCCGGTCGGCGAGGTCCGCCGCTCGGCGAAATGTTTCGCGCGATTGGTACGCCTGGCCGCTGCGCAGTTGCGCGTTGCCCAGACCCAACAGCGCATCGATGCGCTGGCCGGGGTTGTCCGGCGTCGTCGATTCCAAACTGGCCAAGGCGTGCTCGAACAGGCCCGCGGCTTCCTCGTACGCGCAGACCGAGAGGGCTCGCCGTGCGGCGCGCAACAAGTAGTCGATCGCCTGATGCGTCTCGCGGCCCGTCGCATGAAACAAGTGATGGGCAATCTCGGCCCAGCGGCTCGGGTCATCTCCGTGAGCAGCGGCCAGCGCGATCCCAATGCGTTGGTGGAGCGCGGCGCGGTGTGCTGGAGACTGGTCATCGTAGAGAGTATCGCGAATCAAACTGTGCGCGAATCCGTAACGAGCGGGAGCTCCGGTGATCCACTTCACGATGCCGCTCGCCGCGGCCTCGTCGATCAGGTTCAGCGACTCAGCGGCGGGGCGTTGGCTGGCGTTCTGTAGGAGCGGGAGATCGAATTCGCGGCCGATGATCGCGGCCACGGCGAGCAATTCGTGCGCAGCGTTCGAGAGCGGACGCAACCGTTCTCGAATCGCTTCACGAATGCCGTGTGGAATGTGCAACCGTTCGACGGCGTGCGCGGGGGACAAGCCCTCTGGGCAGACGGTCGCGAGTTGCCGGGCGATTTCGTCGATGAAAAACGGGTTCCCTTCGGTACGTCGGTGGACTGCGGCGACGACCGGCGCCGGCGGAGACCAGTTGAATCCTTCGCGAAGGAACGCTGCCGTGTCGTCTTGCGACAGGCCGGATAAGCCGAGCCGGTGATTCTCGCGAGCCAGTGCCATGAACACCTGCGCCGACGCCGGCTGGCGCTGCACGTCGGCGTCGCGACAGGTGCCGAGCATCAAGGTGCGTGCAGCGCGTAACTCACGCGCAGCAAATTGGAGGAACAAGAGCGAAGCGAGGTCGGCGGCGTGGAGGTCGTCGAGAATCAGCACCAAGGGGCGGTCGTTGCTTGCCCGTTCGAGTACGTTCACCAGCGCGTCGAAGAGGGCCACGCGCGCGTGATCCGGCGTCGCGGTAGACGGCGGCGGCATCGACGCACCATCGTCGTCTCCAATCTCGGGAATCAGGTGGCGGACATGCTGCGCTGAACCGCTCAGCAACGCGCGCCGTGACGTGCGATCGCGGTTGCGCAGCAACGAACGAAGCACCTGTACCCACGGCCAGTAAGCGGGCGCACCGCCGCCTTCCCAACACCGTCCCCAAGCAACCGTCGCCCCGAGCCCGACGGCATCGCCGGCGGTTTCTTCCGCAAGCCGCGTCTTGCCGATCCCGGGCTCGCCCATGAGCAGAAACAGTCCCCCGCATCCGTTCGCGGCGTCCGTGAGGGCGGCGCGCAGTGCGCCACGCTCGCGATCGCGCCCGATGAAAACATGCGAGGCAGCCCGCCCCGACTGACTTCGACTGTCCAACTGGTGTTCCCCCCGACTGATCGCCGACCTGTGTAAGAGCCTGCGGCGCGCCGGTCAAGGGGCGGGCGCCGCGGGCGAAACGCCCTCGGTTCGAAATCGTGAGGGGAAGAGTCGGCCCGCCGAGTGGGCGGCGGGCCGACTGCGTGGTCCGAGGTTGCTAGACGAGGTCCCCAGACCAAGACAGGGAGAGGCTCACGAGTCTTTCGTCAGTTCGACCGCGAACGCTTCGATCTGCGGCGGGAAGGTCAGCGTCGTACGCGTGTACAACCCGGCCAATCCGCCTGGAGCAAGCGAGTTCAGAGTGAAGTTCTCGTTCGCGTTGCCGGTGGTCTTGTTGTAGTAGAACGCTCGCGTGCTGCCGAGTGTGACGATCACGGACGACTCCTTGAGCAGGTTGCCGTTCAGATCGGTCACCTTGACTTGATTGCTCACCACCTCGATTTTGATTCGCACGTCCTTGCGAGCGCCGGCGGTATCATTGCGAGCGGTACCGCTCCAAGTGCCGAGCAGATCAGCGGCGATGCCGGGCGGAACGATGACGGGCGTCGGCGTGAGGGTCCAAGTTGGCGGTATGGTGGATGTCGACACCGGCGTTGGCGTCGCGGCCTTCGTGGTCGGAGTCACGGTGGCGGTCGGCGTCGGGGTGGAGGTTGGCGGACGTGTGTGGGTCGGAGTTGGCGTGCTGCCGTCGCCCGAGACCACCGAGCCGCTGAATGACTCGTCGCCAACGCTCCCGCTGAAGGATTCGGAGCTGCCGCCGACAGCGGGGAACTGCCCGCTGACGTGAATGGGAATGGTGACGCCGTCGAGGATGATGCTGCCATCCACGGCAAACGCGCCCGTATCGAGGTCGATGCTGCCGCTATATGAGCCCACCGAGATCACAACGGCGACTCCTCCCCTCGCGTCGGAAAGGAAGGACGAGCCGCCGGTGGCGTCGCGAACGGTCAGCGTACCCGATACCGTACCGTCGGCCTGCGAGGCGAAGTTGAAGATCGCGGTGCGCCCGCCGCTGAGTGCCGCCGTGCCGTAGAATTCGCCCAAGTACGCGCAGCCGTTGAGGGCTCCATTGACTGCGGTGACGAGCTCCTCGACCGTCACCTTCATGTCGTGGTTGGCATCGAAATTCATGCACCCGGAGACATCAAGGGTGCCCAGGGCGATGTTCACGCCCTTGACCAACTCGTTCACCGAGATGATGCCGTCGCCATCACAATCGCCGTCGCATGCGCCCGTTGCCCGCGCGGACGACGCGAGACCCCAAAGCGTAACCGCGACCACCCATCGCATCGACCGAAACATGGCTCTATCCCCCCGGGTGTTAGAAAAATCTTTCCACCACGGAGGCGTTCAAAACGCGTGAACAGTGTTCAACGCGACGGAACAAATTGCCGGTCGAAGTCGACTGACGGCGGTTGGCGTCTCAGAAGCTCCACGAGATCGGATGGTGAGGGTCGGGGGCGTACGAACAAAAGGTGCCGGTTTTGATCGTGGTGGCGAGATAACGTCCGAGTGCGGCGTGACGCGCGCCGATACGCTGGATCACCGCCTTGACGGCACGTGTCACGTTGATGCGCGCGCGTTCGGCGTGCGATGAGCTGGAACGGCTACGGCCGTGAAGGCCGACTGCGCTCGCCAGCTCCCCGGAGATGAAGTCGATCTCGCGCCGCAGACTGCCCATCCGGCCGAGATCGTTGAAACGGGTGGCCTCCTCCAACTCTTCGCGCAGGCCGTGCAGGCGCTTCTTGTAGGCACGGCGCGCTTGAGGATCGAGCAACGCGCCCACATCACCGAGATCACCGGCGTGCACACCCGGCTGGCTGAGCAGGTCGTCCGTAAGGTGTGCAGCGGCGCGCGGGGCGGCTCGCGGCTGATCCAGGGCGACCAGATCAATGGCGTGAATCTCCTTGTGCGGATGCCTCAGCAGCTGCGCGATGTAGTGCAATCCCTTGGAGTCCTTGAGGCGAATCAAGGACGCGCCTTCGCCGACGCTCCAGAATTCTCCTTCGAAGCGAAAGATCGCCGCCGTCGGTCGTCCGTTTTCGGGGGCCGGACTCGTTTTCGCCTCCTCCGGTGGCGCGGTGGGCCGGGAGCGCGGCGTCGGAAGGCTGATCACGCGCGCGCCGCGGCTCGATCGCGTGCTTCCGCGGCTCCCGACGACTTCGCGGTCGACGGTCTGCATCTCTTGCGTTTGTGCCTCGTGGGATTGAGCCTGCGCAATCAACGTGCGGGCCCGTTCCGCGACCCGCGACATCCCCAACATCTGCGCCGTCGCCAGCGCGGTTTCCGCGAGCGAGTGCGCGTATTCCCGGTCTCCCGCGCGGTTGCGCGCGAGCAGGAGCGTTGCATAGTCGACCTGGGTAACGGCAACCGCCGGTCGGCCGCCGAGCGCGAGACTGAAGGCCAGGGCATCCTCGTAGTGGCGAGCAGCGCTGTCGATCTGCCCCAACGTGGCGGCGAGCTGGCCGAGGGCGTGAGACGCCGGGCCGAAGCAGTACCGCGGCCCGAACGAAACGATGTGTCCGGCAAATCGTTGCAGGCGCTCGTAGAGGATTTCCGCTCCCCGTCGGTCGCCGAGATAACGCGACAACTCGGCCAGCCAGGGCAGCAGGCTGTCGAGGCCGTTGACGCGCACGAGATCGGCGAAGCCGTGGGCAGCGAGTTGTTCGTACTCGGCGCGGGCCTCGGCTTCGTGGCCGAGATCCATGTGAATGACCGCCACGACGCAACGAGTCGCGGGCAATGACGGGAACTGGTGCGGCGCGCGTTCGGTCATTGCGGTCATTGCCGCGCGATCACCGCGCGCTCGCCGCACGAGGCACCGCTGGAGCCCGACGGTCGCAGCGGCGGAGGGATCCTGCGCGCGCTCGGCCAAGGCGAGGATGCGCTGTCCGATTGCGTCGACCTCGTCGAAGCGACCGAGCCAGAGCGACCGCATGGCTCGCAGTGTGGCGACCACGCTCAAGAAGCGCGGCTGCCGCAACGCCTCGGCAAGTCGCTCGCAGATCTCCAGCTCGCGCTCCCAGTCGCTCCCCGCACCCAATTCGATCAAGTCGATCAACCGCCAGATGTGTGCCTGGAAAGCGAGGTTGCGGTCGTGGGCCTGCTCGGCGAGATCGATGGCTTCGTTCGCAATCGCCAGGCGCTCGTCCACATCGCGCGAGTTCCACAGCGCGAAGTGTCGCGCATTGACGACGTAGGCCAGGGTCGCGACATCCCCGGTGCCTCGCGCGATGTCGACGGCATCTCGGCTGAGGGCAATGCGCCGCTCCTCGGCATCGGAGAAATACAGTTCGACGGCCAGACGGGCGAGCACCCGCGCTTGCAGTGCCGCGTCGGACTCGGCGAGCCCCGCCAGCGCTTCGTCGAGGATCGCGACCAGTCCGACGTCGACCGTGCCGCCGCGCGGCAGGCCCAATCCGGTTCCGCCCAAACCCAGTGCGGCACGCGCGAGATGTTGAGGCGCTCCCGTCCGGCGTGCGAGATCGATGGCTTGGCGGAACGTCGCGTGCGCCGCCGCGGTCTGCCAGGCGCGCGACTGGACGTCGCCGAGGGCGAGGAGCAGGTCGAGGCGCTCGTGCGGATCGCCGGGTTGTTTGAGCGGTAGCACCTCCAGCGCGCGCGTGAAGCGCACGCCGGCTTCCTCGTACGCGAGCAATGCGGCGGCTCGCTCGGCCGCACGCACGCCGTAGGCGACGGCTTTGTCGGCACACCCCGCGGCGGCGGCGTGGAAAAAATGATGAGCCAGCTCGGCCAAGTGCGCATCCGGATCGACTTCCGCCAAGGTCTCCAGAGTCTCCCCGACACGCTGATGCAGCCGCAGCCGCTCGGTCAACGGCAGGTCGTCGTACAATGTCTGGCGGATCAACATGTGGCTGAAGCTGTAGCGTGCCCGCGCGCCGGGGAGTCGCATGACGATGCCGGCGGCCTCCGCCTCGCCGAGCGCCTCCAGCGCACACTCCGGCGCCACGCCGCACGCGCGGTGAAGGCACAGCAGGTCGAACTCGCGACCGATCACCGCAGCGGCGGTCAGCACGTGCTGGCACGTTGGGGGCAGCGGACGCAGCCGCTCGCGCGTCACGTCGCGAACCCCGTGCGGGATTTGCACGATGTCCCCCGGCGTATCGTTCAAGAGTCGGTCGCGCCCCTCGGCCAGCAAGACACGCACAACCTCGTCGACGAAGAACGGGTTGCCTTCGGTAGTCTGCCGGAGCGCCGCAATCGCGGCCGCAGACGCGGACACTCCGAACGCATGTTCGACGAACCGCGCCACGTCGTTCTCGGACCAGCCGCCGAGCGGAAGGCGGTGACCATTGCGAGCGATGTCGCCCAGCAGACGCGATCGATCAGACTGGCGCTGGAGATCGACCGAGCGGTACGTACCCACCAGGAGAATGTGCGCGCGCGCAATTTCGCGAGCGATGAACTGCAGCATCAGCAGCGACGAGTGGTCGGCCGCGTGTAAGTCGTCGAGCACGATCAACAGGGGCCGCTCGCCGGCGCTGCGCTGGAGGAAGCTCATGGCGGCGTCGAACAGCGGAAAGCGAGCGTGTTCGGATTCGATTGCCGACGGCTGCGGTTCGGCCGCACCGCCGCTGATGCGCTGCCGCAACTCGGGGAGGAGGGCGGCCATGTGTGCGGCTCCGCTTCCCAGGTGTTCGGCCAGCCTCTCCGTGCGCTCGTGACGCACGAGCCCGCGCAGGACTTGGATCCACGGCCAGAACGCCGGCGCGCCGCCGCCTTCCCAGCATCGTCCCCACAGTACCGGCACGGGCTGAAGGCGCGCGATGCCGGCGAGTTCCTCGCACAAGCGCGTTTTGCCGATGCCCGGCTCGCCGACGATCAGGAAAAGCCGGCCACGACCGGCGAGGGCGTCGCTCAAGCCGGCGCGCAACTCGACCAGTTCACGTTCGCGTCCGACAAAGGTGGTGGCGGTTGGCCGGCGAGCGCCGGAAGAATGGTCTGTGGATCGTTCGCTATTCACCCTGTTTGGTTAGTGACGTGAACGCGTTGATTGGTCAAGCGAGAACCTCGCGGACGGGTAGCTTCCGCCGCGGGAAAACGTTGGCGAAGCGGTTGGTGCGGCGCTATCGTCAGCGAGTGGAGGGCACGCGCCCATCGGTAACGATTCTTTTGCCGGCATGTAACGCAGTCGCGACTTTACCGGCCTGCCTCCGCAGCGTAGTGCGCCAGACTGAGCGACACTGGCGCTGCGTGATCGTCGACGACGGCTCGACCGACACCACCCGAGAGTGCGCCCGCGAGTTCGCAGGTCGTGACGATCGCTTCGTTGTGATCTCGACACCGCATCAGGGCCTGATCGCCGCGCTGCACACCGGATTGGCACAGTGTGCGGGCGACTTCGTGGCTCGCATGGATGCCGACGACCTCATGCATCGCGACCGGCTCGCGGCTCAAACGGCTGCCTTGGTCGCGGCGCCGGACCTAGTGGCGGTCGGTTGTCATGTGCGTTTGTTCCCCCGCGCGCATCTCCGGGACGGCATGCGCAGCTACGAACGGTGGCTCAACCGAATCGACTCGGCGGCGCGTGTGCGGGCCGACGCATTCATTGAATGTCCGGTCGTGCATCCGTCGCTGCTCATCCGTCGCCCCACGCTCGCGGCGTTCGGCTATCGCGATCAGCATTGGCCGGAAGACTACGACTTGGTGTTGCGCCTGCTGGCGGCCGGCCATGAAATCGGGGTCGTCCCGCGACGACTGTTGAGTTGGCGCGACGGTCCGTCGCGCCGCACGCGAACGCATCCGTCGTATCGGCTCGAACGCATCACGGCGTGCAAGGCCGCGTTTCTCGCGCAGGGCTTCCTCGCCGAACGCGACCGCTTTGTGTTGTGGGGATACGGGGAAACCGGTCGCACCCTGTGCCGCGCGCTCGGCGAGCACGGCAAGCGCCCCTCGCACGTCGTCGAGGTGCACCGCGGCCGCTTGGGCAATACGATCCACGGCGCTCCGGTGATTATGCCAGAAGAACTCTCGCGCCTGCGCGGGAGCCGGGTGATTGTGTCGGTGGCTGGCGAGCGGCCGCGGGAGCAGATCCGCACGGCTCTGCAGACGATGGGATTTCGCGAGCTGCGTGACTTCGTCTGCGCCGCGTGACCCCGTGGTGCGTTGACGCCGCCGCTGCCCGACGTGCTAGCCTGCGCGTGTATGAGTGCCATCCACATTCGCGACGCCCTGCCGAGCGATCAGGAGCGTATCCACGCGGTCACGTTGGCGGCGTATCGGCAGTATGCCGATCCGATGGGCGACCACTGGCAGATGTACGAACTCAACATCGTAGACACATTGGCTGATCCGCGGCCCGCGCAGCAACTCGTGGCGGAAGACGGGGCGGCGATCCTCGGCGCGGTGCTGTTGTATCCGTTCGGGTTCGCGCTGTCGGACGATGGAATCCTGCAGACAACTTCATCGCCCGAAGTGCGCTTGCTCGCGGTTGTGCCGGGCGGACGCGGTCGCGGTATCGGCGAGGCGCTGATGCGCGAGTGCATTCGCCGGGCGCGTGCATCCGCCGCCGATGCGCTGACCTTGCACACCACTGATCTGATGCACGCGGCGATGCGCTTGTACACGCGCATGGGTTTCGTGCGTGCCGCGGAGCTTGACTTCCCGCCGATCCCGGGTTTGATAGCGCGCGGTTACCGCCTCAATCTCCAAGGCGTTGGGTGAACGCGGAGTACGCGACGCATGACCACAAAGGCCGTGTTGTTCGATTTCGGTGGAACGCTGTACGACTATGCAACGCTGGAGCCCGCGGAGCGGGAGAGCCTGACCGAATTGGCTCGGTGGGCCGGCAGCGACGCCGAGCCGCGCGTGATTCACTCGGCTCACCGCGATGCCATGCGACGCGTGTTTCGCCAGTATCTCGCGCGGCGGTTCTATCTGCACCGCGATCTGTTTCGCGATGCGGTCGTCGGGATGCTGAACGCGCTCGGTGCCCACCTCGACGACGATCAACTCGATCGCTATCGCGAGCGGCAGTGGGAGCGCCACGCGCGCGACTTCACGTTGCGCGAGGGCGTCGTCGAGACCCTCCAAGAGCTGCACGCGCGCGGGTTGCACCTCGGAATCGTCAGCAACATCGATGACGATCAACTGACTCATCTGATGGCGCTGAGCGAGATCGAACCGTACTTCGATTCCATTCTCTCGAGCGAGCAGGCGCAGTCCTGCAAACCCGATTCGGCGATCTTCGCCGAGGCCCTGCGGCGCGCGAAGTGTCGGCCGGACGAGGCCCTGTTCGTCGGTGACACGATGCTGCAAGACATCGCCGGCGCCAATCAGGCGGGGCTGCGCTCGGTGTTGCTGTGGCATCGCACGGACCGGGAACCGCCGGACGTTGAGCCGCGGCCGCACCACGTGATTCACCGCATTGCGGAGCTGCTCGATTTGATCGAATGAGGCGCATGAACGGGTGCTGTCCGTATTGTGGCGGGGACGCTGACGCTTCGCTCAGTCAGGAGATGCAGCTGCGCGACATTCTTCTGTTCGGTTGAGGTTGGAATAGCCGAATGGACAGTCGAACCGAGATCTACCGATCCGCCGCCGTCGTCGTTTGGTGGAGAGATGACGAGATCTTGCACATACAGGCGACCGAAGGGCACGATGCCAGCGCGGCCGAGGCGACAGATATGGTGCGCGCGCTTCGATCCTTTCTCGGCGGCAAACGAGCGCTCACGCTCATCGATCGAAGGCAGTCATACTCGCCGTCGTTTGCGGCGCTTCGCGTCATAGGCGACGCGATCTCGGAACTTTTTTCGGCGATCGCATACTACGCGCCTACCAAGGCGGCACAAGTCGCGTCCCGAACGGTGATCGATACGTTCTTTGGTGGCCAAGTCGAACACATTGGAATCTTTGAGACGGAGGCCGAGGCGGTGGGATGGCTGCGGTCGTTGAATCGAGCCTGAACTGAGGACACTTGCGTTTTCAAATCAGGACGCTCGGCTGCAAACTCGGACATTGCCACGAGAGCGCGAGCGTTCATGCGTGGTCGGGATCGGTGTAGCGATGCCCAGCCCGCGAAACCGCTCGTGGACGCCTTCGGGGCCGAACATGCCGCGACGCGTGGCGTCGTAGCAGACGACGCCGACCAACGATTCGTCGGGTTGCAGGGACGGATTCACGTTCGGTGCGACCGCTGGCTCGCGCTTGGCGGCGATGAAGCACGTGACCGGACGCTGCTCCAGAGCGGCCTCACATTCGGCCGTCCAGGAACCGGGAAAATGCTGTTGGGCCCAGTCGACGATGACCCGCCGCTCGGTCGGTTGCGCGCGTCGAATCTCGATACCGCGGGTTCGCAGCCGGGCGGTAAAGCGGAGCGACATCCGGCAACGCGTACAGTCGTACGAGCATGTCAGCCATGCGGCGACTATAGCGGACGATCGGCGGGTGATTCGAGTAGAGGCCGGCGGTATGCGGTTCTCAAATCTGTTGTGCCCCGCCGGTGCTGAGCCTTCGATTCTAGAATGAGACCGCCCAGACGCGGGATGCTCATCGCGGTCAAGCCGAACGTGGTGCTGGCGGTCTTCTTGCTTTGATCGCGCTCGGGAGACAACGCATGCCGCAGGATCCGATCGCCAAGGTGCCGGCGGGCTGGAAAGTCCAGCCGAACCTGCTCGACTACCGACGCACCCGCGCTGAATTTTCCTGGGCCGCTGCCCGCTGCGCGCTCAGCGGTTTGCCGGGCGGTAACGGGCTCAACATCGCATACGAGGCGGTCGAGCGACACGCCCACGGGTCGCGCGCGGCGCACCTGGCGCTGCGCTGGCTCGGTAAACGCGGCGAATCGCGCGACTACACGTATCTGGATTTGCAGCGATTGAGCAGTCGCTTTGCCAACGTTCTGCGGGGGTTGGGGGTCGCTGCCGGCGAGCGTGTCTTTGCGCTTGCGGGGCGTATTCCCGAACTCTACGTCGCCGCGCTCGGGACATGGAAGAATCGCAGCGTGTTCTGCCCGCTGTTCTCCGCGTTCGGACCGGAACCGATTCAGCAACGCCTGACCATCGGTGACGCGAGGGTGCTGGTGACCACCGACGCGCTGTTTGCACGCCGCAACATCGCCGAGCTGCGGCGCTCGTTGCCGGGCTTGCACCACGTGTTAGTCGTCGGCACGGCGCCGGCAGGCACCGAAGATTTCGACGCGCGGCTGGTAGCTGCGTCCGACCGGTTCGACATTCCGCCGACCGATCCCGAGGACATGGCGCTGGTGCATTTCACCAGCGGCACGACCGGCAAACCGAAGGGCGCGGTTCACGTGCACGAAGCCGTCGTCGCGCACCACGCGACCGGGATGTATGCCCTCGACTTCCACCCCGACGACGTCTTCTGGTGCACCGCCGATCCCGGATGGGTCACCGGCACCTCGTACGGAATCATTTCCCCGTTGACGCACGGGATCACCAGCATCATCGACGAGGGCGATTTCGACGCGGAGCGATGGTACGCCACCATCGAACGGCAGAAGGTCAGCGTTTGGTATACCGCGCCGACGGCGGTTCGCATGATGATGAAGGTCGGCACCGACGCGGTTCGACAACACGATCTGAGCAGTCTTCGCTTCATTGCCAGTGTCGGCGAGCCGCTCAATCCCGAGGCGGTGGCGTGGGGCGTACGGGCGTTCGGGTTGCCGATTCACGACAATTGGTGGCAGACCGAAACGGGCGGGATCATGATCGCGAATTTTCCCGCACTCGAAGTCCGACCGGGCTCGATGGGTCTGCCGTTACCCGGCATCGACGCGGCGATCGTACGCCGAGCCAAGGATGGAACGATCATCGTGGTCGACGACCCGGACACCGACGGTGAGCTGGCGCTGCGCCCGGGATGGCCGTCGATGTTTCGCGGCTACCTGCACGAGGACGAACGCTATCGCAAATGCTTCGCCGCGGGCTGGTATCTCACCGGCGATCTCGCCAAGCGCGATCGCGACGGCTACTTCTGGTTCATGAGCCGTGCCGACGACGTGATCAAATCGGCGGGGCACTTGATCGGGCCCTTCGAAGTCGAGAGCACGCTGATGGAGCATCCGGCGGTGGCCGAAGCCGGGGTTATCGGGAGACCCGATCCGACGATCGGTGAAATCGTGAAGGCATTCGTCTCGCTCAAGGCCGGCTTCGCGGCGAGCGACACCTTGCGGCAGGAGCTGCTCGGTTTCGCTCGCGCGCGCCTCGGCCCCGCGGTCGCGCCGCGCGAGATCGATTTTTGTCCGAGCGTCCCCAAAACGCGCAGCGGGAAAATCATGCGCCGCTTGCTCAAGGCGCGCGAGTTGGGATTGCCCGAGGGCGACGTGTCGACGTTGGAGAGCGAGCAATGAGCACGGACGACCGCGCGATCGAGCGCACTCATGGGCGGCATCTGCTGCGAGAGATGCTGCGCATTCGCCGATTCGAGGAGAAGTGCGCCGAGTTGTACGGCGCCGGCAAGATTCGCGGCTTCATGCATCTCTACATCGGGCAGGAGGCGGTGGCGGTCGGCGCGATGCAAGCGCTCGCAGCCGACGACGCGGTCGTCGCAACCTATCGCGAGCACGGTCACGCGTTGATCCGCGGTGTGTCGGCCGCGGCGATCATGGCCGAGATGTATGGCAAGGTGGAAGGGTGTAGCCGCGGTCGCGGCGGCTCGATGCATCTGTTCGATGCGCGCACGCGCTTCTACGGCGGCAACGCGATCGTCGGCGGCTGCCTGCCGCTGGCCGTCGGTCTAGCGCTCGCCGACAAGATGCAGCGGCGCGATCGTGTGACCGCCTGCTTCTTCGGCGAAGGCGCGGTGGCCGAGGGCGAGTTCCACGAATCGCTGAATCTCGCGGCGCTGTGGCGCTTGCCGGTCGTGTTCTGCTGCGAGAACAATTTGTACGCGATGGGCACCGCCCTGGCGCGCTCGGAGTCGGAAACCGATCTCTGTCTCAAAGCGTCGAGCTTCGAGATGCCGGCGTGGCCGGTCGACGGTATGGACGTCGTCGCTTGCGAGCAGGCGGCCGCCCGAGCCGTCGAGGCGACGCGCGCCGGTGCCGGGCCGCACTTCCTCGAATTTCGCACCTACCGCTTTCGCGCCCACTCGATGTTTGATCCCGAGCTGTATCGCTCGAAGCTCGAAGTCGAAGAATGGAAGCAGCGCGACCCCATTCCAGCCTTCGCCGCCCGGTTGCAAGCTGCCGGTCTGCTGACGGATGCCGATCACACTCACATCGAGCAGGAAATCGCGCAGGAGATCGCCGACGCGGTTGCATTCGCCGAGGCGGGCGCGTGGGAACCCATCGAAGAGCTGACGCGCTTCGTCTACTCGGAGCCCCGGCGATGACCGCGGGCGCAACAATCACACTCAGCTATCGCGAAGCCCTCCGCGCGGCGCTCCGCGATGCGTTGCAGCGCGACGCGCGCGTGTTACTGATGGGCGAAGATGTGGGTCGCTACGGCGGCTGCTTCGCGGTGAGCAAGGGATTGCTCGACGAGTTCGGTCCCGAGCGCATTCGCGACACGCCGTTGTCCGAGTCGGCCTTCGTCGGTGCGGGCATCGGCGCGGCGCTCGGTGGCATGCGCCCGATCGTCGAGATCATGACCGTGAACTTCAGTCTGCTTGCGCTCGATCAGATTCTCAACAACGCGGCGACGATTCTTCACATGTCGGGCGGGCAGTTCAACATTCCGTTGGTGATCCGCATGACCACCGGCGCCGGCCGCCAACTGGCCGCGCAGCACTCGCACAGCTTCGAAGGTTGGTACGCACACATCCCCGGCATCAAGATTCTGGCGCCGGCGACGCTGGCCGATGCGCGCGGCATGCTGTGGCCGGCGCTGGAGGATCCCGATCCGGTGCTGATCTTCGAACACGGCTCGTTGTACAATCTGGAAGGCGAGCTGCCGGCGGTTGCCGATGCAGTCGAGATTGCGACCGCTGCCGTTCGGCGCGCGGGCCACGATGTCAGTCTCATCACCTACGGCGGCACGCTGGGCAAAACATTGCAAGCCGCCGAGGCGCTGGCGAGCGAGGGCATCGATGCCGAGGTCATCGATCTCCGCGTGCTGCGCCCGCTCGACGACGCTACGATCATCGCCTCGGTGGCGCGCACGCACCGCGCCGTCATCATCGACGAAGGCTGGCGCAGCGGCAGTCTGTCGGCTGAGATCTCTGCGCGCATCATGGAACGTGCGTTCTACGATCTCGACGCACCGGTGGCGCGCGTGTGCAGCGCCGAGGTGCCGATGCCGTATCCCAAGCATCTCGAAGATGCGGCGTTGCCGCAGACTCCGGCGATCGTCGCCGCCGCGCGCCGCGTGGTCACCGGCCATGAGTGAATTTCGCATGCCCTCGCTCGGTGCGGATATGGAAGCCGGCACCATCGTGGAGTGGCGCGTGCATCCCGGCGATCGCGTCAAGCGCGGCGATGTGATCGTGATGGTCGAGACCGAGAAGGGATTGGTCGAAGTCGAAATTTGGGACGAAGGCGTCGTCGAGCAAATTGTCACCCTCGAGGGCCAGAAGGTTCCAGTCGGAACGGTGCTGGCGCTGCTGCGGACCGACGGTGCGCCGCCGGTCACGGCAGCGTCTTTTCCCGCGCCGCTGACGGGGCCAGCTCGTCCCGCTCTGCCGCAGGCGACACCGACTGTCGCGCAAGTTACGGGCCGACCGCGAGTGTCGCCCGTGGCGCGCCGGCGCGCCGAGGAATTGGGAGTCGATGTGGCGAACGTGACCGGCACCGGCGAGCACGGTGCGATCACCAAGCAGGACGTCGAGCGCGCCGCCGCGGGCGCTGCGGTTCCGACACCACCCGCGCCGCCAACGGCAGCGACTCCGATCGCGGAGCGACACGCGGCCATGCGCAAAGTGATCGCGGCGGCGATGGCGCGGTCGAAACGCGAAATCCCACATTACTACCTCGGTACGCATATCGACATGAGTCGAGCCACGCAGTGGCTGGTGGCGGAGAACCTGAAACGATCGGTGCCCGATCGGCTGCTGTATTCTGCCTTGCTGATCAAGGCGGTGGCGCTGGCGGTGCGCGAAGTGCCGGAGCTGAACGGCTATTGGGTCGCCGGCGCATTCAAACCGGGCGACGGCGTGCACATCGGCATCGCCATCTCGCTGCGACAAGGCGGACTGGTCGCGCCGGCGATCCACGACGTCGACACGTTGGCGCTGAACGACGTCATGCGGCGCATGCTCGATCTCGTGCAGCGAGCGCGCACCGGTGTGCTGCGCAGTTCGGAGATCGCCGATGCGACGATCACCGTGACCAATCTCGGCGAGCAGGGCGTCGAGACCGTCTTCGGCGTCATCTATCCTCCGCAAGTGGCCCTGGTGGGATTCGGAAAACTCACCGAGCAGCCGTGGGCGGTCGGCGGCTTGCTCGGCACGCGACCGGTGATTGCCGCGACGTTGTCGGCGGATCATCGCGCGAGCGACGGCCATCGCGGCGGGCGGTTCCTCTCGGCTATTGACCGATTGTTACAAGCGCCGGAGCAGCTATGACGAACGAGGCGATCAAAGATGTGGTCTTCCGTGCCCTCAAGCGCGTCGCCCCCGAGGCCGATCTCACAACGCTCAATCCCGCGGCGGATCTGCGCGATCAGCTCGATCTCGATTCGGTCGACTTCATGAACGTCATCGTGGCGATTCACGCGGAACTGGGAATCGACATTCCCGAGGCCGATTATCGCAAGCTCGCGAGCTTGGAGGCCTGCGTGGCGTACTTGGCTGCGCACGGGGCGTGAATCGGAGGGGATACTCATGGCAACCAAGGAGGAATTGCTCGAGCGAGCGAAGCGACCGGCGCAGGATGCGATGCGCTTGCACCCACTCTATCGCGGCAAGGTGCAAGTGCTGCCCAAGTGCCCCGTTCGTGATTTCAACGACTTCGCCATCTGGTACACGCCGGGAGTTGCGGCGCCGTGCCGGGCCATCCAGTCGCAGCCCGATCTGGTCTACGAGCACACCAATAAGGGCAACTGCATTGCGATTGTTACCGACGGCACCCGCGTGCTTGGTCTCGGCGACATCGGACCCGAAGCCGGCCTGCCGGTGATGGAAGGCAAGGCGCTGCTGTTCAAGTATCTCGGCGGCGTCGACGCCATCCCGATCTGCCTCGGCACCAAGGACCCTGACGAGTTCGTTCGCACCGTGAAGTATCTCGAACCATCGTTCGGCGGGATCAATCTCGAAGACATCGCGCAGCCGAAGTGCTTCCGCATCCTCGATCGGCTGCGCGCCGACATGCGTATCCCCGTGTGGCACGACGACCAGCAAGGTACGGCCACGGTGTTGCTCGCGGCGCTGCTCAATGCACTCAAGCTGGTGGGCAAAGACATCGGCCGGATCAAGATTGCGATGATCGGCATGGGCGCGGCGAACGTCGCCGCCTACCGTCTGCTGAGGGCGTGTGGCGTCGATCCGCTCAGCATCGTCGCCTGTGACGTTCGCGGAACGCTGCACCGCGGTCGCAACGATGTCGAGGTGCGACAAGGCGACTACGCCGACAAGTGGCGAGTCTGCACCGAGACCAATCCGGACGGCGTTCGCGGCGGTATCGCCGAAGCGTTGCGGGGTGCCGACGCATGCATCGCGTTTTCGGCGTCCGGTCCGGACATCATCCGGCCCGAATGGATCCGGGCGATGGCGACCGATGCGATCGTGTTCGCGTGCGCCAATCCAATTCCGGAAATCTGGCCGTGGGACGCGCAGGAAGCCGGCGCGCGGATCGTGGCCACCGGCCGCAGCGACTTTCCCAACCAGCTCAACAACTCACTGGTCTTTCCCGGCGTCTTCCGCGGCGCCCTCGACGTCCGCGCGCGAACCATTACCGATGAGATGGCGATGGCGGCCGCGCACGAGTTGGCGCGCTGTGCCGCAGAGAGCGGCCTACGTGACGATCGCATTCTGCCGCGCATGGACGAGTGGGAGATCTATCCGCGCACGGCGGTCGCCGTGGCGATGAAGGCACAGCAGCAAGGCATCGCCGCGAGATCGCGTGCGCACGAGGAACTGTTGCGCGAGGCGTCGACGATCATCCGCGGCGCGCGCGAGGCGACCCGGGTCCTGATGGAATCGGCCGTGATTGGTCCTGCGACAGATCGGTGAGATCGACGCGCCTATCCGCGTGCCTCGACCGTCACCGCTGCTGCATCGGGCTCCGTGATGGCCCAGAGAGCGATCAATGGCGTCACCAAGACGCCCAACGCCGCGGCGAACGCCGCCTTGAACAGCACGAAACTCCAGAAGCCTTGGTGCGCTACGCCGCACGTCGCGAGGATGATTAGCGCAACCGGCGCCACGACGAGAGTGCTGATCAGACCCAGAAGTACGCCGCGCCACAGAGTCCGCCGCGGCGCCCAGTTGAATCCCGGCGATTTCCCGCGAAACAGCGGCACCTGTCCAGTTCGTACTTGCCGGCCAACCAACGGCGTGACGATGAGGCAGGTAATCAGCGGCAGAAAGAAGGTTGTTCCAATGGTGTCGCCGGCGATGCTCTGTTGGCCCCAGAGCGGTACCGTTCGCGCGCCGCGAAACGTCAGGTACGCGATCGCGGCGTTGATCGCCAGATTCACGACGACAGATCCGACGGCCTGCTCGATCAGAAAACGCCTATGGGAGGGCAACATCATCATTATTTCATGCGCCTGAATACGTCGAAGTATATACGCCGCGAGCCCCAAAGATAGGTATTGCATCAGCTCCAATGTTGCCGCACGTCAGCGCTCCGGTGCGATCTCCTCCAACTCGCGCGCGGCGGTTTCGGGCAGAAAGAGTGCCACGATGATCGGCGCGATCGGTACCGCGACCAGCATCAGCGTGATCGCGGTGGCGTGGCTGCCGACGGTGCCGTAGAGCAGACTCTCGGTCCACAAACCGACCGCAGCCCCGAGCGTCGCCACGACTGCGCGCACGCCGGATGCCGTCGAGCGGTACGATGTCGGGAACAATTCGCCACCGATCGCGGCGAACAGCACCAACACCATCGTCAGCGTCATCACCATCAGCCCCCACGCCAACGGTACCCAGGCGCCGGTCGTGTGATAGAAGCCCGCGACCGCGGCCGCGTTGGCGAGCGCGCCGCCGACGATGACGCTCTTGCGGCCGAAGCGGTCGCCCAATCGTCCGGCAACCACATTGCCGATCGGCGCGAGGATGCCGATGGTGAGATACATCACCGCCACGTTGCCCGGCGAGTAATGGTGCACCTCTTGAAGAAATTTGGAGGCGAACAGCGTGCTGGTTTCGAACACGAACGCAACCGGAAACAGCGCCGCGCATAAGGCGAGGATTCGGGCTGGGTACATCCGTGCCAGGTGGCGAAACGGCCGCAGTGCAGCGCCGATACCGAAGCTGGTCGCACGGGTGCTTTGGTGATGCTCGAACCGGCGAGTCTCGGTGAGGGTGCGACGAAACCACGCGATCAGCAACAACGGGATGACCCCGACCAAATACAACGCGCGCCACCCGAACGGCAGGGCGTTCACCAGCGAGAATATCAGCGATGCGAGCCCGTGCCCGAGCGAGCCGATCGCGCCCATCATGCCGATACCCCACCCGCGAACGTCGGCGTCGAATTCCTCCACGATCACCACCACCGCCAACATCGACTGACCCGCGATAAAGACTCTGGCGAGAAACTGCAGTGCGACGAACTCGACGGCCGATCGCACGAACGCGGTGAAGAACGTGCAGAACGTGAAGCCGAGAATGGTTGCCAACAACAATCGACGGCGCCCCGTGTGGTCGGCCAACACGGAGAGGAACAGCGCCGGCATCACGCCGAGTCGCACCACGGCGGTGAGGGTGCCGACCTCGGCTTCGGCGACCCCGAGACCGGTCTGAATTTGCGGCAGCGCAAGTCCCAGCACCGCCAAATCGTAGTTTTCGATGAGCGCCGCGGCGCCGAGCACCCCCAACACGTTCCACTGGCGCGAGGTCAATGCCGGCGGCCGTCCAAGCCAGGGCATCGCGCGCAGCCACCACGGTCGCGCGGCGGAACGCAGGGACGCTTCACCATCCGGCGGGGGCGCAACGGCTGGGTAACTCACGCGGACGACACTACTGAAGGCGAACGCGTCTGGCTAGAGGCTTGCCTCTGCAGAGTGCATATGGCGTATCGCGTACGGTCGGAGACAGGCCCCAACGACGCCAGCGCAACCAAGCCAGAGAGGGCAGGCCAAAATGCCGGAGAAAGCCACGACATTCGATATCGACCGGATCGGCGAACAGGTTCCATTGCTCGAGGCGATTCGCACGACGCGCGCGATTCGCCGCTTGAAGTCGGATCCGGTGCCGCGCGCATTGATTCGCAAGATCTGCGAGGCTGGGACCTTTGCCCCTAGTGGCGGCAATCGCCAGCCGTGGTTCTTCATCGCGGTCACCGATCCGGCCCGCCGCGCATGGGTCGCCGAACGCTATCGCCGAGCATTTCACGCGTACATTCAACCCGCTCGCGAGGCGGCCGCCGATCCGGCCTATCCGGTCGTCAAGCGTCGCAACCTCAAATCCGCCATCCATCTCGCCGATCATCTTCACGAAGTGCCGGTGCACCTGTTCGTTGCCGGGTGGACGCGACGGGGTGAGCCGCAGACGCAGGCGTTGTTCCCGGCGATTCAGAACATCCTGCTCGCGTGCCGCGCGGTCGGTCTTGGGGCATCGCTCACCACCGTTCACACGGCGTTCCGCAAAGAGGTCGACGACTGGCTCGGCTTGCCCGAGAACTGCCCCAGTTGCGCGATGCTGCCGATCGGCTGGCCGGCGATTCCATATCGCCGCCCATCGCGTCGGTCGATCGACACGTGCCTGTTCTTTGAGCGGTTCGATGGAACGGCAAGTCAGCGTGACGAGTGACGAGTGACGGAGACGGAGAAGACTTCTATGGACAAACAGTGGCGCGGTTGGAGTAGTCCGACTCGCACGAGTGGCCGCGGTTGGGTCGAGATCTCGCACCGCCTGCACGCCGACCTCGCGCGGATTCCGCTGTTCGACAAGCCGGAGTTCCGGCGCGCCGCGAGCATGCCGGAACATCCGTACAACCTGACCGAGATCCACATGGTCTGCCATTTCGGCACCCACGTCGATGCGCCGTGCCATTTCATTCCGGACGGCCCGGCGATGCACGAGATTCCCCTCGATCGCTTGTGCGGTGAGGGCGTCGTCTGGCACATCGCCACCCAACCGTACGGAGTAATCGAGCCCGAGCACTTCGAACGCGCGCATCCGCGTGCGTCGCCCGGCGACATCGTGTTGCTCGATACCGGATGGGCACAGGACTTCGAGAGCGTCCGGTACGGCGAACATCCTTGCCTCAGCGTGGCGGCCGCGCAGTGGCTGGTGGACCACGGCATCAAGCTGGTTGGCGTCGATCTCATGACTCCCGACCTCGCAGTCAATCGGCGACCGAAGGATTTCGGTTGGCCCGTTCATCACATGCTGTTGGGCCACGGCGTACTGATCGCGGAGAATCTCACCAATCTGACCGCGTTGGCCGGCCAGCGCGTTGAAGTGATGCTGTCGGCGCTCAACATCGTAGGCGCCGACGGCGCGCCTGCGCGCGCTCTGGCGCGCCCGTTGGCCTGATCGGACCCGCTTGCGCCAACATGGCGCGATCGATAAGATTGTTGTCACAGCAACTGTTGCTGAGGAAATGAATGGATCGTGACGAACCGATTGGGTTGTTGATTGGTGTGGTCCGCCGGCGGATCAAGCAGGCGGTGGGCAGCCATGTGCGGCGCTACCGGCTGTCGACGCAGCAGTTCTGGGTGCTCGTCGCCGTTCACGAACAACCCGGCATCTCGCTCGGCGAAGTGGCCGCGCATCTGCGCATGGACAAGCCGACCGCGTCGCGCATCGTGTTTACTCTGATGAATCGCAAGCTGCTGCAAGTGAAGGGGCATGCGACCGATCGGCGGCGGGCCTGTCTGCACATCGGGGCGGCGAGTGTGCCGCTGATAAAGGAGCTCCACGGGCTTGCCAGCGCCGTGCGTGGGGCCGTGACGCGAGGGTTGAGCCCGGCGGAGTTGGCCGTGCTCCGCCGCGGACTGCGCAAGATCGTCGACAACATGGACCGACTGCAACGTGGCGAGCAGGGTCAACCGGCGATGCGCCGACTTCGTCCTGTAGTCGCCACCCTAAGGCAATGACCATGAGGGATCACACCCCGCCAACCACGGCGGAATCGAATGCGATTGTGTTGCCGCTCGAAGGCGCCGCAGCGCCCGGAAGATCCGGCCGCGCGTGGCGCTGGCTGATCGGGTTGGCGCTTCTGGGTGCCGCTGGCTACTGGACACTCGGGCGATCGATGCGCGCTGATTCCACCGCCGCCCCATCTGCCAAGCCGGTGATGCCGGCAGTGCCGGTCGTGACCGCGACAACGCGACAAGGCGAGATGCCCGTGTATCTGACGGGCCTCGGCTCGGTGACCGCGTTCAACACGGTCACGGTGCGCAGCCGCGTCGATGGCCAATTGGTCAAAGTCGCGTTTCAGGAGGGACAATTCATTCATGAGGGTGAGTTGCTCGCCGAGATCGATCCGCGGCCGTTCGAAGTGCAGCTTGCGCAGGCCGAAGGGCAGCTCGCTCGTGACAGCGCGCAGCTCAAGGACGCCCACATCAATTTGAGCCGGTATCAGGAGCTCGTCGGGAAGAAGTTGATCTCGCAGCAACAGGTGGACGATCAGGCGGCGCAAGTGGGGCAATACGAAGGCGCCGTCAAGACGGACCGGGCGATGATCGACAACGCGAAGCTGCAATTGACCTACGCGCGCATCACGGCGCCGATCAGCGGCCGCGTCGGTCTGCGGCTGGTCGACATCGGCAACATAGTGCACGCGAGCGATCAGAACGGGCTTGTCGTCATCACGCAAGTGCAGCCGATCGCCGTCCTGTTTACGATCCCCGAGGACAATCTGCCGCCCGTGCTGACGAAGCTGCGGGCCGGCGAGCAGCTCCGCGTCGATGCCTTCGACCGCGCCGGTCGCACACGGATCGCATCCGGATCGTTGCTGACCGTCGACAATCAGATCGACCCGACCACGGGCACGACTCGTTTGAAGGCGGTCTTCGAGAACGCCGATCACGCGTTGTTCCCGAATCAGTTCGTCAACGTTCGCTTGCTCCTCGATGTGAAGAGTGAGGCCATCATCGCGCCTGCAGCGGCGATCCAGCGCGGGCCGCAAGGCACCTTCGTATACGTCGTCAAGTCGGATCAAACCGTGGAGGTTCGGCCGGTTGCGCTCGGGCCGACCGCGGGGGCGGAGACCGCGATCGAGAACGGACTGTCCGCGAACGAAGTCGTGGTGACCGACGGCGTCGACAAGTTGCGCGCGGGTAGCGCCGTGCGCACGAAGCCTTCGGAGACCGACGTCGCAGGCCGTAAGCCGAACGCATGAGCCCGTCTCGCCCGTTCATCCTCCGGCCGATCGCCACTTCGTTGTTGATGGCGGCGATCATGCTGGCGGGCGCGATCGCGTATCGCCAACTGCCGGTGTCGGCGTTGCCGCAGGTCGACTACCCGACGATCCAGGTGCTCACGTTCTATCCCGGCGCCAGCCCGGAGGTTATGGCGTCGTCCGTCACGGCGCCGCTGGAGCGGCAGTTCGGCCAGATGCCCGGGCTCAACCAAATGATGTCCACGAGTTCGTTCGGCAGCTCGGTGATCACGCTGCAGTTCGTGCTCACGCTCGACCTCGACGTCGCGGAACAGGAAGTTCAAGCGGCGATCAATGCCGCGTCGACCTATCTGCCGCGCGACCTGCCCAATCCGCCCGTGTACAGCAAGACCAATCCCGCCGACGCGCCCGTCCTGACGCTTGCGTTGAGCTCGCAGACGCTGCCGCTGGTCAAGGTCCAGGATCTCGCCGATACCCGGCTGGCGCAGAAGATCTCGCAGTTGCCCGGCGTCGGGCTCGTCAGCATCAGCGGGGGGCAGAAGCCGGCGGTGCGCGTGCAGGCCAATCCGACGGCGCTGGCGGCATATGGGTTGAGCCTCGAAGACCTGCGCACCGCGATCGCGCAAGCCAACGTGAATCAGGCCAAGGGCAACTTCGATGGCCCGCACCAGGCCTACACGATCGGCGCGAACGACCAGTTGCTATCGAGCGACGACTACCGGCCGCTGGTCATCGCGTATCGCAACAACGCGCCGGTTCGGATTGCGGACGTGGCGGATGTGGTCGATGACGCGGAGAACGTCAAGCAAGCGGCGTGGATGAACGCCGACCCGGCGGTGATCCTCAACGTGCAGCGACAGCCGGGTGCGAACATCATCAACGTCGTTGATCGTATCAAGCGGCTGCTGCCGCAACTTACCAGCAGTTTGCCCGCCGCGGTCCACGTCAGCATTCTTACCGATCGCACCACCACGATCCGCGCCTCGGTCGATGACGTGCAGTTCGAGTTGATGCTGACGGTGGCGTTGGTGGTGATGGTGCTCTTTCTGTTCCTGCGCAGCCTGTCCGCGACGATCATCCCGAGCATCGCCGTGCCGCTGTCGCTGGTCGGCACCTTCGGGGTGATGTACTTGCTCGGCTACAGCCTCGACAATCTCTCGCTGATGGCCTTGACGATCTCGACCGGCTTCGTCGTCGACGACGCGATCGTCATGATCGAAAACATCACGCGCTATATCGAGGCGGGTGAATCGCCGTTGCAGGCAGCGCTCAAGGGCGCGGAGCAAATCGGCTTCACTATCGTGTCGCTGACGGTGTCGTTGATCGCGGTGCTCATTCCGTTGCTGTTCATGGGCGACATCGTCGGCCGCTTGTTCCGCGAGTTTGCGGTCACGCTCAGCGTGACCATCTTGGTGTCGGCGCTGGTGTCGCTCACGCTCACGCCGATGATGTGCGCGAAGCTGTTGCGCCACCGGCCGGAC
This sequence comes from Binatia bacterium, assembly GCA_035541895.1. Lineage (GTDB taxonomy): Bacteria > Desulfobacterota > Binatia > HRBIN30 > JACQVA1 > DATKMK01. The sequence goes on along the minus strand of DATKMK010000015.1, from coordinate 13,507 downwards.
GCGGCGCAGGGGCGGTGGTATCGCGCGTCGGAACATTTCTTCGATGCGGTGATCGAGCGCTACGGCACGACGTTGCGGTGGGTGCTGCGCCATCAACCCGCCACGCTGGCGGTGGCGATCGCTACCCTGGTCGGCACCATCCTCTTGTACGTCGTCGTGCCCAAGGGTTTCTTTCCGGTGCAAGACACCGGCGTGATCCTCGGTGTGTCGGAGGCGCCGCAAACCGTCTCGTTCGCCGCCATGGGGGCGCGGCAGCAAGCGTTGGCCACGATGATTCTGCAGGATCCCGCGGTGCAGAGCTTGTCATCCTTCATCGGCGTCGACGGCATCAACACCACCCCGAACACCGGCCGGATCCAGATCAACCTCAAGCCGCTCGCTGAGCGTGATGCCTCGGCGAGCGACGTCATCCGGCGGCTGCAACCGCGGCTGGCGGCGGTCGACGGCATCACGCTGTTCATGCAGCCGGTGCAGGATCTCACCGTGGAAGACCGCGTCAGCCGGACGCAGTATCAGTACAGCATCGAATGTCCCGACCCGAGGGAACTGCACGCGTGGGTGCCGCAGTTGCTCGACAAGCTGCAGGCGCTGCCGCAGCTCCGCGACGTTGCCAGCGATCAACTGAACGGCGGCCTCCAGGCGGCGCTGATGATCGACCGCGACACCGCGTCGCGCTTCGGCATCACGCCGCAAATGGTCGATGACACGCTCTACGACGCCTTCGGCCAGCGGCAAGTGTCGACGATGTTCACGCAGCTGAATCAGTACCACGTGATCCTCGAAGTGAAACCGGGATTCCAGCGCAACCCCGAGGTGCTGAAGGACTTGTACGTGCGCTCGTCGACCGGTTCCCAGGTTCCGCTCAGTGCCTTCACACACGTTGCACAGGGGACCGTCCCGTTGGCGGTGAATCATCAGGGGCAATTTCCGTCGGTGACGATCTCGTTCAACTTGGCGCCGGGCGCCGCGCTCGGCGATGCCGTCGACGCGATCAGCGCCACGGAACGAGAGATCGGCGTGCCGCCCAGCATGCAGACCAGCTTCCAAGGCACCGCGCAGGCGTTCCAAGCGTCGCTGGCCAACGAGCCGCTGCTGATCCTGGCGGCGCTCGTGACCGTGTACATCGTCCTCGGTGTTCTCTACGAGAGCTACATTCACCCGTTGACGATTCTGTCGACGCTGCCATCGGCCGGCGTCGGCGCGATCCTGGCGCTGCTGCTCTGCCGCACCGATCTCAGCGTCATCGCGTTGATCGGCATCATTCTGCTCATTGGCATCGTGAAGAAGAACGCGATCATGATGATCGACTTCGCCCTGGAAGCCGAGCGACGCGAGGGCAAGAGCGCGGAGACGGCGATCTACGAGGCCTGTCTGCTGCGCTTTCGGCCGATCATGATGACGACCATGGCCGCGCTGTTGGCCGGGTTGCCGTTGGCGCTCGGCACCGGCACCGGCGCTGAGCTGCGCCGCCCGCTCGGCATCACGATCATCGGCGGCTTGCTGCTCAGCCAGTTGTTGACGCTCTACACCACACCGGTGGTCTATCTCGCGTTCGATCGGCTCGCCAAGCGGCTCGCGCGCTGGCGCATCGGCAACCCCATTGACGAGTCGGTGGCACTGGAGCAGTCGTGAACATCTCCGAGCCCTTCATTCGGCGACCGGTCGCAACGTCGCTACTCACGATCGCCATCGCGCTCGCCGGAGTGATCGGCTTCCGCTTTCTGCCGGTCGCGCCGCTGCCGCAAGTGGAGTTTCCGACCATCCAGGTGCAAGCGGCATTGCCGGGCGCCAGCCCCGAGACGATGGCGTCGTCGGTCGCGATGCCGCTCGAACGCCAGTTCGGTCGCATCGCCGGCGTGACCGACATGACGTCGACCAGCTATCTCGGGTCGACGACGATCGTCTTGCAGTTCGATCTCAGCCGCAACATCGACGGCGCTGCCCGCGACGTGCAAGCGGCGATCAACGCCGCGCGCGGTCAACTGCCGACCAATCTGCCGAACAATCCGCAGTACCGAAAGGTCAACCCCGCCGATTCGCCGATCATCATTCTCGGACTCACGTCCGAGACCATCGAAATCGCCCGCATCTACGACGCGGCGGCCTCGATCCTGCAGCAGAAGCTCGCCCAGATCCAAGGCGTCGGTCAGGTGTTCGTCGGCGGCAGCTCGCTGCCGGCAGTGCGCGCGGAGCTGAATCCGATGGTGCTGAACAAGTACGGCCTCGGACTCGATCAGGTCCGCGCGGCGCTGTCCGCCGCGAATGCCAATCGACCGAAAGGGCAACTGGCGGACGAGACCACCGCGTGGGGCATCAGCACGAACGATCAATTGTGGACGGCGGAGGAGTACCGGCCGCTGGTCGTCGCGTATCACAACGGCGCACCCGTGCGACTGAGCGATGTGGGCGAGGTGCGGGACTCGGTCGAGGACGTCCGCGCGGCGGGTCTTGGCAACGGCAAGCCGGCGGTGCTGCTCATCATCTTTCGCCAACCCGGAGCGAACATCATCGAAACCGTCGATCGCGTGCGCGCGCTGCTGCCCGAACTGCAAGCGTCGATTCCGCAAGCCATCAACTTGGGGGTGATGATGGATCGCACGCCGACCATTCGCGCGTCGATCCGCGACGTCGAAACCGCGCTGCTGATCTCGATCGCACTGGTCATTCTGGTGGTGTTCCTGTTCCTGCGGAACATCTGGGCGACGGTCATCCCCGGCGTGGTGGTGCCGCTCTCACTGGTCGGTACCTTCGGCGTGATGTACCTGCTGGGCTACAGCTTGGACAATTTGTCGCTGATGGCGTTGACGATCTCGACCGGATTCGTCGTCGACGACGCCATCGTCGTGATCGAGAACATCGCTCGTTATTTGGAGCACGGCATGCGGCCGGTTGAAGCCGCGCTGCGCGGGGCGCGCGAGATCGGTTTCACCGTGTTGTCGATGAGCGCGTCGCTGGTGGCTGTCTTCATTCCGATCCTGTTGATGGGCGGGATCGTCGGGCGCTTGTTCCGCGAGTTCGCCGTGACCTTGTCGGTGGCCGTGGCGGTGTCATTGGTCGTCTCGCTGACGACTACGCCGATGATGTGCGCGAAGTTCCTCAAGTCCGAACACCATCGCGCGCACGGGCGACTCCATCGAATCAGCGGCCGCGTGCTCGATGGACTGCGGCGCCGCTACGAGACGAGTTTGTCGTGGGTGTTGCGGCATCCGCGTTTGACGCTCGCCGTTGCGATCGCGACGGTGTGCGTCAACATCTATCTGTACAGCGTCGTGCCGAAGGGCTTTTTCCCACTCCAGGACACCGGCCGCCTGATGGGCGCGGTGCAAGCCGACCAACACATCTCGTTCCAGTCGTTCCGCCAACGCTTGGATCGCTTCGTCGAGATCCTCTTGCAAGATCCCGCGGTCGACACGATCGTCGGCTTCACCGGCGGCAACCAGGGCACGACCAACACCGGACGCATGTTCATGGCGTTGAAGCCGTTGGACGAGCGCAAGGTCAGCGTCGACCAGATCATGACACGGCTACGGCCGAAGCTGGCAACCGTCCCGGGCGCGAGCTTGTATCTGCAACCGGTGCAGGACGTGCGCGTCGGCGGCCGGCTGAGCACCGCGCTCTACCAGTTCACGCTGCAAGACGACGACCTTCGGGAGTTGAACGACTGGGCCCCGCGACTGATGCGCAAGCTGCAGACGTTACCGGAACTGGTCGACGTCAGCACCGATCAGCAGAACGGCGGCCTGGAAGCCGCGCTCGACATCGATCGCGATACGGCTGCGCGCCTCGGGATCACCCCGCAGATGATCGACGACACCCTCTACGACGCGTTCGGCCAGCGGCAAGTGTCGACGACCTACACTCAGTTGAATCAGTACCACGTGGTGATGGAGGTCGCGCCACGGTTCTGGCAGGACCCCGAAACCCTCCGCGACATTTACGTGCGGTCGACCAAGGGCGTGCCGGTTCCGCTGAGCGCGTTCACCCGCTTTGCGCCGAGCACGACGGCGCTGGCAGTCAACCATCAGGGACAATTTCCGTCGATCACATTGTCCTTCAACCTCGCGCCCCGCGTGGCGTTGGGTGACGCCGTCGATGCCATCACCGCGGCGCAGCACGAGATCGGCATGCCGGCCGGCATTCGCGCTAGCTTCCAGGGCACCGCGCAGGCCTTTCAAGCCTCGCTCGCCAACGAACCGTTGCTGATCCTGGCGGCGCTGGTGACCGTCTACATCGTGCTCGGCATTCTCTACGAAAGCTACATTCATCCGCTGACGATTCTCTCGACGCTGCCGTCAGCGGGCGTCGGGGCGATCCTGGCGCTGCTGCTGTGTCGGACCGATCTCAGCGTGATTGCGTTGATCGGGATCATCCTGTTGATCGGCATCGTGAAGAAGAATGCGATCATGATGATCGACTTCGCGCTCGAGGCCGAACGCAAGGAGGGCAAGGGGCCGGAAGACGCGATCTACGAGGCCTGCATCCTGCGTTTCCGACCGATCATGATGACCACGTTGGCCGCGTTGTTCGGCGCCCTGCCGCTTGCTCTCGGCTTGGGAACCGGCGCGGAGTTGCGCCAACCGCTCGGCATCACCATCGTCGGCGGCTTGATCGTCAGCCAACTGCTGACGCTTTACACGACGCCGGTGATCTACTTGTACCTCGACCGCTTCAGTTGGTGGGTGCGCGGGTTGCGGTCCGGAGAAACCCGACCGGCGATCGTTGCGACGTCGTAAAGCCGGGGGGCGTAAGAATGGAATCAGCGCATAGCCTGCAACTCGCCGAGCGGCTCTTTGCCGCGATCACCGCCGGAAACGTCGACGAGGTGCGAAACATCTACGCGCCCGACGCCGTGATCTGGCACAACAACGACAACCGCTGGCAAACGGTCGATCAGAATCTCGCCGTGCTCGGCTGGGTCGTGCGGCACGTCAAACAACTGCGGTACGAAGAGATTCGGCGACAAGCCACCGATACGGGCTTCGTGCAGCAACACGTCCTGCGCGGGATCGCCCCGAACGGCCAGCCGCTCGAAATCGCCGCGTGCATCGTGTGCGTCGTGAAGGACGGCCGCATCGCGCGGCTCGACGAGTACCTTGATTCGGCGTCGCTCACACAGTTGTTCGCGCGTCGTGAGTCGTGACTGGTCAGTGAATTTCGCGTCAGGCCGCGCCGCGCAGTCTGTGCGGTGGAGCGGCCTGCAGCGCTTCCGCGACCTCGTAGGCGGCGCCGTAGCCGGGGAGGAACGTGACGCCGGGACCCGGGTGACACGACGCGCCGCACAGGTAGAGATCGGGGATCGGCGTGGCGTGAGCCGAGCCCGCTACCAACATGCGCCCGCCGATCATCTGCTCGGGGTGAATCAGCCCGTGCGTGAAATCTCCGTTGGTCGCGCCCTGCATCGCGGCGAAATGGTCGGAGGAAAAGACGGCCCGCTCGACGATGCAGTCGCGTAGATCGGGTAGATATTCGCTGAGGCGATCGACGATGCGCTCCGCCATCTCGTCGCGCAGGCGGCCACGCTCGGCCTTCGGCGCCTCGCAGGGGAAAAAGAAGCCGTAAGTGGTGGCGATGTGGAAGCCCGGTGGCGCGAGGCTCGAATCCATTACTGTCGGAATCTGCATGCCGACCGGTGGATGCTCCGGCACCTCGCCCCGCACGCACGCTTCGTAGCTCGCCTGCTGCAGTTCGGGGTCGGGCACCAGCGTGGTGTTGAAGCGCGTGCGCGGATCGGCGTTGAGGTGTCCGAAGGGCGCGCCGTAGCGCGGCAGGCGCCGCAGCTTGAAGAGCAAGTGCATGAAGGCGCCGCGCTGCTCGATGCGCTCGATTCGCTCGATGAAGTCGTCGCGCAGATGTTCGCGGCCGACCAGTCCGAAGAAGGTCGCCGGCTTATCGAGATTGGACAGCACCGCCCGCGCGCGAACGCAGGTGCCGTCGCGTAACACGACCCCGGCGGCGCGATCGCTTTCGAGCAGAATGCGTTCGACCGGCGTCTTCAGTCGCACCTCGCCGCCCTTGTCGGCGATTGAGCGGCGCAATGCTTCCGACAGCATACCCATGCCGCCCTTCACGCGCCGCATCAGCCCGCCCGCCTCGTTTTGCGCGAACGTGTACACGAGGCACAACGCGCTGCCGAGTGTGAACGGCCCCTTGTAGGTGGATTGTACCGCGGCGAACGCGGCGAGCGCGCGCAGCGTGCGGTGACGCCGGGCATCGGGGAGAAAGCGATTGATGAGATCCATCGCGCTCCCGGTGAACGCGAGCTCGATTTGTCGCCGCTTGCGCTGGTTGGGTGCCTTGGCGAGCAGTTCCTCGTAGGTCGGCGGCACGCTGCGCGGCGTGAAGCGATCCATCAGGCTCGCCGGGTACTTGCAGAACGCCATCAGGCGCACGAAGCCGAGCATCGCGCTCACGCCGAAGTGGCGGAACACGTATCGCCCCATCCGCAGCGGGTTCGCATAGAAGACCGCCGCCGGCGAATCGTGGGAATTCAGATTCGTCGCCATGATCGGCAGGTCGATCAGCTCGACGCCGTAGCGCGCCAGCTCGAGTTCTTCTGCCAACCCCTTGGCAAGGGGAAACAGCAGGCTGGCGCCGACGTCGTTGCGGCATCCGGACAGAATCTCGCGCGTGCCCGCCATCCCGCCAACGTACGCGTTCTTCTCCAGGCACAGCACGCGCAGTCCGCGCTTCGCCAAGAGCGCCGTCGCGGCCAGACCGTTGTGGCCGGCGCCGACCACGACGACATCGGCGGCTTCCACGGTGCTCATGCGCTCAACTTGTGCGCGGCGTTCCAGCGCCCCTGGCGCTCTTGCGCCGCAAGGTACAGCGCCACGGCGAAGCCGAAGCTGGTGAAGAGGCTGATGACGAAGAAGATCCATCGTTGCCGCAGGCCGCGACGCCCGCCGTCGATGATGGTCCAGAGCGGAAACAGGAACACGTTGGTGATGATCATGTCCTGGCCGGCTGAGCCTGACGCGGGGTTGTCGAACAGCATCGTGGTGAAATGCACCCAGCTCGCTTCCGCCGGGTACGCCATGACGTAGTGGACGTTGAAATACCATCCGGTGCACACCGACCCGACCGCCAGCGCGTAGTACAGGCCCTCCAGCAACGTCACCTGCGAACCTTGCCAATCGCTGCGGTACAAATGCGCGTTGAAGCGAAAGCAGAGCGTGGTGGTCAGCACGCCGAGGGCGGCGTGAATCAGCAATGAGAGCACGTCCCGTGCGTACGCCGGGCGATGGGGTCGCGTCAAGGGAAATGATGCCAGCGCGCGCGTGAGGCGGGCTCGTCGTGCCGCGGCCCATCGCCGAGCGCGCCTGATGCTGGCAATCGTTGGCGTCGGCAGCCCGGCGGAGGGGAGCAAAGTCCGCAAACACCGACGCGTTGATTTCCCTCGGCCGGTTTGCGCTATAACCGAGACACATGGCGATTCCGCGGATCGACTTCGCGCACCTGCCGCCCGAACTGGCGGCGGCGTTGAAACCGCGCGTCGAGCGCCTCGGCTACCTCGGCGAGTTTTTCCAGTGCGCGGCGCATCAACCCGAGGCGCTGCGTTCGTTCATGCAGTTCACCGACGACCTCAAGGATGCGTTGCCCGATGATCTGACCGAAGTGGTCGCGTTGACGGTGGCGGGAGTCATGCGAAACGACTACGAGCGCCATCAACACGAACGCTTGTGTCGCAAGCTTGGGTTCAGCGACGACTGGATACGCGCCGTCAGCACGCGAGAACCGAGCCGCCGCAGCGCCATGACAGAAGGAGAGCGGTTGGTGCAGCAACTGGCGATGACGGTGCTCGACGCGCACGGACGTCGCGCGCATGCCGAATGCCAGGCCGTGGTTGAGGCCGTCGGAGCGAAGCAGGCGATCGCGATTCTGATGCTCATCGGCCGTTACGTCACGCACAGCTTGATGGTGAACGCGCTCGGCTTGTCGCCGCCGGTGCCGTCGATCTTTGAGTGAACCGCTATGCCCAGTGCCGAACCGATTTGGCTCACGGAGGCCGACACCGCGTCGCTGCTGTCCTTGCCTGAGGCCATCGACGTGCTCGAACGTAGCCTGGCGCTCGAAGCGCGCGACGAAGCCCGGAACATGCTGAAGACGCAGGTGTCGTGGGGCGACGGCCACACGGTGCACGCGATCGGCGCCGTGTTCGCGGTGGATGGATTCGCGGGCACCAAAACCTGGGCGCACGCCGGCGGAGGCGCGACCCCGCTGCTCATCCTGTTCGACGCACGCGACGGCTCACTGCGGGCCGTGATCGAAGCGTTCGCGCTCGGCCAATTGCGGACCGGCGGAATCTCGGGCGTCGCAACGCGTTGGCTGGCGCGCGCCGATGCGTCGGAGTTGGCGCTCGTCGGCAGCGGCAAGCAGGCGCTTGCACAGGTGGCGGCTGTCAACGCGGTGCGACCGCTCAAACGAGTGCGCGTGTACAGTCCCACCGCGGCGCACCGCACGCGCTGCGTCGAGCGCATCCGAAACGAGATCGGGATCGACGCCGAAGCGGTAGTGTCCGTTGCCGAGGCGGTCAACGACGCGCCGATCATCACGCTGGTCACACGCGCGCGCGAGGCGTTCTTGTCGGAGGCGATGGTGGCGGCCGGCGCGCACATCAACGCGATCGGCGCGATCACGCCCGACCGAGTGGAGTTCGCCGGCGACATCTTCGGGCGCTGCGCGATGAGCGTCGTCGATAGCGTGGCGTCGGTGCAGAGGCTGTCACGCGAGTTCATCGATCATTTCGCTGGCGATGATTGGAGCCGCGTCACGCCGCTGAGCGCGGTGGTCGCTGAGCGGCGCGCGCGCCCGTCCGCCGCCGATCTGACGCTGTTCAAGGCGATGGGCATGGGTATTTCCGACCTCGCGCTGGGCATCGAGATCTACCACCGTGCGCAGCGATGCGGGTTGGGCCGGCACTTCGCCCAACCGCAAACCGCGACGCCTCGACTGCGGTGACTGGAGGTGAGAACGATGGACGACCCGCGCGCGCGATTTGTCGACTCCGCTGCGGCAATCGCTTCGACCATCGAACTGTGGCCGGCGTTGATCGTCCGCAAGGAAGAGATCGACGCGGAGATCGAGCGCTTGGCCGGTATGCCCGCGCCGGCCAACGGACGGCGCTCGTCGCTGGTCGTGCATCCTCGGGCCACGGCACCGGGGCTCGGACTGGCGCCGGGAATTCGCGTGACGCTCGACGTGCTCAATCCGGGCGAGCGCACGCATCCGATTCGGCACAATTCGACCCAGGTGGTGTTTTGCATCGGCGGCCGCGGCTACGCGGTCGTGGCGGGCAAGAAGATCGAATTCGAACAATTCGATGTGTGGAACACGCCGTCGATGGCGACCTACTGGCACGTCAACGACGGTGACCTCTCGCAAGTGCGACTCACGTACAGTAATGCCGCGCTGCTCGAGAAGATGAACGTGTACGTGACCGACGACGCGCCGCCGGAAGACGGCTTTGCCTCGAAGGACGCGTCGCCCGATCAGAGCACGGACAGTGCGCGGCGCAATCCGTTTGGCACGTTTCGGCTGACCGATGACGGCGCGTACCTCATGCCGTACGAGCAGCTCATCAGTCCCGAGGCCGTCGAGTCGAAGGTGTTGCACTGGCCGTGGCGCTTGGTCAAACAGCATCTCGATGAGTTGACGGCGCTCGGCAAGTCGTACGTGGGACGCCGGCTGTATCTGTTGTTCAATCCGGCGACCGGTCGAACGAACGGCACAACGCAGAATTTCTTCGCCACGATCACGATCCGCCCGCCGAAGATCGTCGATCGTCCCCATCGGCACACGTCGGCGGCGATCAACTACTACTTCGCCGGCAGCGGCCACAGCGTGGTCGAAGGCCGGCGCTACGATTGGAAGGCCGGCGACCTGATGTTCTCCGCGCCGGGCTGGGGCGTGCACAATCACGCTTCGCACGATGAGCCGGTGTACGAGTTGACGATTCAAGACAGCCCGCTCCACATCGCGATGGAGTCGTTGCTGTGGCAGGAAGACCTGCGCCGCCCCTTCCGCGTGTTGGGTGCCCAGCAGGGATTTTCGACCAATCGCACCGATGATCCGACTGCCTGACAACTTTCTCCGCGGGTCGTATCCGCCGCTGGTCACGCCGTTGCGCGACGGAGGGGTCGACTACGAAACCTTTGCGCGATTGGTCGAGCATCAGGTCCGTGAGGGCTCGCACGGCATCGTGGTGTGCGGCACCACCGGCGAGCCGAGTATGCTGACCACCTCCGAACGCATGCAGTTGCTTGAAGTCGCCATCGAGACCGCGAAGGGGCGACTCCCGGTGGTGGCGGCCACCGGTTCGCAGTCGCACGAGGAGACCGTTGCGCTGACCGCACACGCCGACACCGCCGGCGCTGACGCGGTCTTGATCGTGACGCCGTACTACAGCAAGCCGCCGCAGCGCGGCTTGGTCGAGTACTACATCGATCTCGGCGACCGCACGCGGTTGCCGTTGCTGATCTATCACATCCCCGGCCGCGCGGCGGTCGAAGTCCAGCTCGATACCATCGAACGAATCGCTGAACGAGTCCCGCATCTCGTCGGGATCAAACACGCGGTCAATGATCTCGCGTTCGTCACCAGGCTGTTGGCACGCTTCGGCTTCGGGTTTCGTGTTTTCGTCGGGCTCGAAGAGCTGAGTCTTCCCATGCTCGCGGTCGGCGCGGCGGGTATGATGAACGCCGTCGGCAATCTGGCGCCGCGCCGCGTCGCGGAAATGTACGCGTCCGTTGCCCGTGGCGATCTTGCCGCTGCGCGCCAATTGCATTTCGAATTGTTCGAGCTGAACCAAGCGATCTTCTTTGACACCAATCCGATTCCGCTCAAGTACATGATGAAGCGAGTCGGCTTGCTCGCGCGCAACGAACATCGCTTGCCGATGGTATCGGCAACCACGGAACTGCAGACGCGTCTGGACGCGGTGCTCGGGCGCGCGGGTCTGATCGGCGACCTGGCGGAGTGATCGATACGCGGAGGTGGGACATGGCGACAGTGGAAGGTCGTGGCTTCGAGATCGAAGACCTGCTCCAATTGAAGAGCCTCGAAGACATTCAACTATCGCCCGACGGCGCGCTCGTCGCCTACGTGCAACGCGAGATCGACGCGAAGCGAGACACGTATCGGTCGTCGATTTGGCTGGTGGCGGCCGACGGCAGCCGCGCGCCGCTCCAGTTCACTCGCGGACCCCAGTCGGACTCGGCCCCGCGTTGGTCGCCCGATGGAACGCAGTTGGCGTTTCTGTCCGATCGAAGCGGCGGGCGGCCGCAACTCTTTGTCATCCCACTCGGCGGCGGCGAGCCGCGGCAGTTGACCTCACTCGCGGCCGGTGCCGGCGAACCGGTGTGGTCGCCCGACGGTAGTCGGATCGCCTTCGCCGCACCGGTGGTATGGGAGGCGCCGCCGAAGGACAAAGACAAGTTCGAGGCGTGGCGCCAGCGACCCAAGGTGATCGACCGCGCGCTGTACAAATTCGACGGCACCGGTTTCCTGCTGCACGGACGCCTGCAGTTGTTCGTGGTGTCGGTTGAGGGCGGGGAGCCGGTGCAGCTCACCCGCGACGACTGCACACATTGGCAACCCGCGTGGTCGCCCGACGGTCGCCGCATCGCGTACGCGTGCAGCCGCACCGGCGTGATGGAGGCCCATCGCTTCGACATCTGGACGATTGCAACCGACGGCAGCAATGCCACGCAACTCACCGAGCATCCGGCGACCGCATCGTTGCCGTCCTGGTCGCCGGACGGGAAGTCGATCGCCTTCTACGGCTCGGAGAACGAGGCCGATTTGCATTCGTGGGTATGGACGGTCGCGGCGGCCGGAGGTCGCGCGCGCGCGCACACCGCCGAATTCGATCGCGAGGTGCCGGCGCTGCCGGGGCTGATGAGTCCGCCACCGACCTGGTCGGCGGACGGCGCTGCGCTTTACTTTTCCGTGGCGGATGCCGGCAATGTGCACCTGACACGCTGCGACCTGACCGGTGGCGAGGTTCGCAAGGTCATCAGCGGCGAGCGGTACGCCTTGCAGCCGAGTGTGCGGCCGGCCGCCCGGCGGCTCGCTTTTCTCACCAGCGGTCCGACCGCACCCTGGGACGTTGCCGTCGCGGCGCTGGATGGATCCGACGAACGACAACTGACGCACGTGAACGACGCGGTACTCAGCGGCGTGGTGCTGCCGACGATCGAGCGGCGAACCTTCAAGAGTCCGCACGGCGGCACCATCGATGGCTTCGTCGTTCATCCGACTTCCACCAGGCGTCCGGCGCCGCTGCTGCTCGACATTCACGGGGGGCCGCAAGGATTCGTCGGCGCGGTGTTTCCGCGCGTGACGTATTGGCTGGTGCTGGCCGCGCGCGGCTGGGTGATTCTCGCTCTCAATCCGAGCGGCTCGGGTTCGTACGGCCGCGCCTGCAATCACAGTCTGCGATTTCGCTGGGGCGAGCACGATCTGCCGGAGCAGATGGCGGCGGTCGATGCGTTGATCGCCGCCGGCGTCGCCGATCCCGATCGCTTGGCGGTCGCCGGCTATTCCTACGGTGGCTACATGACCGCGTGGATGATTGCGCACAGCGATCGGTTCAAAGCCGCCGTGGTCGGCGCGCCGCTCACCAATCTTGAGTCGGCAAGCGGCACGCAGGATCTTGGGTCGTTCATGGACGAATGGAATTTTGGAAACTTCTTCACCGACCGCGAGACCTATCGGCGCTTGTCGCCGCTGACCTACGCGGATCGTGTGACGACACCGACGTTGTTGCTCCACGGCGAGGCCGACGATCGCTGCCCAATCGGGCAGAGCGAAGAATTTTTCACCGCGTTGATGCTGAGCGGCAAGGCGCCGGCGCAGTTCGTGCGCTATCCGGGCGGGAGTCACGCCTTCGTGGTCCGCGGGCGACCGAGTCATCGTGTTGACTATTCCCGTCGAGTAGTCGAGTGGCTCGAGCATTGGACGCTTGGACGCAGCGATTGAGCAGTGCGGCAGGAGGCGCGATGAACCAGATTGGTTTGTATGAAGCGATGAGCACGACACGCGCGGTGCGGCGCTTGCGCACGGACCCGGTTCCCGACGAGGTCCTGCGGCGCGTGATCGAGGCAGCCAACTGGGCGCCGACGGGCGGCAACGCCCAACCGTGGCGCGTCATCGCGGTCACCGACGCCAACAAGCGACGCCGGTTGCAGGAACTCTACATCGGCCCGTGGGAGCAGTATTCCTCCGGCCGCAAGGCGCAACTGGCCGCGGTTCCCGAGGCGGTACGGGTGCAGCAGGAGAAGATGATCCGCGCCGCCGATCATCTGGCGCGCAACTTTCACCTCGCGCCGGTGGTGCTGGTCTTTTGCTTCAATCCGCAGCTCATGGCGATCACCGACGCCAAGCTCGATCGCCCGTCTGTCGTCGGCGGCGGGTCGGTGTATCCCGCCGTGCAGAACGCGCTGCTCGCCTGCCGCGCCGAAGGATTGGGCTGCACGCTGACGACGCTGCTGTGTTTCCACGAGCCGGC
>DATKMK010000014.1:0-34244 GCA_035541895.1 Binatia bacterium | reverse complement strand
AGGTGCCGGGCGGCAGTCACGGGTTCAACTTCGAGACGCCGGAAGTGTTCAACCGCGAGGTGCTCACCTTCTTGACGTCGGTCACGGCGTGACTGCGGGGGGCGGCTTGCGGACATCGATCAGCTCGATGTCGAAGGTGAGCCGCGCGTTGGGAGGAATGACGGTGCCCGCGCCTTTCTCGCCGTAGGCTAGCGACGGTGGCACGACCAGACGGCGGATGCCGCCGACCTTCATGGTCGCGACGCCTTCGTCCCAGCCCTTAATCACTTGTCCGGCGCCGACCTTGAAGCCGAACGGTTTGCCGCGCTCGCGCGAGGATTCGAACTTCTTCCCGTCTTCCAGAAAACCGGTGTAGTGGACGATGGCGATCTCGCCCGGCTGCGGGCTGGCGCCGTCGCCGACCTTGAAATCGGTGTATTGCAGACCGGAGGCGGTGGTGGTGAGCGCAGCGCTCGCGCTGCCACTCGGCGCGATCGTCGGCTCGGCAGCTCGACCGGTGTTGGTCACAAAGAGCACCCCCAGCATCGCCGCCGGCATCCCCCGTTTCACCATCGATCGCATGCGAACCTCCCAAGTCGCGCGACCGTAGTGGCGGCATCGACCGCCGTCAAGTTGGGCGCGGTTACCCGGCGGCCGCTGAAGGGGCCGCGCAGATTTTCCGCACCGCCGGCGTGGTCAGCTTCAAGACGGCGTGAGGGCGACGGATGCCGACGATCAGCATTTTCTATGGATTGTGATCGAGATGTACTGGTCCGAGCACGGTCCACCCCACTTCCATGCACTGTACTCCGAATCTGAAGCCGTGATCGACATTCGCGCGCTGCGTGTGACGCGCGGTTCGCTGCCGCGCCGCGCGCACGCGATGGTGCTAGAGTGGGCCGCGGAACACCAGGCCGATCTATTGGAGGATTGGGATCTATGCAGACAGATGCAGCCCCCGAAGAAGATCAGCCTGCTGAGCTAGTGCCAGAGATCCGTCACACCGTCGCGTGGCGGGTGACGAAGGCAACCGCCCTGCCGAACGCTCGGCTCCGCGTCGCGTTTGTCGACGGCACCGAGGGCGAGGTGGACATGAGTGAGTTTCTCCGCGGCCCGCAGGTGGACGGAACGGTGTTCGCTGCGTTGCGTGAGCGAGAAGTCTTCGAGCAAGTCGCGGTGGTCCTCGGTGCGGTGCGTTGGCCGAATGGCGCCGACCTTGCTCCCGACGCCATGTACGACGAGATCAAAGTAAAGGGTTGCTGGGTACTGGAATAGGACGCGGCCCTCATGCAGAACCACAGTCGCTGCCCGCTCTTGCTCTTCCCTTCTCTGCGCCTCTGCGTCTCTGTGTGAGACCTGGTTCTCATGAAACTCCACTTCGACCTCCACCAATCCTTCCAGTTCGACGACGCTGCGGCCGTGATCCCTTCTTGGCCGAGGAACCTGTCAATGTCGGATGCAAGTTGAGCACGGAGTCGTTGTCTTACTCTGATTCCTTCTGTCATTCCCGCAAGCTTCTGGCGGGAATCCATCCGAATCCGCAGGCCCCGCCAGCTACGTGGAACGCCACAATCTGAGCATCCGGAATGGGCATCCGACGCTTCACGAGATTGACCAATGCGTTCTCCAAGAAGGTGGAGAACCACTGCCACATGTTCGCGTTGTGGGCGATGTACTACAACTTCGTCCGCATTCACCAAACGCTGCGCGTCACGCCCGCAATGGCGGCTGGCGTAACTCAGCGGCTGTGGTCGGTTGAAGACATCGCCGGTTTGCTCGACGGCATTGAACCGCAGTAAACGAGCGCATGCTCGGGCGTGTTGCGCTTGCGGCCGGATTCTCTCTGTGTCTCGTGGTCGCTTCATTGGCTCAGCCAGCACCACGGAATCCCCCCGAACCAAGCGAAGACAGCCAACTCGGTGAACAACCAACCAGCGATCACATAGTGCCAGTCACACACGCCGATCTGCCGAACGGCCCGCCAAGCACAGAGACCCCCAGCGATTGCAGCGCACGCAGTCACCGCGACTCGTCGGGTGCGATGCTCTTCTTCACCGCAGTGGCCGCGTTTGCTACCGCCTCCATGGCCGTCTTTAACTATCAATTGGTTCAGGTCAGTCGCGACATGCACAAGGCCACGGAAGACGCGGCCACTGCGGCCATGAAGAGTGCCGAGGTTGCCGAAGCCGCGCTCGATACGAACCGGCCGTACCTCTTCGTGACCGAGGTGCACGTCCGCGCGATTTCGGGCGTACGGGACGGGTGGGTAGCGCACATCACGCTGGAGAACTTCGGCAGCGGTCCCGCTGATCTCGTTGACTACGTCGCAACAGGCGGAGTGTATGACGCCCCCATTCAAAACCCCGACCCGGCCCGCGCAAGGCCCGATCCTCTGATCACCTACGCCGACAACGAAGGGACGCCGTACACCAATGTCCCAATCCGACCAGGCAAAAGCGCTCCAGATTGCCTCCCGGCTGAGGTTGTCATCGATCCCGCCGACAAGGGCCAGTTGCCCGATAAGAGGCGGATCGCGTTTCACGGTCGCGTGCGTTACCGAGGAACAACCAACCGGGTGTACATAACTCGCTTCTTTTGGTGGTGGTTTCACCCGGAAGCGGACCAATGCGACCGCTGCCTCACGCGCGAATACAATTCCCGCACCTAGCAGCAGGCACAGCCCGACCAGCACCGGCAGAACCGCGAACCCGCACGACCTTTTGCGTAAGCAAAGTAGCCCACTACCGCCCTGGATGCCCGCTTGAAAATTGCGGGCATGACCGATTGTACCTGAGGAGGTGTCGACGCAATCCAAAATGAGACTAGTAGGACAGCCCCGACAGGGTCGTGGGTCAGTTGGATTTCCTCGCATTGCCACGGTCATTCTGAACATCGCCAATTCTGGCGTGAAGGATCTTCTTTGCCGCAGCGGAAGGCTCTTCGCCGCGGAATTGCGAAAGCTCAAGAGTGACAATCCCGATCGCCCGGAAATCAAACTGACCCACTGCCGAGCACGGCGGTCGCTTCCCCGTGTGCCGGCGGCTTGTTAGACTGCATCGCGGAAGGGACTTCGATGGCGATCAAGCAAGTGACCCCGCCGGATGCGCAGGCCCTGATTGGACGGGGCTACCGCTATCTCGACGTGCGGACCGAAGCCGAGTTCGCGGCCGGTCATCCTGCGAGCGCGGTGAATATTCCGATCTTCGTGCGCGACGCGGCGACCGGGCAGATGGCGCCCAATGCGGATTTTCTCGCAACGGTCGAGACCACCTTTCCCAAGGATTCACAGATCGTGCTCGGATGCATGTCGGGCATGCGCTCGCAGCGGGCGGCTGAATTGATGGCCGGGGCCGGCTACGGCGATCTCTGCAACATGCAAGGCGGATTCGGCGGCGCACGCGATCAGTTCGGCCGCGTGGTCACGCCCGGGTGGGTCGAAACGGGGCTGCCGATTTGCACAGACTGCGCGCCCGAGAACACGTACGCGGGATTGCGCAGCCGCAGGTGAGAACCTATGGCGATTCGCATCACACGGGTCTACACGCGCGGCGGCGACGACGGGACCACCGCGCTGGTCGGCGGCAAACGCGTCCCCAAGGACGATCCGCGCATCGACGCCTACGGCACCATCGACGAGCTGAACGCCATCGTCGGCCTCGCGCGCACGTTCAACGCCGACAGTCCGGCGCGCGCAAGTCGCGAGCGATTGGAAGCGCTGTTCAAGCGCGTGCAGAATCAGTTGTTCGATTTGGGCAGCGAGTTGGCGACCCCGGCGGACGCGATCTACGACGGCATGTATCGCGTCAGCGCGGACGACGTGGCGGCGCTCGAAAAGGAAATCGACGGTTTCCAAGACGATCTCGCGCCGCTGAACTCGTTCATTCTGCCCGGCGGCGGCAAGGTGGGCGCGTTTCTGCATCAGGCACGCACCGTGTGTCGCCGCGCGGAGCGCGACATGCTCCGCTTGAGCCGAAGCGAGGAGATCGGCGCGCACACGCTGCCGTGGATCAATCGCCTCAGCGACCTGCTCTTTGTCTTATCGCGCTGGGTGAGCAAGCAACTCGGCGAGCCCGAGTTTTTGTGGGAGCGTGGACTGCGCGGCCACGAACGTAAACGCAGAGGAGCCTAGTCGAATGTCGTCGTTGTACTTCAAACAACTGCAGCTCGGGCCGATGCAGAACTTCGTCTACCTCATCGGCGATCCGGTCACGCGCCAGGCCGCGGTGATCGACGCGGCGTGGGACATCGATCACATCGTCCGTACCGTCGAAGAAGACGGCATGACGCTCACCGCCGCGCTGGTGACGCATTTCCACCCCGACCACCTCGGCGGCAACTTCATGGGTCGCACGATCCAAGGCGCCGCGGATCTGCTCGAACGCAACCTTGATCTCAAAGTCTACTTACACAAGTCGGAAGCCGCGTTCGCCAACCGCATTGCCGGGCTGTCGAGTCCCGACCTCCGATCGGTCGAGAGCGGTGACGATCTCAGCATCGGTCAGATGAAGATCACGTTCATCCACACCCCCGGCCACACGCCGGGCTCGCAGTGTTTTCTGGTCGACGGACGACTGGTATCCGGCGACACGTTGTTCATCGGCTCGTGCGGGCGCGTCGACTTGCCGGGCAGCGATCCGGCACAGTTGTACGACAGCTTGGTCAACAAGTTGAAACGTTTGCCGGACGACACCGTGCTCTATCCCGGCCACGACTACGCCGACCGGCCGACGTCGACGATCGGCGACGAGAAGCGGCGCAACCTCTACATGCGCTTCGAACGGCTGGAACACTTCCTCAACATGATGGGCTATTGACGCGCGTCGCAGCGGTGTTCCACCGGCGTTTCAACTCCCGCGCGAACGCCGCTGCCGACGTGCGGTGCGGGTGCAGCCGCGCCTGTTGGCGCGCCATGGCGAGCGCGCGAAGTTGATCGCGTCGGTCGCCGACCCACGCCCGCAGCGTCGGCATGGCGAATGGCTGGCTTTCACGAGTGCAGGCGGCGTAGTGCCAACTGGCCTGGCAGAGAAAGTCTTCGGCGATCGGCGCCGCGTCGATGCGCCGTCGTAGCTGGGTCAAGCGGATCGGTGTCTTGCGCCGGATTTCGGCGGGGGTGAGATGCTGCTGAATGAAAAAGGTCCAGCGGCCGCGGCGAAAATCCTCCTCGCAATCCGCGACGTCGTCGGCGTATTGCATGGCGATGAGGTAGTGATCGACGAGACGGGCAAGGCGGTCGAGGTCCGACGCGGATGCGCCGCCAACCGCGCCGAGGGCGACAATCGACAGACGCGCGACCGCGCTCTTGGCCAGTGACTCGCGCGCGTAGCGGGCATGACCGCTGGACTCACTGATTCCGAGCCAGAGTTGCGGTTCGCGTGCGTGGGCCGCGACGTACACGCGGAATGCGCGGCGGTAGTGACGCCAGAATTCGGCGTGTCGGCCGACGACCGAGAGCCGCTGGTGCACATGCGCCTCGAGGCAGCGCCGCGTCAGGTTGAGGTCGCGCGTGAAGTCCGCCTGCGCGTCGATGAGACGATCATCGACGAGCGCAACGAGCGCGCCGAGTACGAACGCGACCGACAAGCTCGCATGCGTGGCTGGCGGGACGGCTGGAAAGGCCTCGCCCACCAGCCAGGGAAGCGCGCGCGTCGTCGCGATCGGAAACACGTGCTGCCATGACCGCCAGCGCGTTGCCCCGAGCGTGATGGTTCCCGGCAACGCATGCCCGATCGTGCGCAGCGACGATGGGAGTGTGTGCAGCCATCGACGATACGCCTCGTCGATCATTCGATCGTAAGCGGCCAAGGAGCGCGGCGTCATGAGGTCCAGGCGCGGCGCAGCGCCGTGCGCCACGCGCGTTGCGGTGCGCACAGCCGGCGGTCGATCGCGGCGGCGCGTTCCGCGACCCACGCCGACAATGTGGGCAGCGAAAACGTGGCGAGCAGATCGGACGCGGCCGACAGATGCTGCCGAGCGCGAGCGAGAAACTCCTCGGTGACCGATGCGGTGGCGATCCGGTCGTGCATCGACGCGAGCGCTGGCGGCGGGTTCGCACGCAGTTCCTGGTCGTGCAGGTGCCGGCGCACGAAGTAGGTCCACCGTCGAGCGCGGAAGTCGTCGATCCAGTCGTTCACGTCATCGAGGTACTGCAGCGCGATCAGACAATGATCGAACGCGCGCCGAAGCTGCTCGACTTGCGCAGCGCTCGCCCCGCCCACGCGCGCGACGGCGAGCGCTGGGAGCTGTGCGACGGCGATCTTGTCGGCCGCGTCGCGGGCGTATCGGCGATGGCTGTACGCGGTGGCGCTCGTCCACAGGCGCGGCTCGCGGGCGTGCGCCGCGGCATACTGCTGGAACGCCCGTTCGGCCGATCGCCAGAAACGCGCGTCCGCTCCCAGGAGTTCCGTGAGTCGTGCGCCGGCTTCCACTTCCATGCTGCGCCGCACCAAGTACAGGTCGCGAGCAAACGAGGTCTGGCCATCGTTGAGTCGATCGTCAATGAACACCACGAAGGCCAAGAGCACATGCGCGAGCCCGAGCCCGTAGAGCCGCGCGGCCGGCCGCAACGGAAACGCCTCGGCTACCGCACCGGGCAACGAGCGCATTACCGGGCTACGAAAGACATCGTGCCAGGTCTGCCAACGCCGCCGCGCCAATCCGATGCGGTGCGGCAACATCACCGCAACGGTGCGCAATGCCGGCGGCAAGGCCGCCCGCAGCCACCGACGAAACGCGTCGTCGACCCCGCGGTCGTACCTGGCCAGCGCCAAGCCCAGAGCGTGCGGATTCAATAGTCGGCCACGGGATGCGGCGAGACCAGCGGACTGTGTTTGCGCCTGGCAAGTTTTGCGGCAGCCGCACACTGCTCTTTCGATGGCAGGTGTTGAATGCCGGCGTTGCCCAGCCACTTGATCAGCGCCGGATAGCGATCCGCCTTGTAGCCGGACAGTTGTCGTCGCAATCCGCGAAAGAAAGCCGGGGCTGGCATCACGCGGGTGCCGTTCGTGATCGCCGCCAGGATCTCCTGCGCCGCGGCGCGAGTCTCCCTTGATGCTTGTGCCTTCATCTTGGATTCTCCTTCAATCAGCGGTCCCGCGCCTCTCGCACAGCTAGCTCATCAATGTCAAGGAATCTGTATCACAAGCAGCGTGGGGACTAGCACCGAACAGATGGCGAATTGGTCTTAAGACCTAGATTGCACGCCGCGATGCCGAGCGACTTGTTCCCGAGGGGCCGTCGCACTATGCTTCGCCTCAACGTGAAGTCCATGCTCGGATCGAACCGCGAGCGCGTCGAGGATCGATGGCTGGTGCGGTCGGT
The DNA here is from genome assembly GCA_035541895.1 of Binatia bacterium. Taxonomy (GTDB): domain Bacteria; phylum Desulfobacterota; class Binatia; order HRBIN30; family JACQVA1; genus DATKMK01. The sequence goes on along the minus strand of DATKMK010000014.1, from coordinate 26,948 downwards.
GTTGGCGGTGACCGCAGTTGCTGCGATCGGCTCGGCGATCCGGGTTGGCGCGCTGATTGGCGTCACGATGCCGGGCTTTTGCCTCTCTCGCAACTTGCGGATCGAACGGGTTGGCGATCCACTGTGGCCGGCACTGCGCGACGGTCTGGTGCGGGGACTCGATCGCATCGTCAGCGTCCGGTTGGGGGACGAAACGGTCATCGTAAACCGGCCGGACGACGTTGATCGCGTGGCGGCGACATCGGCACCCGGCACACTGTTATCGTATACGGTTGAACGTCGCGGCCAATTGATCGAGGTCGCCGCCCCGACGGTTCGCTTCTCGCTGCGCAGCTTCTTGGCTTTCTATGGCTGCGCGGTCATCCCGGCGGCGGTGGCGTTGGGGTTAGCCTGGTGGACGGTGCGACGGCAACCGAAGCATCCGGCTGCACGTCGCTTTCTGCTGCTGACCGCCCTTGCCTATGTGGGCAACATCGCGTTTTGCGAATCCATGTTGTACCACCGCCTCGACGCCGTCTACGTCGGATCGTTTCATCTGCTCGCGGTTGCGTTCGTTAACTTCGCGCTGTTCTTTCCGCGGCCGCGGCGGATCGTCGTCCAACGTCCCTGGATCATCACCGGCTTATTCGTGCTCGCCGGGGCTCTCGGCGTCGGCATCGCGATTGCGCAGGCGACGGGGCACCCGCTCACGGCTCGCTGGGAGGCGCTCGGACCGCTGCTGTTGGCTGGCGGCGAGCTATTTCTTGGTATCTCGGTGCTGCAGAGTGCGTGGGCGCACGACGACCGCGAGACGCGCGAGCGCGCCCGCGTGGTGCTGTTCGGCTATGGGGTCGCCGTGCCGGTGCTCGGGGTGGGGCTGCTCCCAACCGCCGTGACGGGCTCCACCATACCGGCCAACCTGTTCTTTCCCGCGACGCTGATCATGACGGGATCATTGGCCTACGCCATCGTGCGCGGCAACCTGTTCGAGCTGCGGCACGTATTGCGGCGGCGCTCCGTCACCGTGGCACTCGCCGTATTCTGGAGCGTGCTGGTCTTCACCCTGGCGCTACTGATCAACATTTCGTTGAGCCGCTATCCCACCTTGACGGGCGTAGCCGTGGCGATGCTCGCGGTCGCCAGCGGCCTTGGTTTCGCCGCGGCGCGGGCCGGCCTCGAGTACTGGATCGACCGCGTCTTCTTTCGCAGTCGTGCCGCTTATAAGCCGACGATCCAACAGCTCGCGACGAGCTTCACTCGTCTGCTGCGCGCGAACGACGTGCTGCAACACACTCACGCAATCGTGGCCGGCACCTTGGCGCCGGCACGGCTTCGCGTCTGTCGGTTCGACGACCACACCGCGGCGGATATGCCGGCCTCGCTGCGGTCGTGGCTCGCGCAGTGTCGCGGGCCGCAGTCGCGGGTGAGTAGCACGGAGGCTGCCGCCGCGTTGGACGGCTGTGAGGCCGAGGTCGCCGCCCCGATCGCCTTCGAGGGCAGTCTCCGTGCCGCGTTGCTGCTCGGCCCGAAGCGCAGCGGGGAATTATACACCAGCGAGGATCTCGATCTGCTCGGCACCATTGCCAATCAAGCCGCGATTGCGTTGGAGAACGCGTATTCGTTCGAAGCCCTCGACTCGCTGCGACGCAACCTGGAGCGGGAGGTGGATCTCCGAACCCGCGAACTGCGCGACACCCAGGCCCAACTCGTGCACGCCGAAAAGATGGCGTCGCTCGGGCAGTTGGTTGCGGGGGTCGCCCATGAATTGAACAATCCGCTCGGCGCAGTCGACGGCAACCTCGCGGTGCTCCAGGACTACCACGATCGCCTCCGCGCGACCCTGAGCGCGTTTGAACAAGCCGCGCCAGAGTGCGGCGAGCGGTTTGCCGCCATCCGCCGACGACTCGATCTTGACAACGTGCTTGCCGATCTCGACCGGTTGCTCGCCACTTGCTCCGAAGGCAGCCAGCGCGCCCGCCGCATCGTCCAGGATCTGCGCACGTTCTCGCGACTCGACGAGGCGGAACTGAAGCGCGTCGACTTGAATGCGGCGATCAGCATTACGCTTGACCTCCTCCACCACCGGCAGCGACGCGGCATCCGCGTGGAGACGGCGCTCGATCCGCTACCGCCGGTGGAATGCTATGCGAGTCAGGTCAATCAAGTGTTCTTGAATTTGCTCACCAACGCGCTCGACGCCGTCGAGAGCGTCGGCGAGGGTGTGGTGCGGGTGTCCAGTCATTTCGTAGCGCCAGATTGGGTCGAGGTCGTTATACACGACACCGGTCCGGGTGTTGCGCCGGAGCTGCGGACGAAGATCTTCGACCCCTTCTTCACGACCAAGCCCATCGGCAAGGGCACGGGCCTCGGATTGAGCATCTCGTACTCGATCGTAGCCAAGCATCACGGACGCCTCGAACTCGACTCCAGCCCGCCCCCGGGGTGTACGTTTCGCATCAGACTACCCCTCCGACCTCTTGAGCCAGCGGTTCAATGCGTCGGGGCTGGCGCTGGTGCAGCGGTCTAGGCTACAAGGCGACACGGTTGGGTACATGGATTCACTCAACGACCTAGCGCAAGCGGCCCCCCCTCCGATGGTTCAGTCACGCATTCTCGTTGTCGAGGATGATCGCAGCGTGCTGGACACACTGGTGCGCATTCTCCACCTCGATCACTTTGAAGTTTTGACGGCATTGAGCGCCGAAGAGGCGCTCCAGGTCCTCGATCAACACGGCGAGGTGGCGGTGATCATCGCAGATCAACGCATGCCGGGTATGAGCGGGACCGAGTTCCTGTGCGAGACCATCGGCCGCTTTCCGAACACGAGCCGGATCATTCTCACCGGATACACCGACATTGAATCGCTGGTCGAAGCCATCAACTCAGGGCGCGTGTATCGCTACATCACCAAGCCGTGGGATACTCGAGAGTTGCGGCTGACCGTCCAACGAGCTGCAGAGGCATACACGTTGGTAACCGAAAACGAACGGTTGACGCGGGAGCTGCGAGAGGCCAACGAGCGCCTGCGGGGGGAAGTGTGCTACCTCCGCCAAGAGGCGCGCGCCCGCAGCGGCTTCGAGAACCTGATCGGCAACAGTCCGGCGATGGAGCGCGTCTATGCGTTGATGCGGCGGGCCGCCATCAGCGACATCACCGTCCTGATTACCGGGGAAACCGGCACTGGGAAGGAACTGATTGCGCGGGCTATCCACTACAGCGGCCCCCGGCGCGACGCGACGTTCGTAGCGCAGAATTGCGCCGCAGTACCACACGATTTGCTGGAAAGTCTCCTGTTCGGCCATCGTAAGGGGAGTTTTACCGGCGCATTGAGCGACCACAAAGGATTGTTCGAGGTCGCCGACGACGGCTCGATCTTTTTGGACGAGATCGGCGAGACCAGCCCCGCCATGCAGGCGAAGCTGTTACGCGTACTCCAAGAAGGCGAGTACACGCGCGTGGGCGACACCGCGCCACGTCACGTCGACGTGCGAGTGATCTCGGCCACCTTAAAAGATCTCGCTGCTGAAATTGCCGCGGGACGGTTCCGCGAAGACTTGTACTACCGCATCAACGCCTTTCCGATTGCCGTGCCGCCGTTGCGGGATCGCGTCGAGGACATTCCGCTGCTCGCGAAGCACTTTCTCGAACGGTGGCAGCGCAAATCCAACCGAAAGCTCTGCGGCATCAGTGACGACGCCATGCGCTTGCTGATGGAGTACCCGTTTCCGGGCAACGTTCGCGAGCTGGAGAATGAGATCCACCGCGCCGCAACCTTGGCGGATGACGGTGAGCCGATTGTGTCGCTGCTGTTGTCTGATCGAGTTGTGCAGGCGGGACGGACGGAAGATTCAACGCCGGCCACGATCAACTTGCGCACCGCCGTGCGCGACTTCGAGCGGCGCTTTGTTTCGGAGTGCTTGGCGCGCAACAATGCGAACGTGACACACGCCGCTCGCGAACTGGGCATGTCGCGTGCTGGTCTTCAGCGGAAGCTACGCGAGCTTGGGCTCCGCGCTGAGCATTAGGACGTGATTCTCGCGGGTAGCACTGCTGCCACGTTGCCGTAGCACTTCTGCCGCTCCGAAAGTCTCTTCGCGAAACCCACATTCGGTTCACCTCACTGGCACCAATCTTGGTGCACGAGTCGTCCGTGGTTGCCGTGGACTCCAAACGTGCGCCTGATCTCAGAAGGGAGATTTCGCACATGCCCGATGGTGCGGAACTGCAATTCGAGGACAATTTGCCTTACGCACCGGGGCCACTCGTTGGCTTCGTCGCCGGGGTGTTGCTCAGCATCGCGTTGTGGCTGCTCGTTGGCTGCGCCGCCTTGGTGGTCCACCTACTGAGCGAACACCCCTAAGCGCACCACATTTCGTGAACGCATCACCTTCACTTTTCTCCCGCGGGATTGTAGGGAGTTGGGTGAAATGGTGTTGCGGTTGACCGAGGAATGCACTCTTGGCGCCGTCGTCGTGCAACCGACGTGGCGGAACCTTGATGAAGCGGTACGGGGCTTGGTGCACGCCCTGACTGAGGCGGGCTATCTTCAGGCTACGGCTGAAGCCGGTGCCGTCGAGGCCGTTCGCGAACGTGAGGCGATGGCGAGCACCGAACTAGTGGAGATCAACGTCAGCATTCCTCACGCCCGAATCGGCGGCATCAACCGCGTACTGATTGCTCTCGCGGTATCGCCGACCGGCGTTTACGAGGCGTCGCCGCAGGTTCCAATCTCCATTGTGGCCCTGATGCTCTCACCGGCGAATGTGACCGGGGCGCATCTCAATTACCTCTCCTCGCTCTCCTTGCTCCTCCAGTCAGCGCCGACACGCGCCCGCCTGGAAAATGCCGCCACCGCCGAGGAGGTCGAAACCATCGTCCACGCGCAATGGCGCTAGTGGCCCACATCCTCGTGCCGATGTGTTCCGCCGTTGTGAGCCGCCAAAATCCCAACGATGGACAGCACCAGCAACGCAATGGCAAACCACAGCAGCGGTCTCAGTGTCGCAGTAATGTCGATGATTTGGGCTAACATGGCGACCTCCTTTGTGGACAAAATGTAAGTCTCACCGGAACAATCGCAACCCGCGGTGGCGGTGACGAATGCCTCTGGAGGAGGATGGGGCCCGGTGGCCTCCCCGGTCTTCAAAACCGCGTGGTCCCGACTCGTCGGGACGGAGGGTTCGACTCCCTTCCTTCTCCGCCACGCATCTGCGCTGGCCGGGTTGTTCAGTCCCAACTTGCCCCCGGCATCGCACCTGCAAGAAATTGTACTTTCCTAGACCTCCGGCGTTCAGTAATCAGGAAGAAGATGACCAAGCCCCTGCGACTGCTGCTCGTCGAGGACAATGAAGACGATGCGCTGCTGATCGTCCGCGAGATCGAGCGCGGTGGCTACCGACCGGCATGGGAGCGCGTCGAGACGGCCGACGGATTGTTGGCGGCAATCGATCGGCAGCCATGGGACGTCGTGACGTGTGGCTGGGGTCTGCCGCAATTCAGCGCCGCCGCCGCGTTGATGCTGTTGCAGGAACGCAAGCGCGATGTCCCCTTTATCATCGTGTCCGGCGACGTGGGTGAGGAAGTCGCGGCCAGCGCGATGAAGAGCGGCGCCCACGACTTCGTCAGCAAGCGCCAGTTGAGCCGACTCACTCCGGCGGTCGAACGCGAGTTGCGCGAAGCCGAACAGCGCCGATTGCGCAAGTGCGCCGAGGAGTCGCTGCGACGCTCTGAGGAACGCTACCGCCTGCTCGTGGAGAACCTGAATGACGTGATCTTCGCCGCCGACCCCGAAGGGAGACTAACGTATGTCAGCCCCGCGATCCTTCGCCTGTCGGGCTATATCCCTGCGGATCTGACCGGTCAGAACTTTAGCCGCTTCGTGCATCCCGACGACCTTCCCGCGCTGCTCGTCAGCTTTGTCGAGACGTTGGCCGGGCGCCTTCAACCGTCCGAGTTTCGCGTTTACGACGGCAACGGGCGCATACGCCACGTCCGAACATCGAGTCGCCCCCAGTATGAGAACGGCCAACTAATCGGCACCATCGGCATCATCACGGATCTGACCGAGCGCAAGCAGGCCGAACTCGCGCTCGCCAAGCACTCGCGGATGTTGGATGCCGTCTTCGACCACACCCTGAGCTGCCTGGTGTTGTTGGATCGAGAATTCAATTTCGTCCGTGTGAATCCAGCCTATGCGCGCGCGTGTCGCAGGGACATCAGCGACTTCATCGGTCGCAACCACTTCGACATTTACCCGTCGGATGCCCGTGCGATCTTCGAACAGGTCATTGCGAGCAAACAGCCCTCTTCGGTGACGGCCCGTCCGTTTTTCTTTCCCGACCAACCCGAGCGCGGCGTGACGTATTGGGATTGGACGCTGGTTCCCCTGCTCGATGACGGCGGCGAGGTCGAATTCTTGCTCTTCTCGCTTCACGACGTGACCGAACACGTGCAGACGGCAGCGGCCCTACGCGAGAGCGAAGAGCGTTTTGCCAAGGCGTTCGAGCACGCCGCGATCGGCATGGCCTTGGTGGCGCCCGATGGGCGCTTCCTGAGCGTCAATCAGTCGTTGTGCGAGCTGGTCGGCTACTCCACCGAGGAGCTACGCAGCAAGACGTTCCAAGACCTCACCCATCCCGAGGATCTCGACACCGATCTCGCCTTCGTGCGGCAGATGCTGGCCGGCGATATTCGGTACTACCACATGCAGAAGCGCTACTTTCACAAACTCGGGCACGTCGTGTGGGTCCATCTGAGCGTCTCGCTCGTCCGGGACGAGCGCGGGCAACCCTTGTACTTCGTTTCGCAGATCAAAGACATCGCCGAGCGCAAACGCGCCGAGCAGGAGGTCCAGCGCTTGAACGCCGAGTTGGAGCAGCGCGTTCTCCAGCGAACCGCACAACTCGAGGCCGTCAACAAAGAACTCGAAGCTTTCAGTTATTCGGTCTCGCACGACCTGCGCGCGCCGCTCCGACACATCGAGGGATTTACACGAATTCTCATCGAGGACTACGCAAACACACTGGACGCCGAGGGCCGGCGCTACCTCGAACGCGTCGTGGCGGGTGCGCAACACATGGGCCGGTTGATTCAACACTTGCTGAGCCTGTCACGACTGACGGCCCAGAAATTGACGCTACACTCGGTCGACCTCAGCGAGCTGGCCAACTCGATTGCCACGGATCTTGCCGAGCACGAGCCGCACCGACGAGTCGAGTTCGTGATCACTCCGGGGCTGGTAACCAGCGGCGACAGCCACTTGCTGCGCATCGCGTTGGACAATCTGCTCCGGAACGCCTGGAAATATACCAGCCGACATCCGTCGGCGCGGATCGAGTTTGGCGCCATCGAAGGCGAAGGCGGAGTCGTTTACTTCCTGCGTGACGACGGCGTGGGGTTCAACATGGTCGACGCGCAGAAGTTATTCGGAGCGTTCAGTCGGTTGCATCGCGAGTCCGAGTTCGAAGGCATGGGCATCGGCCTCGCCACCGTGCAACGCATCATTCATCGCCATGGCGGACGAATCTGGGCCGAAGCCGCAATCGACCAAGGCGCCACGTTTTACTTCACGCTGCCTCGGCCTGCGGACAGCCATCGGCCATCCGAAAGCCCCCAAGTCCACTAGTCGGAACTTTCCTCTCCGCACGGTCTCCAGTATGCACAATCCGTGTGGCGTGCGGCGCTCATTGCGTTGGTATTCGGGCTCGCGGCCGTAACGACGGCGGCGCTCGGCTGGCGCGAGCTTCATACCGCGAACGCACCACCGGCCGGAGGCGCGTTGGTCTCGATTGCACCGGGTGAGGGCTTTCGCACCATCGCACACCATTTGGAAGCTGCCGGCGTTGTGCGCCACGGGTGGCTGCTGTCGGCGTGGGCGCGCCTCAACCAGCTTGATCGGCAAGTACGCCCCGGCGACTATCGGTTCGACGCCGCCCTCACGCCGCTCGAAGTGCTGGACATGCTGCGCTCCCCCGGCGCGGCACTGCACCGGGTCACGATTCCCGAAGGTTCGACCGCCGCACAAGTCGCCGCGTTATTTGCCGCTCACGGATTCGGCGGCGTGGACACGTTTCTCTGCGCGACGCGTGATCCCGATTTGCTCGCCGATCTCGACCTGCCCGCCACCGGCGTCGAAGGCTATTTGTTCCCTGACACCTACATGCTGTCGTGGACGGCAACGCCCGCGCAGATCATCCGGCAGATGGTCTCACGCTTTCGCGACGTAGCCGCCGAGCTTGAGCCGACGCGCCAACAACGCGACCTATCCGAACACGCATGGGTCACCCTCGCGTCAATCGTCGAAAAGGAAACCGGCGCCGCCAGCGAGCGGGCACTCGTCGCGGCGGTCTTTCACAACCGGCTCCGGCAACACTGGCCGCTGCAGTCCGATCCTACCGTGATCTACGGCCTGCCGTCGTTCGACGGCGATCTTACGAAGGCACAACTCAAGCAGCCCACGCGCTACAACACCTACGTCAATACCGGCCTACCGCCGGGACCGATCTGCAATCCGGGTCAAGCGGCGCTGGCAGCCGCGCTGCAACCCGCCCCCGCCGACTACCTCTATTTCGTCGCCCGCGGCGATGGCACCCATCAGTTTTCCCGTACCCTGGAGGAGCACAACCGCGCCGTGCAGAAGTATCAGAGACGGTGAGTGGTGAGTCGTGAGTGGTGAGCAGTCGGAGTAAGCTCACAATCACCACCCGCGCTCACAACTCGCCCTCACCCTTCCCGACTCACCACTCACGGCTCACCCCATCCTTGATTCCCATCGTGATTCTGGGCAGGATCGCCGCCGCGGAGCGAGCATGGACGACGACTTGGAAGCCTGTTGCGTGGCGGCGCGTGACGCCTACGTGAAGCGCATCGCCGATGCGATCGTCAGCTATCCGTGGATCAAAACATTCCCCTGCCCGCACTGCCGTCGGATCGTGAAGGTACGACTCTACGGGCCGCCGCAGGAAGTCGGCGAGGGCGCCTGACGCCACGTGTTCCGGACTCGCCGCGGGCCGCTGCATGAGTCGCGCTCAGGCCTGTCGCTGCGCAGCCCTCGCCACCGCGCTCGGCACCGCGCTCATCTCCATCACCATTCTCCGGACCAGCCTCACCGACGACGAGCCGTATTGTTACGACTATGGCCGCCGGATCGTGTTCGAGGGCCGTTTCGATCGCCGAGTGGCGATTGACGACTCCAAACTCCCCGTACTCGCGCTCAACGCCTTGCCGGAGCGCATCGGCACCGCACTCGGATTCGATCGGTCCGCCGTCGACCCACTGCTGCACCGCCTGCCGCTGACCGCCCGCGAGCGCGAGTACATCCACACCAACCTCCCGATCTACGCTGGCCGAACCGTCACGATCGGCTGCTATCTCATCGTTTGTCTGTTGGTGTTCTGTTGGGGCATGGAGGTGTACGGACCTGCGGGCGCGCTCGGCGCGACGGTGCTGATCGCCTTCTTACCGACACTCATCGGCCATGCGGGCTTGGTCACCACCGACGCGGCGGCGACGTGCACGATCTTCGCGGCGGTCTACGCGCTGACCCGTTGCTACTGGGATCCCACCATCGAGCGCGCGCTCGTGGCCGGAGTCGCGTGTGGCGTCGCGCTGCTGGTCAAGTATTCGGCGATCGACCTCGCACCAATTGCCGCGCTACTGATCGTCGCGCGCACGGTGGCGGTCGAGCCCATGGAGTCGCGTCGGCGCGCGGCGCAGGCGAGTGTGACGTCGAGCGCCATTGTAGTTGTCGCCGCGATTGTGACGATTAGCGTCGGCTTTGGCTTGCAGCATCCGATCACGCGATTGAGCGACCTGAGTTGCGAAAGCCGATCGCTGCTGCAGTTGCGGCAATGGGTTGGGACCGTGCCGCTTCCGCTGCCGCGTGAGTTTCTCACCGGCCTGGATCGCGTGTTGTTGCACGATCAAGGTCGCAGCGGCGGGGGCCTGGTGTATCTGCTGGGGACCCTCACCGCGCACGGCCGCCCCTCGTACTATCTCGTCGCGACGTTGCTGAAGACGCCGGTGCCGTTTCTCGCGTTGGTCCTCATTCGGCCTTGGCGTCGGCACCGGCGCTATTCTGATTGGGCCTGGCTCATCGCCGTCGCGGTGTTCGCCGCACACATGAGTTTCTCGCTCCAGTCGCAAGTTGGCTTGCGCTACCTGTTGCCGGCCTTTCCGTTCCTCGCCATGCTGGCGGGCGCAGCGTGGGATCACGGCCGCACGCGTCGATGGCGTCAGCTCGCCACTGTCCTCGCTGGACTGTGCGTGATCGACGCCACGGCGAATTGTCCGCGCTACCTGTCGTACTTCAACCAATTGATCGGCACGCGGCAGAACGCGTACCGCTATCTTGCCGACTCGAATCTCGATTGGGACCAAGGTCGCTTCGCGTTGTGGCGCTGGGAGGCGCAACAGACGCGCCCGTACGTGCTCGAACCGAAGTATGTTCCGCGCGCCGGATTGGTCGCGGTGCGCGCAACCGAATTCGTCGGCGTCTTCGATCCCGAAACCTATCGGTGGCTACGCGACGCCGTGGAGAACGGCCAGGCGCGATTGGTCATGGCCGTCGGCGACGCCTTTCTGGTTTTCGATGTCGCGTCGAGCGTCGAGACTGGAAACAGTTCGCCCGGCGAGCGGGGGAGCTCATCTCGCCGGACGAACCTCTTGGGGGGCCTTGGAGGAACGGATCAATCTTGTCGGCACAGCCAAACGAAGGAGCGCGCGTAGAACCCGCGCCGCGTCGTTCAAACCTTCTTCGGCCGAACCGCGCGCGTCGCGGACTCGGGCCGAGGTTTGTGCGTTCCCTGTCCTGGCCGCCGCATCGCCACCACCATCGTCCAACTCCGCTTCACCTTCGACCATTTTCCGGCTGCAATCAGTTGCATTCTCGGTTCCCTTCCGCTCAAGCTGTGAAGGGGTAACGCAAGCCACATGCCACCGCCTGTACGCCACGGGAGGGCAAATCCCGGACCAGGGCTCGCACAATTTGGAACAACGCGGATGATCGGCTGAACGATTTCGTCTGCGCGCCGGAGCGACCGGCGGAAGTTTAGGTGACCTTGTCCCGATCTCCGGCCTTTATGCTAAGAAGGAGGCATGGCGTTGTGGACTATAGTCGTCTGGTTGTGGTGGCTATCGGCATCCGCTCAAGCGCAACCAGCCTCCCCGCCGAGCTTCGGGTACTTCACGTGCGTGTGCCAAGTCGGCAATCCGCTCCAGAACCCGACGCCGAGTATCCTCGCCCCGACCATCACGAGCTGGCGCGGAACAGTTTACGCCCTCAGCGACACCGATGCCCGCATGAAGGCCAAGAGTGCGTGCGTCGCGGAGAACCACGGCAGCACTCCGATCTGCGACAGTTGCTTTTGCAAGAAATAGCCGCCGAGAGCGCCGGTGGATTCTCGGCGATCAGCGTCGCCGGCGTTGCGCCTCTGCCGCGGCCTGCTGTGGGGTCAGGATCAACGACGAGCGAGCGTGCTCTTGTTCGCGTTCAGTCGCCGCGTGCAGCAACGCCGCGAGGCTGCCGCGCACGAGGTATTCGCACAACGGGATGTCGCGCCCGCCATGAGTGCTTGCCTCGAGCGCTGCCGCGACCGCACACGCGCGCCGGGCCGCCAGGTCGCGATGCGTCGCGGAAAAGAAGTACGCCATCTCGTACAACCGCCGTACCCAACTCGGTTGCCGGTCGCCGCCGAACAACTCTTCCACGGCGTGCTCGACGGTGACGCGGAAGCGGTCTTGTTGCTGCGTCTGGCTCAACACCAACGGACTGTCCTTCGCCTGTAGCATCGCTTCCAGATACGGCTGCAATGTTTCCGGATCGAAGAACCAAGTGCGGAACTCCTTTTCTTCCGCCAACGCAGCCGACTCGGCCAGCAGCGCGGGCTGCGCGCGAATCGTTGCCACGTCGAGCTTCGAGAGCACCAGCGGCGGCAGATCGGACGCCGACGAGGAGCGAACGATCTGCGCACGCAAACCCGGGTAGTCACCTTCGATGCGGCCGCCGCGTGCCTGCGCCCAGCGGAACGCGCGGTTCACTAGAAAGTCGCAGTAGTGCCAATCGGCTTCGACCAACACGATCTCGTGCTTGGTCTGCAATTCCTGCCGCGCGGCGCGCAACGCCTTGCGCGTCGTCTGGTTCAGGTCGACTTCACGAAGGCCCTCGGGATCGTTGATCACCGCCAAGAGGTGTACGATGCCGCCCGGCAACGGACGCACCAGCCAAATCAGTTGATCGCCGCGACCATCAACCGCGGACAGGTAGCCTTCGATTTGGGGACCGAGCAACGGCGCCGGCGCCGCGGCCGGCGGTGCGCTCGGAATCGCGACGCCGCGTTGCTGCAGGCGATAGAGCGCGCGTTTGACTTCCTTGTGAACCAGCTTGTCAGTCGATCGCGCGTCAATCTCCCGCAGCAGCACAACGCTGGAATTGCCGGGCCGCGCGCCGAGGCGTGCCGCGATCGCCAGATCGACCGCGGGGTCGCGATGGGCATGCGCGCGCAGCTCGTCGACGTCGACGTCCGATCCGACGCCCCACTCCAGCAATCGCTGCTCGCCGGGTTGGATTCGATCGTCGTGCACAACCTTCGCCATTGAACCCCTCGATGGCCGTCGTTACCGCGCCATCACTCGCGCGGCAATCCGAGGATGCGTTGCGCGATCACGTTGCGCTGAATCTCCGAAGTGCCGCCCATGATGGTCTCCGAGCGGGAGTAGAGATACTCGCGCTCGATCGTCTCGGCGGTCGGGGCGCGACGGTCGCTGACGGTGGTGCCGTAGGGGCCGAGCACCGCCATTGCGATTTCCTGCAAGCGCTGATCGGTCTCGCTGCCGAGGATCTTCTCGATCGAGCTTTCGGCGCCGGGTTGGCCGGTGCGCAACAAGCGCGTCAGGCTACGGTACCCCACAAAGCGCAACAGCTCGACCTCGATGAACGCTTGCGCCAATCGCTGGCGCGTCAGGCCGTCGGACAGCGCGCCGTCGCCGCGCGCGCGCGCGACGCGCACGAGTTGCTCGTAGCTGCGGCGGATCTTGCGCTGAAAGGTGAACGTCCACACCGGGCCACGCTCATGCTGGAGGATGCCCATCGCGATCTGCCAGCCGGCGCCCGGAGCGCCCACCATATGGTCCGCGGGCACCCGGACGTTGTCGAAAAACACTTCGCAAAACTCGGCGTCGGCGGTGGCTTGCTTGAGCGGGCGCACGCTGATGCCGGGCGTCTTCATGTCGACCAGGAGCAAGCTGATGCCCTTGTGCTTCGGCGCGTCGAGCTCGGTGCGACACAAAAGAAAGCAGAAGTCCGCGATGTCGGCGTGACTGGTCCACACCTTCTGTCCGTTGACGACGTAATGATCGCCGTCGCGCACGCCGCGTGTGCGCAGACCGGCGAGATCCGAGCCGGCGCCCGGCTCGGAGAATCCTTGGCACCACAGATCGGCGCCGGCGAGGAGCCGGCGCACAAAGCGCTGCTGCAATGCGGGACTGCCGTGCTTGAGCAGCGCCGAGCCGATGAGATCGACTGCGCCGCTGCTAGCGATTGGGCGCGGCGCGCCGATGCGATCGAGTTCTGCCTCGAACAGCCACCGCTCGATGACCGTTGCGCCGCGGCCGCCGAGTTCGCGCGGCCACGAGATTGCCGCCCAGCCGCCCTCGTACAACTTGCGTTGCCATTCACGGGCGATCTCCAGCCAGAGCGGGTCCTCGGCTCGCGTCCATGCGTGTCCGCGCCGCCACGCCACCGGCACATTGGCTCCTAGCCACGCCCGCGCTTCCGCGGCGAACGCTAGTTCACTGTCAGCAAACGAGAAATCCATCGACTCGAATCTCTTCTCCCTCGGGGTTGGGCGAGGGCTCATTTGCTTGGACGAACGCTTGTTTGTCAAGACCGAGCCTGCCCTTGGGCGACGAACGAGGACTCGCCCGAAACGCAGCGCAGCGGTGGGAAATGGCTGGAGGTCTTAGACGAACTCTTGACGCGATGAACTGGGTCGCGCTAGGCGGCTCATCCCGATGAAGTCCTTTCTAGTCGGCGCGCTAGGTGGCCTCATAGGTGCGGGTGGCGCGATCGTAGCGCAATTCGTCAACCGCTACCTCACAGCCGGAAGAGAACGGCAGCGACTCAAAATCACCTGTTTCGAGCGGTTCAATTCTCAATGGGCAACCGATTCCGAGCTCAAGCGGATTCGCGTCAAGAGCGAGGTTGAAGAATGAGCAACACGAAATGAGCGAAGCCCGAGAACGGCGCGGGACCCTCAAGAGGCCGGTCAGGAAAAAGTAAACCTTCCGCCTCCTCCGGAGGCATCCTCACCTTTATCCTTTGTCGCACCAGACCACTGCCGGCGCGAGCGGAGGCAAGTGCGTCCGCTGGGCCGGTTGATGTAGCCCACTCTGCTGGTAGCTGCGCCCATTGACTCGCCGCTGCATTTGTCCGATGAGCGATTCCCGATGACGACGCCGAACTACACCGGACCCATTCCGAAGCCGACCCCGGAAACCACACCCTTCTGGGAGGCGACCAAGCAGCGCAAGCTGCGCATCCAACGCTGCGGCGATTGCGCGCAGCACTACTTTTATCCCCGCCCGCTGTGCCCGCACTGCCTCTCTCGCAACGTCGAGTGGGTCGACGCCAGTGGTCGCGGTACGCTCCACACCTTCGTGATCAATCACCGCCCGCCGCGCGGGTTTCCGGCAACCGGCCCGTTCGTCATCGGCATCGTGCAGCTCGATGAAGGTCCGAAGATGATGACCAACATCGTCGGCGTCGCGCCCGATCCCAAGCAGCTCCGCTGCGACATGCCGGTCGAAGTGGTGTTCGAAGACCTCACCGACGAGATCACATTGCCGAAGTTCAAACCGGTGCGGCGCTGATGGCTACCGATTGCACGAAGATGCGCGGCACCGTCGCCATCGTCGGCGTCGCCGAGTCGGACGAACTCGGGCGGTTGCCGAACAAGTCGTCGTTGCAACTGCACATGGAGGCGACGCACAACGCGCTCGCCGACGCGGGATTGAAGAAGAGTGACATCGACGCGGTGTTCACTTCGGGCCGCAACATGGCGAACGACGTGCCGGAGTATCTCGGCATCCGCCCGCGCTTCGTCGGTGGCACGCAGGTCGGCGGTTGCTCGTTTATCCTTCACGTCGAACACGCGATGGCCGCGATCAACGCCGGGCTGTGCGAGGTGGCGCTGATCACGCACGGCGAAAGCGGACACTCGCGGATCGCGATGCCGGCCCCGCGCTGGGGCGACGACTCGACCAACAATCAGTTTGAGTTACCTTATGGCACCGTCGGTCCGGCGACGGGATACGGCTTTCTCGCCACCCGCCACATGCACACCTACGGAACCACCGGCGAGCAACTGGCGGAAGTTGCGGTGGCCACGCGCAAGTGGGCGGCGATGAATCCGAAGGCCTACGCGCGCGACCCGATCACCATCGACGACGTGCTCAACTCGCGGATGATCGCGTGGCCGTTTCATCTGCTCGATTGCTGTCTGGTCACTGACGGTGGTGGGGCCGCGATCGTCACCTCGGCGGAACGCGCACGCGATCTGCCGAAGAAGCCGGTCTATGTGCTCGGCACCGGCGAGTGCGCCACCCACATGATGGTGAGTCAGATGCCCTCCTTCGTCAGTTGGGACGCTGCACGTATCTCGGGCGAGCGGGCGTTTCGGATGTCGGGCGTGAAGCACGCCGACATCGACGTGGCGCAGTTCTACGACGCCTTCACCATCGTGCCGATGCTGGCGCTCGAAGAGCTGGGATTCTGCAAGCCAGGCGAGAGCGGTGCGTTCGTCTCGGGCCAACGCACGGCGCCGGGCGGCGAGTTTCCGATGAACACCAACGGCGGTGGGCTGTCGTACACCCACACCGGCATGTACGGCATCTTCACCATCATCGAAGGCGTGCGACAGCTGCGCGGCGAATGCGGCCCGCGCCAAGTGCCGAACGCGAAGACCGCGATCTGCCACGGCACCGGCGGCACCTGGAGCGCCGCCGCGACGATGATTGTGTCGACGGAGCGCTGAGCGGCTGGGCCGAACGACTCTATGCGGCCGCCAGAGCCTTCACTTTCTTCTCCAGCGCTTTTCGTCGTTTACTTGCCTTCCAGAGGTCGTACTGCGCCTGTTGATTCATCCAGCTCTCGGGTGTGGTGTCGAACGCGATGGCGAGGCGGATCGCCATCTCGGGGCTGATTCGGGCGTGGCCGTTGAGAATCTCGGAAAGCGTCTTGCGGCTGACACCCAGCGCCTTTGCCGCAGCCGATACGGGTAAGCCCAGGGGGTCAAGACACAGCTCGCGAATGATGGCGCCTGGATGGGGTGGATTGTGCACGTGAACCTCCTCAGTGATAGTCGGTGTAGTCGACGGCGATGGCGTCTTTGCCGTCGAAACGGAACGTCACTCGCCAGTTACCGCTCACATCGACCGCCCAGGTCCTCTTCATCCGGCCTTTCAGAGCGTGCAACCGTAGACCCGGTAGATTCATGTCCCGCGGTTCGGTCGACGCGTCCAGTCGAGCCAGAATGAGTCGCAGCCGGTTCGCGTGTTCTGGCCGAACGCCACGTGTCCTTCCGGTCTCGAACAAATCTCGCAATCCCTTGTGACGCCAACCCCTGATCACGCTCGCCTGTAACCCATGAGGTGACAGGCGTCAATGAAACCGGCCGGACGATTTGTCGTCGCCCACAGCGTCGCCAGCAAGGGGCGGGTCGTCGGTTCATCGGTTGGTTCGAAGTCCCTCGACCATGTTTCGAACCGCGCCGTTGATCACGTCGGGCCGGCACAGATGAATGTAGTGTTTGCATTCAGCAACCACGTTCAAGGTGCCGTGCGGCAGCATGTGAAGGAGGTCCATCTGTAGTTGCAGCCACAGATCGCTCATTTGCTGCGCCGTCACCGGCGGTAAGCCGGCGTCGGCCTGCCCGGCGACGAATACGACCGCCGGCACGTCCGGCAGCGGACCCGCTGCGTCGACCTCGCTCTCGCTGGTTGCGATGCTGCGGCACTCCGAGCCGGCGGAGGAAGTTGGACTCGTGCCGTCGTCACACGAGACATACAGCTTGTAGATCTCGGGCGGCAACGGCGGATCGAACGCGTTCAATCCGTCGTAGAAGCCCGGGGGTCGACCATCGACGAACACCAGGCCGGCAACCTCCTGCGGATAGGTGCGCGCGTACAGTTGAATGTTCAACCCGCCCAGCGAATGGCCCACGAACAGGTACGGGCCGGGGAGGCAGCTGTTGGTCAGCAGCGCGTGGAGCTCCGAAACGATCTGCGCGCTCGTGCGCGGCAGCGGCCCGGGATCACTCTTGCCGTAGCCGGCGCGATCGTACGCGCATACGCGAGTGAAACCCGCGATGCCTGGTTGGACCGCAAACCAAATGTCGAGATTGTCGCCGCGGCCGGCGTCGAGCACGATGGTGGGTTCGCCGCTGCCAATGCACTTGATGTTCAGCTTGTGCCCGCCGACGTCGATGCGTTCGGTGCCGTTGACGCCAACCGTCACACCCTCGAGCGCACCATGAACTCCCTGCACCAAGCAGTCGACGGTCACATGTCCGTCGCCGTGGCAATCAAACGCAGAGCACTGATCGACCGTCGCGTTGCCGAGCGCGATGTTCACACCCTTCACCAGCTCCTCGACGGTCACCACCCCGCCGTGATCGCAATCGCCGACGCCAACGCACGTAGGCTGCGCTTCTGCCAGCGGCAACCCGAACAGAAGAAGTGCGAAGAACCAGCGCGCGAGGCCGGTCCGTGAGCTGGATGAATTTCGCAATCCGCTCGGTTTACGCCCGCACCGTGGCTTGAGCATGCTCATGCCCCCCGTTGCGCTTGGTTGTCCCAAGCGCGCTAGTAGCAGTTCGAACGTGACCAGATCGGTCGGACCTGTAACCGCTTCCGCAGTTTCGCCTCGTTTCATAGCGCGGGAGAGTGCGAGGAGGCAACGCTGAGACCCCAGGTTGCCTACGCCGACGTTCGCTGCGCTGGAACCCGTCTCGGCCATATGCCATGAGGCGCCGATGACGTCGCGCGCGCCCAGAGTCTTCTACGGCTGGTACGTCCTCGCGGCGTGCGTAGTGATCGAGCTGTTCGGACTCGGCTTCGGCGTGTTCGCGATCACGACGGTGTATCCGTACATCGTCGACACGTTTCCCGACTGGTCGCGGACGACGGTGTTTGCGCCGACCTCGATCATCATCACCACGGTCGGCGCGATGGGGCCGCTGACCGGGTTTCTCATCGACCGCTATCCGATTCGGCTCGTGTTCGTCGTCGGCATCATTATTCAATCGACGGCGCTGTACTGCTTCTCGATGGTGCAGACGCCGGCGCAGTACCTCGCCGCGTCGTTCTTCATCGGCCTCGGCATGTCGGGCGTGACGATTCTGCCCAACCAAGTCTTGGTCTCGCGCTGGTTTCACAACCGCGTCGGGCTGGTGAACGGCGTCGTCCTCGCGGCGACGGCGCTCGGGGCCGCGATGGCGCCGCCGCTGATCACGCGCTTCATTGAAATCAGCACCTGGCGCGCAGCGTTCACGTGGATCAGCCTCGCGGCGTTCGCACCGCCGCTGTTGGTCGTGCTGCTGATCGTGCGCGACCGACCCGAGTCGATGGGCCTGGAGGCGCAAGGCGCGTTGAGCCACGCGGCCGCCACCGCGGCACGGACGACCGACTACACACTGCGCGACGCCCTGCGGACGCCGACCTTCTGGCTGTTCGGCGCGGCGGTCTTCCTCGGCGGCATGCCGTGTTACTCGTACAACAAGCACATCCTGGTGCAGTTGAAAGAGCTGGGGTACCCGCCGATCCAAGCGGCCGACATGAAGAGTCTGTTCTTCCTGGTGTCGGCGTGCTCGCGCGTGAGCTTCGGTTACCTGTGCGACCGGTTCGACAAACGCACGATGGTGCTGATCCACTTCGCGCTGATTGCGCTCGGCTATCCGCTGCTCCTGCTGGTGCCGCTGCATCACGAGGTGCTGGTGCCGTGTCTGGTGATCGTCGGCATCGGCTACGGCGGGCTGCTGCCGTCGATGGCGATCATGTCGGTGCACTATTTCGGCCGCACGCACCTCGGGAAGATTCTCGGCTCGTACAAGATCTCATACGACATCGCGGCCGCCAGCGCGCCGTTGTTCACCGCGTACCTGTACGATCTGTACCACACCTACGCGGTGCCGGACCTGTGGAACAGCGTGTTCGCATGGATCGGCGTGGCGCTGATCGTGTTCGGTTTGCGCAGCGCGCTCGAGCGACGCGGCGAGATCAGTGTGGCGGTCGCGACGACCGGAGGATGAACCCCAAACCTACTCGCTTCATGCCGACTTCCGAGATGTCCGAATTGTACATACGCGCCATCCGGAGGCAAGGCCTGGCGGCCTTGCGCATATCGCTGATGGCGTATCGTCTGCCCTGCCGCCCTCAGCGATATGCGATACGCGATAGGCAATACGCGGACTGTCAGTCACTGCGCTCGTAGCGCCAATCGCCGTCTTGCATCACCAAGCGATGGCGCGGACCCGGGGCCGTTGCGTCGCCGCCTTCGTAGCCCACGTCGCCTTCGTACAATGTGCACGGGCTGCCGGTCACCGTGGCGAGGCGGGGCGCAAACGTCAGCACCGGGTCGCGCGCAAACGCTGCCAGCGCGTCGCGCACGCTGCCATGCTCCGCGAGCGACAGGATCGTCACGAACGTCGGCGGCGGCAACTCGATCTCGCCGGCCTTCTGCGCCGCGAGTGCATCGGCGACGCGAAACCAACGATGATCGTGGATCTCGCCGCCGTCGACTTGCACGTCGTGTCCGGCGGCCGGCGCGGCGAAGAACCAAGTGTCGAATCGTTTCGGCAGCGGTTCGGGCGTGATCCAACGCGAGATCAGCACGAGGTCGCTCGCCGCAAGGCTGAGTCCCGCTTCTTCGCGCGCTTCGCGTACGGCGGCGTGGCGCGCGGCGACGATGACGGCATCGCTGCCCGCGGCGGCGTAGTCTTCGGGATCAATGCGCCCGCCGGGAAACACCCAGGCGCCGCCGTGAAAAGCGAGCTGCGCACTGCGGCGCACGAGCAGCACTTCACAGGCGTCGGCGGCATCACGCAGCAGAACCACGGTGGCGGCCGGATGAGCAACCGCTGGAGTACGATCAGACATGCGCGTTGTTACTCCGCCGACGAAGAAAATAGCAACACCCCTCTTGACATGCCGCGCGCCTCCCGGCATTTAGCGTACCCAATGAATCGGCGGCTCGCGATGTGTTGTTGTTGTATTAAGGCCTGGGAGATCTCCCGCGCCCCGCGTCGCGCTGCGTTCATCGTCTCGACCTGATCCACAACTGAACCGCACGACTTGAAAGGCCCGGGAGGCAATCCTCCCGGGCCTTTTTGTTTCACCACCCAAAACCAATGGGCTCGGGCGCGTGCGCCCGAGCAATCGAAAGGAAGGAAGTGTTATGTGGAAGTCATCTGTCATCGCCCTAATCACCGCTGTTGTCACGGCGACGCCGGCAATCGCCGGCGATTCGAAATCGGTCGAACTGCTCAATGTCTCATACGATCCGACGCGCGAACTGCTGCGCGACATCGGCGCGGCCTTCGCCACCAAGTATCAACAAGAGACGGGCATCACTGTAACGGTCAAGCAGTCGCACGGCGGCTCCGGCGCGCAGGCACGAGCTGTCGTCGATGGACTCGAAGCCGACGTGGTGACTCTTGCGTTGTGGCCCGATACCGACGCGGTCCGGAAGGCCGGACTCATCGACACGGGTTGGGAACAGCGCCTGCCGAATCACTCGGTGCCGTGGACGTCAACCATCGTATTCGTCGTCCGGAAGGGCAATCCGAAGGGCATCAAAGACTGGCCCGACATCGTCAAGCCCGGCATCGAAATCGTCACTCCGAATCCGAAGACGTCCGGCAACGGCAAGTTCAGTTTTCTCGCCGCGTGGGGCTCGGTGACCGAACGCGGCGGCAGCGAGCAGGACGCCGAGGATTTCGTTACCAAACTGTACAAGCAAACGCCCGTACTCGACTCCGGCGCGCGGGGATCGACCACGACGTTCGCGCAAAAGAAGATCGGCGACGTGCATCTCACGTGGGAGAACGAAGCCTATCTCGAGCTGGCAGAGGCCGGCGGCGAGTTGGAGTTGGTATATCCGCCGGTCAGCGTGCTGGCCGAGCCGCCGGTCGCCGTCGTCGACGCCAATGTCAAGCGCCACCACACCCGCGAAGCCGCGGAAGCGTACCTGCACTTTCTCTACACGCCCGAGGCGCAGGAAATCATCGCGAAGAACTACTACCGGCCGATCAACCTCGATGTACTGAGCCGGCACGCCGACACGTTCAAGGAGATCAAACGTTTTCCGATCACGGTCATCGCCAAGGATTGGAGCGAGGTCTATCAGAAATTCTTCGTCGACGGCGCCCGGTTCGACAGCATCTACAAACCGGGGGCGTAGCGCGTCCGCCGCGGTGAGAGATCATCATGATCGACGTTAATCGGCGCGTATTGCCCGGGTTTCGGCTGAGCCTCGGCTACACCATGTTCTACCTCAGCGCGCTGGTCTTGATCCCGCTGACGGCCTGCTTCCTCAAGGCGGCCTCGCTGTCGCTGGATGAAATCTGGGCGGTGGTGTGGACCCCGCGCACGCGCGCCGCGTACGCGCTCACCATCGGCGCTTCGCTGATCGCCGCCGCGCTCAACGTCGTGCTCGGCGTTCTGGTCGCGTGGGTCTTGGTGCGCTACCAGTTCCCGTTGAAGCGCTTGGTCGACGCGCTCGTGGACTTTCCGTTTGCGCTGCCCACGGCCGTCGCCGGCTTGGTGTATTCGAGCTTGTACGTGAAGAGCGGCTGGCTCGGGCAATTTCTGGTACCGCTCGGCATCCAGGGCTCGTACTCGCGACTCGCGATCGTGTTGGTGTTGACGTTCATCGGCTTGCCGTTCGTCGTCCGCACCGTGCAGCCGATTCTGGAAGATTTCGAGGCGGAGGTGGAGGAAGCGGCGGCGTGCTTGGGCGCGACGCGCGGGCAGACGTTCGTGCGCGTGATCGCGCCCACGCTCCTGCCGGCGATCGTGACCGGGTTCGCGCTCGCCTTCGCGCGTGGCCTCGGCGAATACGGCTCGGTCGTCTTTGTCTCAGGCAACATGCCGTACAAAACCGAGATCGCGCCGGTCTTGATCGTCGCGGCACTCGAAGAGTTTCGCTACCGCGAAGCCGCGGCGATCGCGCTCGTGTTGCTGACGATCTCGCTCAGCATGTTGGTGCTGATCAATTTGCTCGAACGATGGAGCAAGAGACATGTCGCTTGACGCGAACGTCGTACAGACCCCCCTTTTGTCCCCCCTTACCAAGGGGGGAAGTCAGAGGGGTCCATCCCTCCTTGCCAAGGGGGGACATGAGGGGGGTCGCCGCGCTCAAGAAGATCCCTGGGCGATTCGGTGGCTCCTGATCGCGGCCGCAATCATGGCGATGAGTCTGCTCGTGGTTATTCCACTCGTCAACGTCTTCTACGAAGCACTGCGCCGCGGGCCGCAGGTGTACTGGCATAGCCTCTTCGGCGACCCCGATACGCTCAGCGCCATCCTGCTGACTCTGCGCGTGGCCCCGGTCGCCGTATTCCTCAACCTCGTCTTCGGCGTGTCGGCGGCGTGGTTGATCGCGCGCTTCCGGTTTCCCGGTCGGACGCTGCTCACCGCGCTGATCGATCTACCGTTCGCGGTGTCGCCGGTCGTGGCCGGTCTCATCTTCGTGCTCATCTTCGGGCTGCAAGGATTCTTGGGGCCGTGGCTGCGCGAGCACGACATCAAGATCATCTTCGCCACCCCCGGGCTCATCCTCGCCACGTCGTTCGTGACCTTTCCGTTCGTCGCGCGCGAGCTGATCCCGCTGATGGAGGCCATCGGCGCCGAGGAGGAAAGCGCCGCCGTCAGCTTGGGCGCGCGCGCCTGGCACATGTTCCGCCGCGTGACGCTGCCGAACGTGAAATGGGGGCTGCTGTACGGCGTGATCCTGTGCAACGCGCGTGCGATGGGCGAATTCGGCGCGGTCTACGTGGTCTCGGGCCACATCACCGGTCAAACCGACACCATGCCGCTGCGGGTCGAGAAGCTCTTTCAGGAGTACAACATGCCCGGCGCGTTCGCGGTGGCGTCGCTGCTGTCGTCCTTGGCGTTGGTAACGCTGGCGGTCAAGACAGCCCTCGAATGGCAGACCCGCCGCGAGTTGGAGAGTCGGCTGCGCGACAGCTCATCGGATGAGGCGCCGACGGCACGGCCTACCGCTGGCCGCCTGCATTTGGTGTCGCCGAACGACGCGGGCGAGAATACACGGCACATCGAGGAGGGCTCGCGCGTGGGTATCTCGGTCCAACACCTCACCAAGCGTTTCGGCAACTTCGTTGCGCTCGACAATGTCAGCTTGGACGTCCCGCACGGCTCGCTGGTAGCGCTGCTCGGACCGTCCGGCTCGGGGAAGACGACGCTGCTGCGCATCATCGCCGGCCTCGACACACCCGACGCCGGCGTCATTCAGTACGAAGAGGAAGACGCGACGCACCGCTCGGCGCGCGATCGCAACGTCGGCTTCGTGTTTCAGCACTACGCCTTGTTCCGCCACATGAACGTGTTCGAGAATGTCGCCTTCGGCCTGCGGGTGCGCCGCTGGCCGGAAGCGAAGATCCAAGAGCGCGTCCACGAACTCCTGCGTCTGGTGCAGCTCAACGGGATGGGTCGCCAAGCGCCGTCGCAATTGTCCGGCGGCCAACGCCAACGCGTCGCGTTGGCCCGCGCGCTGGCGGCGCAGCCGAAGGTGCTGCTGCTCGACGAACCCTTCGGCGCGCTCGATGCCAAGGTCCGCCAAGAGCTGCGGCAGTGGCTGCGCAAGCTGCACGACGAGATTCACGTCACCAGCGTCTTCGTCACCCACGATCAGGAAGAAGCGTTCGAGGTTTCCGATCGCGTGGTGGTGATGAATCGCGGCCGCATCGAGCAGGAGGGCAGTCCCGAACACGTGTTCGACCATCCGGCGAACGCGTTTGTGATGGACTTCCTCGGCAACGTCAACGTGTTTCACGGCCGCGTCGCCGAAGGTTTCGCCCAGCTCGGCCTCGCGCAGCCGGGCTCGGCGCACGACCCGTCGAAACCCGTCACCGCCTACGTACGACCGCACGAACTCGAGCTCGACCGGCTGCCGCGCGGCAATTCGAGTCTCAAAGCCGAGGTCGTCCGCGTGAACGCCGCGGGGGCGGCGGTCAAGGTCGAAGCCACGGCCAAGGACTTCGGCGTCACCGTCAACGTTGAAATCAGCCAGGACCAGCACGCACGGCTCAAGCTGAAGCCGGGAGACAACGTGTTCGTCTTCCCCCGTCGCGTGCGCGTGTTCGTCCAGGACTACTCGATCTGAACAGGAGGCTTCCATGTCCGATCCAGCAATTGAAACCCAATCGAGCAGCGCACGCGCCGACGACAGCTACACCGCGCATGCACTCGCGCGGGTGCGCGAGGCGCTCAGCGGCCTGCGCTACGGTGAAGTAACTGTGATCGTTCAAGACGGCGTCGTCGTACAGGTGGAACGCACGGAGAAACTACGATTGCAAAAGGGAAGGGGTTAAGGGGCTACGGGGTTGTGGGGTTAGGTTCGGAGCAGGATCATTCCGTGACCTTAACCCCTAGCCCCTCAGCCGCCTAACCCCTTTCCCTTTCCCTGCCGACCCGTCAACGGGAGGCCAATCGAAATCCTCGCTGCACCGACCGGACTGACCGGAGGTGCGCCAAGTCCGTCGCAGCCGCCGGAACGGGGCGACGCGAAAGGGCGGTCACGTTCGTGGCCACCGAGAGGAGGGCATGTGTCATGAAGACGAAAGTGTTGATTGGAGTCGCGCTGTTCACCGCACTGTGCGGCGGCCGCGCGCGCGCCACGGATCTCGGGGAGGTGTTGCTCAAGAAGGGTCTGATCACCGAAGACGAATTGCAACAGGCCCGCGAAGAAGAGAAGCAGAAGGCCGCGGCGGACGAGTCGCGCCTCGACGCGCTCAAGGCCAAACTGCCGGCCTGGCTGAACACGATCACCCCGTTCGGCGACTTTCGGGTCCGCGGCGAGGGCTTCTACGAAAACGACGTCACCGGCCGGACCCGCGAACGAGTACGCGCCCGCGTCGGACTCACCGCCAACCCGAGCAACGAAGTCTCGGGCACGTTCCGCCTGGCTACCGGCGATGCCAACGACCCGATTTCCACCAACCAGACCTTCTCGAATGCCTTCAATCGCAAGTCGATCAATCTCGACTGGGCCTACATCACCCTCAAGCCCGGCAAAAGCATCGGCCTCCAACCGGGATGGTTCTCCATCACCGGCGGGAAATTCGGCGTCAACACCTTCAAGACCTCGGAATTGGTCTGGGACGATGACGTCTCCCCCGAGGGCGCGACCGAAACCCTGTATCTCGTCGACCAGCGAGAGAACTTCGTCCGCGGGCTCAGGATCAACGCGTTGCAGTGGGTGATCGACGAGACCTCCAACGCGGGCGACCCATGGATCGCCGGCGGCCAGGTGGTTGCCGACACCGCCTTCAGCGAGTCGGCCAAGTGGACCTTCGCGTTCGGCGACTACAACTACGGCGACGTGAACAAGATCGCGACCAAGTTTCTCAGTCCAGTGAGCGGCAACGCCGCCTTCGGCAACTGCTCGCCCAATGCGAACCCGCCATCCAACTACGCGTGCTACGGCACGAACTCGAGCTACAACTCCTCCTTGGCCAACAGCAATACCGTGCGGCTGTCAAGTCCGGACTCCGCCAAGAAACAGAAGATCCTGGGCTTCGCCAACGGCTTCAACATCATAAACGCCAACACCGAGCTGAACTTCGCCGATCTGTTCGGCCGCGGTCGCTCCGCGGGTATTTTCGCCGACTTGGCCTACAACTCGCTGGCGGACACCAAGAACACCGGCGTCTATGCCGGCGTGGGCGTGGGCAGCTCCGGCAAGGACTGGTACCACAACAACCTCAAGAATCAGGGCGACTGGGCCGTCACCTACATTTACGCCTGGGTTGAGAAGGACGCGGTCTTCTCGCTCTTCAGTTTCAGCGACATCGACTACTCGCGGCTGCAGAATGCCACGCAGACCCAGAAGGGCAGCAGCAACGTCATCGCGAACATGATCCGCACGGACTATGTGCTGCTCCCCGGCCTGCAACTCACAGCGAAGGCCAACCTGATCAACGCTTTGGATCGCAACGATGCCACCAACCCGCTGGGCCAGCCGCTCACCCGGCCGGGCAATTCGACGCTGGCGCGCATCCAACTCGACGCGGTGGTGAAGTTCTAACGATCCGGGTCGACGCAGCCGACGGAGGAGAACCATGACCGAATCCGTATTGATCGTCGACGATCACGTGAACGCCCGCATCATCGCGCAAGCGCTGCTGGAATCGCGTGGGATGAAGGTGTGCACCGCCATCGACGGTCACGACGCGTGCGAAGTCTTGCAACGCGCCGACACGACGATCGCGGTCGTGGTGATGAGTTTGGATCTCTCCACCCAGGGCTTGAACGGCTGGGAGCTGCTCCGGCGATTGCGCGGTCGCCTCGAGGGACCGCCGCTGCGGACACATCCGCGCATCGTGGTCGTGACGAGTCGCTCCGAACCCGAAACCGAACGCTTCGCGCGGCGGCTGGGCGCAGACGCTTTCCTGCGCGCGCCCTACCCGCCGCGCGATTTCGTCCTCACCGTCGAGCAGCTCGTCGCTGCCGATTCACTCGACCACGCCCAATCCGGCGCACTGCATCGATAGCCGCATGGTCGATCTCACACCACAGGATCACTTCATGAATTCCACTCGCTCGCATGCACTCAACGCCGCACCGTCGCTCGCCATCGTCGCCGCCGAACTGCGCTCTCACGTGCCTCAACCGGTGACGCGCTCGACCGCGCGGCTGCAACTGACCGCCGCGGTCCGCGCTGATCTCGAACGGCTCGC